>JBMNUV010000007.1:0-122823 GCA_050946455.1 Prevotella sp.
TTATTTATCAAAAAGTAAAATAATTTATAAGTATTTTGTTATCAATTAGTTACAATATAAAATTTTTTTAATTTTTTCTCTTTAACAGTGCAAACATATAGAAAAGAAAATCAGAAACAAAGTTAAAGATGTTAAACTATGTTAAAAGAATAAGTAGGCTCTCTATTGTGGGCTGTTTGGGCTGTTATTTTCCGTGTGTGGGCTTATTTCCTCTTAGGTGGGTAGTTATCCCATTTGGGGATTATCTCCTTTCCTGCTGCAAATCTGTGGGTTAATTGTAAGCACATCTTTTGTTTATCCGTTGTTTTGTTCTTGTCAATATCAACGGAATTTTCTTTAACAAATTCCTTTGATATTGTTGGTACGGTTTTTTTTTTTAGCTACGCTATTGCTGTTAAATTGTTCTGCTGCTGGATCACCTTATAGGGATTTTCCCCTTATCAGATAAGTTAATCCCTACATTGGTTAATTGCTCTATATCCTTATAACACAACAAAACCGTATCAAAAAGATTATTGACAATAAGCCCCTAAAGGATTATTGGAAATAATCTTCTATATAACATCTATAACATCTATAATGTTATATCTGTTATATATCAAGGTGCATTCAGGACATATATTAGGTGCATTCAGGACATATATTAGGTGCATTCAGGACATATATTAGGTGCATTCAGGACATATATTAGGTGCATTCAGGACATATATTAGGAGCATTTTACCCAACCTAATAAGTACCATTTTACCCAACCTATATAGGGTAGTCAGACCATGCCTAATTGCCAAAGCAACGTAAATAGTTGATATTCAAACATTTATGAAAAAATGCTGTGCGGTGAATGAAAGGATAGGGGCGGTTTAACGCTACATCCCAAAAAACAAACCTATCCCCCCCATTAAAAAACAGAAAACCGTATCATTCAATCCTTGCTTTGACTATGAAAAGGAAAAGCAAAAGGATTGATAGTCTATAGCCCAAATCCCCTTAATGCAGCTATCAATTAGCAAATAAGTTAGTTGATAGTCTATTCTCTCTTTGCATGTAGTACAAAGATAACCAAACATCCAATTTAAGCCTATTTTTAGCCCCTGTGTGCCGTTCTATCCCCAAAACCTATTAACTACCAACATAAGGGGTTATAAACGCTTAAAACCAAAATAAAAAGGGTTTTCTACTATTGTGGATTGTCTTTATTGTTTAACTCCTCTTGCATGTAGTATAACACTATCCTTACATTTGATTTAAGGGTGTTTTTAAGCCGTCTAAGCGTTTCTATTGCTTGGATTGATTAACTACACATTTAGCTACATTAAGCGCTTACAATCAAAATAAAAAGGGTAGATTGTTCCTATTACAAAACAAATGATTATAATGTTGCGCTGGAGCAACATTATAATCATTTTGATACGGTTTTTATTGTTGATTTAAGATAGCCAATCTGTTGTTATCAATTACGTCTTGTGATACTACCAAACTTTCCAAATATGTCTCTATGTTAGCAATACTCCTACCCATGTCTTTTGCTAATTGGAATATATCTCCATTATTGGCTACCCACATAGAAGCATAGGTGTGCCTATAGGAATAAAGGGTTATCTTATCAACATCAATATAATAATCCTCTAAGTTATCCTTTGTTATTGTCTCTTGCATTTCACTACCCTTGTATTGATACGCTATCTCAATAGGCTTTACTGCTGTTTCATTTGCCAACCACTGATTAAATTCTTTCCATACAATCTTTAAAGTCTTATTGGCGTTAACCAACCAATTATCAAAATTATTCTCCATTACGGGAAACAGATAGTAACTACCATTGTCTATTCTATTAACATAGCAGTCAAACATCATCTTATATTTGTTTTTGTGTAGCGTAACAATCACTTGTTTCTTTGTCTTGGCCCTTGTAGTTGCAAACACTATCTTATCACTATTGTTTTGTCTTATCATATCTTTGTTGAGCAAACACATATCCTTGGGGGCTAATCCCTGAAGGTTTAAACCACATAGGAAAAAATTTAGCATGAAATCCTTAGAATATATGTAATTTTCAATATTGTCTTTCCATTTGGGATTTTCCCCCTTGATAAGCCAATACCTATATAATAGCTCTACTTGAGCTAAAGTTAGTGCTTTGGGTGTTGGGGGTGTTGTCCATCTCTTGTTTAAAGAATTATTACCCTTATTCAGAAAGGGTAATTTGGCTATATAACCCATGTCCACCGCATAGTTTAAGATTGCATGGAGTTTTGCAGCATAAGTGAATTTTGTACCGTTCTTGTAGTCTTGATTGTCTAAGTAGTCCAAATAGTCTGCAACCGTATCAGTTGTTAACTCTGTTAAATCTACGTCTTCCCTATCAAAAAACCTTAACACTGAATTGATACCATCTCTATATTGTAGCTTTGACTTTGTGGACAATCTGTTTGCAGCAATATACTCTTGGGCTGTTGATTTAAGTGTCTTTACCTTGCTGTTATATTCACTAATGTTATTAAGTCCATCCACAATATCCTTTGCAGTGTAGGGTTGATTGTTGAGTATAAGGTTATCCCTAATACTCTCCGCTTTGGCTTTTTCTGCATTAATCATCTTATTGATGATATAGGCATTATGATTGCTGTTTCTTACTTGTAATGTGTTGGGATTCCAATCCTTTTTCATTACAGCATAGGGGAGGGTTTTATCCGCTCTCTTACCTTTCCATTGTACCCTTATCACAATAGATTGCGTACCGTCCTTGTTGATGGTAGCTCTAAGTGCTAACTTGATTATAGCTTTTTCCGTTTTCATATCTTTATTGTGTTACGTTACTTGTTACGCTTACAAAGGTATAAAAAAGGTTTTTGTTACGCTATTTTGGATGGTTAAATAATCTAAATAATTGATTACTAATTGATTAAATTGATAGATTTTTTAATCATAACTTCATATTATATAGTATAAAGCTTTGTCGAGCGTTTCAGTGCCGCTGTCAACTTATTCAGAGCGTAGCATCGTTTATTTGCGTGTGCTGGCAAGTGGCAACCGAACGGGCGGCACTTGGCGCCCGACGTGGTGGCACTTGGCGCTCGATTGGGTGGCACTTGTCAGCAATCGCCATTAGATAGTTATTGAAGTGATTTCTTAATCGGCATAGTCCGCTATTTAGTCAAACTCACGTTATCTAAAGATATGAAAATGAAAATTTGCTAACCCCTGCACGTATGTACTCTACAGCATATATCAAAAAAAGACTTGCAGAGGTTGGTCTGCAAGTCTTTATCTTAACTTGAATTCTGCTTAATCAGTCAAACATTGGTCGAGATTCTTGATGATGGATTCCTTATCCAAATGCTGTCCGATGAATACCAGCTTCTCCATGCGGTCGCCATATTTCTCATCCCAATCGCGTCGGAGTCCAGGTTCCTTATCCATCATCGCCTTCAGTTCATCTTTCGGCATTGTGGCATACCACTGTCCGGCGTTCCTAAGCCCAACTTGTGTGCCAGCCTGCTCAAATACATAGCAGATATCGGGTTCTTCCTTAAACCAGCAGATGCCTTTACAGCGAATGATTTGCTTGGGCCACTTGCGACTGATGAAGTCATCGAAGAAATTCATGTCAAGAGGTTTGCGACGCTGATAGACGAAAGTCTCAATGCCGTATTCCAAAGCCTCTCCACTTTCTTCATTCTCCAAATCCTCATCTTCCTCAATGGCACTAATCCATGCTGCGGATGTCGCCACCTTGTCGAAGTCGAACAAGTGGGTATTGATGATTTTGTCAAGGTCGATGTCTCCGTAGTTGCACTCAAAAATTTCGGCGTGCGGCTGGATGGACTTGATGATACTCTTCAGTTCAGCCATCTCTTCCTTTGTGAGCTCATCGGCTTTGTTGAGCAGGATAATGTTGCAGAATTCAATCTGCTGAATCACCAGGCTCTCCAAATCATCTTCTGCAATGTTCTGCTTCATTAAGTCGTTGCCGTTGGCAAACTCATCCTTCATCCTTTTGGCATCTACAACTGTAGTGATGCAATCCAACTTGGCAATTGCATTCTCAGCATATTCGGGATACATTTGAGGATAAGCGCAGATAGTCTGTGCGATGGGAGCCGGTTCACAAATACCGCTCGCCTCAATCACGATGTAGTCGAAACGGTTCATGTTGGCAATGTCGCTCAACTGCTTCACCAAGTCCATCTTGAGCGTGCAGCAAATGCAACCGTTTTGCAGGGCTACCAAACTATCGTCGCCTTGACCAACGACTCCGCCCGACTCAATGAGGCTTGCATCGATGTTGACTTCACCGATATCGTTTACAATCACTGCAAACTTAATACCTTTCTCGTTAGCGAGAATTCTGTTTAAGAGAGTAGTCTTGCCACTGCCGAGGTAACCCGTCAGCAGCAAGACAGGAATTTCTTTTTTGTTCATTATATCTCCTTAGTAAAACTTATTTCTTCAGCCATCTGTCGAGCCACTCGAAGAAGGTTCTTTGCCACAGAATACCATTCTGAGGCTTCAAAACCCAGTGGTTCTCGTCGGGGAAGAGCAACAACTCGGCGGGAATACCCTTCATGCGAGCTGCATTGAAGGCACCCATTCCCTGATTGAAGTTGATGCGGTAGTCCTTCTCGCCGTGGATGCAGAGAATAGGAGTGTCCCAGTTGTCAACTGCCTTGTGAGGACTATTCTCATAAGTGCGACGGGCATTCTCGGTCATATCCTTGTTCCAGTAGGCATCGTCATACTCCCAGTTGGAGAACCAGTCCTCTTCGGTATCTGTGTACATAGATTCGAGATTGAAGGCTCCGTCGTGAGCGATGAAGCACTTAAAGCGCTTGTTGTGGTGTCCGGCGAGATAATATACTGAGAAACCGCCGAATGATGCACCGACAGCACCCATACGGTCTTTGTCAACGAAGGGAAGGTTCTGAGCTGCATCATCAATGGCGCTCAGATAGTCCTTCATGCACTGGCCTGTCCAGTCGCCTGAGATTTCCTCGTTCCACTCGCTTCCAAAGCCGGGAAGACCACGACGGTTGGGAGCAACGATTACGTAGCCGTGGGCTGCCATAATCTGGAAGTTCCAACGATAGCTCCAGAACTGAGAAACAGGACTCTGGGGACCACCCTCGCAATAAAGCAGGGTAGGATATTTCTTGTTAGCATCGAAGTGGGGTGGGAGGATAATCCAAACCAGCATGTCCTTGCCGTCTGTAGTCTTTACCCAGCGCTGCTGCACCTTGCCCATTTCGAGTTGTGCGAAGATGTGAGCATTCTCATCAGTGAGCTGCTTCACCTCGCTCTTCATCTCTTTCTTTGCAGGTGTAACCACGAATATGTCATCGGGATGGCTCATGGAGTGACGGGTGACAAGAAGTTTCTTAGTAGCACCGAGCATCTGGACTGATCCGTAATCATACCAACCATCTGTCAGCTGCATCACTTTGCCTTCAAGGTTGGTTTGGTAAACCATTACGCATGCATGCCAGCAGCCCAAGAAATAGAGAGTCTTGGAATCGTTAGCCCAGCAGAAGTCGTCAACGTTGCTGTCGAAGCTCTCTGTGACGTATTTCTTCTCGCCAGACTTAAGATTGTAGACACACAAACGGTTACGGTCGCTCTCATATCCATCACGAGCCATGCTCTGCCAAGCAATGTAATTGCCATCGGGAGAGAACTTGGGGTTCACGTCATAACCGACATTCTCATTCTTGTATTTCTCAGAGTCAATAGCCTGATATTTCATTGTCTTTGTCGGGTCGCTCTTGGGCAAAGCAATTCCACTCTTGCAGAGATTGCGTGTATTGCCAGTGGCAACATCATAGAGGAAGATATCAGTATCTGTGGATGTGGCATATTCTACACCTTGCTTCTTACGGCATGTGTAGGCGATAGACTTACTGTCGGGACTCCAAGCAAGCTGCTCGATACCACCAAACGGAGCTGTGGGGCATTCAAACTGCTCACCCTGAAGGATGTCCTTCCCCTCATCAATAGTTCCGTCGGCTGCAACGTTGGCAACGAAGGGATGTGCCATAGTAGTTACATAATGGTCCCAATGGCGATAATTCAAATCAGTGATGACCATACCGGTAGTTTTGGGCAGGTCGCTCGGATTCTCTTTAATGCTTCCATGATAGGGGAGACTCTTAATGAGAATCACCTTCTTTCCGTCAGGAGAGAAGCGGAAGCCCTCGATATCAATCTTGGAATTAGTAATCTGTTTTCTTCCAGTACCATCAGGATTCACTGTGAAAATCTGACCGTCGCAGAGGAAAGCCAGTTTTTTTCCGCCTTCAATCCAAGCCACATCGGTCTCACTCTTTGCGGTTTGAGTCAACTGACGCTGATTCTTTCCGTCGGCATCCATCACAAAGAGCATCTGATGGCCTTTGTTTTCTTTCACGCTGTAGTAGCCCACCTGATAGGCGACCATTTTGCCATCGGGTGAAGCTGTGCATCCGCCGATTCGTCCCATTGCCCAAAGAGCCTCTGGGGTCATACAGTCGGATTGCAACTGAATGTTGTTCTTACCAATCATGGTTTGTGCTTCTAATTGCAAACTGCCTGCCAAGAGCGCAGCAGCAGCAAGTACAATTCCTTTATTCATAGTAGTAAGTGTTAAGTGTTATAGGGTTCATTATAATATTATGGTAGAAATCAAGTGGCGGCGAAAAGCTGCCACTTGATTATTTGACTTTATAGTTTTCGTTTCTTCTTTTCCAGTTCCTCGCGTTTGCGCTGAAGTTCCATCTGCTGCTCCTGCATTGCCTGAAGGCGGGCTGCCATTCCGGAGAGTTTCTTCGGATGAGCCTGATTCTCCTTATAGCGAGCCTCGAGGATAGCCAAGAGTTTTTCATCGTTGGTGGTCTTGCGGAGGAGCCACATGATGGCAGCCGAGAAGAACAAGGATACGAAGTAATAGAAGTTCAGACCCGAACTGTAATCGTTAAAGATGAAGAAGAAGAACAGCGGCATGAGATACATCATCCATTGCATCACCTTCATCTGCTCTGCTTGTTGACCTACCATCTGGTCTTTCTGCTGACGCATGGTCATCCAAGAATATAGTAAGTTGGCAACGCAGAAGAGAATACAGGTTAAACTCAAGTGGTCGCCAATGAGCCAAATGTTCTTGCTCCACTCTATGATGGGGTCATAGGTGCTCAGGTCTTGCATCCACAAGAAACTCTGTCCGCGGAGCTGAATGGCGTTAGGCACAAAGTTGAACATGGCAATCCAGATAGGCATCTGTATCAGCATGGGCAAGCAGCCAGAGAGGGGACTTACGCCGTATTTCTGATATTCAGCCATCATGGCTTGCTGCTTCTGCATCTGCTGCTCAGGCGCGTTGTATTGGGATGTAGCCTCATCGAGCTTCGGTTTGAGCACACGCATCTTTGCAGAACTCATGTAACTCTTCTTCACCATGGGGTAGGTGATGAGTTTGAGCAACATCGTGATGAGTATCAGCACAACTCCCATGGGGAAGACCTTCGATAACCAGTCGAAAACATAGATAGTAAACCAACGATTGATGAGTCGGAAGAGCGGCCATCCAAGATATACCAAATGCTGCATTTCCAAATCCTTGCCGAAGGTTGATTCTTTTTCCACCTTTTGAAGCAGACGGAAGTCGTTGGGACCAAAGTAGAATTCAAACTCTGAAGGCTGGGCGCCAGACGGGTCGAAAAAAGTCTTCATCTTTGCCTCATACTTCTTCAAGTAACCCGAACCCTTCTCTTGGGGAAGGCTTGTCATCTTAGAATTTGCCTCAAAATTGTTCTTGCTAATCATGACAGCAGAGAAGAACTGATTTTTGAAGGCAACCCAGTCGATGGGGTCTTCTAACTCCTTGTCGGTAGTGGCTTTTGACTCATTCAGATGGTCAGTACCACCGTCTGCGTTATGATATGTGAGAGTGGCATAGCGGTTCTCAAAGGAGAATCCCATTTCTTGCTGGCGGCACTTGTCCTGCCAGTCCACGTCCATCGTATTGGTCTGCGGGGCGAAAAGACCACCTAATCCAGTAGCCTTCAGCTGAGTGTGGAGCATATAGTCCTTGCCCAACTTATAGCTGATTGCCAGTTCTTTTCCGGGACCAGCTACAGCAGTGAACACTACCGTTGAGTCAGAAATCTGAGAGGGTGTGAAGTAAAGGTCCTGCGTGTAGATGTTGGTTTCCTTTGCCGAAAGAATGAAGTTGAGCTTTTGTTCCTTACCGTCAAAGAGCGTTACTTCATTGGGTTCTTTGGAATCATCCTTTGAATTGTGGTTCTTGATTTGCAACTCTCTGGATTTATAGCCTTTGATGACAGCTTTCTCAACGTAGGCACCTTTAGAGTTAAGAGTGAGTTCTACGTGGTTGTTCTTCAGAACAATTTTCTGCTGCGTGCCTTTCAAAGCAGTGTGGAATAGGGCAGTGGTATCCTCCAACACTTTGGCTTGAGCAGCCTTGCGGCGCTCCTGCTCATACTGAGCTTTAGCCTTGGCTGCCTTCTTCTGCTGCACAAGGGCAATTGAGTCTTGAATTTCAGCCTGTCTTCTCTCTTCCTTTGAAGGCTGAGCCCACCAACTGAAACCTATCAGTACAAGGGCAATGAGAAGCAAACCGATGATGTTGTTACGGTCCATTTATTTCTTCTGGTTTTCTATTGCTGTTTTTACGAAGTTTACGAAAAGGGGATGGGGATTGAGCACTGTGCTTTGATATTCGGGGTGGAACTGAGTACCGATATACCATTTGAGACTGGGTATCTCAACAATCTCGACAAGACCACTCTCGGGATTATGTCCCGTGCACATCATGCCATTGCGCTCGAATTCCTGCTCGTATTCATTATTGAACTCGTAGCGGTGGCGGTGGCGTTCCTGAATATTTTCCTGCTTATAGATATCCATCACTCTGGAGCCTTGCTTCAAAACGCACTCATAAGCGCCAAGTCTCATCGTGCCACCCATATTGGTGATGTTTTTCTGCTCCTCCATGATGTCTATCACGTTGTGGGGAGTCTTCTCGTCCATTTCACGAGAGTTTGCATCGGCATATCCCAATACGTTGCGTGCAAACTCAATGACCATCATCTGCATGCCTAAACAGATTCCGAAAGTGGGGATATCATGAGTGCGGGTGTAGTGTGCTGCAACTATCTTGCCTTCGATACCACGCTGTCCAAATCCCGGGCAGATGACGATGCCATCCTGTCCGGCAAGTTTCTCCGCCACGTTCTCCTCTGTGATGTATTCAGAATTGATGAAAGTGATGATAGTCTTGTGGTCGTTGTAGGTACCGGCTTGAGAGAGGCTCTCACGAATGCTCTTATACGCATCTTGCAAGTCATATTTGCCAACGAGTCCGATATGCACTTCCTTCGTGGCATTCTTGCGGCGGTCGAGGAATTTCTTCCAAGGTCCTAGAGCAGGCTTCTCGCCAATGGGTTCTCCTACCTTTTTTAATATAGCAACGTCAAGACCTTGATTTTGCATGTTGACTGGCACCTCATAGATGCTTGGCAAGTCTTCGCTCTGAATCACACAATCAAAATCTACGTTGCAGAAAGCAGCCACCTTCTTGCGGATTTGGTCGTTGAGATGCTTTTCGGTTCTCAAAACAAGGATATCTGGTTGAATACCAACGCTTTGCAATTCCTTAACGCTATGTTGGGTAGGTTTGGTCTTCAACTCACCTGCCGCACGCAGATAGGGCACATAAGTGAGATGGACGCAAACGGCTTTCTTGCCAAGTTCCCATTTCAACTGACGGATAGCCTCCATGAAAGGAGCGCTCTCAATATCACCTATGGTTCCACCAATTTCAGTGATGACAAAATCGTAGTGATATTTCTGACCAAGCAGTTTCACGTTGCGTTTGATTTCATCAGTGATGTGGGGAACTACTTGAATAGTCTTTCCCAGATAGTCGCCACGACGTTCCTTGTCGATAACGGATTTGTAGATTCTACCAGTAGTAAGTGAATTGGCTTTTGTTGTCTGGATACCAGTGAAGCGCTCGTAGTGGCCCAAATCGAGGTCAGTCTCCATTCCGTCTACGGTGACATAGCACTCACCGTGCTCGTATGGGTTCAACGTTCCCGGGTCAATATTGATATACGGGTCAAACTTCTGGATGGTAATGTTGTAGCCTCTGGCTTGCAGGAGCTTACCAATGGATGACGAAATGATTCCTTTACCAAGCGAAGAAACCACACCGCCGGTGACGAAGATATACTTTGTTTCTGCCACGATGATATATTTTTATGATTTTTCTTCAATTCAAAATTTAATGCAAAGGTACTAAAAAAATAGCTATCGGAGATAATGAAAAGATATTTTTTTAGATGAATCTCCAAAAACTATATGACATAAGGATTTTTTCGTTGTATTTCAAATTCTTTCTGAGTTGGAGTGGGGGAGGATGCAAAAGGAAAAGCTATTATTAATTGAAACATGACTGATAGGAAAAGCAGCCAAGAATGATTTGATAACTTTGCTTCTATGAAAGTTGGCAAATTTCGCCGTATCACATGTAGATTTCGAATCGAACATTGCGCTATTTCAACAAACTTACTTTTATAAGAAAAATGGAACGACGAGCCTCAATATGTTTGTAAATTGCTAATATAGCTACAGATTCAACATCTTGCCCCCTAAATAAGCGGCAAAAGGAGATAGAAATATGTGTTAACATTGTGTTACAAACACCTCGTTGTAACATGAATTTAACATGTTTGTAACACTCGGAATATAATTTTGAACCGGTAATAATTAGAACATTGAGAGAATTAGCCGTGAAAGAAAGTAAGAAAGCAGTTTTGGATATTCTTAAGAAGAAAAATCCAAAGGATCAGAAGTTTGAGTCACTTGTTTTGAATCTGGCTCTTCAGAAGATTGATAGTGACAGTTTTGAGTACGACGGGAATGCTGTCTATACTAGCGACAAGTCCTGTCTAGTGTTCTGTATGGCAAATGACGAAAACTTTACCATCCCCGAAGGTGTGAAAATCATCGGCGAGATGGCATTCCGTCAGAAAAAGCACTTGAAGAACGTCATCATTCCTTCAACAGTTGAAGCTATAGAGCGCGATGCATTCTATGATTGCGACGATTTAGACCACGTTTATATTCCAGCGAGTGTGGAAACGATACGCTCTTATGCGTTTGCAGAATGCGATAAGTTGAAAAATGTTATCTTCGCAGGTGTTCCTAAACATTTGAGCCGTCATTGTTTTTCTGAAAGTGATGATTTGCACAACATTGTTGTACCTGCAGGAACCGCTAAGACTTTCAGAAAGGCTTTGCATCTGAACGATGGTGACATGGACTTCATTGTAGTTGAGGACCCGAACAATACCGCTTTCCTCAAACCGAAAAAGAGCGATAAGAGTGATAAGACTGATAAGCCGGAGAAACAAAAGAAAGCCGATAAGAAATCGCATGATGTAAAGGACACGAAGACTACTTCTGAGGAACCAAAAGATAAGCCATCAGAAGTCAAAGCCACCAAGAAGGCTGATAAAGACTCAAAGAAAGGCAAGAAACAGGATGTGAAGGACAAGAAAAAAGGCAAGAAGGAAGTTGCTGCCAATCCTGTTGAGCAAACTGAAGAAACTGCCGGCAAGAGCAGATAATCAAAATGACCCGAAATTAATTTCGCTATTTCTATGCCAAAAGATAAATTTCCATACGTCGAGCGTGATGTGAGTTGGATGCATTTCAATCACCGCATCTTGCAAGAAGCTGAGAAAGAATATGTTCCTCTTTTGGAACGTATGTCGTTTCTCGGCATTTATTCTAATAATTTAGATGAATTTTTCAGAGTACGAGTTGCCTCCCTCTCACGTATTGCCGATGATAAGAATGTAGATAAAATCACCTATAAGAAAATAAAGAAGAGCCTAAAGGCTATCAATCAGCTTAATGAATCTTTCAGTAAGGAATATACGGCAGCAGTGGACAATGTTGTGAAGGAATTGTCCAAGCATGGTATCAAGATGGTAAATGAGACCCAACTGAATGATGAACAGAAAGCATTCTTGAAAAATTTCTTCTATGAGGAACTTAATGGCTCCGTCAACCCGATTTGGCTCAACCAAGTTGACGACATCACAACTCTTGAGGATAACCGAATCTATCTGCTTGTTGAAAGAAAAGATATCGACAACGACAAAGCAAAATATGCAATAGTGAAGGTTCCCGACCGTACTTACGGACGCTGGATTAAGATTCCATCAAGTGGTGGCAATGCCAACATCATGTATTTGGATGATGTGGTCAGATTCTGTTTGCCCTATGTGTTTATCGGCATGAAAGAGAGCACTTACAGAGCCTTCTCCTTTAAGTTTACGAAAGACGCCGAGATGGAGATTGACAACGAGTCTGATTATGGCACAATGGAGAAGATTGCCGCAGGTGTCAATAGCCGGAAACGTGGTGAAGCCGTTAGGATTGTCTACGACGCAGAGATGCCTAAGGAGATGGTGAAGAAAATCCGCGAGCGCTTGAACGTCAAAGAACTTGATACGGCATTGGCTGGTGGACGCTATCAGAACCATAAGGACTTGATGTCTTTCCCCGATTGCGGTCACACAGAATTGCGTTACCCAAAATGGCAACATTTGATGAAGCCGGAATTTCTTTCCACAGACAGTCTGCTTGACGAGATTAGGAAAAAAGACCGCTTCATTCATGTGCCTTACCACAGCTTCAATGGCTATATCCGTTTGCTTAGGGAGGCTGCCATCAAGCCAGAGGTAAAAGCTATTAAAACCACCCTCTACCGATTAGCAAAGGACTCTAAGGTTGTGAAGGCTTTGATTGCTGCGGCACGAAATGGCAAGAAGGTTACAGCTGTCGTTGAACTGCTTGCCCGGTTTGACGAGGAAAGCAACATTAAGTGGAGTAAACGAATGCAGGAAGAAGGTGTCAACGTGATTTTCGGCGTGGAAGGATTGAAAATTCACTCAAAACTACTTCTGATAGAGACAAAGAAGGGGAATATTGCTTGTATCGGTACCGGCAATTTCCATGAAGGCAATGCCAAGGTCTACACAGACTACTTGATGATGACTGCCCGTCCGCGGATTGTCAACGAAGTGATAAAAGTGTTTAACTTTATCGACCGTCCTTTCTCTCCCATGCGTTTCCAAGAATTGATGGTATCGCCCAACTCCATGAAACATCGTATATTGCGCCTTCTCGACAATGAAATCAAGAATGCCAAGGCGGGCAAGGAGGCATGGCTGAAAATGAAAATCAATCATATCACAGATGTTGACATGGTGAAGAAACTCTATGAGGCTTCTCAAGCAGGCGTGAAGATTGATATCGTAATCAGAGGCAACTGTTCTTTGGTTCCCGGTATTCCTCAAGTGAGCGAGAATATCCGCTGTATAGGAATCATCGACCGATACTTGGAGCACTCCCGGATTCTCATATTCTGTAATGGTGGAAAAAATAAATATTATCTTGGTTCAGCCGACTGGATGCCACGTAACCTTATCAACAGAATTGAGGTTTACACTCCTGTTTATGATGCTGATATTCAGAGAGATTTGCTTCGTACGGTAGAGTATGGCTTGAAAGATACTATGAACGGTCGTGTTGTTGACGGTTTGGGTACAAACAACTTCCAGGAAGGTGTTCCTTTCCGTTCTCAAGAGGCTTTGTATAACTGTTATTTAAAAGAAAATGAAAATGGAGAAATCAATAGAAATGACTGATATCAAGGAGTTTAACCTTGCAGCTATAGATGTAGGCTCTAATGCCTCACGTTTACTCATCAAGACAATTAGTTTTGACCTTGAGGGCAAGATGAATATGAGAAAGGCTCTTTTCCTGCGCGTTCCATTGAGATTGGGGATGGAGGTGTTTAAGAAAGGAAGAATCAGCGAAGAGAAAGAAGATGAGTTCGTGAGAACCATGAAAGCCTATAAGCAATTGATGAAAGTTTTTCATGTGAAAGATTATCGTGCTTGTGCCACTTCGGCTATGCGCGACGCGAAAAATGGCAAAAAGGTATTGAACCACATCAATGATGAGACAGGAATGAAACTGAAAATCATATCTGGTGACGAGGAATCCCAAATCATCTACGATATCCACTTGTCCAAGCTCCAGGATGACAACAACTACCTCTATGTAGATGTTGGCGGTGGTAGTACGGAGGTGACTTTTATCTCACATGGCCAGCGAATCATGAGTCATTCTTACAATATCGGTACTGTGCGAATGCTCAATGAGGCTGTAAAGGCTGATGAGCTGCAACATATCAAAGATGAATTGAAAGAAGTGACTGCTGGCTACAAAGATATCACTATCATTGGTAGTGGCGGTAATATCAACAAACTCTACAGAATTGCAAGCAAGAGGGATAAGTTGGTTGACAAGCTTCCTGTACCAACCTTGATAAAACTTCACGACAGACTCGTCAAGATGAGCATCGAGGAACGAATGGATGTGTTCAGTATGAAACCAGACCGTGCGGATGTAATCGTTCCTGCGGCTGAAATCTTCATGATGATTGCTCAAAGTGTCAACTCTAAAGTCATTCAAGTTCCTAATGTAGGACTTGTTGATGGATTAATCAACGATATGGCTCAACAGTTGGTATTTGGGAAAAACAAGGCATAATAAAGCTTAGTTTCGTTGGATATTACCTGACAAGCAGTCAATTCTCCTTATATAGGGGGAATAGGACTGCTTGTGTTATTTTCCCATTGTTTCATCAAATTGTCATGAATTTAATAAATATGATTCAATAAGCAAAAAAAACAGTAGGATAGGGGAGATTCTCAAATAATTTGATTACTTTTGCTGAGAACAATTAACTAAATACCTTGCATATGTTAACAGATCAAGACAAAAAGCAAATCGAAGGTCGTGGAATGACAATTGCTCAGGTTGAGCATCAGCTTCAACAATTTGTTGATGGCTTTCCATTCCTTAAGCTTGAGGCTGCAGCATCTACGTCTAATGGAATTCTCGTGCCTACCGTTGAAGAGACGAATCAAATCATTCAGTGTTGGGATGACTACAAGAATGGCAACCATGTTGTGACGAAATTTGTACCTGCTTCTGGTGCAGCCAGTAGAATGTTTAAAAACATGTTTGCGTTTCTCTCCGCAGATTATGATAAACCCACTACAGACTTTGAGAAGGAATTCTTTGCAAAGATAAACAACTTCGCTTTCTATGATGCCTTAAATGAACAGTGCAAGGCAAATGAGGGAAAAGATATTCCTACTTTGCTTGCTGAAGGTAATTATAAAGCAATAGTGGCTAACTTATTGGAAAAGAAAGGGTTAAATTACGGTCAATTACCAAAGGGACTCCTTCAATTCCATAAGTATGATAAGGATGTTCGCACTCCTATGGAAGAACATTTGGTAGAGGCCGCTCTCTATGCAAGCGCCAATGGCAAAGCCAATGTTCATTTCACAGTTTCTCACGACCATATTGCCTTATTCGAGAAGATGGTGAACGACAAGAAAGAGCAATATGAGAAGAAATTTGGAGTGAAATTCCACATCACTTTCTCTGAACAGAAACCAAGCACAGACACAATAGCCGTTAATTTGGACAACACACCGTTCCGCAATGAAGATGGTTCTTTGCTGTTCCGTCCGGGTGGTCATGGTGCTTTGATTGAGAACTTAAACGATTTAGACTCAGATGTGGTTTTCATCAAGAATATTGATAATGTCGTTCCTGACAGATTGAAAGAAGACACTGTTACTTACAAGAAGGTACTGGCTGGCATTTTGGTGAAAATTCAGAGACAAGTTTTCGATTATTTGAAGAAACTTGATAGTGGAGCATTTACGTCGAATGACTTATCTGAGATGCTACAGTTTGTTCGTGAAAAGCTCTGTGTGACCCATGATAACATGGACAATGCTACGAAAGAAGAACTCGTAAGCTATTTGCGCAAGAAACTCAATCGTCCTATCCGTGTTTGCGGCGTTGTTAAGAACGTAGGAGAGCCAGGTGGCGGTCCGTTCTTGGCTTATAATCAAGACGGAACAGTAAGCTTGCAGATTCTTGAGAGTAGCCAAATTGATAAATCCAACAAGGATTACGTAAAGATGTTCACCAGTGGTACACACTTCAATCCAGTGGATTTGTGCTGTGCAACCAAAGACTACCAAGGACGCAAGTTCAATTTGCTCAATTATGTTGACCATGCTACCGGTTTCATTTCTTCGAAGAGCAAGAACGGAAAAGAGCTGAAGGCGTTAGAGCTTCCTGGACTTTGGAATGGCGCTATGAGCGATTGGTCAACCATTTTCGTTGAAGTTCCTCTGTCAACATTCAATCCTGTTAAGACTGTGAATGATTTACTCAGAGAGCAGCACCAGTAATTCAGTATTCAACACCATTTAAATAACGAGCGGTCGCCGTCGTAATAACGAGGGTGACCGCTCGATTTTCCTTATAATGCGATAATAACGTTATCAATAGCCAAGATTCTCATCAACTAAAATGACGATGTGCCGTTTGGCAGGATGAGAATTGCGCATGATGGAGATATAGTTGCAGATGCTGTCGGGAGACTTGCAGTCGTGACATCGACCGTCTTTCTGACAAGGCGTATTGAAATTGAAACGAGCCATATTTGTAGGCGCGGCTGTCGACCGTGCACGTTTGATGGCGGCATCAACATCCTGACAAACCTTGTTCATTCCCACTATCATAATGACATGCTCTGGTCCCCAAGTAATGGCAGCCACGCGATTACCATTACCATCGATGTTCACAATGACTCCGTCCTCGCTGATTGCATTCACACTTGACAGAAAATAGTCGCAGGAGAACGCTTTCACGTAGATTGCCTTTTTCTCATCATCATCTTTTGCCTCGTCACGGTCATAGACCTGATAGTTTCCTTCCTTGAGCAGCGTTGTTACACCAGTGTCGCGAATAGTGGCTGAGCCGCCCCAAGTAATGCTGCTTCCTTCAGGAATAAGCTGCACGACGAGCTTCTTCAGTTCTTGTATATCGTGACAAAAGAATGCTTCATAATGGCGGCGCTTCAGATTTTCTATAAGAGAAGCAGCCAATTTTTCGTTTCTGATTTTCTTGACTTCCATATTTATTGTTTGTATTAATTCCGCATCAGATTAGTTTAATTAAATGAATAACAGGACAAATATCACTACTGTCCCGTAAAAGTGGACTAAGAGTTCTTTGAAATTATTGAAACATAGTCTTTTACGACCATTTATAGGAGTCAACGGACTTGAATTCGTAATTTTGCATCAATATTACATTGAATGCATATGTTCCAAGACAAGTACGTTTTTGCCCAACTGATATCGTTTATGGATAGGAACCACTTCAACTATCTCGTCCGCAAGTATAACGGAGACAAATACGTCAAGAACTTCACGTGCTGGAACCAACTCCTGGCTCTGATGTTTGGTCAACTCAGCAACAGGGAAAGTCTTCGTGACTTGATTGTCGCTTTGGAAGCCCATCGGTCCAAGTGCTACCATCTGGGGTTGGGACGAAAGCCCATAGCCAGAACTACACTGGCAAAGGCAAATCAGGAACGTGACTACCGTATATTCGAAGACTTCGCTTTCTACATGATGGAGCAAGCTAGAAAGAAGAGGATAGTTGACATATTCAAGCTTGGCGGCAACGTCTATGCTTTTGATTCAACAACCATACCTCTTTGTCTGTCAGTCTTCTGGTGGGCAAAGTTCCGCAAGCGGAGGGGAGGCGTTAAGGTTCATTTCCTGTATGACTTGGAAACGTCAGTTCCCGCATACTACCACATCACGACCGCATCTGTGTATGATTCGCAGGCAATGAAGGAAATTCCCTATGAGCCAGGCTCCTACTATGTGTTCGACCGTGGCTACAATGCATTCAAGGAGCTATACAACATCCACTTGGTGAAGTCTTTCTTTGTCGTCCGTGCGAAGAGGAATCTGCAGTACAAATGCATCAAATGGAGACGCAGGCTACCCAAGAATGTCCTTACAGACGCAGAGATACAATTTACCAAAGAGAACTCGCAGAAAAAGTATCCGGAGAAACTTAGGCTCGTCCGCTTCCATGATGAGGAGCAGGACAGAGACTTTGCGTTTCTTTCGAATGCCTTTCATCTCACCTCACTTGAAGTTGCCAATCTCTACAAGAACAGGTGGCAGATTGAGCTTTTCCATAAATGGCTGAAGCAACATCTGAAGATTAAGAAATTCTGGGGCGTTACAGAGAACGCCGTAAGAATCCAAATCAGTGCTGCCATTATCGCCTACTGTCTTGTGGCAATAGTCCAACACGATATGCATTTGGAGCGCTCAACCTATGAGGTCCTGCAAATTCTAAGCATCTCTTTGACGGACAAGACGCCACTCAAAGAGCTGTTCGAAAAGACTAATTTCAATGATGTCAAAGAACAATTAGATCCCCTCATTCCGGGGTTGTTTGATTAATATTTATACGTCCCGATTTTAACGGGACACTAATGGACAAATATAGCAAATAATTTGAAGACCCAAACATCATCAACTATATTTTTTCTTTATTAGATTTCAAGAATAACTAATTGTAAAGCAGAATAGAGAGGTTAATCCTTATCTGAATAGTGGGGAGTAATCCTAGATTTCCATTAAGGCTAATTTCAAATCATCTATTTACCATAATGGGTATAATCATTTAAAAACTCCTAGACTGATATCTTGCTGCACAGAATGGAATATCCACATTCTTTGATTGAATCTGCTAGAGGAATCAACAAAGATAACGATGAAATGAAATTATCGATTTCATCATTTTCTAAAATAGATATTTGTTATGTAGAAAAAGTTTTGTACCTTTGCGCCAGTTTTAATGATAGTCAACATGTATTATAACAACCACTTTACTACCAATAATCCTCCTGTGGCAGCCTAATTGGGCTGAACAGCAGAATTTACATTGAAAACTCTTGCTCTGACGAGTGACGAGATAGTTGATGATTATCTTCCATCTCGACCTTTCTCTTAGTAAGAATGGGAATGTTATACCCTGACTCAAAGAAATGAGTGGTTGATTTGTTGGCTTGAAGAGTCATTGACTTCCTTCCATTCAAAGTTGTTCAGTCCTTTGTGATTCCTATTTTATTAATATTAGACAACTTTGAAATGAAAAATCTGAAATATATTCTCATGGTTCTCATGGGAAGTACGTTGTATGGTACGATGTCATCTTGCTGGAACAGCCATCCCCACATCCCTCTTTGCTGAGGGTATTTCTCGGATTGGCGCAGCATTAAGTTCCATTTTGATGACGGTGGAACTTCCCGTAGCCGTACTCTGTGCGCATGCAGTTCTCAACGAGCCAGTCAATCCGCTTCAATATGGCGGCATCGTCATCATGTTAGGTGCGATTTGCACCATGAATTATTTTAAAGTCAAACACATTAAAAGTAAAAAACATGTTTTTCGTAAGTGATATCAAAACATCGGCTCCTGCCACATTCTGCAGCAGCCTTCAACAGAAAGTATATGAAACTCTCAACCGTCTCTCCATCCCCTTTGAACGTGTAGATACCGACGAGGCAATCACGATGGAAGACTGCGTTGCCATCAACCAACGACTCCACATGGAAATGGTGAAGACGCTCCTGCTTTGCAACCATCAGCAAACCGAGCATTACCTCTTCGTCACTCGTGGTGACAAACCTTTCCGGTCGAAAGATTTCAGCCATGCGTTGGGAATCTCTCGCGTTTCATTTGCCCCTGCAGACCATCTGCTTCAGATGTTGGGCACTCCTATTGGAGCAGCCACAGCACTAAGCGTAATTCTTGATGAATGGCATCTCGTACAAGTGGTTTTTGACTCTGAAGTTGCAGACATGCAATGGTACGGCTGCAGCGATGGTACGACAACCAGCTACCTCAAGTTGAAAACGAAGGATGTGCTACAGCGCTATCTGCCTTTCGCTGGTCACGAAGCCAATATCATCCATATTTAATATTTAAATATTAAATATATATAGTGAGTTCGATGAATAGCCCGCTATTTCATCGAACTCACATTTCTATTATTGAAGAACTCTTACTGCAAAATAGCTAAAGAGCAAGAAAATTTTAAGAAAGATACGTGAAGACAGGGCACAAAAACGTCAGGTTTGGATTGAGCGACAAGTGTCAACGAGTTTGTCAACAATTGTCAACAAGTTTGTCGGCAATTGTCAACAAGTTTGTCGGCAATTGTCGCACAATCGAGAGTTGATAGTAATTGAAGTGATTACTTGCGGATTTTGATTCGGGAATAGCCCACTATCTTCGTAGAACTACTTATTTAAATCTGTGATGTCGCTTAGCTTTCTGGGGCATTCCAGAAGCGGCGAAACTGCCGGGCGCAGCAAAACCACAATATTGCGCGTAGCGGCTCTGGATGCGCTGAACATATTCGACAGTCTCATAACCACGCATATAACCATGACTCACTACAGGGTCACGATAATATTTGGGGTCTGTCAGTTTTAAGACATATTGGCTCACCTCGTACCAATTATGTGGATTCCCACCATATTTCTTAGTTAGATTCATGGCATCCCGAATATGGTAACTTCCGCCATTATAACTTGCAAGAATAAAATTCACTCTTTGGGTCTGAGGAATGTCGCTGAAGTGATTCTGCAACTCGCCTAAGAATTTAGCTCCAGCAGCGATATTCTCTTGAGGTTGATAGATGGCATCTTTAGGAAGTCCTAAATGAGCAGCCGTTGCTGGCATAATTTGCATCAGTCCCATGGCACCTGCCCAAGAACGTGCTTTGGGGTCAAAGCAAGATTCTTGGTAGCACTGGGCTGCTAATAATCGCCAATCCATACGCGCCAACTGTGCATATTGCTGGAAATAAGCATCATATTTGGATATAATTCCGGCACTTCTGTTCAGCATGGGTGTATAGACATGTCGAACCACACTCCTTGTAGAAAGAAGAAAACTCTCTTCTTTTTTCATTTGGGCAATCATTTCTGGCTTAAACCACTCATTGAGAGCTTTTGCCAACGACTTATTATCTTCATTAACTGCCCATTGAGTTTTTAGAGAATCAATCCCCACACCACAGAATTTCAGGCCTTTGATGGATTTCGGCAACTGAAAGGCAACCACGTCAGCCTCTCCCCTTTCCACTTTCTCCACCATTTCGGTAGTGTCTCTGCAAACATCTACCCGCAAGCTAACGCCTAAATTCTGAGCAAACTTCTCACAAAGAAGATACTGCAAACCCATACCATAGTTGTGATAATCGTAGTAAGTATCAGGGCCTGAGAGGGTTACAATGATAAGTTCGCCATTCGACACAATATCCTCAAGGGAAAGCGTTTTCTTATATTGAGCAGAATCAGCTTCTCCTTGCAAAGGGGTACCCCAAGGAGTCATCTCCACTTGCTTCTTTTCCGTACATGACTGCAGAACAATCATTACGAGAAGCCCAATGAGACAATAAGCAACTCTACGTCTTTCAAAACAGATGTCCCTGAGGGGATTATATTTCATTTTGTTATTTAACAACTTATCAGCAATTATTTTAGAATACAAAAGTACAAGATTTCTTGGACAATTGACTAAAAATGACTAATTTTGCCCCATTATTTTAGGATATTTTGAAAATGTTACGAATTGCCTTACAGTCAAAAGGCCGTTTAAATGACGACACAATGAGTTTGCATGCCGATTCCGGCATTGGCACATTGTTGAAAATGCCTCCAATGTTGCGTTGGAAGTACTTTTCTTAGTGGATGATTCAGAATATCTCACCCAAAAGAATCCGAAATATTGACTTGTCTATGTGATGTATGGTTGCGTTGGGTCTGTGGAAGTCTAAGCCAATACTATGCGACTGAGATTGAATACCGTTTATAAAGGTTTGCCCTATGAAGGAACTTAAAGAACTTGTGAGAGAGAATATTTGGCGGTTGCCCCCCTACTCCACTGCTCGCAGTGAGTTCTCGGGTGCTAAAGCCAAAGTGTTTCTCAATGCCAATGAGAATCCCTACAATCACCCCTACAACCGCTATCCTGACCCATTGCAGATAGAGGTAAAACGTTCATTGTCAAAAGTGAAGAAAGTATCAGAGGAGAATATTTTCTTGGGCAATGGGAGTGAAGAGGCGATTGATTTGGTCTATCGGGTATTTTGTCAGCCTTGCAAGGACAATGTAGTAGCCATTGACCCTACATGTGGTTTGTATAAGCAATATGCAGATATTAACGATGTTGAATACCGCCCCGTTTCTTTGGACGAGCATTTTCAGATAAAGGCAGATACTTTGCTCGCTACAACCAATGAACATACGAAGGTGATTTGGATTTGCTCTCCGAATAATCCTACTGGCAACAACATTAACCGTGATGAAGTGGCAAAGACTATCAATAACTTTCAAGGCATTGTTGTCGTAGACGAGGCTTACAGTGATTTCTCCTCACAGCCAACGTTCCGTTCAGAACTGTTCAACTACCCTAACCTAATAGTTCTCAATACAATGAGTAAGGCTTGGAGCTGTGCAGCATTACGTTTAGGGATGGCTTTTGCCAGCCAAGAGATAATAGAAATCTTCAATAAGGTGAAATATCCCCACAATATCAATCTCCTCACGCAGCGAAAGGCACTGGAGATGCTTAAAGACCCCTTTAAGATAGATAATTGGGTAAAAATGGTCTTGCACTCAAGAGCAATGATGATGGAGGCTTTCAAGGAACTTCCCATCTGCAAGGAGGTTTACCAAACAGATGCTGATTTCTTCATGGCAAAGATGATTGACGCGCAAGCTGTATTTGATTATTTGGTAGAGAATGGAGTCATTGTCAGAAACCTTATGCAGATTCCCCTATGCAAGGATTGTTTAAGAATCACAATCGGCACTCGCGCTGAGAATCAGACTTTGATGGCAGTGCTGAGAAAATATAAATCATAGAATTAATTAAAAGTAGATAACTATGTGTGGTATAGTTGGATATATAGGAAGTAGAGACGCCTATCCAATTTTGATAAAGGGTCTTCACCGTTTGGAATATCGAGGCTATGACTCGGCTGGAGTCGCCTTGTTGGACGGCAAAGATTTGAATGTTTACAAGGCAACTGGTAAAGTGGCAGATTTGGAGAATGTGGCAAAGGGCAAAGACCTTTCCGGTCATCTTGGCATCGCCCACACCCGCTGGGCAACCCATGGAGAACCGACAACGGTGAATGCTCACCCTCATCTCTCCGAGTCAGGCAATCTGGCGATTGTCCATAATGGCATCATCGAGAACTTTGATATTCTTCGTTCTCAGTTGAAGAAAAAAGGCTACCACTTCAAGAGTGAGACTGATACCGAGGTACTTGTTCAACTCATTGAATATGTACAGAACAAGCGTAAGTGTACCCTTCCTGAGGCTGTGGTCTATGCTCTCCGCAAGTGCGTCGGCGCCTATGCCATTGCAGTCATAGACAAGCGTAATCCTTCTCAACTCGTTGCTGCACGCAAGGGTTCCCCTATGGTCATAGGAATTGGCAAGGACAATGCTGAGTTTTTCATTGCCTCAGATGCTACTCCTATCGCAGAATATACTAATCAAGTAGTCTATATTGACGACGAGCAGGTGGCTGTATGCCAGCCCGGAAAGCCTCTTGACCTTATGGATTTAAGCCAAGAGCATGTCAACCCCAACGTGAAGGAGATTGATATGGATATGAGTATGCTCGACAAAGGCGAGTTTCCTCATTTCATGCTCAAGGAGATTTTCGACCAGCCCCAGTGCCTTCGCGACTGTATGCGCGGCCGCCTGATGTCCTACAATAACAGTGTTGTATTGAGTGCTGTTGTCAACCATCGTAAGCGTCTGCTTCGTGCCCGCCGGTTTATCATTGTTGCCTGTGGAACAAGTTGGCATGCTGGACTCATTGGCAAGCAACTGATAGAACATTACTGTAGGATTCCGTGCGAGGTGGATTATGCCTCGGAATTCCGCTATCGTGACCCGGTTATCTATTCTGACGATGTCGTGATTGCTATCTCACAAAGTGGAGAGACTGCCGACACAATGGCAGCTCTTGAATTAGCCAAGGAGAACGGCGCTTTCACCTTCGGCATTGTCAACGCTGTAGGTTCAAGCATAGCCCGCATGACGGATGCCGGCATCTATATTCATGTGGGACCCGAGATAGGTGTTGCTTCTACAAAGGCATTCACGGGTCAGCTCACTTGCCTCTATCTGCTCACTTTGGCTTTAGGCAGAGCGATGGGTTCTATGTCGATAGATGATTTCACGGCAATGGTAAGGGAGTTGGAGTGTATTCCCACTAAGATTCAAGAAGTTCTCAAACAAGCAGACTCAATTAAGGAATTGAGCAAAACCTTTACGTTTGCCCACAACTTCCTATATTTAGGACGTGGATGGAATTATCCGGTAGCATTGGAAGGTGCGTTAAAACTGAAGGAAATTAGTTATATACATGCCGAGGGGTATCCCGCTGCAGAGATGAAGCACGGTCCTATCGCACTGATTGATAATGAAATGCCCTGTCTGTTTATCGCTACCAAACATGACGACTACAGCAAGATTATCAGTAACATGCAGGAGGTGAAAGCCCGTGGTGGAAAAATCATAGCCATCAGTACAAAGGGTGATGAGGAAATCAAGAAGATAGCCGACCGCTACATTGAGATTCCCAATACCCTACCAGCGCTTGAGCCACTGCTCACGGTTATTCCGTTGCAGCTTCTCGCCTATTACGTGGCTGTCAACAAAGGGCTTAATGTGGATATGCCACGCAATTTGGCTAAAAGCGTTACTGTTGAATAATAGAAATCCATAAAGCCAGAGTCGTGAAAAACTCTGGCTTTTTTCTTATGCTGAATCAAGACGAACTAAATGAGTTGTGGCAGTTGCAGGATGCTGTAGTCACCATTGTTGAAGCCAATGGCTACAGCGTATGGAACTTACGTCCAACCAGTTACGGTCTTTATCTTGAACTTTCTATGCATCTTGATGAAGAGGCAGCCAATCATCTGAGTTTTCAATTCAACCTCTCCGCTGAATATTGGGGAGAAGGGGAAAATGGCTCGGTGTTCCGTCTTTATTTTTAGTTTCTCACTTTATAACGAGTAGAAGGAGTTCCTACCATAAGAAATTCCTAAGTTCTACGTAATTTCTCCCATTGTCGTATCCTCTACAGGTGTTTTTTTAGATTTTATTTGCGGCTCTGAAATAATTTGCTTAAATTAGCACCAACTTTAAATATAAATGCTATATGAACAATTCTATTAAACGCGAAAGCAATCTGCCTTCCGAATGTACAACTATCATTGTGGGCGACAAGATGTCTGCCGATGGCTCCCGTTTCTTATGCCGTTCAAGCGACTTCGATGCCATGATGGCTATCAACTATGAAATCCATACTGACACTAAACATGGTCCAAAGGAGTTCGTTGCTAAGGATAGCGCCTTCAAGTGTCCGCTTCCCGAAGAGGCTTTGGGCTATACTGGACTGCCCGATTATCAGTTCCCCGGTGAATGGGGAAGTGCCGGATTCAATACGGCGGGTGTAGGAATGAGTTCTACAGAGACCATCTTCAGCAGTAAGGAAGCCTTGCAGTTCGACCCGTATGTTCCCGATGGATTGGCTGAAAATTGCACTTACAATATTGTATTGCCCTACATCCACACAGCGCGCGAGGGTGTTGAGCGTTTGGGTGCCCTTATCGAAAAATATGGTTCAGCCGAAGGTTTCGGCATCGGTTTCATCGACGATAAGGAGATTTGGTATTTGGAGAATGCCTGTGGACATCGTTGGCTGGCTGCGCGTATTCCTGCTGACATGTATTATGTGACAGGTAATCAGAGTCGTTTGCGCGAATATAATCCCAATGATAAAGAGAACTTCCTTGCCGCTCCAGATTTGATTGAGTTCGCCCAGAAGAATGGACTCTATAATCCTGCTGAAGGCAAGTTTGATTTCCATAAAGCCTATGCACACGATTGCAAGGAGCCGGGTCATGATGACTTCACCTACAATTATCCACGTGTATGGGGATTGCAGAAGATGTTCTCACCTGCAATTAAGAACGATGTCACCAAGAACACATTCCCAGTTTTTGCAAAGGCAGAGAAGCCTATTGATTTGAATGCGTTGCGCACAGCTTTCCGTTTCCATTATGATGGCACTGACCATGACCCGTATCTGCATAACAACGGCAAAGAGCCGTGGCGTCCGGTAAGTATTTTCCGTACTACGCAGACCCATATTATTCAAGTACGTCCAAATCTGCCACAGGAAATCGGTCATGTCACCTACATCGCCATGGGTATGGCAGACCTCGGTGTATTCCTGCCTCTCTATCAGGGTGTGCGTGATGTGCCCGAAGCCTACAAACTCGGCAATGGCAGAACGGATAACAAATCTGCTTATTGGGCTTTCCGCAAGGTGATGACGCTCGGCATGACTAACTACAATGCTTATGCTCCCATTATCAAGGAGGCTTATGCAAAACTTGAAAAGGAGAACGACGAACGTCAGCGTGAATTTGAGTCTGAATATTTGGAAACCTACAAGAAGGCACCCATGAAAGCCTTGGATATGCTGCAGCAATTCTCTGACTCTCTCCTACTCCACGCCCTTGAAGTGGCTCACAATCTGGAGGAGGAAATCTTTACACGTCTTACTTCAGACATACAAAAAGAATATCTCTTCCACGGGGCTTGATTCGGCTTCCGTGCGTATATTATCCCTCAACTGTCCTTATTTGGGGCGGTTGAGGGATTTATTTTTCTTAGAAGCGATAATAACATTGCAAATCTCAATACCATCAAAAAGTTATATTCTCTTAGAAATACTGGCAACTTATAAATAATCCTTAATAATTTTGCCAGTTTGTGGATTGTTCGTAAATTTGTATCGCAAGATAATGCTTTAATACGAAATAGATTCAAATCATTTAATTTATAAGATAATGAAGAAAATACTTTTCATACTTGGTTCTCTACGAGAAAAATCATTCAATAAGCAAATAGCTAAACATGTTTGTCAGTTGCTCGAAGACAAGGCACAGGTGGAATGGCTTGATTACTCAGACCTGCCTTTTGTCAATCAAGACATCGAGTTTCCTGCACCCGAGCCAGTGGCAAAGGTTCGCAAAGCAGTGATGGATGCTGATGCCCTTTGGGTGTTTTCCCCTGAGTACAACTACAGTTATCCCGGTCACGTAAAGAATCTATTCGATTGGCTCTCCCGCCCGCTAAGTGCAGACGCCCCCGAAAGGAAGACAGCCATCAAAGGCAAGAAGGTCGTACTCACCGGTATTGGAGGCAAAAACAAGACCAAAGACTGCCGGGAAAAATTAACGTCTCTCTTGACTTTCCTCGGTGCAGAAGTATTACCCAATCAGGTTGGGCTTACTGTTAACATTGAAGCATGGACGTCCAACGTAGTTGTTTTGGACGAGAGCCAGAAACAAGAACTGCACGAGCAGGTTGCCGCTGTTCTTCGCTCTCTATAATCATTAAGATAGTCTTTTACTTGTGCATTCTTAGCACAATACTCTTGAAGGATAAAAGAATAGCGTAAAGCATCTGTTGAATCTGCTTTACGCTATTATTAGTATGGTAATTGATTATCATTTAAATTGCCGATATGAGTTGATATCACATATCATCCAATGACAAACCCTTTAACTGAAGATTATATTTTCCAAAATCAGACTTCGGCAAATTGCTGGCTTTCTCTTTGAGAGTTGTTAGGGAAATGCGGTCCGCGTGGCGCTTGACTTCCGCAATTACACCCGTATGCTCAATACTATTGAGGGCAATGATGTCGATTTCATTATTTCCTTTTCGGTCCCACCAGTTACCCACTTGTGTGTACAGCCCGGTTTCCATCAGTTTTCTTTGGAAATAGCGTTCAAGCGTACGTCCAAAGAATTCCGTATAATGTTTGTCTATATTTTGTCGGATGAGATCCAACTGTCCCATCTCAATCATAGACTGATAGGGATAAATAAAACGGAACCAGAAGCGCAAAAACTCATCTTTTATTTCGTATGCACTCACCTTGCTACCTGTCTTTGCCAACAATGGACGAAGTTTGCTAATCATCTCGTAGTATTCGTCTAAGTTCCTCAAGTATGTTCCCGTGTCTTTTTGCAATGCACTGTCAATTTCGCTTCTTCGTGTCAATCCACCGGCAATTAACTGGAGGATAGAAAAGTAAGTGCCATACTCTCCTTGAAATTCGTTGACCAACAAATCGTGCCCTTCGGAGAGAAAATAGGAGTCTGGGCGACACACATAATCGAGCATTTGGTCCTTGGTCAAACATTGGGCGTCAACCAACAGTTCCACGTATTTGGCAACACCTCCCGTAAGCATATAAAGACACAAAAGGTCCTCGTTGCTGTAGTCAGGGTTGGCATCATGCAAAATGTTCTTGAGAACTTGAATCGGGAAAGGATGCAGCGTCAGTTTGGAAGTAGGACGACCATATAGAGGTTCCGACTCATTCTCAAAAATGCGTTTCATCAGCGAATGGATGCTACCACAAGCAACGAGATTGATGTGAGACTCCGTATGATAACGGTCCCAAATATCCTGCATCTCACTGAAAATACTTGGATTAATGCGATACAATCCTTGGAACTCATCAATCACAACCGTGAAATGTCGATGCAGACTTTCTTGCATCATAAACTCAAATAGTTCACGGAAATGCGAAATCACACCATAAACCTTCATTCCTAATTGTTGAGTCAAAGCATCCTGAAACTTTCTACACAGCATGGCTTCACTATCTCGGGAGACAAAAAGATACGCTACATCTTTGCCTTGAAAGGCATGTCGGAGAAGCGTTGTCTTTCCGATACGTCTCCTGCCCATCAACACTGTGAATGAGGCCGCATGTTGCGAACGGGCTTCATTCTCACGCAAGATAGCGATTTCTTTTTCTCTGTCGTAGAACTTCATAGCCGTACAATTATGGACATAATGATTTATATAAATCGTGGTTTACATTGCAAAGATAGGATATTAGCTTGAAACTTGCAAATAATTAACGCGAGTTCGACGAATTCTTTCTTCCATTGTGCAAGTGACTGCTACTATATAATATTAATATTATATAGTATATAAACCTTTGTAGTGTGTTTCAGCCGTCGCTGTCAAATTCAGAGCGTAGCAGCGTTTATTTGCGTGTGCTGGCAAGTGGCAACCGAATGGGTGGCACTTGGCACCCGACGTGCTGGCAAGTGCCGCCCGATTGGGTGGCACCTGTCAGCAATCACAAGTAGATAATTATAGAAGTGATTTCATGCGAATATTGAATCGGCATAGCCAATTATTTTCATCGAACTCACGTTAATTAAAAACAATTTTCTCATAATCGTTTGTTGTATGGCTGGAAATATTATAGCATAGTGCACTCAGTTAGTTATCAGTAGTGATACTATTAATCTGCTCGATGAGTTCATCGTTAGAGCGCTGCATTTTGCGGTAGAAGTATAGGGCAATTAACAGTCCCAAGACAAACAGTACCACACAGAACAATCCATATCCTTGACTTAAAAGTTCATTACGTTGCAGATTCACTTGTAACCAAAGCTTTACGCAAACCCAGCCTGCCCATGAAAAACCCAAGGGAAAAGTGATGATACATTCTATTTTCCCAAGCCTCTTCATGCGCACCAGTTTCTTGGCGGTTTCGATGAGGTTGTTGCGCTGTAAGTCCTCATCCCGAAGCGTGCTGACGTTGATTTTATAATCTGCAAATACTATTGCAAGCACCACAGCAGTAAAGATGCCCAAGCTCCACCAAGAGAGCTGGAACACCTCCGTCATCACCAATTGGATAAAAATGAGAATAGGAATAGAAATAATGTCCGACCAAAAAAGTTTTTTGTTCCACGACATCTTATGTCGTATTGACTCTTGGATAAGTCGGTCGTTGATAGTTACCTCCTTCTGAAATTTGTCTTGCAGCATTTGCATCTGCTGCTTCATCTCGTCGAGTTCGTTGAAGTTGCCATTTGTTGTATTCATAATGTTGTTGCGTTTAATCGTTAGACAAGTTTTTGAGTTGCTCGCGGATGCGGTAGAGTCGAACGCTCACGTTCTTTGCCGTAATGCCGATGATGGCACCAATCTCCTCGTAGCTGATGTCCTCGAGCCAGAGCAGAACAATGGCACGATCGAGAGGCTGAAGCCGAATAATACGCTTGTGCAGCATCTCTGCCTGCTGTGAGTCACGTTCGTTGCCGCTGAAGAGGTCATCGCCCATGTAGACCCTTTCCTTGTGGTGGCGTCGTTTCTTTCGGTCCAGCGTGATGCACGTGTTGAGCGCCACACGGTAGATCCACGTCTTCACATCGCTTCGGCCCTCAAAGTTGGCAAATCCTTGCCACAGGCGGATGAGCACCTCTTGAAATAAGTCGTTCACCTCGTCCTGGTCTTTGGAGAACATGTAGCATACGGTGTAAATAGTGCTTTTGTTCTGTCGGACCATAGCCATGAATTGTTGTTGATTGTCGTCCATTATGTTTGTTTTTTAATTCCTTACACTCGTTAGACGCAACATCCTAACGAAAAACTACACAAAGATATATAATATTTTTTACTGTCCAGTAAACTTTTTTAGCAAATATTCGTTCCAATGATGGCTATTCGTACATTGTCTAATGGAGTCTCACTTGTACCCTTAAATGACAATAACCGTAAAATAACAGCACAATGGATGTTATGAAGAATACAAATAGGTTCTATTACAATTCAAAGTTAATACAATAAGATAGCTATTTGAATAGTTTAGCATCAACAAAAACCTATTAATCAGCTAAAAATATCTATTTGAAAGTAATCTGATTGATTCTTATTTCAATTCGTCACAAAATAAAGCTTATTGCTTTACAATATAAAAGCAAGTGTCAGATTTTAGTTTCAAAGTGCCATTTAAATATTGTTTTCCTTGACAAGTTGTTGTAAATTTGCACTTTAAACTTTACAAAAAGGTTTAAAAGTATATTATTAATTAAAACAATGTAAAGATGAAAAAGATTGAAGCCATCATCCGCAAGACCAAGTTTGAAGAAGTCAAGGAAGCCCTTCTGGCAGCCGGCATCGAGTGGTTCAGCTACTACGACGTGCGTGGAGAGGGCAAGATGCGCCAGGCAAGAATCTACCGTGGCGTAATGTACGATACCAGCAGCATAGAGCGTGTGTTGCTCAATATCGTCGTGAGGGACAAGAATGTGGAGAAGACCATTGCCGCCGTCGAGGGTGCCGCCCGGACTGGCGAGATTGGTGACGGTCGCATCTTTGTCATTCCTGTCGAGGACACTATTCGAATCCGCACAGGCGAGAGAGGAGACATTGCCCTCTATAATGCAGAGCAGGAAAAATAATCCCAAACAACCGATTGGAAACTAAAATAAGAATCTCATCCGAAAGGCATTTTGCCAGCATCAACCCATGTGTTTTCAGGATAACAAAGCATTTCCTTATAGGTTTGGGAGAGTAGAGAAAGCATTTTAAACAACAACACAGACACACAATTATTATGACCATTCAAGATTTAAGCATATCAGTCGACACAGTATGGATGTTGCTTGCTGCCATGCTTGTGTTCTTCATGCAACCGGGTTTCGCCCTGTGCGAAGCCGGATTCACGCGTAGCAAAAACACAGCCAACATCTTGTTCAAAAACTTCGTGGACTTCATGATTGGCTCCCTGCTGTTCTGGTTCGTAGGCTTCGGCTTCATGTTCGGTAGCGACGGAACCGGATTCATTGGCGCCCCGAACTTCGGCGACCTGAGTTTCTATCACAACGCCGCTGGCATGCCCACCGAGGGAATCCTCATTTTCGAGACCGTGTTCTGCGCCACATCGGCGACCATCGTATCGGGAGCCATGGCTGAGCGCACTAAGTTCTCCATGTACTGCGTGTACTCGTTTTTCATTTCCTTGCTTATCTATCCCGTTGAGGGTCACTGGACCTGGGGTGGCGGCTGGCTGATGAACGGTGCTGACGGCAGCTTCATGATGGACACTTTCGGAGCTACCTTCCACGACTTCGCCGGTTCGGCTATCGTACACAGCGTAGGTGGCGTGCTTGCTTTCATCGGTGCCATCGTGCTGGGTCCCCGCTTGGGCAAGTATCGCAAGGACGGCAAGAGCAATGCCATTCCTGGCCACAACCTGATGGCTGCCGCACTCGGCGTATTCGTTCTCTGGTTTGGATGGTTCGGATTCAACCCCGGCTCTCAGTTGGCTGCTTCGGGTGAAGTGAACCGCGTAGCCATCTCCCACGTATTCCTAACCACGAACTTGGCTGCCGCAGCAGCTGGCATTACCACCATGTTCGTCACTTGGATAAAGTATGGCAAGCCCTCATTCTCACTGACGCTCAACGGCATACTCGCCGGATTGGTAGGCATCACGGCAGGTTGTGACCTCGTGTCGCCTTTGGGTGCGGTCATCGTCGGACTGGTTTGCGGAGCCGTCCTGCCGTTCTCCATTGAAATCATCGACCAGAAACTTCACGTTGACGACCCCGTCGGCGCCAGCTCTGTTCACGGCGTGTGCGGAATCCTCGGCACCCTGCTCACAGGTCTGCTTGCCGTTGACTCAGGTGCCTTTTATGGCAATGGATTCGGCTTCTTCGGCGCTCAGTGCTTCGGCATTCTCTGCATCGACGCTTGGGCTGCAGCCTGTGGTATCATTCTGTTTGGCACCATCAAGAAGACCGTTGGCCTGCGTGTTGACGCTCGCATTGAGGAGGAAGGACTCGACATCTACGAACACGGTGAGAGCTGCTACAACTAAATGATGTGCATTGCATGATAGGGCACTGCTTCTGAAAGAGAGAATCCGTAAGAGATAGGGGAACACAATGATATCCTGCGGGATAACCTTGCAGGATGCCGTAGGTTCCTGGTTAGAAAAACAAGTCTCTTGCGACTGGAGCTCCACGTAGAGCATCGTGCCCTATCGCCCCTCCTTCTATAGCGAGTTGGATTGACGATACTTTTAAGAGCGAAACGACTGCACGAAGAAAATGTTAACATGTAATTTTACTATTTCAAGTTTCTTTCAGTATTGTCATCTGCATTCATTTCGTTTCAATTTTTTTCAATGAATAGCGTAAAGCACTGCTTTTTAATGCTTTACGCTATCAATAGTGTTAAATAGTGATGAATGGAAATGTTAAATTATTTCCCGATGCAAAAGTGCTGAAAAATATTATTAAGGGTTTCTTGAGGTGTGATGGCTCCACCTGTAATCTCTGCCAATTGCTCAAGGCAGATGCGGAGGTCTTCACTCACAAGGTCGGAACTAAGCCCGGATTGAAGACCGTCAAGGACGCGACCAATGCTCTCATCAGCCCGAAATAAGGCATCGTAGTGTCTCGCATTCGTCACAATCACATCGTTCTCTGTAATATCGGGAATTCCTGCTGCTTGGTAGAGTTGTTCCTCAAGAACATCAAGATTGCTGTCGTATTTCGCAGACATTCTTATAATTCCATCTTCTTTAGGGATATCTGTATCGGGATGAAGGTCGGACTTATTGAAAACTTTGATGAGTTTCTTTTCTTCTGTTAAGGAGCGCATACGATTTTCTTCTTCACTGCTGGGTGCTTGGTCAAGTAACCAAATCACAATGGCAGCTTCAGAAAGTTTCTTATACGTGCGCTCTATTCCCATCTTCTCGATTTCATCGGTTGTATGGCGGAGTCCCGCCGTGTCAATAAACCGGAAAGTAATACCATGAATGGTAGTTGTATCCTCTATAGTATCTCGGGTTGTTCCACTGATATTGCTAACGATGGCTCTATCTTCACGCAATAGTCTGTTGAGCAACGTACTTTTACCAACATTGGGCTTGCCAACGATAGCTACGGCTATACCCTCCTTAATCGCTTTTCCAGCAGCAAAGGAATTGGCAAGTTTCTCAATTCTTTGTTGCAACTCCTCGGCTAATGTCAATAGTTCTTTTCTATCAGCGAACTCCAATTCTTCATGGTCACTGAAATCGAGTTCCAACTCCAGCAAGGAGTTTAACTTAAGAAGTTTCTCTCTTAGTTGTGCCAACGCATTGCTGATATGTCCACGCAATTGTCCCAAGGCAATTTTATGCGTAGCCTTGTTGGAGGCACTAATCAGGTCAGCCACAGCTTCTGCCTGACTTAAATCCATACGACCGTTCAGATAGGCTCGTTTGGTGTATTCACCGGGTTGCGCCTGTCTGCATCCAGCCGCTATCAAAGCAGACAATGCCTGCTGGAGAATATAGGATGACCCGTGGCAGGAAACTTCCGCGCAATCTTCCCCTGTATAGGAATGAGGAGCAGGATAGAAATTCACTACCACATCGTCAATCAACTCTCCATCTAAGGAGTACAGGTCTCCATAGAAGCGTTTCTTGCTTGTGGCATAAACAAAAGGCTTGCCCGAGCGAGTCTTAAGCAAGCCTTCTATTATCTTGAAGGTTTTGTCGCCACTCATGCGGATAATGCCGATGGCACCGCCCGCAGGAGTGGCTAAAGCGCAAATTGTCTCACTCAAAATATTAAAAGATTAAATTCGTTCAAGAACTTTCACTATCAATTTGTCAATGTTGGCATGTTGCCCAGCATCTGCCGTACCAGCACGTCGATTGGCTATCACCATGCAGCAGGTCAATGCCCTATGACCCATCATACGGCTCAAACCAGCCACAGCCGACGACTCCATCTCAAAGTTTGTAATATGAAGCCCTTCGTATTCAAAACTTTCAATTTTTTCATTTTGCTTTGGGTCGGCGAGCGGCACACGTAGTTCCCTACCCTGCGGTCCGAAGAAACCTCCGCACGCAATCGTGTAGCCCCTTACCATGTCGTCCTTAGCCACTCTTTCAAGCAATTCTTCATCTGAAGGAACGATATAAGGAATGCATGTAGGACGCTCCCAATTCATGTGCTTAATGAATACCTCTTCCATTTTCAAGTCGCAAGCTTCATCGCGCTTACCGTAGAAATTAAGCAGACCATCAAAACCGATGCTTTTTACGCTTGCTATGAATGTCCCCGTGGGTGTATTGGGCTGCAAACCACCACAGGTTCCGACTCTTACAATCGTGAGTTGTTTGAAGTCTTTCTTTTCTTCGCGAGTTTTGAAATCTATATTCGCACAAGCATCCAATTCATTGAGAACGATGTCGATGTTATCGCAGCCAATACCTGTACCCTGCACGGTAATTCTCTTTCCTTTATACTTACCGGTGATGGTATGGAACTCACGGTTATGAACGTCACATTCTATATCTGTCATGTGGGAAGCCACTAAATTAACACGGTCTGGGTCGCCCACAAGAATTACTTTGTCAGCAAGGTGTTCTGGCTTTAGGTGCAGATGATAGATACTGCCATCTTGATTGATTAGCAGTTCTGAAGGTGAAAAATACTTACTCATTACAATAACAATATATTAATTTTGATTTTCAATGTTTCTGATGTTCTTCTCCAATTTCTTGGCATTACTTTCCAGTTGCGGCAGTTCTTGTTCCAAGGATAATATCTCACTAGATGCCGCTTTGGCATTGTTTCTTAAGCTGTCCAACCGATTTCTTTTATTCGATATCTCTTTTCTTAGGTCGATGAGCCTACCGCAAAGTTGTCTGGCTTCAGCCGAATGAAAAGAGTTGATATCGTGATACACTGTATTATCGTTGACAATGAAAGAAAAACTCTCAGATTGCTCTTTCAAGCTCAACCTCTCTTTCAAGGCATTCAAGCGCTTCAAAGCTTTATCTCTGTCGCCAAAAGCCCATGTGTCTGCTATACTTTTCAGTTGTGCCAAATGCTTCAACTCATCTTCTGTGTAGTCTTCATTACTCAAAGACACTCTGAAGGAAGTTGGCTCAAAAGTATAGATGCAGACTTTATCCTCCTCCTGGTATCTGTCGCTGACGAGCCAACCCAATGTGTCGTAATCGTCGATGATGAGGAGATAGTCATTGGCAGTTGAATTAAAGGGTAAGCCGTAATTTTCCGGTTCATAGAAAGCATTCTCATCACGGTTATAAACAGACATGAAAATGTCCCTCTTGCCAACGCTGTTCTTTCCTTCTCCCGAAAAATACAGGGTCTTGCCATCTGCAGCCAAATAGGGATAACTAGCATTGTCAATACCCTCAGACAATTCCTTGTGACTTTGGGGTGAAGAGAAGCCATTTCCCATCAAGTTCTGTGAGTAGATACCTCTATTTGTCGTATCATTAAAAGCAAAGAGCCGGTAATTGCCGAATCCGTTTTCATACGTTATCTTACCATCCTGAATTGACAAGCTTCCGTTTTCCTTATCTAAAGGTATATATTTCAGCCAGTCTGCATCTTTCTGAACAACAATACTGTCAATAAACATGATTTTAGCCGTATTGGGCAACAATTGTTCAAAAAGTGCATTTCGAGGCTTTGCTGCTACCTTGTGTCTGTTCGTTCTACGCTGGGCGAAAACAGTCAAAGGCAGCACTAACAACAAGATAATTAAATATGTAGCTTTATATAATCTCATGTTTGGTTTTGTTTGATGTATTTTACAAAAATACGTCATTTTTTTCTTTCTACAAAATATTTATCTGAAAATATAGCTCAACTGGGATTTTTAGACATAAAATAAGGAGTAAGCTTTAATTTTCGCGCTAAAACGTTTTTTGTATGAAATATATTTAGTAATTTTACACCTTGAAACGAGCAATAAAAACGCTTAGAGAGCAAAAAAACGGCATTAGCGCCGATTTGCAGAAAAAACAATTGCAATATAATGGATAATAATCAAACAATTGATCAGGACAGAATTTTAAAGATCAACATTGAGGAGGAGATGAAGTCCTCCTACATCGACTATTCTATGTCGGTTATCGTTGCGAGAGCTCTTCCCGATGTGCGGGATGGCTTTAAGCCTGTACACCGCCGTATTCTTTACGGTATGATGGGCATTGGCAACACAAGCGACAAACCTTACAAGAAATGCGCGCGCGTTGTAGGTGAGGTTTTGGGTAAATATCACCCCCACGGCGACAGCTCTGTTTACGGCGCTTTGGTTCGTATGGGACAGGATTGGAACATGCGCTATAAGCTTGTAGATGGTCAAGGTAACTTCGGTTCAGTTGATGGCGACTCTCCCGCTGCCATGCGTTATACAGAGTGCCGACTCTCCAAGATGGGTGAGCGCACGATGGATGACCTTGACAAGGATACCGTTGACATGACCAACAACTTCGATGATACCCTTCAGGAGCCTTCTGTCATGCCTACCAAGATACCCAATCTCTTGGTGAATGGCGGCAATGGTATCGCTGTGGGTATGGCAACCAACATACCGACGCACAATCTCGGCGAAGTGATAGACGGTTGCTGTGCTTTCATTGACAACCCAGAGATCACCAGTACCGAACTGATGCGCTATATCCCTGCGCCCGACTTCCCCACTGGTGCTTACATCTATGGCTTAAAGGGTGTTAAGGAAGCCTATGAGACAGGTCGTGGACGCATCATCATGCGGGCTAAGGCAGAGATAGAGGCTGGTGAAAGTCATGATAAGATTGTTGTCACCGAGATTCCTTATGGAGTCAACAAGCGCCAACTCATCGAATATATTGCCGACCTCGTGAAAGAGGGAAAGGTTGACGGTATCTCCAATGTCAACGATGAGACAGGTCGTCAAGGCATGCGCATTGTTGTTGACGTGAAGAAAGACGCCAATGCCAATGTCATTCTTAACAAGTTGTTTAAACTCACTGCTCTACAAAGTTCATTTTCAGTCAATTGCATCGCCTTGGTGAAGGGACGTCCCCGCTTGCTGAGCCTTGCCGACTGTGTGAGATATTTCGTTGAGCACCGTCACGACGTAACCATCCGTCGCACCAAGTACGACCTGCGGAAAGCTAAGGAACGTGCCCACATTCTCGAAGGCTTGATTATCGCCTGCGACAATATTGACGAGGTGGTGCATATCATCCGTGCGAGCAAGACTCCTGCCGAGGCTCAAGTCAACTTGGAGAAGCGCTTTGATTTGGACAATCTCCAAAGTAAGGCTATCGTTGACATGCGTCTGTCTCAGCTCACTGGTCTGCGTTTGGAGCAGTTGCACGCTGAATACGACGAATTGATGAAGAATATCGAGGAACTGCAGTCTATCCTCGATGACCCGGAGAAGTGCAAGCAAGTGATGAAGAAGGAACTTCTGGAAGTAAAGGAGCAGTTCAATGACGAGCGCCGCACCCAGATTATCCCCGACGAGCACGAGTTTAATGCAGAGGACTTCTATCCCAATGACCCTGTTGTCATCACGGTCAGCCACTTAGGCTACATCAAGCGTACACCGCTGAGTGAATTCCGCGAGCAGGCGCGTGGCGGTGTTGGCTCCAAGGGTGCCCATACGCGAGACAATGACTTCACAGAGTTCATTTATCCTGCCACGATGCATCAAACAATGCTCTTCTTCACCAAGAAGGGACGCATCTACTGGCTCCATTGCTACGACATACCCGAGGGCGAGAAGAATTCCAAGGGTCGTGCCATTCAGAATCTTCTCAATATTGATAGTGACGATTCTGTCAATGCATTCCTTCGTCTAAGAGGCGGTGGCTTGGGCAATGAGAAATTCATCAACAGCCACTATGTGGTCTTCGCCACAAAGTTTGGTATCGTCAAGAAGACAGTCTTGGAGCAGTATTCACGTCCTCGTGCCAACGGTGTCATTGCCATCAATCTGAATGAAGGTGACGAGGTGGTAGATGTACGTTTGACAAATGGCCACAACGAACTTATTCTTGCCGACCGCAATGGTCGTGCCTGCCGCTTCAATGAGTCCGACATCCGTCCGATGGGACGTGTTGCAACCGGTGTGAAGGGTATGACGCTCAACGGTAAGGACGATGAGGTGATTGGTATGATTGTGGTGAACAATCCTGAGGAAGAGACCGTAATGGTTGTCAGCGAGGAAGGATATGGCAAGCGTTCACAAGTTGAGGATTATCGCAAGACATTCCGCGGCGGTAAGGGCGTTCGCACTTTGAACATCACCGACAAGACTGGTCGTTTAGTTGCAATCAAGAACGTAACGAATCAGAATGACTTGATGATTATCAATAAGAGTGGAATCGTGATTCGCTTGGCTGTTGCCGACGTGCGCGTCATGGGCCGCAATACTCAGGGTGTTCGTCTTATCAACCTCACTAAGAAGAACGATGTTATTGCAAGTGTTTGCAAGGTAATGAGTTCTGAGTTGGAGGCAGCTGTTGAGGAAGAAAGCCGCGCACAGTGGGCTCACCAAAATGAGCAGATTCAGGCTGACAGTACGGCTGAGAGTCTGGCTGAGGCTTATCAAGAGCCGGAAGAAGGCAACTCCCAAACTGAAGAGGAAAACTCTGAAGAAACCTCTGATAATAACGACGAGCAAAAATAAATTAGAATTTAACCATTTAAACCAATAACGATTATGAAAAAATTAATGATTGCAGCAATGTTGCTGCTCGGAGCTTCCACCGCTTTTGCTGGTGACAGCGACGCATTGAAAGCCGTTAAGAAGGCTAAGACTTATGCCGAGGCTGAAGCTTTGGTTAAGCAGAACCTCAACTCCTTTGCTAATAATAAGGAGAAGGCCGCTGCTTACAATCATCTGGTAGACCTTGCCATTGAATTCTACAATGCGCAGAATAACACGATGGCAGCTAACGAATTGGCTGCAAAGAGTGGACAGGCTCTCCAGCCCGTTGACACTGTGGGCATGTATGATGCTGCTTACAATGCAGTCGTCGATGCAATGGAATGTGCAAAGTATGATAACATGCCCGATGAGAAAGGCAAAGTAAAGCCTAAGTTCCAGGAAGCCAACACTCAGCGCGTCACAATGACCCGTCTCGGTCTTGTCAACGCTGGACAGACGGCAGCCCAAAAGAGCGATGCTAAGGGTGTAGTGAAATATTGGGGCTTATTCCTTGACACAGAGAATACTCCTTTTGTCAACAAAGAAACTGAGAAGGAATTTCTTGGACAGGTAGCTCTCTATGCAGCTTTCTATGCAAGTCAGTTGAAGATGTATGACAAGGCAAACGCTTATTGTGACATTGCATTGAAGGACCCCACACAGGCAAAGGATGCCTTGAACCTCAAAGTTCAGATGGCTGGCCAAAACCTGAAGACTCATGAGGACTCAGTGAAGTTCGTCAGCAATATGGAGACGCTCTATCAGCAGCATCCCGAGTCTGATATGATATTCGAGCAGTTGGCTAACCTCTACAGAGGATTGAACATGAATAGTAAGGTTGACGAGCTGTTGAACGATAAGTTCTCCAAAGACCCCAACAATCTCTCTGCATGGTTCCTTAAGGGCCGTTTGGAAGAAGACAAGAAGGAATATGACAAAGCAATCGAGAGCTTCAAGAAGTGCATCTCCATCAACGACCAGCTCGTTATTATTCACGGCAGTTTAGCAAGTGCCATCATCAATAAGGCAGCTCTTGTTGACAATGACGCACAGCGCAAGGCTCTCTACAAGGATGCTATCACTTATCTGGAGAAAGCTCGTCAAATGGATCCCAACCAGGAGCAAATCAGCTGGGCTTACGTGCTCTATCAGTGCTACTACAACGTTTACGGTGCCAATGATTCCAGAACTAAGGAACTTGAGGCATTGACGAAACAGTAATCGCCAAATATACAACATAATAAATCCCTGTTGCGAAAAATGGACGCAACAGGGATTTTTATTTGTGTTCCACTTCTATTGTTTTAGCATGAACCGCATACACTGCAGAAATAGAACATTCGTCTATTACTTCTTTGACTTTTTAAACTCCTTTGAAGTAAGCAAGTTGCAAACTTGCGAAACTTCTCTAAACTTGCTTTATTAGTAAGGTACATCAGAATTCATCGGAGGAAGACCATCTATGTCCTCTCCGTTAAGTCGGCTTCCGATGATTTCACCTCCTTGGTCAGCAGAATCCAATGGCGAGAACTGATTTTCCTCAGGATTGAGGAAGGTTGTGTATTCTCCCTTGAATGTAAGGAGCACATCCTTTGTGGCGCCCTTACGGTGCTTGGCAATGATGATTTGAGCCATACCCTTCAGGTTGTTGCCTTTCTCATCTTGAAGAATGTGATAGTATTCAGGGCGGTGTACAAAGATTACCATATCAGCATCTTGCTCAATGGCACCGGACTCTCGGAGGTCACTCAGCTGAGGGCGTTTGCCGTCGATGCCCTGCCCCTCGCGGTTTTCAACAGTTCGGTTCAACTGCGACAAGGCGATAATTGGAATATCGAGTTCCTTAGCCAATCCTTTCAGTGAACGCGAGATAGTGGAAACCTCTTCCTGACGGTTGTTGAAACGCATACCGTTGGCATTCATCAACTGCAAATAGTCTATCATGATAATCTGTACTCCTTTCTCACGAACCAGTCGGCGTGCCTTGGTTCGAAGCTCAAAGACAGAAAGACCCGGAGTGTCGTCAATATAGATAGGCGCTCCTGTAAGTTGCACAAGATTCTTGTCCAGTCGCTCCCATTCATCGGGCGACAACTGTCCATTCATAATCTTTGAGCCCTTTATGCGACAGGTGTTGGAGATGAGGCGGTTGACGAGCTGCATGTTGTTCATTTCGAGCGAGAAGAAACCGATTGGAATCTTATAGTCTACCGCGGCGTTCTTGGCAAGACTAAGAGCAAAAGAAGTTTTACCCATGGCAGGTCGTCCGGCAATAATAATCAAGTCGCTTCGCTGCCAGCCACTCGTCACCTCATCAAGTTTGGTATAGCCGGAAGGAATACCCGTGATACCACTATCATTTGCCGAAGCTTTCGTGATAGCATCAACTGCCTGCTTGATGATGGGGTCAATCTGAGTGAAGTCTTGGCGCATGTTTTTCTGCGAGAGTTCAAAGAGAGAACCCTCGGCAGACTGCATCAATTCGTCCACGTCCACAGTGGGGTCAAATGCCATCGTCTCGATTTCGGAGGCAAAGTGGATGAGTTGGCGCGCCAAATACTTCTGGGCGATGATGTGGGCATGATACTCAATATTGGCTGAAGAAGCCACGCGCGAAGAAAGTTCGACAATATAGGGTGCACCGCCGACTGCCTCCAAATCGCCTTGCCGCTCCAGTTGGTCAGTCACAGTCATGAAGTCAACAGGCTTCTCCTCCATGTTGAGGTGCTGGATTGCCGTATAGATTTTCTGATGACGTGGGTCGTAGAAAGTTTCGGGATGTAGCACCTCTGAAACCATCGAGAAGGCGTCCTTGTCTACCATGAGAGCACCTAAGACGGCTTTCTCTATATCAAGTGCTTGTGGCTGAAGATGGCCAAATGAAGGGTCTATGGGAGTTTTTGAAGAGGTCTTTTTATTTGATGATGTGTTGGGCATAATCTTATCCTAAATTATGATGCAAAAGTATGAAAAAAAATCGAGGTAGAGAAAAAGAGTAGAAAAAAGAATACGAATATTTTGTTCTTCTACTGTTTTCCATTATCTTTGCTGAAAATAATAACACTAAGACTATGATAGTATTTCCTTGTGCTAAAATCAATTTAGGCCTCAATATCGTAGGTTGCCGCGAAGATGGCTACCACAATTTGGAAACTGTGTACTACCCTATCCCACTCTATGATGCACTTGAAGTACAGCAGATGGATACAAAATTTCCATCCGAAGTCGATTGCGACCTGAAGATTACGGGAAATGCTGTAGACTGTAATGAACAGGACAACTTAGTCGTAAGGGCTTATCAATTGATTGCAGTTGACTATGAGCTGCCCCGTGTTCATGCGCACTTATATAAACACATTCCTTCGCAAGCGGGTCTTGGCGGAGGCTCGAGTGATGCCGCTTTTATGATTCGACTATTGGACGAGCACTTCCAGTTGGATATCGGCTATGCAGAGATGGAACGCTACGCCGCCCGACTTGGAGCAGACTGCGCATTTTTCATCACAGCCCAGCCATCGTTCGCGACCGGCATTGGCGACCAATTGGAGCCTGCTGACAATGAAAGTGGAAATCTTAGAGGCTATTATATAGGTATAGTGAAACCCGATGTGGCAGTTTCAACAAAGGAGGCTTACCAGAATGTTCGGGTGGAAAAGCCTGCCAAATGTTGCCGTGACATTGTTCGCCAGCCCATAGAGACTTGGAAGAATGAACTTCGTAATGATTTCGAGGAATCTGTATTCAAGATTCATCCCGAGTTGGGAGATATCAAACAACGTCTTTACGACTTGGGAGCTATCTACGCTCAGATGAGCGGCAGCGGAAGCGCTATCTTTGGTATATTCAAAGAAAATCCGCTGAAGTTGAGAAAACAATTCAGCGATTGCTTCACCTTCAGCGGACGATTGGAATAGACTGTTAGTAGATTCTATTCTTCACATTTATTATTTCTGCTCTTTCAAGAGGTAAACCACAACGGGAAGGTGGTCGGAATAGCCATTCAGCCAAACGCCACCTGCTGTAGTACGCTTGGGACTGCCTTTGTAGGCTCCTTCAGTTTGGAAGAGATAAGGCATTCGCTGCACTTCATTCTTCCAGAACTTTAAGGTTGAGAAATCGCGTTTACTGTCGCGGTTGACGAGATTGGGCGAAAGGACAATCTGGTCGAAAAGATTCCAAGAACCTTTGTAGAAAAGCGTTCCCTTACCACCTTTTAATATATTGTACCATGGATTATACATGTCGTCATCACCGACCTTCTCCGGCGATTCCTTTGCCGACAAACACTTATACATACTCTTGTCGACAGGGTCATCGTTCATATCACCCATCACAAAAATCTTTCGCTCTGGGTCTGCTTTAAGGATAGAGTCCTTCAACTCTTTCACTTCCGATGCTCCTTGCTCACGATAGGCAGGACCTTGGAATCGGGATGGGAGGTGGCACACGATAACCGTTATCCGTTCATTGGCAAGTTTACCTGTGACCGCGAAGAAACCACGCGTGACAAAGTGGGGATTATCCTTCATCCGTTGAACATAAGGATAAAGCTTCATGTCCTCCACTTCAAAAAATTTAGGATTGTAAATCAGCGCACAATCCACACCACGCAAGTCCGGTCCTTCAATATGGGCAAACTTATAGCCACGAGCTGCCATCGCTGGCTGAGCACAAAGGTCAGAGAGCGCATGGGCGTTTTCAACCTCACTCACGCCAATCAAAGCGCATCCAACTCCAGGAAGCTTATCTGTTCCCATATCGGAAAGTGCTTGCGCCATATTGTGGAGCTTGTTGGTATACTTAATACTGTCCCACTTATAGGAACCTGTGGGAAGAAATTCGTCATCGAGTTTTCCTTCGTCGTGCTGTGTGTCAAAAAGATTTTCCAAGTTGTAGAATCCCACTGCATAAGCTGAATATTTCTTCTCCTGTGCAGAAACAGTCAAAAAAACAGCCAATAGTGCGGTAAGAAAGAATAGCCTTGTTTTCATATCAATTTATATTTATTTCATTAATTTTGTGCAAAGGTAATAAAAAAGATACGGCTTCTTTTCCCTTAAGTTGTGAAAATTATGCTTCAGTTGTGCAAAGATAGCAAAAAATTGTTATCTTTGCAGAAAATAACAATCAATTTATCATTCAATATGCGTTTAAAGGGAAAAATAGCAGTGTTCGCGTTGTGCTGTGCGTCCCCAGCAGTTGCCCAAGACAATAACACTCAACGGCAACAGGCTCAATCGCTCGACGACAACTCGTTCACCTTTACCGAAGCACAGTTGGACGAAGATGACAATAGTTATCAAGGTATAACTATTCTCAATTCCAACACCAATGCTTACGCCAACGAAGTGGGATATTTGTTCTCCCCCGTAAGATTCAGGTATCGTGCTTACAATCAGAAGTACAATGAAATCTACATCAACGGTGCCCCGGTTAATGACGTTGAGCGGGGAACGTTCAGTTTCTCCTCTGTGGGAGGCTTGAATCAGTTGACACGTAATGTGGACTTCACGCTTCCATTTGAGACAGGCAACTTCGCCGTCTCTGGTCTGGCTGGAAGCAACAACTACGATTTCCGCTCGGGCAACCAGCGCATCGGGCACCGATTCTCGCTGGGTGTTGCCAACCGTAACTACACGCTTCGTGGCATGTACACTTTCAACAGTGGCTTCAACAAGAAAGGTTGGGCTTTCAGTGCCAATGTTACTTACCGCTGGGCTGACCAAGGATACGTGGAAGGAACTTTCTATAATTCACTCTCCTACTTCTTCGGATTCGAAAAACTGTTGGGCACTCAGCATTCTCTGTCGTTCGCCACATGGGGCAACCCCACTGAGCGCGCTTCACAGGGTGCTGCAACAGATGAGAGCTTCTGGTTGGCCAACGACTATCAGTACAACCCCTATTGGGGCTATCAGAATGGCGAGCGCCGCAACTCACGCGTTGTAAACGACTACGCTCCTTCTGCCCTCTTCACTTGGGATTGGAAAATCAACGACGACATGAAGCTCACTACTACCCTCTTGGGTAAATACTCAATGTACAAGAGCACAAAATTGAACTATAATAACAGTGACAATCCCGCTCCTGACTATTGGAAGAGTATGCCCAGCACATTCTATGATGTTTGGAACACAGGCAACACCAATTTGCAGACGGAGCAAGCATACTGGGATTGGCAACGCGCTGTTGACTATTTTAAATACCATAAAGAGAACCGCCAGATTCAGTGGGACCGCCTTTATTGGGCAAACCGTAATGCCAATGAACTGGGACGCGATGCCATGTACTACATACAGGCTCGTCACAACAATAACCTCTACTTTACTTTAGCTTCCACTCTGAGCGTGAAGCAGACTCAGAACAGCAATTGGAATGCTGGTTTTGTACTGGCTTCCAACAAAGGAATGCATTATCAGGAGATGGATGACTTGCTCGGTGCTAAATATTTCCACAATATCAACACCTACGCTGTCGGAAATTACGCTCCCGGTTCAGATTGGGTACAGTACGACTTAAACAATCCCAATGCTGTTGTGAAAGAGGGAGACAAGTTTGGCTACAATTATAATATTCAGACCTATAAAGCATACGCATGGGCAAACTACGCTGCCAACGTGGGTCATTTCCATTTTACTCTGAGCGGCAAGATTGGTGGCACAAGTATGGAGCGCGACGGAAAGATGCGTAACGGACTCTTCGCAGAAAACTCCTATGGTAAGAGCGGTGCAGCCCATTTCCTCGATGGTGGTGCAAGAGGTACGGCTTCTTGGGATGCAGGTCATGGTCACGTCATCTCCATCGGTGCCGGTTACCAATGGAACGCACCTTTGGCTAATGTAGCTTTTGCTGCTGCTGAAATGAACAATGACTTCGTCCGCGATTTGAAGAATGAGCGCGTGCTGAGTACAGAGATAAGTTATCAATATAGTGGTCCTTGGCTGCACGCCAACTTGAGCGGATATTTCACGCAGGTGGATGACGCTACGGAATGGACCTGTTTCTATTTTGATGATATCAACTCATTCTCTTATAATTCTATTACCGGACTGCAGAAACAATATTACGGTGCAGAATTGGGAATGACTTTCAAACTCTTCTCTTGGCTGGATTTGAAGGCTATCGGAACTATCAGCGAGGCTAAGAATTCCAGCAATGCTGATGTAGCTTATCTCAATTCTACGCAAGGCGTATATTATACCGACCGTGCCCTCATAAAGGATATGCGCGAGAGTGGCACACCTCTAACAGCCGCAAGCCTTGGCTTGGACTATCACAACCGTGGTTGGTATGTCTCTCTTTCTTGCAACTACTACGACCGCATTTATCTGAGCTATTCTCCCTATTGGCGTTATGCCAGCAAGGTGGCTTCTTTGCCCAATGGTGTGAACGAGGATGGTTCTTATAATGTCCTTGACCAAGCAAAGGGACACGGAGGTTTCATGCTCGATGGAAGTATTGGCAAGAGTATCCGTATCAAGAACGGCGGTCTGCTATCGTTTAACTTAATGATAACCAACATCACCAACAATGAGACTATCGTGACAGGTGGTTATGAGCAGAGCCGAAGCGACCTGACCAACTCGGGCAATAGCCGTGGCTACGTATTCTCCAAGAACCCCAAGAAGTATCATGTCTATGGTACCAACGGTATGTTCCAAGTCTCTTACCGCTTCTGATTTTAATAGATGTATAACAAAGAACACGAATCAGTTATGAACAAGATAAAATTCACAATACTGGGCTTGGTCTGCTGCCTCTTTGCGGGCTGCATGAACGATGACTGGGATGAGCCGACGGAACTTACTTCGCGTGGCAACGATGCCATCGTGGAGACGAACGTCGTTACTATTGCTGACCTCAAGAATCTCTACAAGAGCTACATCACTACCGACTATCGCGACGGCAAGAGCTACACCCAAATAACAAGCGACATGCAGATTAAGGGTGTTGTAACGGGCAACGACATTGAAGGCAACATGTACAATGAGATTTCTCTGCAAGACGAGACAGGAGCTATCATCATCGCTATTTCCGAAGGTGGTCTCTGGGGCTATCTGCCTATTGGAACTGAAATAGTCGTTGACCTCAAAGGACTTTATATCGGCAATTATGGCAAGCAGGCACAAATTGGTGTTCCCTATACCAATGCAAGTGGAAACACCTATGTGAGCCGCATGAGTAAGTTGCTCTGGAGCAGCCACTTTAAGTTCACTGGAAATACGAAAACTATAGAACCTGTAGAATTCAATAATTCTACTTGGGACACTTTCGAAGATGCAGCCAAACTGGCAACGATTAAGAATGTTCAGTTTGACGTTTCCAATGATACTACTACTTTTGCGACTCCCAACAGTGGAGCTGGCTCTAAGAGTATCTACTTTAAAGGCATTGACAAGAGCGTAATGATTTATACAAGCAACTTTGCCGACTTTGCTGCGCAATACGTTCCTACAGGAAAGGTGAACGTGACCGGCATTGTCATCACCTATAATCGCTATAAGGAATTTATCATTCGCTCTTACGAGGATGTCCAACCAGCAAATTGAGAACATTCAACTATCATAAAGAAAATTAAAACAAAATGAAAAAGATATTTTCAACCTTGATTGTCTTGGCTGCAGCAGCCATGTCATTCACTTCGTGCGAGGATGTGCCATCACCCTACGACTACCCAGAAAGAAATGGAGACACTGTAGAAGTAATTGACAACGACAGCGTTTACATTTACGCCACTTTTGCCTCTGAGTTCACACCGTTCACAGTCGTTACTCCGCAAGGCACGGCTTGGACGATTGATTCCCACAAATACGCTAAGGGAACAGGTTACGCCGATGGCTCTACAACTGCTTCCAATTCATACTTAGTATCAACTCCCGTTGATTTGACTGAGTCTAATTCTGCTTATGTTCAATTTGAGTATATGTTGCGTTACTATACCAACTATGGACAAGCTAAGGATGGCGTAGTGGACCGTGTATTAATTACCGACAACTATACGGGTGACCCCACAACTACCACTTGGACAGAATTGCTCACTGGAGATAATATGACTGAAGGCTCAGATTGGAATACATGGTATACAGCAGCCGTTCAGCTGCCTTCTGAATTCATCGGCAAGAACAACATCGTTGTTGCCCTGAACTATGCATGCACAGACAATTCTGCGACATGGGAAGTCCGCAACTTCATCCTGCATGAGGGTACTGCTCCTACTATTGATACTGGTGGAGAATCAACAGGCGAAGCCAAGGGTGACGGAACGGAAGCCAATCCCTACAATTCTGTAGCTGCCAATGCTCAAGCTTTGGCTGGTAATACCTCAGAGGTTTACGTGACCGGTAAGATATCAGAGATAAGCGAAGTTTCTACTGACTATGGAAATGCTACCTACTTCATTTCTGATGACGGCACTTCCACTGACCAGTTTGAAATCTTCCGTGGCTACTATCTCAATGGTGAGAAATTCACTTCAGAAGACCAAATTCAAGTAGGTCAGACTGTAGTCGTCAAAGGTAAATTATCCGTTTATGGTAGTACTCCTGAGTTAGCTCAAGGCAGCCAGATTATCTCAATTAACGGTGAAGGTGGTACTACAGGTGGTGATACGACAGAAACTGGTGGAATCGGTACTGTAAGTGGAAACACGATTTCATTCTCTGCTACCGACTGTGGTCTTGACAACGCCTCTGAGATTGGCACATTGGTATTGACAGACGGAACCAAGCTGACCTTCGAAGCCGGCACTTCGTCGAATACACCTAAGTTCTATACGACCGGCAGTGGAACGTTGCGCGTCTATCCGGGTAATACCATCACCGTTACTTCTACCAAGACCATCTCAAGCATCACGTTCACTTGCGACAGCTACAATGGAACTGATTATACGGCTCAAGGAAATGTGTCTGTCAATCCCGGTACGTTCAGCCTCGACGGGCTCACGATGAACTTCACCGACATCAACGCCACATCTACAGTCATTACCAACACGAATACTGGTACGGGTGGAAAGACCCAAATCCGAATCACAAACATTGTGATTACATACGCTGAATAAGGATTCTCTGTAATAAGCGATATACCCCGTGGACAAGTTCTTATCCACGGGGTTTTTATTTTAAGTTAGTCGGTTGGAGGAAATATGAAAGAAAAGTATTACTTTTGCAGGACATAACAAACTGAGGCAAAATGAATTTAAATCATATTTCTCTTTTAACTGTCCTCTTTGGACTCATTTTCAGCATACATCTTTCAGCTTCCGAGTGGAATATCGACAGTAAGATTCCTTCTCCCACAGGAAGACTCTATCTTTATCGAGTTTCGCTCATTGACAAGGCAGACTCTCCTTATCGATTGGATAAGCCACAGGAATTTCTTTCAGAACGTTCGCTCAGCAGAAGACTCCGTCAGGGTATATCTGTAGATTCAACGGATTTACCAGTCTCCCCTCGCTATCTAAGAAAAATCAGTTCTCAGAAGGTGAAAGTATTAGGCAAAAGCAAGTGGAATAATACGGTACTCGTTTCGGTGTCAGACTCTGCAGAAGTGGCTACCCTCAAGGCTCTTCCTTTTGTAAAAGCTGTAAAATTAGTGCAAGTAACACCCGACAGCATCCAGCTATCAAGGCGTAGTGATTATAAAGAATCTTTTAACTCTTGGGACTCCATTAAAGGGAATTCTTATGGTGCTTCTTTTAAACAAATAGAAATGCTCAACGGCATAAGACTTCACGAAGCGGGATTCCGTGGGAAAGGGATGCTCATCACCGTTGTGGATGGCGGATTTATGAATGTTGACCGCATCAAGACCTTCTGCGATATCAGAATATACGGCACAAGAGATTTTGTCAAGCCACAAGTTGGAGAATTCTTTTCGGCTTCAGACCACGGAACCAAGACTTTGTCGGCAATGGCGGTCAATCAACCTCATATTTATATAGGTACAGCTCCCGATGCCGCCTACCTTCTCGCAAGGAGTGAGAACGTGCAGACGGAGAGTCTCGTTGAAGAGGATTATTGGGCAGAGGCTGTGGAATGGGCGGATTCTATGGGCACTGATATTATCAATTCATCTTTGGGTTATCACTCCTTCGACGACAAGTCGATGAACTACAAATATTCTCAGCAGGATGGCATCACGGCTTATATCTCGCAAACGGCATCCCGACTCGCTGACAAGGGTATCATCCTTGTCAACAGCGCTGGCAACGATGGCATGCGCTCTTGGAAAAGAATCAACTTCCCAGCCGATGCCAGAAACATCCTTACGGTTGGAGCTGTAGATGCAGGTTTGGAGAATGCGGCATTCAGCAGCATTGGTCCCAGTGCAGACGGTCGCATCAAGCCGGATGTCATGGCACAAGGAAGCCCGGCGGCTGTGATTGACGGTCGTGGCAACATTTCCCACGATATGGGAACTTCGTTCTCTACTCCTCTTGTATGCGGGATGGTTGCCTGTCTTTGGCAAGCTCTGCCCCAGAAAACCGCAAAACAAATTATTCAACTCGTCCGAAATTCGGCAAGCAACATTGCCACTCCGGACAATATTTATGGTTATGGCATTCCCGATTTTTGGAAAGCCTATCAAGAAGGAATTTCAAAATGAACAAAACTTCACATCGACCGCTTACCCTATTCGAGCTTAACGGCTTGGTGAGAGAGGTGATAGAACTCTCTTTGAACCAATCTTATTGGGTTGAGGCAGAAATTTCCGAAGTGCGCGAGGTGCGGGGTCATTGCTTTATGCAACTCGTTGAGAATGACCCGTTCCAGCAAACACCCATAGCAAAGGCTGACGCAAAGTGCTGGGCTAATAAATGGAAATTACTACGTCCAAAGTTTGAGCATGTGACGGGACAGACGCTACATGCGGGAATGAAAGTTCTTCTCTCCGTTACTGCCCAATTCCATGAGGCTTATGGTTTCTCTTGGATAATAGATGACATCGACCCTACTTTTACCTTGGGTGATATGGCTCGGCGCAGGGCTGAAATCATCGCAAAGCTAAAAGAAGAAGGAGTGTTCGACATGCAGAAAGAACTTTCCCTTCCCATGATGGCTCAACGCATTGCTGTCATATCTTCTGAAGGAGCAGCAGGCTACGGCGACTTCTGCGCCCAATTAAGAGAGAACACTTATGGACTTCAATTCCATACGACTCTCTTTCCAGCCACAATGCAGGGTGAGCAAGTAGAGTCAAGCGTCATTCTGGCTCTCAACCTCATCAACGAAAGGCAGGATGAATTTGACGTAGTAGTGATTATCCGTGGCGGTGGAGCCACAAGCGATTTGAGCGGATTCGACACCTTGGCATTAGCCGAGAATGTGGCGAATTTTCCTTTGCCAATCCTCACGGGTATTGGTCATCAAAGGGATGAGAGCATCCTTGACATGGTTGCCTATCAAAGTTTGAAAACTCCTACGGCTGTTGCCGCATTTCTTGTGGACCATCTTAGTAGTGTTTATGAGCATCTTCTTCAATTGGAGGATTCCATTACCCGATTGGCTCGCCAGCGGTTGGAGATAGAAACCATCCGTTTTAACCATTTGGCAGAGAAAATCCCCATGCTCTTCTCCATTGTCAAGAATAGCCAGTTGCAACGAATTGAGCGGTTGAAGATATTGCTCGGTCATCATGCACGGGTCATCATCGACTCCAACAACAACCGCATCACTACCCTGCAAGCATCACTCTCGCCGATGGTGCGTAATCTCGTCCTCACGCAGACTCATCGGCTGGAAATTCTCACCGAGAAATTGAAGATGCACGACCCTCAACAAATGCTGTCCAAAGGTTTCAGCATCACGACTCTTGACGGGCGCATTCTGAAAGATGCTTCTACTCTCCACCCCGGTAAGACTGTGACAACCCAATTGGAGAAAGGAAAATTCAATAGTCAGGTCATTTAGCGTTCATGAGCGAGGGGAAGCAACTTTCTATCAACTCTCCCTATTCCCTCAGGCCCTAAAATAGAAACATAATTTAGAAACGTGAGTTAGAAAATGGATACGAGGCAAATTACCAGGTAATTGCAGCCTCATAATGATTTGAAAACTATGCAATTAGACACGCTTTCTGTTTTATATGGATTGTGCGACAATTGTCAACGAGTTTGTCGACAATTGTCAACGAGTTTGTCGGCAATTGTTAACCAGTTTGTCGAGAACTGTCAGTCAATCGAGAGTAGACAGATTTAATAGTATCCTAAAGCGGATTTCGAATCATTAATTGCTCGCTATTTCATCGAACTCACTTGAAAATGATAATATGTAAATACGTACAATATGAAACAGACAACAACTTATGAAGAAGCGATGGCACGATTGGAGGCTATCGTCACAAAGATGGAGGAAGGACAGCTTAGCTTGGACGAACTCACGTCACAACTGAAAGAGGCAAAAACTCTCATCAAGTTCTGCAAAGATAAGCTGACCAAGACCGACGAGGAAATCAACCAGATACTCAAAGACGATAACTCAAAGGAATAATTGAAGTTTCTTTCTTCCACATTGAAACAGATTCTCATGGATGATTAGTTTTTACTCTTTTGTCCATGAAAATCAATTATTTTGGCTACTTTTCCGAAATAAGTCCGAAAATTGTTGGCAGCTACAGAAAAATTCCTTATCTTTGCTCAAAGCTTATGTTTTTGGAGATAACACCACCAATAATTCTCCAGATTATGAGTAAAAATCAGATTATTTAATCAAAACAAACGCTATGAAAGATTTAGATTGGTCAAGCCTTTCTTTTGGCTATCTGCGCACCGACTACAACGTTCGTTGCTACTACCGGAACGGTCATTGGGGCGAGATTGAAGTTTGCTCAGACGAGTACATCAAGATGCACATGGCAGCTATCTGCCTGCATTATGGTCAGGAAGCTTTTGAGGGATTGAAGGCTTTCCGCTGCCCAGACGGAAAAGTTCGTATTTTCCGCATGGATGCAAATGCTGAGCGTCTGCAATCCACAAGCCGTGGAATCATGATGCCTGAAGTTCCCACTGAACTCTTCGAAGAGATGTGTACTCGTGTGGTACGTCTCAACCAAGAGTGGGTTCCTCCTTATGAGAGCGGTGCATCGCTTTATCTGCGTCCACTTCTCATCGGTATCACCCCAGGAGTGGGTGTAAAACCCGCCAAGGACTTCATGTTCCTTATCTTCGCAACTCCAGTAGGACCTTATTTCAAAGGTGGCTTCAGCTCCAATCCTTATGTCATCGTCCGCGATTTTGACCGTGCAGCTCCACTTGGAACAGGTACGTTCAAGGTTGGCGGTAACTATGCCGCTTCCCTCAGAGCCAATCATATCGCTCACGAGAAAGGATACGCCGGCGAGTTCTATCTTGACTCAAAGGAAAAGAAATATGTGGATGAATGTGGTGCTGCCAATTTCTTCGGCATCAAGAATGACACTTATGTCACTCCAAAGTCTACATCTATCTTACCTTCCATCACCAACAAGAGTTTGATGCAGATTGCTGAAGACCTTGGCATGAAAGTTGAGCGTCGCCCCATTCCCGAGGAAGAGCTTGCTACATTCGAGGAAGCCGGAGCTTGTGGTACGGCTGCTGTCATCTCGCCTATTTCCCGTCTCGATGACCTCGATACAGGCAAGAGCTACAACTTCGGTGAGAAGCCGGGTCCTTGGTCAACCAAACTCTACAAGACCCTTCGTGGAATCCAATATGGTACAATAGAGGATAAGCACGGATGGACAAAGGTAGTGATTGAATAATATCCGTATTCATTTTAAATACCCGTGGCAGTTCTAAGTTGAAGAACTGCCACTTTTATTTTTGCTTGTAAATGATAGAAAGATTCGAATTTTTATTATATTTGCATATTGAATAACACAAACAACCAACCATGGCAGAGCATAACGATTTAGGAAAATACGGTGAGGATTTGGCTGCAGATTATTTGCAGTCTAAAGGTTACATTATTTTAGCACGCGACTGGCACTATGGAAAATGCAAAAAAGACATTGACATTATAGCCAAGACTCCAGACCAGGCAAGTATCGTCTTTGTGGAAGTAAAGACCAGAAGACCAAACGAGTTGGTTCCTGCCCTCAGAGCTATTGACCGAAGGAAAATCTATAATATTTCCCAAACGGCTAATCACTACGTGAAGATGTTCAGAATTACGGAACGCCTACAATATGATGCCATCATCGTTCATGTGGACAAATACACGAAACACTACGAAATTCAACATATTGAAAGGGCATTCAACCCCATGCACAGATGACCCATTGACGCAAGAACGCCAATGGGTCAACGTGTGAATTATTTATTATCAGAATCTTTCTTGTTCTGGAAGAAATAACTGCTCCCGTCAAAACAATGAGTGCAGAGTCGGCATTTAGGCAGACCGATGGCTTTCACAAGCGTGTTGATGTCGTTAAATTTCAAGCTTGTCAATCCCAAACGGCGGCCTATTTCCTTTACCATTCTCTCATACTGAGGTGTACCTGGAGTGGAATATTCTTTCAGATGAGACTTGTCGTCTCCCTCCAAATCATGGATGACTCTTCGAGTTATCAACTCCATATCAGTCTTACTCGAAGTGAAGCCAATAAACCGGCATCCATAGACGAGAGGCGGACAAGAGATGCGTGCATGTACTTCTTTTGCCCCATTGGCAAAGAATGTAATGACATTGTCACGTAGCTGTGTGCCACGAACGATAGAATCATCGCAAAATACAACTCTGCTCCCCTGCAGCACAGCCTTGTTGGGTATCAGCTTCATCTTCGCAACCAAGTTTCTGCGCGATTGGTTTCCCGGTGTAAACGAGCGGGGCCACGTGGGAGTATATTTCAAAACCGCACGCTTATAGGGAATCTTATGACCATCAGAATAGCCCAAAGCACAACCAACGCCAGAGTCGGGAATGCCGCAAACAATATCTGCCTCGGTATCATCATTCTCTCCCATCGCCCTGCCGTTGGTCTCTCTCACGACTTCAGTGTTGATACCATCAAAGTCACTCGTGGGGAATCCATAATACACCCATAGGAAAGAACATATCTGTTCCTGCTCAAAGGGTTTCTGTAGAACTTCTATTCCATCGGCTCTCAGATGCACAATCTCTCCAGGACCAAGGGAGCGCTCCACCTCATAACCTAAATTGGGAAAAGACGAAGATTCTGACGAAGCCGCCCATGCATCCTCCCTTTTGGCGATGACAATAGGAGTGCGACCCAACGCATCACGTGCGGCAATAATTCCATCCTCGGTGAGAATGAGCATGGAACAAGAGCCTTCTATCTTATTGTAGACATTGTTGATTCCTTCAACAAAGTTCTTGCCACAGTTAATGAGCAATGCGACAAGCTCGGTGGGATTGATGTTGTTAGCCGACATCTCGGAGAAATGCTCTCCTTTTTGCAGCAAATCATCTGCAATACTCCTAAGATTATTGATTTTAGCAACCGTAACAACCGCATACCTTCCCAAATGGGAATTGATGATGATAGGTTGTGGGTCGGTATCGCTAATGACACCAATCCCCGAATTGCCTATGAAATTATCAAGTTCGTCCTCGAAACGTGTTCTGAAATAGCTTCTCTCAATGGAGTGAATGGAGCGGGAAAATCCCTTCTCCGCATCAAAAGTTACCATTCCTGCACGTTTTGTTCCTAAATGTGAGTTGTAGTCTGTTCCATAGAAAACATCATTGATACAACTCTTTTTGCTAATTGAACCGAAAAAGCCGCCCATTGCTGTTTATTAAATTTAAGTTTTATTCTCTATTGCAAAAGTACAAAAATTCTGTTATCGTGACAAAAAATTCACAATTAGATATAGCAAAAAATGCAACATGGGGCATTAAGCTCATAATGAAGCATTTCTCGCTGGTTGCTGGTCATTCTAAATTCATCTACTATTAATCATTTATCCGTAAACGATTAGAACATGTGATGATAGGCTAAGTTGTTGAAGGAAAATATGATTTAGGTGAATAAGGTGATTGAAGGCTTTAGCAAAGTCTTATGAGTCGGCGAGAAGTTTCTCAAAACCTAAACGGTCGCCCTTCTGATAATGAACAATTCCACAATAAGTGAAGCCCATCTTTTGCATAATGTGCAGCATGCGGTCGTTGTCATAGTTGGTGTCAATTTTAAAACTTCGGTAACCTTTGCTTACTGCAAGTTGCTCTGCTTCCCGGAAGAATTGCTTGGCAATTCCCCTACCCTTCACTTCATCGGAAACGGCAAGTCGGTGCAATACTATGTAAGGCTCATGTGACAGCCATTTCCCCTCCAATTCCTCGTAAGCAGGCTCACCGTCGAAAGTGATACAGCCATAGGCAATCACAACCCCATCTTGAGTCATGACGTAACCCTTATTGGCAGAGATGTCATTCTGAATATCCTCAACAGCAGGATATCCATCTGTCCACTGGTGTTTGCCTTCGCGAGCCATCTGATTTTTAGCATCCTGAATCACAAGCATGATTCGATTAATGTCTTTCTCGCATGCGTGGCGAAATGCGATGTTGTCTTGATGTTCCATTATCTGTAATTGGTTAGCGTGTAAATCAAACTATATCTTTCTTATGTATCGCAAGTTGTACAAAGGTACTTATTTGACCGTGATATGAAAGCAACCTTGTTTTACCTCATATTTGATAAGGCAACGGTTGTTTTCTCTCATATCGTTCAATACTTCAGCCAGCACCCATTTCAGCGTGTCATTTCTCACTTGTCGCCGCTTGGGACCATCGGGAGGTTCCACGGTCTTATAGCGGTTGTAACACATATCGAAAGTAGTGCCATACTTATGACAACTGTTCAGAGCCGCATTGCTATTACGACCACGAAGTTTCTGCATGTCCGACTCGCTTCGCATCACACTGGTCACAATGACCTTATGCAGAGGAATTCCTTTCTTCTGCAAGCTGTCGAGGAAATTACGTCCAATGTCTTGAAGCAGAACAGCTGCCCGGGGAACGAGATAGGGTTGACTATTGCGCAGTCGGTCTACATAATAATAAGGGTTGCTTGCCATATAAACCAACTGTTGTTTACGCTCCTCCATCTCTTCCCTACTGTTAGATGGCTTCACGCCCCACTTCTCTGCTGCCAAAAGCTGCACATCGTTTAGGTCGGGGAATGCGTCACCAAAATTTGGAACACTATAGATGCGGTCTTTGATAAGACTTCCGTCGGGTTTATAGAAACAGGATGACTGAGGCACAGGTATAGCCATGGCACTGTCATAGCGCAATGCCAAAGAGTCGTCCGTTGGCACTTCCTCTTGAACCTGTGCCTTAGGCTGCTCTATAACCTCCGTCTCAACCTTGGCGGTGGTTTTCTCAGGCTTCTTGTCGGATGCAATCTCGGGGTAAACGCAGCGAACGAGAGCCAATATGATGGTTATGGCTAAAAAAGCCTGTAAAAATTGATTCTTCTTAATCTTCATGCACTGATGTGAATTATTCAATCCATTCTCTTGCCTCTGCATCGCTGGGCATTCGCCAGTCGCCGCGTGGACTGAGGCTTACACTTCCTACCTTGGGACCATCGGGCAGACAGCTACGCTTGAACTGCTGAGCGAAGAAACGACGGAGGAAAGTCTTCAACCATTTCCTTATCTCCTCATCATCATGATGGCTCGCACGCGAAGGATGCAAGAAAGCCTGATGAGCCATGATGAAGAGCTTTTCGGGAGAGAACCCAAAACGCAGAAAATAATAAAGGAAGAAATCATGCAACTCATAGGGACCGACAAGGTCTTCCGTCTTTTGCTTGATGTTGCCGTTTTCATCAGCTGGGATTAATTCGGGTGAAATGGGCGTATCGATTACATCTAACAAAATGGCTCTTGAAGTTTCGTCCAGTCGGTCGGCTGCATAGCGAACAAGCGTCTTGATGAGGGTCTTAGGAATACTACAATTGACACCATACATACTCATGTGGTCGCCATTGTAAGTTGCCCAACCCAATGCGAGTTCCGACAAATCTCCTGTTCCGATGACGATTCCACCCACTTGATTACTCAAGTCCATGAGAATCTGAGTGCGCTCACGCGCTTGACCATTCTCGTAAGTCACGTCATGGATATGGATGTCGTGGCTGATATCCTCAAAGTGCTGAGTGACACTCTTGGCAATAGGAATCTCGCGAATGCTAATACCTAAACTCTCCATCAAGTGAATGGCGTTGTGGTAGGTACGGTCAGTAGTACCGAATCCCGGCATCGTGACACCGTATATTCCCTTCAAGTCGTAACCTAATAGCTTGAAAGTTCTCACGCATACCAACAGAGCCAAAGTGGAATCAAGTCCACCGCTGATGCCGACAACAACATTCTTGCAGTGGATATGAACGAGGCGCTTGGCAAGTCCCATGACTTGAATGTTGAAGATGTCCTCGCAAGTAGAGTCACGTCGACTCTCGTCGGGAACAAAAGGCAGCGGGTCGAATTCCCGTTCAAGCACAAACGGACGTTTCTTTATAGGCTCGCACTGAATCATCTCTATGCTTTCATGGAGCATCCGGCGCTGCGCATTCTCAAAAGTAGTATTTGAGCGACGCTCCACTCTCAGACGTTCCACGTCAATCTGAGCCGTGTTCAAATGAGATTCCATCAAGAAACGTTTTCCTTCGGCTAATAGGTTTCCATTTTCGTAGATGATGGCATTGCCGCCATAAACCACGTCTTGGGTGCTCTCGCCAAATCCGCAACTGCTATAGACGTATCCGGTAATGGTACGGGCACTCTGTTGACAGAGCAGGCTTTTCAGATATTCATGTTTACCAATGAGTTCATCACTTGCTGAAAGGTTGAAAATCAAGTCGGCTCCAGCCAAAGCCAAATGATTGCTGGGGGGAGTTGGTGCCCAAACATCCTCACAGATTTCTATACCGAATCTCACACCGTCTGAGGTAGTGAATATCATAGGAGCAGCCGAAACTGTCAATTGCGTTCCAGCATAGCAGATGGGCGTGGGGCGCAAATCCTGTGAAGAAGCAAACCATCGCTTCTCATAAAATTCAGCATAGTTGGGGAGATAGGTCTTGGGAACGATACCCAACAGTTTTCCTTTCTGTATCACCAAAGCCGCATTAAGCAAGAGGTCGCCAGCGCAAACAGGTGCTCCGACGATGGCGATAATGTCCTTGTCTTTCGTCAACTGCATCAGTTCCTTTATGCTACGCTCTGTTGCGGAAAGAAGCGTTGACTGACGGAACAGGTCTTGGCATGTATAACCCGTGATACAAAGTTCAGGGAACACGATAATCTCTACGCCCTCACATTCAGCTTGAGTGATGAGTTTCGCAATCTCTTGTGTGTTATATTTGCAATCTGCCACTCTCACAGGTGGAACTGCGGCGGCGACTTTGATGAACCCGTAATCCATAGTTTATTTATCTGATAGTTACCTGAGTAGCCCCATAACCATATTCTTGGAATGAAGCATCCTGATAGGCATAGCGTTTATAATGGAATTTCAATTCATTGATGATGGCGCGACGCAAAACGCCCTCGCCTTTGCCGTGGATAAAGACTATCTTCTTACCTTTATCATTGGCAAACTCAGAGAGGGTATCGCGGAATACTTTGAGCTGATAGTTGAGGATGTCGGCGTTGTTCATTCCGTTTGTAGTTTCCAAAATCTCATTCGCATGTAAATCTACCACAACCGTGTCGTCCATCTGGCGGTAACGGTAGTAGGGAGAATGCTTCTTGTTGCCTTTGCGCTGATTGTCCGGATAGCGTCCCACATAATCATCTCGCTTGGAAGGAGTTGAGGGTTGAGCCTTTTCTTCAGAAGCAGAAGAATACATCTGTCTTTTCAATTCTGCCGCATCAATGGTAGAGTTGAGCATAGGTTTATCGTCCTCTACCAATTTGAACATCAGCACTGGTGATTCAAAATAGAGCGTCTTCTCAAACGAATGGAACTTATAGAAGCGTATGGGATTCAGACGGAATCTCACATCTAAAGGAGCCTTCATCACGTAGGGTTTAGTCTTCTTGTAAGCAAGCATCTGTATTCCAAGATGCTGCATGGCATCTAAATCTTCAAATCCAACTTCCTCTATGAAGTATTTAGTGTTAGGCTCCACAGTGCCGGTCTGTCTGACAGTCCAGTTACTGCCCTCTGCCGAACTGTAAACATACGCTATCTCATAATTGCAGTCGTTGACTAAATATACCTCAAACCTTGTGTTGGAGAGATTCTTGATATCCATTGGGACAAAAGCAAGAATCACGTTCAGCCTATTGCCCTCCTTGCGCTCTTCGGGCTGGCGCTGATAGCTGATTTCACCGTTGGAAGGGTCATCGTCCTCTTCATCAGGAAACTCCGCATCATCCTCCCCTTCACGAAGAAGAGAAGACACGGAGCGACCGTCGTGCTCAACTTCCTTCGACTTTACTTCGTTACGTTTACTCACTACTTTCGTCGTGGAATAATCGTCACTCTCTTCCACCACAACGTCACTAATGGCTGTGGGAATCTGGAAGCCGTCCTCGTCTTCCACTAATACTATATTCTTTCCTTGAAAACCAGCGACTACTCCGCCGCCAACGTCATTCAGGAACTTTACCTTATCTCCTATTTTCATTTTCAAATATTTTATTCTTTATGTGTCTCTCTGAATAGACCTCTCATTGAATCAAGAGGCAAAGGAGTTTTGAATAATTAGCATTCTATGGTATCAACAGCGAACTGTCGCCATAACTCAAGAACCGGAAGTCATGGCGAAGGGCATAGTCATAGATTTTGCGCCAGTCGCCATTGACAAATGCACTTACCAAAAGCAGCAGAGTAGACTGAGGCTGATGGAAGTTAGTGAGCAACATCTTTACAATTTTGTATTTGTAGCCCGGAGCAATAATAATCTGTGTACTTGTGTGGAGAGCTTCAATTCCATCACGCTCCAGCCAGTCCAAAATGTTTTGAATGGCTTGGTTGGGACTCACAGAGTCATTGCCGACAAGCACTAAACCTTCCTCATTGTGGGGCAAGTCGTAAGGTTCCCATTGCTCTACGTGTAGTTCTTCTTCACCCGCAGTTGGATTCTGTTGGAGTTTAACGCCGATATAATAAAGACTCTCTAGGGTACGCACGCTCGTTGTACCAATGGCGAAGGCTTTGCAATCATGGCGAAGAAGATTCTCCAACGTGTGACGGTGAACACATATCCATTCCGAATGCATCTCATGTCCCTCAATCTCACGCGTTTTCACAGGCTTGAAAGTTCCAGCGCCTACATGCAATGTAACTTCTTCGCGCTCCACTCCCGCTTCCTCCACCGCTTGTAGCACTTCTTTGGTGAAATGAAGTCCTGCTGTTGGAGCGGCTACACTGCCTTTAATCTTAGAGTAAACAGTCTGATAGGTTGTTTTGTCACTCTCTTGGGTGGCTCGGTTTAAATAGGGAGGTATGGGCAATTCGCCCACAGATTCAAGAATCTCAGCAAACGAGATATTGCTGCTATCCCAATCGAAGTCCACCCAATAGTTAGTACCTGTGGCACTATGCTCAGAGCGTTCTCGGTTAAGAGTAGCACGAAGTCTCACGCTTTGACCTTTTATATTGAAGTCACGTTCCAGCGAACCCTCCTTCCATTTCTTCAAGTTACCAATCATGCAGAGCCATGCACAATGGCTTGTAGACTGAAAAATCAGTTCATAGTCAGTAGGTTCTGCAGGTTCCATCAGAAACACTTCAATTAAAGCTCCTGTATCTTTATGGAAATGAAGGCGAGCTTGGATAACACGCGTATTGTTTGCAACCATCAATATTCCGGAATGAAGATGACGGGGTAAGTTATAGAATACATCCTCACTCACTTGACCTTTATTATATATAAGTAGTTTACTGTGGTCACGAGGTGTCACAGGGAACTTCGCTATTCGTTCCTCGGGCAAATCATAGTTGTAGTCGCTTATTTGTATATGCTTTGTATCCATTAACAATATTAATTATCTATCTCTTTATTATTGATTGCAAAAATACAAAAAAAATCTTTTATTCAGACAATGATTGGGAAACATAACCTCTATTCATATATACCGTATCACAACCAAGCATTCCTTAAAATAAATTCACATTGACTATCATTGGCTTAAATGAGCGAGTAGATTAACGCAGCTATAAAAGTGAGAGCAAGGATGTTGAGTACCATGTAAATGTCAAGGAGAGAATAGCCTGTGGAAGTGTACTGTGTAGAGACATAGGTAATCTTGGTGCTGATTCGTCTGTAAATCTTGAGATAAAAGAACCAATATACGATAAGTCCAACAGAAATACCCCAAAGCAACCCACAGAGGATATCCAGGGGATAATGAAGGCCCAAATACATTCGGGTGTAACAATTCACGAGTGACCACACGATGAGGGTGATGGATAGAGTACGGTTGCGCACAAGCAAGGCAAGAAACACTGCCAACGACATTGTGTTGGCAGCATGAGCCGAGAAGAAGCCATACTCACCCCCTCGAATACCGTTGACAACATGCACGGCATATTTGATAGAAGGGTCGTTAGAAGGACGAAATCGTCCTAACAGAGGCTTCATGATGAGGTCAGCCATAACGTCGGCAAGTACTACGCATAAAACGGATGCACCTATGGCAAGCACTATCTGGGGCATGGTCTCATTGTTTTTCACCACCATACAAATAAGTGCTAAATATAGCGGTATCCATGTAAAGCCTGATGTGAGAGCCACCATGAGTTGGTCCATAAAAAGAGAGCCCCCTCCATTTAAATGGAAGAATATATCCTTGTCAAAATCTAACAAAAAGTCATAATTCATAATAGTCCAAATACATAAAGGGAAGTTTCAATGTCTCAACTCCTCTGTGCAACAGAAATTATATCTCTTCCAGTTGTTTGGTGGGTATCCATCCCTCTCTTCCGTCAGCCAATTTGATTCCCCGCCAATCGTGTAAGCTCTTGTCCGTGATGTCAACGCGGGTACCCTCATGAAGAATGAAGGCATCTGCCGAATTGCGTGCTGGAGTCTTCTTTACGTTGACCGAGCTTGACATGATGATGGCTCCACGACGGTTGATAAGCTCATTCTTTTGCTGGTAGGCAAAAAGATTGCTAAGAAGGAAAAGTACGAGGAATACACATCCTCCAAAGAATCCCACCTTTCGCCAACGCAATGAAGGGCCAAAGAGGTAAATGAGCATGAGTAGCAAGGCTGCTATGATAGAGACAATAGCAGTTGTTGCCCAAGTGTCAACGCTCGTAAAATTGACAAGCGCCTTATACCACGTGATGAAGAACATCTCACTCTGTGGAGCTATTTGGTCGATGGTGCGTGCACGTGCAAACTCCAGATTAAACTTGATATCCTTGTCACCCGGTGATAACAGCAGGGCACGCTCGTAGTTGAGGACTGCATGTGTGACGTCCTGCGTACGGAAGTAAGCGTTGCCCAAATTATAGTATATGTCAGCGCTTGCACCTCTATGGAGCAACTCCTCATAGTCTTTTATTGCCTGATGATAATTACCCTTGAGATATTCGGCATCTGCGTTCTGCTTTGTGATGGCTTGGGCAGAGAGCGGGAGCAAGGATAGCAATGTCAATATGAGAATGAGCGGTGCTGCCTTATGTTTTCTCTTTTTCTGCATCTTCATGTAATTTTCAATATCCTCTATAGCTGTCATAGCTGATTCGAAAGTACGGCTCATGTTGCCAGAGGTGTCGCCGGGAGCGAAACGTTCGTATTCACATTCATCAAGAGCATTGATGAATTTCTGCACAGTCTCCTCGCCCACTCCATGCTGCGAGAGGGTTTCTGCGATATTGTCACGCGAGAGTTTCTCTACGGGTATATTGAGTTTGTTGCTTACATATCCCCAAAGCGCATGCAGCACTTCTTCATAGAACTCGCTCTTACGACTGGCGAACATCAAGTCGCGTGCATGACGCAGATGCTTGAAGGCAATCCGATTGGCGCGTTTGCCACGCATCTTCACGATGTCCGCATTCTCAATAGCGCGTTTACGGAACACGATGAGAAGTACGATGAAAGCGATGAGTGGGATAAGGAGAGCCACCCAATAGCCAGTACTGCCGAAGAAGAATTCATCAATAGGATGCTGTTCAGTGTCGCCCGTCTTGATGGGATGAATATCTTTGTCCTTCAAGTCCTCAAAACTCTCTGAAGCGCTCGAGCCGTCTCCCTTGCCAACGTCAATAGTAAACGATTGGGTACGGAGTGTCTTATAGCGGTTGAGTTGGGTATCATAGTAGATAAACTCAATAGAAGGTATAGTGTACTTGCCCTCGTTGCGGGGAACTGCGAGGAAATCGTATATCATGTTACCTTCAACGCCATTTGCGGTAAGTTTTGTCTTATCTGTAACCTTAGCATCGTATTTATCGAAGTCTTTGGGGAACTTCACCACAGGCTGCTTGAGAAGTTTCAAGTTGCCTACTCCGCTCACTACGACTCGCAAGGTGATGGGGTTACCCGCTTTAACAGAAGAATGGTCTAGTTGAGCCGAGATATTAAACCTTCCAACTCCTCCAGAGAATCCTGCTGGCTTGGCTGGCAGCGGGTCCACCTGAATTGTAATTCCGGGAGCGATAATATTCTTCTTCACTTCAACATATCCGGAACCTCCGTTAAGGAACGCCTCCATTGGGTCTACCGTGCGGTTCTGCTGCACCACAATGCCTTTATACGTAATAGGAGGAATGGTGAGTTTGCCCGTCATTTGTGGGTACATCACATATTGACTCCACGTCACGCACTGATAGTTCCTGCCGTTGACACGCTCCATGTGGAAACTCTTCTGTTGTGGCAGGGGGACTTCCTGAGTATGGAATCCTGTCAAGTCAGGCATTTTTCCTTGGAGTTGAGTCAAATCTACAGTGGTATAGACCTTATAAGTAAGCAATACAGGCTCTTGTTCATGAACACGACGCTTGTTAGCACTCACCTTGATGAATAGGTCTTTCCCCGATATCGGCGTTCCAGCCGATTCCAAGGAATGCTGACTGCTTTGGTGATTGCGCGGTGCACTTGTGCCATTGGGTTGGGCTGCACCTGAAATTACTACCCGAGAACCGCGTGACTGCACCCAGCGACCATTAATATAAGCACGCAAGGGGGGCAAGGAGTAGGTTCCGGGCTTAGCCGCATAGAGTGTATAGGTTACAGTGAGCGATGAAGAACTGCTCATGTGACCATTAGTCATAGAAAAGCTCGATTGTCTTGAAGTATACGGACCGGCAATCAGTTCCAGTCCGGAAGGGAAATTGCCCACACGATAATCCTCCACGTCACTCGTGTTGATGGAATAGCTCAAACGGAAATTCTCTCCAGTAGAGACCCGTGAGGGAACAGATACCGAGATATGTTGAGCCATAGCCACACAAGGACATATCACGAACAGATATGTGAAGAGGAACATTTGTAGTTCCCTTGTTGAGCCTAAATGATGTATTCGTCTCATTTTATTCAAGTATAACAATGAAATGAATCCTATTCTGATATAGCCAAGAGCGCATTACCAGTTCTTTTGCAGTCGTCTGCGTTGTGGTTGCCTCATGGCATCCTTCAAGCGTTGCTGAGTAGCTTGTTCTTCCTGCATGGCAGCATTAAGCAATTGTTCGGCATTGTCCTTGCTCATTTGCTCCTGCTGTTGCTGTTTGTTCTGGTTTTGCTTGTTCTGGTTCTTATTTTGTTTATTTTTATTGTTCTTGTTTTTCTTGTTTTGGTTCTGATTGTTCTGAGGTTGATTCTTCATCAGCCGTTTGCAGAGTGCCAAGTTATAGCGTGTCTCATTATCGTGAGGATTGTTGCGCAGACTCTCCTCGTAGGCAGATATTGCCTGCTGATAAAGTTGATGTTGCTGACAGATTACTCCGATATTGTGAAACACCATTGCCTTACGGCGAGGAGTGGTTTCCAACTTTCCTGCCATTTCATACTGCTTGATGGCAGCAGAATCTTTCTTTTGAGCCATCAGGGCACATCCCAAGTTGTAATGCGCCTGAGAATTGGCTGAATTCTTACCTACAGCCTTTCTGTATTCCACTTCAGCCTGCTCAAACTTTTGCTGATGGTAGAGTTTGTTGCCGTTGCGGATGTGTTGTCGGTCGGTCTGAGCGCAAACGCTCAAAGCCACCATGAATGAAAGCAATATAATCGATAAACGTTTCATTTCTTCTTAAACAATTTAATCTTCAACAAAGCCGGATTCTTGCGGTCCAACAAACATGCCTCAACAATGAGCAATATGAGCACTAAGATGCCAAAAGCCTGGAACTGCTCATCATACTCGCTGTAGATGACACTGTCGGTCTGTCCGGTTTGCAGTTTTGCGAGAGCATCGTTGAGTTTCTCTTGTGCGTCGCTGGTATTGTCTACGTGGATATACGTACCGTCACCAGCCTGCGCCACTTTCCTACACATGTCCTCATTCAGAGCCGACATCACAGTCTCCCCTGCCCCGTCTTGAAGATAACCGCCATTTCCTATAGGGATAGGAGCACCCTTCGTATCGCCGACACCGAGGATAAACACATTGATACCTTTCTTCTTCGCTTCTTGTGCTGCCTCTTCAGCGCCTCCTTCGTGGTCCTCGCCATCGGTAATAAGAACAATGGCACGACCAATATTATCCTGCTGAGTGAACGATTTCATCGCTATACGGATGGCCTTCGCAATATCTGTTCCCTGAGTCTGAATGAGCGAGGGAGAGACATTCTGCAAGAACATCTTGGCAGAAACGTAGTCACTGGTGATGGGCAATTGAACAAAAGCGTCACCGGCAAACACCACCAAACCGATACGGTCATTCGTAAAATGGTCCACAAGATTCTCCACCAACAGCTTACTTTTCTCTAATCGGCTGGGGACCACGTCTTGAGCCAACATAGAATTGGACACATCTAAAGCGATGATGCATTCAATTCCATTGCGCTTCTCGTGACTCACCCGCGTTCCCATCTGTGGGCGTGCCAGCATGAAGATAATCAAAGTCAAGGCTGTAAGCAGCAAGATGAACTTCACCAAAGGGCGAGTACGGGAGACATCCGGCGAAAGATAATGAAGCAAATCATTATCGCCCAATTTCTTCCAGTTCTTTTTCTGCTTATGCCACACCCAGAGTCTGATGAGCACCAATAACGGCACTATCAGCAAAAGCCAGAGATATATAGGGTTTTCAAATCTAAACATGTTCACAAATGAAGTTTATAGCAATTAGGGCAAACGCTTGAGAACCAATGTGCGAAGCAATATCTCCGTCAGCAGACAGACGAATGCAGCCAGCGCGAAAGGCTGGTAGGCTTCGTAGCGCTTGGAGAAGGACTTCACGCTCATCTTGGTCTTCTCTAATTTGTCAATATCCTTATAGATACGTTTCAACTCTGATGTATTGGTTGCACGGTAGAAGTTGCCATCTGTAGTGGTAGCAATGTCTTGGAGCGTCTTCGTATCAATTTCCACAGGGATATTGATGTATTGCACACCACCAGCTACAGGCATAGGATAGCGAGCCACTTTGTTAGTACCTACTCCGATAGTATAGACACGTATGCCAAAACTCTTGGCAATCTGAGCGGCAGTCATGGGTGAGATATCGCCCATATTGTTGCTACCGTCCGTGAGGAGTATCACCACCTTGCTCTTAGCCTTGGAGTCCTTCAGTCTCGACACAGCGTTGGCAAGTCCCATACCCACAGCCGTACCGTCTTGAATAAGACCACGGGCGGAGATGTCGGTTCTCACATTGTTCAACAAACTCAGCAGTGAGGAGTGGTCGGTTGTCATGGGGCATTGAGTGAAAGCCTCACCTGCGAATATCGTCAATCCAATATTGTCGTTAGGACGACCACTGATAAATTCTGAAGCCACTTCCTTGGCTGCTTCCATACGGTTGGGCTGTAGGTCTTCAGCGAGCATTGAGGTTGACACATCTATCGCCAACATAATGTCAATACCCTCAACGTTTTTCTGGTTCCATGCGTTGTGAGTCTGCGGTCGTGCCATCACAACCACGATGAGCACGAATGTGAGACAGCGCAACATCATCGGTGCATTGACCAAGTTCACCCGCCAAGAGCGATGCGCATTCTGATAGGCGAACGTATCGCTCATCTTCAGCGTAGGCTCACTTCTGCGCCGTTTCAAGAAATACCATAATATATAAGGTATCAGCAATAGAAGCAGCAGGAAATATTCTTTACTGGCAAATTCCATTATCCCTCCAATTGATAAATGTTATAGATGATGTAGGCAATGAGCACTACCACTACAATACCAATCACCCAAAGCAGAGTCTTGATGAGTCGCCGGCTTTGGGTAGCCTTGCGCTCGTTTTCGCTCAACTTGGGCACGATTCTCTCCTCTGTTGCCACTTCATCACGTTTCGTTTCGTCGATGAAGTTCACGGCGTTGACTAGATTCAAATCATCCTCATTGATAAGAGTGGAGTATTTGGCAAATTTCACCAAGTCAGCTGTCTCAAAGAGTTCACGCAGTTCGCTAATCATCTTGGCATCACCCTCTTGCTGAAGACGGTCGATGATTTCAGCCGATGTCATCTCCTTGGCGTTGAAGCCGAAACGCTCACTGATATACTGTCTAATCGTGTCAGTCAAGTTGGTATAATACGTCTTCGGGTCTTCAGCGGCAGCCTGCTTGTCACTCTTGATGTGCTCAATAGCCGAGAGAGCTTTCTGATGGGCAGGAATGTGTTTCACGATTCTAATGCGCGTGATGATGGGCTTGTTCTGGCGCAATCTCACATAGAGATAGAAGCCAAGAATTCCCAACAGCAGCACTAAGAGGCTCATCCAAAACATCGGTGCCCACTCCTTCCAACTGAATGGTGGTTCCTGAACGTCTTTGGGCGGGTACATCTGATTAGGATGCAGGGTGTCAACCTCTACAGTGAGCACCTTCAGACCAAGTTGATTCGACTGATAGTCGCGGTTATTCACCTTCACTTTCATTCCAGGGAGCGCATATACGTTCTCGTCGAAGCTTGTGATAGTATAGACTTTCCTCACTCTCACATCACCGTTGTCAATTTCGGTTGTGTCTGCGTCAGTGGCGGAGAGCACTTCTACTCCCGGAACAAGATACTCAGAACGCTTGAATTGGGGCAATTCTATCCGACTGCCCTTCTTGGCTACCACGTCAAGCGTAATATGAGCTTGCTCACCGATGAGCATCTGGACGGAGTCCATGTTGGCTTGAACCTGCACCTGTGCGTCAGCCCTTCTGCTCAAGATGAGCATAATAGCCATGAGGCACAACTTCAAGATTATGAGTGTATGTAGTTTATTTCTCTTCATTTATGAACGTTGCTTAAACAACAGCATGAGCTGCTTCACGTAGTCTTGGTCGGTAGCGATACTCGTCCAGTCCACTTGGCTCTTGCTAAATATATCCGAGAGTCTGCGCTGGCGGCTGAGGAAATAGTTGCGGTGGGCGGCTCTTAGTTTCCTATCAGAAGTGTCAATATACATCTCATGGCCTGTCTCAGCATCCCTCACTTTCAGTAGTCCCACCTTGGGGAGTTCTCTACAGAGAGCATCGTAGAGCTGCACAGCTACGACATCATGTTTGCGGTTGGCTATCTGCAAGGGCTTCAAGAAATCTTTACGGTCGAAGAAGTCGCTCAATACGAAGCAAGTGCATCTGCGCCGCATCACCTGCGTGAGGAATGCCAAGGCACTTCCCACATCGGTTTTCCTGCCAGATTCCTCATTGTCCTCATCCTCTCCCCAAGTCAGCATTTCGCGTATGAGGTACAGGATATGCTTGCGGCCCTTCTTCGGAGGAATATACTTCTCGATATGGTCAGAGAAGAATATCATTCCAATCTTATCATTGTTCTCGATGGCAGAGAAAGCCAAGACGGCAGCAATTTCTGTTGCCATATCCCGTTTGGTCTGTCTGCGCGTACCAAAATCAAGGGAACCGGAAACATCAATGAGAAGCATCACTGTGAGTTCACGCTCTTCCTCAAAGACTTTTACATAAGGCCGATGGAAACGAGCTGTCACATTCCAGTCGATGTCGCGTATGTCATCATCAAACTGATACTCGCGCACCTCAGAGAAAGCCATGCCGCGTCCCTTGAAGGCACTATGGTACTGACCCGCGAAGATATTCTGGCTCAGCCCACGCGTCTTGATTTCAATTCGGCGTACCTTTTGCAGGATAGACGTGCTACCGTCGTGCAAAGTATCCTTCATAGATACTTGATTGCCTTGATTGGCATCTGCTTTCGGCTCTTTATTATGTAACGAAAATATAGACACGACAATTTATCTCTTAAATCCAATCTATCTTGAAATCTTCAAATTCGTCCCATCATACAAAAAGAATTGCATGAAAAGGCACGATTTTATCAAGGCACTTCAATCTTGTTGATGATTTTAGAGACGATTTCCTCACTGCTTACATTGCTTGCCTCTGCTTCGTAGCTAAGTCCGATGCGATGACGCAGAACATCATGAGCCACTGCTCTCACGTCCTCCGGTACCACGTAGCCACGATGCTTGATGAATGCGTAGGCACGGGCTGCCTTGGCGAGATTGATGCTGGCACGGGGTGAGCCACCAAAGGTAATCAGTTCCTTCAGTTCGGGCAAATGATAATGGTCGGGGAAACGTGTAGCAAACACGATATCAGCAATATACTGCTCGATTTTCTCGTCAATGTAAACCTGATTCACGATTTCGCGAGCGTCAAGAATCTCTTTAGCCGTAGTCACAGGCTGTACCTGAGGCATCTTGCCTTGCAGGTTCTCCTTCATGATGAGTTTTTCCTCTTCAATGGTAGGATAACCAATGACCACCTTCAGCATGAAACGGTCCAACTGAGCTTCAGGAAGTTGATAGGTTCCTTCCTGCTCGATGGGGTTTTGAGTTGCCATCACCAAGAAAGGCGTGGGCAGAGGGAAAGTCTTTTCGCCGATTGTCACTTGATGCTCCTGCATTGCCTCAAGCAAAGCACTCTGAACCTTGGCTGGGGCACGGTTGATTTCATCTGCCAAAACGAAATTGGCGAAGACAGGACCCTTCTTCACTTGGAAGTTCTCATCCTTCTGTGAGTAAATCATTGTACCAATCACATCAGCCGGCAGCAAGTCGGGAGTGAACTGAATTCTGCTATATTGTGCGTCCACCAATTGTGAGAGCGTCTTAATTGCTAAGGTCTTAGCCAATCCGGGAACACCTTCCAACAGGATATGACCATCACTGAGTAATGAGATGAGCAGTGAATCGACAAGATGCTTTTGACCCACTATCACTTGGTCCATACCTGCTGTCAATCGGTTGATGAAAGTACTCTGTTGTTCTATCAGCGCATTAAGCGCCCTAATGTCTATTGATTCTGCCATAATACTTCTTGTCTGTTTTATCTGCAAAAATACAATTTTAATACCACGAAACGCAAACTCTCTTTCTAAATAATATTAAAAATCGCGGTGAAGCCTTATAAATTAAGAAAGATTAATAGACTTTAGTCTAAGGGTAATTTATTGCTAATAAGCACATAGCGGATAAGGGGTAAGGAAAGAAAGAGTTGTTGAGTTCTTTGAATGATGAACATTCATTTTTGAGGTTCTTCCTCATGCTTTTCTGTTGCTAATATCACAGAAATTGGAATAGCTAACGATGGTTCTTACCCTTTCCAAGTCAACTCATTTTTCTTACGGTATGTCGACTAACGTCCACCTAAAAAGAATATTCGAGGGACAGTGCTGAAAGCCTACTTTCAGATTCGTTCATTTACCAATATAACTACTCTAAACAATGAATATACGAAGAATGATGATGCGCAATTATTAGGGTGAGTACATCCAATTATGATTCAACAAGCTCGCATCGATGAAGGCTGTCACGTGATTGCTTTATGGCTAACACGTGATAGACTTATGGCTAACACGTGATAGACTTATGGCTAACACGTGATAGACTTATGGCTAACACGTGTCAGCCTTCGAGAGTAGATAGAGTTTAATTTAGTTTTATGTGAATTCCGATGCTCACCATATCATCAAAATTACCTGTCCTACTGAGCTTTGCAACCTCGAACTTATAAGAGAAAGTCATGTGATAAAGCAGAGTATTGCATGAAGAAAGATGTTTGAAAAGAAAAAACCCCGAAAGGATTCGCGTCCTTTCGGGGTTGTATTTAATGAACTTAGTTAGCGATTAGAAGAAGTTGTAGCGGTTATCCACAACATCTGCGTTGTTCATCAGCTCATTGCCGAAGCCCTGCATGATGGTCTGCATAGCCATCTGGCGGCAACGCATCTCCTGCTGTTTCTCGTCAAACTTAACAGGACGGTTGGTCTTATTGACGACTTGGAATACATAAACACCAGCCTCGCCCTTAACAGGTTTGGAAGAGAACTTGCCCTTGGCTGTTGCAGCCACAGCACCACTGAGAGCAAACTCAGAAGCACCCAAAGATTGAACGGTTACAGGAGAAGCAAAGGTTATCTGATTGACTGTAGAAACATTGGCACCCTTAGCCTTGGCTGCGTTGATGCTATTAACGCCCTTCAGTTTTGCCATCAACATTTCTGCCTTCTTGTCTTTCATCACCTCAGACTTCACCCATTCCTTCACTTGTGGGTCGTCAAGGCCGCGATTTCCAACGGGGTGAATCTTGTTGAGCACTACTACAATCAGGTGGTCACCGTTATTGCCGGCTTCAAACATCTTGCTCACCTGACCGTCCTTGGCATCGTTGAACACCCAACGCAGAGCCTCAGTGGTTCCGGGAATGCCTGCCACATAGTGCTGGTTGGAGGTGAGGTCATTCTGGTCAAGGTATTTATAACCGTTCTTAGCAGCATTCTTCTCCAGAGCATCAGGTGTCTGGTTAGCACTGAGGAATGCAGAGAACTTGTTGTAAGCGGAAGTGTGTGTGTCGTTGCTGTAATCGATGGTCTTCTTCACAACAGCAGCCATGTACTTATCATTCATAGCCTTGCGGTCAAGAACCTGCAGAATGATGTTGCCCTGTGTGGTGACTACATTCTGAAGCTCATTTAAACCGCCTTGGAAGAGAGCGAGAATATATTTCTTTGTATCTTCATCAATAGAAGGAGCCTGCTCATACTGAGAGTTAGTCATCCAAGTCTTCTCACCTGTCTGACCATACTTCTTGGCAATTGCCTCAAACTGCTCGGGATTTGCCTTGAGAGCGTTGAAGATAGAGTCTGCACTCTTGTGAGCTTTGGCTACATCTTGACTGGCCACTTGAATGGCGCGGAACTGAACAGAATCAGGAAGGCTTGTCTTAGAAACGAGCTTAATGATATTGAGAGTGTTGTCCTGTTTGTTTTCAAATACGCCTGTGGTCTGACCAACAGCCATAGAATCGAGTTTGGCAGCAATGTCAGAGGGGAAAGCACCCTTGCTCACAGGAACACCTAAATAGCTTACGAGAGAAGTGCTCTTGCGCACCACTTCGGAAGGATTCTCGGCTGCAGCCAACTGCTGAGCATAAGTGGCAAAAGCCTTCTGGAGAGCTGCGCGGTCCTTGGCTGAAGCAACAACAGGTACATCAATATAGCTGATGTCGCGGGTTTCGAGAAGCTGCTTAATACCGAAGCGACCATTATAATAAGTGTCCTTAAGCTCATCGTACTTAGCCTTCATGTCGGATTCTGAAATCTGAACCTTAGAATCTTGAATGCTACTGTAAGGCAGGGCTGCCAACTGGATAGAACTTTCTTCGTTCTGGTCCTTGAACGCCATCTTAGCCTCGATGGGGTTTGAAAGGATGCTCTCTTGAATCAGACTCTGATACTTGGTAGCCAACAGGGTCTGACGAAGGTTCTTCTCCAAGAAAGTCCAGTATTTGTAAATCATCTGATACTGCTCACCATACTGAGGATTAGTACCATTTTGCTTATATTCAGCGAGGAACTTCTGAAGAGCGTTTGCATCGAAACGACCAGTCTGCTGATTAGTGAACGGAGTGCGCTGCAACATGGGGTGTGTACCCTCACGGAGCACATTCTGCATTTCATCATCAGTGACTCTCAGACCGAGTTTAGAAGCCTCATCCTCGATAATCTTGTTCTGCACATACTGACCCCATACTTGGTCGCGAAGCGACTGGAGCTGCTGGTCATTCAGGTTGTCTATGCCCTGAGCCACTTTGAGATATTCGGTGAAGTCCTCTACTTCCTGCTGGAAATCCTGAGCATTCACTTTCTCTCCTAAAACCTCACCGATTTGCTGGCGCTGATTGTTCTTGGTTGTCTCACAAGAACGGAACGCTTCCTCGGCAATGAAAGCGAAGAGGCCTAAACCGATAATGATAATCAGAATCGTGCCTCTGCGTCTTATTCTTCCTAATACTGCCATTGTTTAATGATATTTTTATTTGTTTTTATTTTTACGATTTTATTCATGAGGGCATACTACAATACCCGAAAATGCGCACAAATTTACAAAGAAAATAAGAAATAAAAGAATTTTTCATTAGAAAATGCATTCAACTTGCTATTTATCAGCCACAACGAGACGCACAAGTTCTATCTTGGTGGCTGTATTTTTAATAATCTTGAACTGGAACTTACCAATTTTCACCACTTCGTTGAGTTTAGGGAAACTCTGATAGTAGTGAAGGATGAGTCCGCCTATAGTCATATACTCATCGCTCTCGGGAAGTTGCAAATTGAACATGTCGTTAACTTTGTCAATCTCAAGGCGCGCACTTAGAATGTAGGCACCGTCCTCGGTCTGTTTCGCCACGTAACTTTCGTTGTCGTGTTCATCCTGTATATCTCCAAAAATTTCCTCTACAATGTCTTCAAGCGAGACTAACCCACTTGTGCCGCCAAACTCATCCACCACAATGCCAATGCTCTTTTTCTGCTGCAAAAAGATTTGCATAAGCTTAGGAGCCGACATAGTTTCTGGCACAAAGAGCATCTCACGAATCCGCTCGTGCCAGTTTTCAATATCGCGAAACATCTCCAATGTATGGATGTAGCCCACAACGTGGTCAATATCTTCTTTGAAGACGATGATTTTACTGTTGCCACTCTCAATAAATTTCTGCATGAGTTGGTCGGTGGGGCAATTATATTCAACAGCATTGATTTCTGTACGCGGAACCATGCAGTCTCGCACTTTTGTATCTGAGAAGTCAAGGGCGTTCTGAAAAATTCTAACCTCGTCCTCCACATCGTCCTCATTTTGGGCGTTATCAATGCTCTTTTGCAGGATGTAGTCTAAGTCAACCTTAGAGAATCCTTCATCGTCGTCCTCCTGTATTATCTTCACGCCAAAGATGCGCAAAATGGCAGAGGATAGCATGGTGGAGAACTTACTGATAGGCCATAAGATAACATAGAAGAAATATGCCAAAGGCGAGAAAATCGTAAGCAGTCGGTTAGGGTTGCTCTTGAAGAGGGTCTTGGGAAGAAATTCTCCTGTGAAAAGAATGACAAGCGTGGAGAGAATGGTGTCGGCTGTTACCGTGAAAGCAGCGTCAAAACCTCTAAAAATAGTATTGTCGAAGAAATCGGCTATCAAGATACCATAGATGACAAGCACTACATTATTGCCCACAAGCATCGTAGAGACGAAACCATTTGGATGGTTGTAGAAAGTGGATAGAATGCGCTGAGTGAAGCCGTTCTTATCCTTATCCATCTCAGCAAGCATGCGGTTGCTTGAGACAAATGCTATCTCCATGCCCGAAAAGAAGGCGGAGAAAACCATCGTAACCAATATACCTATAATAGTAAGCGTCACTTTCTTAGAACAATTTTCAATTTAAACCGTTGCTTTCTAACTAATTATTAGTGCGTGGACGCGGTCGAGTTTGTGGAATCGCAGGCTGCTGTATGCTATCAGTAGTTCCCTGTCCCGTAGTAGGTGTTGTCGTTGGGCCTCCTGTGATGTCTCCCTTCACGAAGGAACCACTGGTATTGGAGACATAATACTTGGTCATTCTCTCATCACTTCTGAAATACCTGCCTTGTAAAGAACGGTCGGGGGTAATCAGCCGCGAGAACTTGTTGGAATACAATTCATGTTTGTTCTCGTCCCAAAACAGTTCCTCTGACGAGAACCTAATGCCTGATTTGGTAAGAATGCGGACACGGCTGCGCAGCTCCCACAACTTTTTCTTGTCGTAGTAGAAAGCAGTGTCGCACTGGATGTAGGAATTCACGTTAAACTTCTCGTCAAACTGAGTGAGCAAAACTCCCTTGTCGAATATATAACGCGAAGGATTAAGGTTGGGGTTGACAATCCATTGCTCAGTGACAATGCGATACTTGATGACACCCGAATCGGAAATGAGCGTATTCACCCCATAGCTCTTCATCAATGGAACCGAATCGCGCGCATGGATAGCGGGGGCTGTGTGCTCTACTTGCTCTTGACAGGAAATCAGAGAGGGCATAGCGCACGTAATGAAAAGAACGAGGATTATATGTCTTAATCGAATCACTTTCGTGTTATTCTACCTTCCACTTCTGGAACCACTTCTCGTTGAACGTCAAACCGATATTGATGCGGAAGATGTTCTCCGTTATCATGCCATCGGCTGAACTGTGAGCAATCTGAGCACTAATGTTCAGAATTGAGCGGTTGTTATAAGAATTGATAATAGGGATGCCGAAGCCGATGCTTCCACTAATTTCGTTGGGACCATCCTTACCATTTATTTTTAAATAAGGTGTAGCATAGGAAACTCCTGCACGGTAATGAATACGTGAGAAAAAGCTGCGGCTTGTGGGGTCTGGAACATAATCGGTTCCAACAGTAAACTTATGACGGTCCTTAAAATAGCTGTCGTTCATCACATAAGCTACTTGATTATCTGAAACCGTTTGGTACTCAGGGAATGACACACTCCCCCACTTTTGCAGATTATAGTCGGCACCCAAGCGCAGTCTGTTGTCGTGATTATAGAGGAATCCCACGCCAAAAGTGTGAGGCACTTCCAACTTGAGATTATTTCCACCGAGGACGATAGAATCCGACACACTAGTCTGGGAATTGGTAGATATCACACGGCAAGTAGGGTCACCACCAATTTTATGTCCTAAACTATAGGTAAGTCCAATCGTCAGTATGTCTTTCTTGCTTAATTTCATATCATACTGAAGACCAGCGCTTACCATGTAGCTGCGCACCTCTGCATCATAATTCTTTGAGAGGGTATTGGCATAATTATCGCTGTAAGAATTGCTGATAGAACGAGTGATTTCACCCCATAGATAGCCCACATTGAAACCAATGGAGAAATTCTTGAAGGGAGCCCATCCTAAACCTCCATAAACTTGATGGAGTCCGCCGGAACCAGAATAAGTATTGGTGTAGATAACGGAATTGCGACTGTCCACGTATCCAGTGGAAGAATAGTCATAGCCTACATTAGTATAAGGTAAGATACCAAAGCTCATACCCAAGTGCTTTGCTAAACGGAAACCAGCAACAGCATACTCAAAATTGGCTTGTTTCGCGTTTCGCTTTGTTCCATTCTCGGAAAAATTGGTAATCTGTCCGCTCAATCCCATATCAAAGAGAAAGGTTAGGGAGTCAACGTAAGCGTAGGATGCCGGATTAATGTAGTTGACTTGGTTACCATCGTGAAAACCAATGGCTAAGCCATTCATGCCACGATTAAATCCCGAAGCCTGCTCTGCAAGTGAGCCCAGACCGAACTGGCTGTAGGGCGAATTGGTTCCGCTCTGGGCATAACCACTGATTGCCATTGTAGACAAAAGGACTACAAGCAGTACTCTGCTCAACCTGCTCTTGCAGGTTTTCCTGAGCGGGTTTATATGTAACTTCTTCACTCTTTTTTCGAATTAATTGATATAAAAAATGATTTTCGTGCAAAATTATCAAAAAAATAAGAAATAAAAGAAGGATAAATGGGAAATTAAGTTTATTTTTGCATCGTGAAAGTTTTTAAAGCACAATTAAGAATATGTTTGTTGTTGATATTCGCTTTTTTGGTATTGCCATCGTCTGCAGCAAACAATGATGAGATAGCGCCCACAAGAATCAGCCTTCTCACGTGTGGACCCGGTGAAGAGATTTATTCTCTTTATGGACATACTGCCATCAGAGTCCAGTCGCCAGAAACTGGAGATTTGGTAGTAAATTATGGTGTATTCTCTTTCAAACAAAAATTCTTTATCCTGCGTTTTGTCTTCGGACTGACAGACTACCAAATGGGCATCGTCCCTTTTGATATATTCATGGAAGAATATCGCAGCGAGGACAGATGGGTGGTGGAACAGCAACTGAACATCACTCAGGAAGAGGCACAAAAAATCATTAAAGCGTTGGCGAAAAATTACGAGCCACAATACAGAACTTATCGCTATAATTACTTCTATGACAACTGTACAACAAGAGCCCGAGATATATTAATCAACAACTTAAACGGTAAGGTTAACTTCAAAGATAATCACCAAGTTACGTCCTATCGCGAGATGATTCATTCAATGAATGAGAATTACCGATGGGCACGTTTCGGCAACGATATTCTCCTTGGTTTGAAATCAGATTTTAAGACCAACAACGAGCAGCAGCAATTCCTTCCGGAACATCTGATGAAGGATTTTGACAATGCAACTATCACGGATGCTGGCGGGAACAAGAGAAAACTCGTTGTTCAAAAATCGGACGTGTTGACAGTCCATTCCACTATACAGCCCAAGGCTGGATGGTTTACCCCCACCATTTGCTTTAGCATTCTTGCTTTGCTGCTCATCGGCATGTGTCTGATTGAACAATTCACCAAAACAAGACTCTGGTGGTTGGACTTGTGCTTCTTAGTGGCTGACGGTTTGGCAGGTTTGATTCTCTTCGCAATGATATTCTCGCAGCACCCCACCGTAAGTCTGAATCTTCAGATTCTTCTGTTGAATCCTCTGTCGATTATCTTCGGCTGGAAAGCGGCTTTCATGCTAAGAAGAGGCAGAGGGCATTGGTATTTCAAGCTTCATGCCGCGTGCATCTTTTTATTTATAATTGGTGCCATTTTTCAAGTTTACGCGGAGGGAATGCTGATTTTGGCACTCGGTTTGCTGGTTAGAGAAATATACATCATCAAGAAATATGAATAAATACCTCGTCATATTGCTCGCGGTCCTCTCCTCGACTGAACTGCAGGCTCAGAACTTGAAATCTGTGCCCAAGCTCGTCGTGGACATCACCATTGACCAACTGAGGAATGATTTCTTGGAGCAATATGCGTCAATGTATTCACCCAACGGATTCAACAAGCTCACGTCGCAGGGCATTGTCTATGAGTCAGCTAGCTATCCTTTTTCGCCGGTCGACCCTGCCTCTGCTATCGCTTCTTTGACAACTGGTTCCACTCCTCATTATAATAATATAGTGGGTACTATGTGGCTGAACCGCACGACGCTTCGCCCCATAGGTTGTGTAGATGATTCCAAATATGTAGCCTCTCCTACCCGACTCGCCACTTCTACTATTGGCGATGAACTCAAAATCGCCACCAATGGCTCGGCGATAGTATATGGTATAGCGGAGAAAAAGGAATTGGCGATTCTCTCTGCCGGGCATGCTGCTGATGCCGCGTTTTGGATAGACGATGCCAAGAAGAGTTGGACCACCTCTGCCTATTATCCAAATGCTGGTCGAAAATGGATAGATTCCTATCAAAAACTCAATAGCAGTTCCAAACAGACAAACGCTAACGAGGAAGTATGTCGTTTGGCAGTTAACTGTGTGAGGTCTCACGCAATGGGTCGGGATGCTGCCACTGACTTTTTGTCAGTTACCTTGTCAGCAGGGGATAATGCTCAAGCTGAGAGCAATTATTTGAATCTTGACCGCACACTTGCCAATTTCATCAGCCAGATAGAAAGCGAGATTGGCAAGGACAACGTTCTATTTATTGTCACCAGCACAGGCTGTGATAATGAAGTGGCCACCAATTATGCCGATTACAAGGTTCCTACTGGCACTTTCTACATCAACCGCACAGCCAACTTGATGAACATCTATCTGAGTGCTGTATATGGGCAGGGACGCTATGTGGATGGTTGTTTCAGAAACGAGATATTCCTAAATCGTCAGCTTATCGAACAGAAACATCTGAGTCTGAATGAAGTCCTCATCCGTTCTCAAGAGTTTCTTTTCCAAAATGCGGGCGTTAGGGATGTCTATACCTCTACTCAACTTCTGCGTGGAGGCGATGACGTCAAGAAACTTCATTATGGCTATAATGCCAGCAACAGTGGCGACATTATTATTAATATCAATCCGGGTTGGCAACTTCAAAATGAGGAGACCGGAGAAGACTACACCTTCCGTATGGGAATGGTGTCTTTCCCTGTTATTTTCTATGGAGCCGGGTTGCAACACCAACAAGTAAGCACTCCCATAACGGTCGACCGCATCGCTCCCACTATTTCCAAAGCCATTCAAATCAGAGCACCGAACGCTTGCACCGCTGAACCTCTCTTTTAGGTTCAGCTGCCTTACCATTTGGTAAGGTGATTGTATTTCTGCGACTTTTTATATAAGAAAGGTGATTTTACGAGAATAATTTCGTAATTTTGCACAGAATTATCATAGATAAATAATAAACTAAATAAAAATGAATTTCAACAAGATTTTGAAGTCTTTGTTCGGAGACAAGAGTACGCGAGACATGAAGCTGATTCAGCCACTCGTTGAAAAGGTGAAAGCTGCATATCCCGAGATTAAGGCCCTGAGCAATGATGAACTGCGTGCTAAGACAAAGGAAATACAAAAATACGTCCAAGACTCAGCACTTGAGGAGAAAAAGAAAATTGAAGAACTGAAGTCTAAGATTGAAGATACACCTATCGACGACCGTGAACCTATCTTCAACGAAATTGATAGGTTGGAGAAAGAGGTTCTTGACAAATATGAGGTAGCACTTAATGAGGTGATGCCGACCGCTTTCAGCATTGTGAAGGATACGGCACGCCGCTTTACTGAAAACGAGGAAACGGTAGTTACTGCTACTGATTTCGACCGTGAATTAGCCGCTAATCCTGAGAATGACTTTATCACGATTGACGGCGACAAGGCAATCTATCACAACGAGTGGACCGCCGGTGGCAATAAAATCAAGTGGAATATGATTCACTATGATGTCCAGCTCTTCGGTGGTATTGCTCTTCACCAAGGTAAAATCGCTGAGATGGCAACGGGTGAAGGTAAAACCCTCGTGGCTACCCTGCCTGTTTTCCTCAACGCATTGACCGGCAATGGCGTTCACATGGTCACGGTCAACGACTATCTAGCTAAACGTGACTCCGAATGGATGGGACCTCTCTACGAATTCAACGGTTTGTCTGTTGACTGTATCGACAAGCACCGTCCCAATTCGCCGGAGCGCCGTAAGGCCTATCAAGCAGATATCACTTTCGGAACCAACAATGAGTTCGGTTTCGACTATCTGCGTGACAACATGGCTCTCTCCCCTTCAGACCTTGTGCAGCGCAAACACAATTATGCCATCGTCGATGAGGTCGACTCTGTGTTGATTGATGATGCTCGTACACCTCTTATTATATCTGGTCCTGTGCCTCATGGCGACGACCAAATGTATGAAGAATATCAGCCTTTGGTTGAGAAGCTTTATGATGTTCAGCGCAAACAGGCTACCGAATTGTTAGCCGAGGCAAAGCAGAAGATTTCAGCTTCTCAAAATGAGACAGACCAAAAGAAAGCACAGGCTCTTCAGGAGGAAGGCTTCTTGGCTCTGTATCGCTCCTACAAGGCTCTTCCCAAGAACAAACCGCTTATCAAATTCCTCTCTGAGGAGGGTATCAAGTCGGGTATGTTGAAGACCGAGGAATTTTACATGGCGAACAACAACCGCGAGATGCCCAAAGCCGTGGAACCTCTTTACTTTGTGGTCGACGAGAAACTCAATTCTGCCGATTTGACCGATAAGGGTGCTGCATGGCTCGCCAAACAAACCAACAACCCAGACTTGTTCGTCCTGCCTGACATCACGGCACAGCTGTCTGCCTTGGAGAATCAGAAGGACTTGTCTGACCAAGAGCGACTGGACAAAAAGGATGAACTCCTTAATAAATATGGTATTCAGAGCGACCGTGTTCACACCCTTCAGCAACTGCTCAAAGCGTACACGATGTTCAACAAGGATGACGAGTATGTCGTGATGGACGGTGAGGTGAAGATTGTGGATGAACAAACCGGACGTATCATGGAAGGTCGCCGCTGGAGCGACGGTCTCCACCAAGCCATTGAGGCTAAGGAACATGTGAAGGTGGAAGCCGCCACACAGACGTTCGCAACCATCACGCTTCAGAACTACTTCCGTATGTATCACAAGCTCGCTGGTATGACCGGTACAGCTTCTACAGAGGCAGGTGAGTTCTGGGATATCTACAAGCTCGATGTAGTGGAGATACCTACCAACCGCCCTGTGATTCGTATCGATATGGACGACCGCGTCTATAAGACAGCCCGCGAGAAATACCGTGCTGTCATTGACGAGATTGATGCCATGCGCGTAGTGGGACGTCCCTGCTTGGTTGGTACAACTTCGGTAGAAATTTCTGAATTGCTCAGCAAGATGCTTACAATGCGTCATATTCCTCACAATGTGCTGAATGCCAAACTGCATCAACGTGAGGCTATGATTGTTGCCGAAGCCGGACGAAGCTCTAAGGGTATGGTATACAAGACGATGGACGGTCAGGCTTTCAGTGACAAGAATACGGCTGTTCAGCATCAAAATACACTGAATGAAGGAAAAGATGACAGCCTTCATGGTGAGGTTTCCAGCGAAGAACGTTTGCTGGGTGCTGTGACGATTGCCACTAACATGGCTGGTCGTGGTACCGATATCAAGCTGACTCCCGAAGTGAAGGAAGCCGGTGGTTTGGCAATCATTGGTACAGAGCGCCACGAAAGCCGTCGAGTTGACCGTCAGCTTCGTGGTCGTGCAGGTCGTCAAGGTGACCCCGGTTCTTCTGTTTTCTATGTCTCACTGGAGGATAAACTGATGCGTCTGTTTGCCTCAGAGCGTATCGCCAAAGTGATGGACCGCTTAGGATTCCAAGAGGGCGACCGTCTGGACCACCCAATGATTTCAAAGAGCATTGAGCGTGCACAGAAGAAAGTGGAGGAAAACAACTTCGGTATTCGTAAGCATCTGCTCGAATACGATGATGTGATGAATAAGCAGCGTACCGTCATCTATGAGAAGCGTCGCCACGCCTTGATGGGTGAACGTATCGGTATGGATATTGCCAACATCATCTGGGACCGTGTGGTCAGCATTATTGAGGGAAATGACTATACAGGCGTTAAGGAGCAATTCCTGAAAGTGCTCGCCATGGAAGCTCCCTTCAGTGAAGACGAGTTTATCAATACTTCCAAGGCAGACCTTGAGGAGCGCGCTTTCCAACAGGCTATGGCTTCTTTCAAACGTAAGACCGACCGTATTCAGTCTGTCGCCTATCCTGTAATTAAGGACGTATATGAGAAACAAGGCGACCGCTTCAAGTTCATTCTCATTCCAATCACGGATGGACGTATCGTTGTGAACCTCCGAGTCAATTTGGAAGAGGCTTACAACAATGAGGCTAAAAACGTGGTGAAGGAATTCGAGAAGAGCGTTCTGCTGCATATCATTGATGATGATTGGAAGGAGAACCTTCGCCAGCTTGATGATTTGCGCCATAGTGTGCAGAATGCCTCCTATGAACAAAAAGACCCATTGGTTATCTTCAAACTGGAAAGTGCCAAAATTTGGGACCAGATGATTGACGATATGCACAATCGCATCACTGCCATCTTGATGCGCGGTCAGATAATGGAGAATCAGGATAGCCAAGAAGTTCGTGAGGCTGAGCCAGAACAGCACGCCCAGCGCTACACGGAACAAAAGGCAAGTCTTGATGAGAACGAAGAAGCTCAACGCAGGGCAGCCAACCATGATACGCGTGAGGGACAACAACCTCAACGTCGTATGCCTTACGTTGCCCAGCATCTGCCGCGTCCCAACGACCCATGCCCCTGTGGCAGTGGCAAGAAATTTAAAAATTGCCACGGACGCAACCTTCGCTAATACAAGGTAAAGATATGATTAGAATCAATCAACTGCAAAAACATTTCGGGGATAAGACGGCTGTCGATATCCCTGATTTGTTTATTAAACGAGGCGAGATAATTGGACTTGTAGGAAACAATGGCGCCGGCAAGACCACATTCTTCCGCTTGATGCTTGATTTGCTCAAGGCGGATAGCGGAACCGTTTGTTATGCCATGCCCACAGAAGAATGTCTGGACGGTGAAACTCCCATTGATGAGGTCAATCCTGCTACATCCGAAGACTGGAAGCTCTTTGTCGGGGCATATCTTGACGAAGGCTTCCTCATAGATTTCCTCACGCCCAACGAGTATTTCAATTTTATCGGTCAAACTTTTGGGCTTAGCAGTGATGAAATCAAAGAGCGTGTTGATAGGTTTGCACCTTTCACTAATTGGCAGGAATCTGAGGAGAAAAAACTCATTCGTGATTTCTCTGCCGGCAACAAACAAAAAATCGGCATCATAGCCGCAATGCTGGGTGAGCCCAAAGTATTATTGCTCGACGAGCCTTTCAACTTCCTCGACCCTTCCTCGCAGAACTATCTGAAGAAGATGATTCAAGAGTATAATGAACGCACTCATGCCACTATCCTTGTAGCGAGTCACAACCTTCAACATACGATTGAAACTTCGACAAGAATTTTGTTGATGGAAGACGGAAAAATCATTCGTGACCAAATCAACGATGATGCCGAAGCCCTGAAAGAGCTTAATGAGTATTTTGACGTATAGGCTCTGATGCGCAATTTGCATCGTAGTTTTTGAAGTCCAATTATACTATTCAACGATAAATTTAGGCAGCTGTCAAGTTTCAATTTGACAACTGCCTATTTTTTATAATCAAGTTACCCTAACAGATGCAAGGTGAATCGTTCTCTCAGTTCAAGCTCATATAGCATTCCCGAAATAGTCTTCAGTGTTGTTGCAAATCAACGAAATTCCCCATATATCTATAAATATCGATTAATTGTTCGGAGTGTACATGTTTTTCATGTAAATTTGCGATATGATTATCCCCAAAGATAATAATTCAATGAAAAAGAAAACAATCCAACGCTATCTATTTCTATTCCTGCTGATGACCTCGATTAGTTCAGTAAATGCTCAAGAGGAAAGAATATTATCTAAAGACGAGGCATGTGCAGATTTAGATTCTTTGATATACACAATATCAGAGGTCCATCCGAATATGTTTGCTGCTTGTAACCAAGGCGACTTGTTCAACCTTGTTGATGAAGCGAAGAAGAACATGCCGGATAATGTGAGCAGCATAGAACTTTACAAGAGAATCGCTCCCATCGTGACAAAAATAGGTGACGGTCATACGAATTTGTGGTTTCCTTATAATGACTACTTCACCAAGGACACACAGCGAATGCCACTATTTATGAAAGTCACAGGCGACAAGGGAATCCTTGTCGAAAGCTGCATAGATGACAAGATTCCTCATGGTGCTGAGATAGTTGAAATCAACGGTGTCAGCAGTAAGCAAATGATAGAGCAGATGCTCCGTTATGCCGGCGGAGAAAAAGAGTTCTATCGAATTGAACAAGTGAACAATAATATGAAAGCTCTGTTTGAATTGCTTTTTAAAGCCGATAGCTATCAGGTCGTCTATAGAAACGTGGGGAGTAATAAAACGCAAACTATCAAATTGAATACGACTGCACTCGACGAGCTGAAAGCCCGTATGCCACATAGGCAACAGGCGCGGCAGAAAGCCCCCTACTCTTTCTCTATTGATATGGACAAGTCAACAGCCGTTATGGATTTCAGAAGTTTCCAAGATTCTAAGGCAATGACTCATTTCGCCGATTCGATGTTTTAAGTATTAAGAAATCTTCATATCAAGAAACTCATAATAGATATACGGGAGAATGGTGGAGGCAACTCTACTGTCGGTGATATCCTGCTCAGCTACATATCACCTCGTCCCTTTGCCCAAATGGGTAGTATTAGCTCGGGTTACGCCAACAACCCGGCTATTAACAAATACACCGGACATGCCCTTAGGCTGGTACTATTTCAATGAACCTGAAGAAGAACTCATTCACCCACTTACTAAGGAGCAAGGACATTATGATGGTATGGTTATATTACTGACCAGCCATCATACATTTTCTTCAACCAGTTCTTTCGCATGGGCATTTAAGCAGTTTGGCATGGGCAAAGTCATCGGCGAGGAGACTGGAGGCATGAATGTCAGCTTTGGTGATGTGCTGTCATATAAGTTGCCAAATTCCGGGCTTCAATGCAGTATCTCATTTAAATGCTTTTGGCTATATGGTGCAGACGAGTCGGATATTCATGGAACACTACCTGATAGGGAAGTTCCTGCAGAAGAAGCTATGGATATTGCACTGAAGCAATAAGTTATTAAAGAGATTCAAGGCTCGGCTCCATCACCCAAACGAATGTTCAACTGGGTCAAACTTTATCATTACTACGGTTATAAGTAACCCAACCAAAACAGCAATACAACATCGAGAACGCTATTTCTGTGTTGTTCGGCAATTGTTAACATACTCGTCGACAATTGCCTACAAACTCGTTGACAATTGCTAACAAACTTGTCGGCAATTGTCGCACGATTGAGAGTAGACAGTTATTGAACTAACTACAGTGATTTTCACTCCCATATGTTCTTCTTATAAGATGTTGTTATTGCAAATTTATCGTTTTATTTCTCAAATTCCAAGAAAATTTGTGAACATTTTTTAAATGGCAAGAGACGGTCCCTATGACCATGGGAGGCAGCTTACTTTAAAAGAGATGGAAATTTTATTCCTTTGGACGTTTGATGAGTAGACTAACGACCATTACTTATTATGTCGTTTACGAAATTCCGATGGCGTCATACCCAAATGCTTCTTTGTATAGCGTGTGAAGAAAGAGTTGGAGGAGAAATTCATCTCAAAAGCAATGTCCGCAAGGGGCTTCGATGGGTCGTTGAGTAAACGTATCAGCTCGTAGTTGACATAATAAGCTATCCACTCAGATGCAGAGATGTTGGTCACCCTATTGCATACTTGGTTGAGATATTTCGGAGTGATACAGAGTTGGTCGGCATAGTGAGCCACCAGCCGTTCCTTCTTGCATTCTCGCTGCACAAGTTCTGTGAAGTGCAGGAAAATCTGAGAGGAGTTGTCGTCTGTTTTCTGCTGACGAATCTGACTGTTATATACCTGCCACAGGTCGTAGAGAAAAACACAAAAGAGATTTCCCAAAACTTCGGCCTTGAACATTTCCTCCTTCCGACCGTATCTCTCACGCAAAGCGCGAAAATCGGACTGCATCAAATCCAACGCCTCCCCTTCCAGATGATAACTGGGATTTTTCCGAATGAAGACAAAGCCCATCGTTGCCCAAGACATCTCGGGGTTGTTAGTTTTCACGAAATTAGAGGAACCGACAAACCACTCTGCCTGAAAGTCATCCGAATAATCCACGTTCTGAATGTTGTTCGACATTTGCCAGATGACGAGGTCATCCTTTTGGGAGCGGTAGTAGTTGCGTCCGTCAGAGAATCGCATCTCGCCACCCGTTACGAGGATATGAACGTGATAGTTGTAGTGGAATTCATCGGGTCTATATTCACCGTCCTTCGTAGAGAAGTACATAAAAGGAAGTTCGTTCATAAGCATCATGTTTAGATTGATTTGCCAAAAATAATCAAAAAAATCCGTCATTGCAAAGAATGACGGAAATAAATTAATCATACCTATACATTTTTCAGCTACTTTTAGTCATACAACTTGTAGCTTCCGAAAACCGTTTTCTGTTGTTCATACGGCATATTGAAGTAGCGCCGTTCCTTGTTGAGTTGATGAATACGCTCCATCTCCTCATCAGAGAGGGTAAAGTCGAAGATGTTGATATCCTCGGGAATATACTCCATCTTGTCGATGCCGGGAATCACAGAGAAGCCCTTTTGGATGTGCCACCGCAAGATGACTTGTGCGGCGGTTTTGCCGTGAGCTTTGGCAATCTCATTGATAACCGGGTCGCGAAGAATCTCGCCTTTAGAGTCGCGTCCGCCCAATGGGAACCAGCACTCAATCTGCAAGTTGTACTTTCGTGCCACTTCCTGCCAGTGTTCTCTTTGGGCATAGGGATGACACTCAATCTGAAGCGTCTGTGGCAACACGTCAATGGAGTCCATCAGTGAATGGAAAACTGAGTCGCTCACATCGAAATCGCTGATGCCTATAGCCCTCACAAGTCCCATTTTCTGAGCCTTGACAAGGTCTTTCCAAGCGCCTCTATAGTCGCCTACAGGCTGGTGGAGATACACCATGTCGATATAGTCAAGCCCCAGACGTTTGAGCATGCGTTTCAGGGCAGCCATCGTGGTATCTACACCATACTCGTTGGGCCAGAGCTTACTGGTAATCCACAAACTGTCCCTACTAACACCACTTTCTTTTACAGCCTTACCCACTGCGCGCTCATTGCCGTAAGCATGTGCGGTGTCGATATGCCGGTATCCTGCCTTGATGGCAGCAAGGGTCGTCTCCTCGCAACGCTTTTCGGGAATGCTATATACACCAAGCCCGAACTGAGGCATCATCACCCCATTATTTAATTTTAAATAAGTCTGTTGTGCAGCTTGTGCTGACGCATTGAAGTTGTTCATCATAAATAGAAATGCTATTAAAATAATTGTTATTAACCACGAACGTTTGTTCTGTCCTGACAAAACATGTTCGTCTAAAGACTGAATGTTTGCAAATGTTCTTTTCATCATTGTTACTTACTTATTTAATTAACTGATGCAAAGTTAATGTATTTAGTTCTGCGGTAACTGACACAAATGATAGCCTGATTGTCACATACTACGGAAGTTAATCTTATTACTCCTTGTCAATATCCACTATGATGTATTGCTCCTTCCCCACTCCCATCTTTTCAAGACAATCGAGAAGGTACTCGCCCTTGCGTTCCTCAATGCGTTTCACCAAATGGTAGTTGTTGGGAGCCTTCTTCACTAAATCCACACTGGCTCGGTCGAGCGCTACCGGGTCATCAGAGGCGAGAATGCCGATGTCTGCCATGTCAGCCTTGTGTGGATGTCCGTCGCAGTCACAGTCGATTGAGAGGTTGTTCAACACATTAATATAAATAATGTGTCCCTTCATGTAGTCGATGACTGCCTTTGAATAATCGGCGACATTCTCAAGAAACGCTTCCCCAGTGAGGAAGTCTCCCTGTCCGGAAGCTCCGTGGTGAACGAGCATCTTACCATGACGCGATGCAATGCCGATTGCCATATTCTTGAATGTTCCGCCGAATCCTGCCATAGCATGACCCTTGAAATGGGCGATGCTTATCATCCAGTCGTATTTCTTCAGACCTGCTCCAAGCTCAGCTTCCTTAAAATGGTTGCCGCCAACAACGGGCACCATCATGCTACTGTCGGAATCGATGATGTCGATAGGCGCGTATGTGAAGCCGTGGTCATGAGCCACTTGGATATGGCTCTCGGTCTTGGACCTTGCTCCCCAGTAGACATTGGTCTCAATGAATGTACCGTTGACTTCCTCAACCAACGGTCTTACAAGCTCAGGGCTGAGATAATTCTCATTGCCCACTTCACCGAAGTGCAATTTAATTGCCACTCTTCCTGAAGGATGGTGACCTAACCGATGATAGATTTTCATCAGACTCTCCGGTGTTATCTCCTTAGTGAAATAGACTTTAGATTGTGCCATAGCTGTCAAATATAATAAAGATGTCAAAATAATCAGTAGAGTCCTTTTCATTTTAAACTCCTTTCCGTCTCGAGTGTTGATACAGTTTCATCTACTTGCTCATTCTGAACAGGCTGCGACGCATTGTTGTCGTTGTCTGTTGTTTCTATTTTGCTGTAAAGCATCATTGCAAAAAGAAATGTTGTTGCCACAAGGGCTTTGAAAGTGCTGTTCATCATCTTAACCTCCTTGTTTTTATTTCTCGCTGCAAAGGTAAAAAAGTCTTTGCGGGTAAGGAATACACATATAACCGATTGATTTTCACATATCACAGAACATCCACAAGGTGCTAACTATCATTGATAGGGTCATTTGCCATATCTGTCAAAAGTGTCATTTCTTCTGTAAATCTTGTTAGCAAGCAACCGGGAAAAGTCGTTAATTTTGCAACAGATAACCAACAATAATATGAATATGAAAAGAAGAAGCAAATCACTCATGACTGTAATACTCGCCGCCCTTATGGTAGTTTTTGGTACATATAGCTGCAAGAGTCAGGACAAGAAGAATGCGGATGCCCTGCAGAATACCAACAACATGAAGACTTTGGTAGTGTATTATTCGCTCACCGGCAATACTGAGAGCATCGCCAAACAGATTGCCGATAAGTTGGGGGCAGACATTGAGAAGATTGATGTTGTGCGACCTTATGAAGGTAGTTATCAACAGATTGTTGATGAGGCAAACAATGAGGTGCAGCGCGAATACCAACGTCCCATCAAGCCACTCAAGCACTCCTTGAAGGACTACGACCGCATCATCGTCGGAACGCCCACTTGGTGGTACAAGATGTCAAGCCCTATTCTGACATTCTTGAGCAATAACGATTTCACGGGAAAAACCGTTGTCCCCTTCATGACAAACGCAGGATGGCCGGGGACCGTCATCGAAGACATGAGCCGCTTGGCACGCAAGAATGGAGCCAAAGTGGAGCATGCACATGAGTTCAAGTTCAACACACAGAGTGACGGAACCACGAACGGAATGTCCACTCCACAGGAAGAATTGCAACTGTGGATAGACTCTCTGAGCAAGTAGAAAGGAAAAGTATATAATAACTTAATATCAGACAGACAATGGAAAAGAACAATATCTTTGAGCGTCTCCGCAATGGCGATGCAGTGAATATGAATCATGAGGAATATCAGGAGGCTATCAACGAGATGCAGCGTTCTACACAACTGTGCGCCCGCATCAGCACTTTGACCCAATTTCGCGAGGGCACAGAGAACTGGGTCAACCAGCTTCTGAGCGAGCCTATGGGAGAAGACAGTTGCATCACTCCCCCTTTGATGGTCGACTTTGGCAACCAAGTGAAGATTGGCAAGCATGTTTTTATCAACCACAGTCTCACGATGATGTCAGCAGGTGGAGTGACTATCGACGATAACGTGATGATAGGTCCCGAAGTGAAGATTCTAACCGACAACCACGACCTCCACAACCATTGGATTCTCAAGTGCCAGCCTGTGCATATCTGCAAGAACGCATTGATTGGCGGCGGTGCCATCATTCAACCCGGCGTAACCATTGGCGAGAATGCCATTGTGGAAGCTGGTGCTGTGGTGGGACATGATGTTGCTCCCAACACTATCGTGAGCGGCAATCCGGCAAAAGTAATCGGTAAAATTTACTAAGTCTGAAAACTTCTTTCATTCATATCACAATTATTAAATTCTCAAATTATGACATTCGATTATAACGAAAACAAACAAGTTGCCGTACTCCTTGGAGCAGGCAGTATGGGAACCTCAATACTTGAGCGAGTAGCATCGGAAATGAAAATTCTGTTGGGCGACATCAGTCAAGACTCACTCGACCATGCCTCGAAGCATTTTCGCTATGCAGGCTACGACGTGGAGACGGTTGTTGTCGATGCATGCAGCAAGGACAGCATTGAACAGTTTGCACAGAAGGCAGCTTCTTTAGGTGAGGTGAAGTATTTCATCGACACTGCAGGCGCATCCCCCAATCAAGCAAAACCTGAGTTCATTCTTCGTCTTGATATGGTGGGCACCGCCTACGCACTCGACAGTTTTGGCAAAGTGATGGCTCATGGCGGTGCCGGTCTCGTCATATCCAGTCAAGTGCATGAGATGTATCCACGACCGCTCACTTTTGAAGAAGAGAAGGCTTTGACAACTTATCCCTCAGATGAGTTAATCAACCTGCCCATCTCAAAGGAAGCTATGGTCAACAGTGGTTCGGCATACGTCATCGCCAAGAAGGCAAACGTGCTGCGGGTACGCAAGGCTGCCGTGGATTGGGGTAAGCGAGGAGCCCGCATCAACACCGTGAGTCCGGGTATCATCGTTACACCCTTGGCTTATGATGAGTTCCATGCAAATGGCGACGCCTACCAAAAGATGATAGAGTCCACTCCTGCCCGCCGAGTGGGCAATCCGTCGGAGGTGGCAAATGCCGCGGAGTTCCTGTTGAGCGACAAGGCGAGCTTCATCACGGGGACAGACTTGCTCATTGACGGAGGCACGATTGCTGCCATCAAGGCGGGCACGTATCAAGTGCAACTTCAATAAAGAATTCCTCATACGATTTTACAGATTCTCTATTTAGAGATACTTACCGTATGATTTGATATAGAACGGCAGAATCTGTAGATTGTTAAAGTTTAAGCGTAAATTATATAACATGAAAATGCAGCAAGAACGCTAACTTTGCAATCAGAAAACAACAGCCTTCGGTTTCATTAAATGATGAGGAACTGCGGGCACAAACAAAAACGAATATGGAATACAAGGAATCAAGAATCGTGAAGCAGGAGCTTCAACTCAATGATGAATGGGATAAGACTTTCCCAAAGAGCGACAAGGTGAATCATAAGAAAGTGACTTTCGTCAATCGCTACGGTATCACGCTCGCAGCAGATATGTATGTGCCCAAGAATGCCAAGGGCAAGCTCGCCGCTTTGGCTGTCTGCGGTCCCTTCGGAGCCGTGAAGGAGCAAGCTGGTGGATTCTATGCCCAGACAATGGCTGAACGCGGTTTCCTCACCGTATGCTTCGACCCGTCGTTCTATGGGGAAAGCGGTGGCGAGCCGCGCTATATGACCTCTCCCGACATCAGTACCGAAGATTTCTCTGCTGCCGTGGATTTTCTTTCCACTAACGATTTGGTGGATTCGGAGCGCATCGGCATCATTGGAATTTGTGGCTGGGGCGGCTTGGCTCTCAATGCTGCAGCCATCGACACCCGTATCAAGGCAACTGCCGCCATCACAATGTACGACATGAGCCGGTTGAACACCTATGGCTATTTCGACTCTGACGATGATGAGGCGCGCTACCAGCATCGCAAACAGCTCAGCGAGCAACGTACCAAGGACTACCGCAACGGCTATTATGAATATGGCACAGGTCTACCAGACAAGGCACCAGAGGGAGCTCCACAGTTCCTGCTCGACTATATCGCCTATTATAAGACGCCACGCGGCTATCATCCCCGCTCGCTCAACGCCAATATGGGCTGGAACAAAATCGGGCAATTATCGTTCGTCAATTTCCCATTGATGACTTATATTAGCGAGATTCGCAGTGCCGTACTCATCGTACATGGCGAAAAGGCTCACTCCCTCTATTTCGCCAAGACCGCCTATAGCAAGCTGCGCGGAACCAACAAGGATATGCTCATCGTGCCCAGGGCCAGCCACACCGACCTCTACGACAAGGTGGACAAGATTCCATTCGACAAAATAACGAACTTTTTCAACACCTATCTGAAATGAAGAAACCATTTATCGTTTGCCATATGATGGCGAGTATAGACGGTCGCATTGACTGCGACATGACTGAACAGATTGGCAGTGATGGATACTATGAGGCATTGTCCTCATTCAACTGTCCAGTCACTGTGGAGGGCAAGCTCACAGCCGTGAAGCACTATGCGGAGAAGGCTCCTTTCCAGCCCAAGGACAACACTCCCGTTGGAGAGACTACATGGTATAAGTCGCACGAAGGCAACAAATGGGCAATCGTATGTGACACTCATGGCACTTTGCAGTGGCGTGAGAACGAAACGCCCAACCGCCTCTGTCTGGTAAGTGAGGATGCCAGCAAAGAATATCTTAACTACCTCAAGGAGCGAAAAATCTCTTATATTGCAACAGGTAAGAGTCATATCGACCTCAAAAAGGCTGTAGAGATTCTCGCCTCTGAGTTTGGCGCAGAACGTATCGCCGTAGTGGGCGGCGGACATATCAACGCCGGATTTCTCAAGGCGGGACTTCTTGACGAGGTGAGTGTGGTTTTCGGTGCAGCTATTGACGGACGCGAGGGGTTCGCCAGTGTGTTCGACGGCATTGAGACCGACCATATCCATCCGTTCAAGCTCAAGCTGAAAGATGTAAAGCGAATGACCGACGACTCCGTTTGGCTTACATACGATTGTTAGACGGTTACTAATATTTTATGCAGAAAAATGATGAAGACTTTAGTCGTATATTATTCCCTCACTGGAAACACTGAAAAGATAGCCCAGCAGATTGCTGCAGCATTAAGGGCCGACCTTGAAAAAATCGAGGTAACACAGCCCTATACAGGTAGTTATCAACAGATAGTGAGACTTGCCGAGAATGAAGTGAGCCGCAACTATCAGCGTCCCATCAAGCCGCTAAAAAACAAAATTGCCGACTACGACCGATTCATCGTCGGCACTCCCACATGGTGGTATAAGATGGCAAGCCCCGTGCTGACTTTTCTGAGCAACAACGACTTCAACGGGAAAAATGTAGTTCCCTACATGACGAATGCTGGATGGCCCGGAACCGTCATTGAAGACATGGCGAGAATCGCAAGCAGCCATGGTGCGAATGTGGAAAACGGACATGAATTTCTTTTCAACACCAATGCCGATGGCTACACTTCCGGTATGTCAACTCCGAAACGCGAACTGGAGAACTGGATTAAATCTCTGAAATAAACAAAGATAAGAAGCATAAGCACATCCATCCTATCACAATGAGGGAAAGAGGGAGATGGATGGGAGGGTAACTTTGAACCGTTAAATTACAATACAGACATGGAAAGAAATATATTTGAAAGATTAAGAGCCGGTGAGGCAGTCGATATGCAGACGCCTGAATATGCAGATGCTGTGGCTGAAATGATGCGCTGTGCGACGCTCTGCCATACTATCAACGGTGCAGTTCCAGGCACTGATGAGGTGAGAAGAAGCATCGCCGCGCTTTTTGGAGACGGCATGCCGGAAGACTCCAATATTCTGCCACCCTTCCAAGTGGACTATGCTTGCTCCGTCAGTCTCGGTCATCACGTATTTATCAATCACAGTCTGACCATGATGGCAGCCGGCGGCATTACCATTGGAGACGGAACCATGATAGGTCCCAACGTGCAACTGCTTACCGACAACCACGACTTTCATAACCGAATGGTGCTTCTATGCAAGCCCATCAATATAGGTAAAAACGTGTGGGTAGGGGCTGGTGCCACTGTACTTCCGGGAGTGACAATCGGCGATAATGCTGTTGTAGGGTCCTGCGCCGTAGTAACCAAGGACGTTCCGGAGAATGCCATTGTGGTAGGTAATCCAGCTCGTGTCGTTAGAACGATAGAATAGAAGCAACCCCCATTCAGCAATAGCAACACTATCTGAATTTATTAATCCGATATTGATACGGGATTAATTGAGAGCCATAACATTCTCTTTGTTTTTCCATAGATGGTACGCTTCCTCTCCTCTCTCAGAAAGTTAAAAGTGGATAATTTTTTGTTGTTTCAAAGCTACATGGATACAATTATCACGGTAAACCATCGTTATTGAAATACCTATGCTCTGTAGCCCGCAGGACATACAGATTCCAGAGGAAATGGCAAAATTGTCTGACTTTAATGAACAATTGAAACGTGGAGACTTTACGACAAATACTAAAGCGTAAGAATTGCTCGCTCGTAGTGAGAGACGCCCAAGGAAACATCACTTTGTATTATAGAAAAGGTGTTTACGACTTGGAAGACCTACTCGAGCATGCCCCTGCCCGTTTAAGAGACGCGGAAATTGCAGACAAGGTAATTGGCAAAGCAGCCGCAGCGATGGCTATAGTGGGCGGTGTCAAAAGCATCTATGCTGAAGTGATGAGCCGAAAGGCTCTGCCTTTACTTCTTGAGGCTGGCGTAGAATATTCGTATGGGGAATTGGTAGATAAAATCATTATCCCGGAAGGAGATAACCGCTGTCCGCTGGAAAGCATTGTAGACGATTGCCAGACTGCTGAGGAAACGGTGGATACACTGCGTAAGCATTTCGTGGAAATGACAAATAGAAATAATACTAATAAATAATGAACATGCAATCGAAAACTGTATTTTACAATCTGAGTCTTGTTCAACGACAAGCATGGTTGTTGGCGGCGCTCTTTACATTGGGCAACATTCTTTTGCCTCAACTCTGCCATCTTATACCGAATGGCGGACTCATCTTCCTTCCTATCTATTTCTTCACCCTTGTGGGTGCCTATAAATATGGATGGAAAGTTGGACTACTCATAGCCATAGCTTCGCCTCTATTCAATCACTTGCTCTTCGGGATGCCTTCAGCCAACGCATTGCCCGTCTTGTTAGCAAAGTCAAGCCTCTTGGCAATCGTGGCTTCGGCTGTAGCATCTAAATGGAATAAAATAACGCTTCCTTTATTACTGCTGGTGGTGGTGAGTTATCAAGTTGTAGGCGGAGGCATAGAAGCACTACTAACTGGCAGTTTGGCTGCGCCTCTACAAGATTGGCAACTTGGTTGGCCCGGATTATTACTACAAGTGATAGCAGGATGGTGGGTCATCAGGAAGATGCCAGAGCTGAGATAAGCAAAGGAATAAAAGACAATGCATAATTCATAATGCATAATGCATAATTGGCCACTGACAATGCATATGCATTGTAAATTGTGAATTATTAGATAGGAGTTGCTGCGCCGAACACGTTGGCGAAGCCAATTATGCATTATGCATTACAAATTGTGCATTATGCATTATGCATTGTGCATTATATACGGTATGAGAGCGGGAGCTTTTCTGAATGTTTAGTAGCACATAGGCTTAAACGGACAGGTATCGCATTGCTTTGTAACCGTAGTTGGTTGGAAAGGTATAGTCTCATCGAAAATTTCATCTAACACCTTAACAAGATGAGAGCGGAATTCACTGAGGAAATCCTTTGAAATCACAACAGGTTCCTTATTAATAAGGAGTGAGAAATCTGTTTCTTCATCCTTGGCATTCTGAACATAGAAAAGCTGTGGACTTACACCTAATCCGTTAGGGTTCAGGGTGTTGTCTTTCCAGACGATGCTTGCATAGAGAATGGTTTGCAGATAGTAGTCGGTATGCTTGTTGAGGATGTTCTCCGACTTGAAGATATCCTCCATCAACTTGATTTGACCGTTCTTCTTTCTGCCTGTCTTATAGTCCACAATACGGATTTGGTCAAGCATTCCGTCGCCTTTGCTGAAGACGCCATCCAGCCTGTCGATGTAGCCATAAATATCAATTTTGCCATTATGGGCTTTGGGCAAAGATGTTAAGACTTTGCATTCTGTCCCCAAGAGTTGGAAAGGAGTTCGCTTCTTGTCTATCTCCAACATCTTGCAAAGTAAATCCAACAAGACTTGACGGTTGATAACCTGCAAACCATTGTAGGAAGGCTTCGTATCATGAAAATACTCTTCCTTGAAAGCATCATCAAGATAATCATTCAGGCGTTTCTTATCTTTCAACATATCAGATATCGCCGACTCCGTAATCATTTGATTCTTATCCTTTAGAGAGTCGTAGATAAGCTGTGCAGCCTTATGGAAGATAAGTCCGAACTGGATGTTGTCAATACCGTCCTCTGCGGTTTCCTCCGGTTCCTTCACGTGCGCGATATAGCGATAATAGAATCGCAAGGGGCAACGCAGATAATTATTGATGGCAGTGGGCGCAAAGGAATTGATGGATTCCAAAGCCTCTTTCACCCTACCCTTTTTCTCAATGGTAGGCGGCTGCTGCTTCAGTATTTCCAAAGGAGTCTGAAGTTCGAGTCTACGCACAGCCATTCCCTTCTCAGTTATGAGTTGGAGCATAAAACGGCTCATCTCACCCGTTTTGCCGTCGGATGCCGATTGATTATAAACCAAAGTTACATCCTTAGCGCGCTGAATGAGACTATGAAAATAATAGGAATAGATGCCCACCTTATTATCTACCGTCGTGAGTTGGAAAGCCTTACGGATGGCATAAGGGATGAAGGAAGTATCGTTTACTCCCTTGGGCAAGTTGCCTTCGTTGCAAGAGAGAACCAGCACATGGTCGAAATCAAGGTTGCGGGTCTCCAGCACGCCCATGACCTGCACGCCCACAGCCGGCTCGCCATGGAAAGGCACCGAATCGGAGTTGATAAGCTGCCTCAGCAATGCCTGCAATCCTTCTCCGCTCATCTCGGGAAGGTCTCCCTGCTCTATGAGTTGGCGCAAGCGGTTGAGCTGGGTGTAGATTCTGAATAACGATTCTTGAAAGAAAGGATTGGCGGCAAAAGGCTCCTCAGAATCAGACAGTTTTCGGCAATTGACACCCATCTGGCGGATGACTTCAAACAGAAAATCCATCAGCTTCATTGGGTCTGGGTCGGAACTGGAACCTTTAGAAAGTGGCTCACTAAGCAAGTCGCTATCAAAAAGTGAAGCGTAAGGCAATCGGAGCAACTTGTCAATGAATATCTTCCGGCTATAGGTATTGCGGTAGCGCTTGTTCACTTGCAACTGGATAAGCTGCATCACCAAGGATGTGAGGGGTGACAATGCCAATGGATAGCCCATAGTGATATTGAGTTGCTTCACTTCTTCAGGTATGCAATGAACCATAGTTGGAAGAAGATTCTCATCGGCAAGGACGACTGCCGTGCGCGTGCCATCCTTATATCGGTCGTGCTCTTTCAGCCACGTTGCTACGTAGCGGGCTTGGATATCCTCTGTCGGAGCAGCTACGATGGTGATATCTTTCAACTGTGAGAGATTGTCGAAGATATCTTCACGGCTCTCGTCAAGCTGATTGGGAAATAGCTTCCTGAGTTGATTCACATAGAATCCCGCCTCATGCGGTATTTCCTTATCCCCAACCTGAATCGGGCGAGTATAATAGGTATCAAAGTCCCAATAAAACTTTGCCTTGCCCAACTCTTGCATCTTTCGTGCCAATCTTATCTCAGCTTCCTGCATCATGTTGAATCCCACGAAAAGATAGCAATCGTAATTCAGCTTCAATTCATCGAGTTTGGCGACCTGCCTGTATAGCTGTCCTTCATAAGCTAAATTCTGACTGGCGAGATGATTGTTATACTCCGTATAGATATCATAGAGTCGGCTCCAAAACTCTAAAAACTTCTGTTTGAGATAAGAGTCTTGATTGTCGGTGAAATTTGCGAAGAACTTCTGGACCAATTGCTTTTGGTCATCGTTGAGGAACGTGACATCATCGTATTCATGAAGCCCCTCAACGTTTCTGAACACTTGCTTCGGGTCCGCCATATTCTTGTCCAAATCGTCAAAATCGGAAAGCAGCAGTTGCCCCCAACCATAGAAATGCTCAAAAGTCTCTTGAGCATGAGTCAATTGAATATAGACTTGATACAGGTCGCATACCAACTTGATGGGGTCGGCAACCTGCAACTTGCTCTGACTACGAAAGAGCTGGCTAATCGTGATATATGCGGGGCTCCAAATAGGTCGTACTTCGCCTTGCGCCAAAGCAGCATTTAAGAAGATGGAAGCACGTTTATTGGGAAAGACCACTGCTATTCGTCCCAAATTCGTGCCGTATTTATTTTTGATGTCTTGTGCGACATACTCTAAAAATGTCATAATCAAATACCTGTTAAAAAGTTGTTACCGGTTTAATCTCATCTCTAAATACATACCAAAGATAGCCTTTGACATCAGTGTAACCCATCTTGCGGAGAAGGTTCATGTATCGTCTCACTTGCCATACATGGTCTTCAATGGGTGTAGCGAATTTAAAATCCACGACCGTAGCCTTCTGACCGTCTATCATCACGCGGTCGGGGCGGTCGGTGTGCTGAACACCGGTCACAGGGTCGATTGAGAGGATATTACACTCGTTCATCAAAGTAAGACCCGGTTTGAACCACTCCTGCACATCTGGATTCTCAAATGCCTTCCGCACAGAATCGAGCACTTTCTTCCGTGGAACGACTTTCGAGTCAATGATTCCATTAAATTCAAATTCATCAAGTTTGGGCTCTACCTCATCCATTGTAGCGATAGTAGAGAACAGTTCATGAAGGACATTACCCAAATCAATAAACTCAGCTTCTTTCTTGCCTTCGTCTATCTCCCCTTCGATGAAACGGCGGCTTTGGTTGCTCTGAAGAAATACCACAGCATGATGAGAAGACTCTACGAGCACATTTTGCGGTTCGGGTTTACGCTCGAACACATTGGCTGTGGGTTGCTCGGCTTTGACCTCTTGATTCTTGGTCTCCTCTATGGGATGACCCATTTTAAAATGAAGTTCGCCATCCGGGAAATCAACGAAAGTTCCTTTAGGGAGATTTGCTTTCTCCTGTGTCAAGTAATCCTCTATGATATAGGAGCGGCAGTTCCATTTGTCTTCATCGTCTGTTTTTTTCTTTTCCGGCTTCCGCTTTCCCATCACGTAGAGTCCCTTCTTGGCACGTGTGAAAGCAACGTAGAGCAAGTTTAAGTTATCTACGATAATCTGTTGATGCTCAGTTTCATAGTCATAGGCATAGATACTCTCCAACAGCTTCTTCTGGAACTTCACGGGTACTTTCACCAATTCCGAGTACGGCTTCTCTGAAGGAGTTGTCCATAAGGTGTCCTCATAGCGCTCCAATGTCCAGTCACAATAAGGGATAATCACATATTTAAACTCTAAACCTTTACTCTGATGGATAGTGAGCAGTCGGATGCCATTGCTCTCAGAACCGGAGATGCTCTTCGTGGAGAGGTTCTCATCCCACAACCTCAAGAAGTCATCCACGCTCCCTGCGTTGTTCTCCACATAATTGGAGAGTTGGTCGCTGAAGTAGCAGAGATAAGCAGCCTGACTATTCCAAGCGGTCAAGTTAAACATTGTCTTAATCTTTTCTGCCATATCAATAAGGGGCAAGGCACCAATACTGGCGATTTCATCGTAAAAACCCTTCGGAAGGAGCGAGATGAAATGATTGAGATACGAATCTTTATCCTTGACAACCGGCATCGCCATATTTATTAAATCCTGCTGATTGCCATGTCTGAAACTCTGATAGAGATGAGTCAGCAGAGCTACATAATAGACATCCTTTGGGTTCGAAATCACTCTCATTGCTGTGATAATCAAGTTGACGGCAGGTGAGGCTTGCAGTTGATATGCCTCATCCGACACCATTTTGATATGATTATCCGGCAGCCCCATGAAATAATCCACGATATGGGAGATGTCTGAACGCGAACGTGAAAGAATGGCAATATCCTTCATATCCACATGCTGCTCATTGATGAGACTGTCAATCGTATCTTTGAGCATTTCCAATATCTGGTCGTCATAACTTATGGATTCATCGTTAGTTTTTTCTGGAATGAGACGAATATCCACGTATCCTTCGCGAGGTTTGGAATCTGGGACTTCTTGCCTCAGACTTTCGTAGGCTTTCGTTATCTCTTTCGCCTGAACAGCCAATTGTTTCTTTTCGTCTTCTGATACGGTCTGTTCCAATTGCCCAACCTCTTCCTCCAACCGTTTTGCTTCAGCGAGATTGGCAAACTCGAAGAAACTGTTGTTAAACTCTACTACATTCCGGCTTGAACGATAGTTGACGCCCATCGACTGTGAATTCAGTTCATTCTTATTGAATTCATCCTCTATATTATTAAGGAGTTTCCAGTCGCCATTTCTCCAACGGTAGATGCTCTGCTTCACATCACCCACGATGAGATTTTCAGAAATGCCATCTTGAACTTTCGGAGCCTTAGCCATGCTCTCATTCAGCAACACCTTAAAGTTTTTCCATTGTGTCCGGCTTGTATCTTGAAATTCATCAATCATGATGTGCTGAATCTGAGTGCCAATCTTCTCATAGATAAAGGGAGAGTCAGATTCATCAATCATTCCGGCAAGCAGCGTTTGGGTGTTGGACAGCAGGAACCTGTTCAACTCTTTATTTTTTTGGTTCACGCTGTCGTCGATATAACGCAACAAACGAATTTTATAGAGGTTTTGCATCGTGAACAAAGCCGAATAGTACAGTTTGGAATATTGTTTTCGGGTTTTCTCACTTTTATTAGCCAATTCCGTAAGTTTCTCTCCAGCCTCTATCAATCCCTTGTCTTTCAACCACGTTTGAGGATTCTCGCAGGCAGTGAGGAACCGTTTGCCCAAAAGTTCTGAATCAGTATAAACACCGTTATCCAACTTCTTAAAGTATGTCCATGCTCCGGAACCTTTATAATTGAAATCATCTACCGTTAATCCATACTGCTCTTCAATCTCATAAAATGTTTGCGCAATATCCTTAAAATGTTTTTCAGCTTCTGTTCTAATATCATTGAGCCTTTGATAGATGTTCTTGAAGAAATCCTTTTGGGCAAACTGTTGGTCCATCTCCTTTTTGTTGTCCTTGAAATCATCCTTGAAGATGTTCATGCCGAAGGATTTCAATTCGTTGATGACATTCCACGATTTATCATCAGCCATATTCTGATGTATAAAGTCCATAATCCACGACAGGACTTTATCATGGGCTTCAAGTGATTCTATCATCTGGTCAACAGACTCTTCCTCCACTTGCTTGTCATTGAGCTCGACCCGAAGATTGGCATTGAGCCCCAACTCTCGGGCAAGATTCCTCAATACGCTCTGGAAAAAGGAATCTATCGTCTCCACACGGAAGTACTGATAGTTGTGAAGAATCAACGTTAAAGCTATTCTGGATTTATCCCGAATCGTCTTTTCATCAAATGAGGTGTCTTTCATAATAGCCTTCAAGTAATCTGACGACGTATCCAGTCCGTTGGCGAGTCCATAGAGTTGTCCTAATATTCTCATTTTCATTTCCTCTGTGGCCTTGTTGGTGAAAGTCACGGCGAGAATGTTACGATAGCTCATAGGATTCTGAATAAGTAGTTTGATATATTCCACTGCCAACCGGAAGGTCTTTCCGCTACCAGCACTTGCGCGATATATTGTAAGGGGTTGAAGCATAAGGTTATAGTATTATCTCTTTCAATGGTTTCTTCAGTATAAAATGATAGAAAGGTCAATTGGGCATTCTACCCAATTGACCTTAAATAGGATTTATTTTTTCAGCAGTTTCTCTGCCATTCCTTTGGCTGCTCTTCTACCGTCACCCATGGCGAGAATCACGGTGGCGCCACCGCGAACGATATCTCCACCCGCATAGATTTCCGGACGGCTCGACTGCATTTCTTCGTTCACCACAATCGTATTCTTACGACCCAATTCCAAACCAGAAACTGACTTAGGAACTAACGGGTTGGGGCTAACGCCCACAGCTACGATTACTTGGTCACAATCCATCGTAATTGTCTCTCCCGTTGGAATAGGACGACGGCGACCTGAGGCATCAGGTTCTCCCAATTTCATGACGTCAAGCACAGCAGCCTTCACTGCACCGTTTTCATCGGCAATATATTCCTTAGGGTTATGGAGCGTCATGAAGCGGATACCCTCTTCCTTGGCGTGTTTCACCTCCTCCAAACGGGCAGGCATCTCGGCTTCAGAACGACGATATACCAACGTGACATCGGCGCCTAAGCGCTTGGCTGTGCGGCAGGAATCCATTGCTGTGTTTCCACCGCCGACCACGATCACCTTCTTTCCCAAATTGATAGGTGTATCGGTTTCAGGGTTGGCTGCATCCATCAAGTTGATTCGGGTGAGATACTCATTACTTGACATGATGTTGATGGCGTTCTCACCAGGAATACCCATGAAGTTGGGCAGTCCGGCACCCGAACCAACAAAGACTCCCTTGAATCCTTCCTCTTCCAACTCCTCTATCGTGATGGTCTTTCCAATGATACAGTCTGTTTGGAAGTGAACACCCATCTTGCGGAGGTTGTCGATTTCAACATCAACAATATGATTCGGAAGACGGAACTCTGGAATGCCATAACGCAGCACGCCGCCTACCTCATGCAATGCCTCAAAGACATATACTTCAAAACCGCGCTTCACCATATCTCCAGCGAAGCTCAATCCGGATGGACCAGAGCCGACGACAGCGACCTTGATGCCATTTCCGGGTGCACATTCGGGCAACTGCGACTTACCGCTCTCACGTTCATAGTCGGCAGCAAAACGCTCCAAATAGCCGATTGCGACGGGCTGCTCTCCCATCTTCAGATGGATACACTTGCTCTCGCATTGCTTCTCCTGCGGGCAGACACGACCACAGATGGCTGGAAGAGCGGATGTCTGTTTCAATACGACGGCTGCTCCAAGGATATTGCCTCTCTCTATATTCTTGACGAAGGCTGGAATGTTGATGTTAACAGGACAACCTTCAACACAAGTCGGTTTGCCACAATCCAAACAACGCTTCGCCTCGGTCATTGCCATCTCCTTCGTAAGACCTTTGTTGACTTCTTCCAGACGCGTTGTAGCTCTATAGACAGGGTCAAGTTCCGGCATCTTCACACGCTCAATGGCTCTCCGCTCTTTCGGTTTCATAGCGGTACGAAGCTCTTGGCGCCAAGGGGCATTGCGGTCTGTCAACGAGTCCTCGCTCTCTGCAGAAGTGGATGTTTCTGAATTATCCGACTTTTCAGATTGGTCGGATTTATCAGATTTTACAGGCTCTTTGGGCAGATGCTCTTCATAATGCTCCATTTCATCGCGCTCAGCACGCTTGAAGGTACCCATGCGTTTGAACATCTCGTCCCAATCAACGAGGTCACCGTCAAACTCGGGGCCATCAATGCAGACAAACTTAGTCTTACCGCCAATCGTGAGTCGGCAGGCACCGCACATACCTGTACCATCAACCATGATGGTGTTGAGCGATACATCATTGGGAATATTGTATTTATGAGCCAGCAAAGAGCAGAACTTCATCATGATTGGAGGACCGATAGCAAGCACCTTATCAACGTGCTCACGGTTGATAACCTCTTCCATACCGACAGTCACAACACCTTTCTTGCCCCAACTGCCATCATCGGTCATGATGATTACTTCATCGCTATACTCCTTAACATCGTCAACCATGATGACGAGTTCCTTCGTTCTTCCTGCCAAAACGGAGATGACCTTGTTTCCGGCTTTCTTCAGAGCAGTAAGGATGGGAAGAATAGCTGCGATACCGATACCACCACCAGCACAGAGCACGGTTCCGTATTTCTCTATCTTGGAGGGAGTGCCGAGCGGTCCAACAATGTCGTGAACACATTCACCAACGTTCAAGTTGCAGAGTTTAGTCGACGACAGACCCACTTCCTGCACTACCAACGTCAAAGTGCCTTTCTCAGGGTCACTCTTGGCGATAGTATAGGGCACTCGTTCGCTCTTGTTGTCGACACGAATGATGATGAAGTTGCCCGGACGACAGCTTCTTGCAATCAACGGCGCTTCTACTTCAAGGCAGAAAACCTTCTCGCTGAATTGTTCTTTGTTTACGATTTTGTACATACTTAGGCCTTTATTTATGTTATTAGAATGTCGAAATGGCAAAGATTCCCCGTCAAAACAGGATGACCTTTCCGTTAGTCTTTCATTACATTATACAGGTTTTCAGTAATATATAGGGTCAAGAGGGCTGCTATGCCCTCCTGACTCTCAAATCATTAGAAGTTTTTGTCATCAAGCATCTCAAAACCGCAATAGGGCACGAGCACCTTAGGTACACGAATTCCCTCGGGTGTCTGGTTGTCTTCCATGATAGCGGCTACAATACGCGGCAGAGCCAAAGCTGAGCCGTTGAGAGTGTGGCAGAGCTCTATCTTCTTATCATCAGCATGGCGATAGCGGCAATGCAGACGATTAGCCTGATAGCTCTCAAAATTGGAAACAGAACTTACTTCCAGCCAACGCTTCTGAGCAGCGCTCCAAACTTCAAAGTCATAGCAGATGGAGGAAGTGAAGCTCATATCACCACCACAGAGAAGAAGAATATGATACGGAAGTTCCAACTTCTGGCAGAGACCTTCCACGTGGTTGAGCATTTCCTTCAGGCTATCATAACTGTGCTGAGGAGTATCAATGCGAACCAGCTCAACCTTGTCAAATTGATGCAGGCGGTTCAAGCCTCTTACGTCCTTGCCATAGCTGCCTGCCTCACGACGGAAGCAAGCCGAATAAGCACAACGCTTGATAGGTAAATCCTTCTCATCGAGAATCTCATCGCGGAAGAGATTGGTCACAGGCACCTCAGCGGTTGGGATAAGGTAGAGGTCATCAAGATTGCAGTGATACATCTGCCCTTCCTTATCGGGAAGCTGACCTGTGCCGAGACCTGAAGCCTGATTCACCACATAAGGAGGCTGAATCTCCAGATAGCCGCTCTTGCGGGCTTCATCCAAGAAGAATGCTTCCAAAGCACGTTGAAAACGCGCCATTTTACCGATATAGACAGGGAAACCAGCTCCCGTTATTTTCACACCAAGGTCGAAGTCAACTAAATTGAACTTCTTGCAGAGGTCCCAGTGGCACAAGGCGTCCTCACCTAATTCAGGTTTCACGCCGCCCTCTTTCACCACAACGTTGTCGGAGGCATCCTTACCTTCTGGAACTTTATCGTTGGGAACATTGGGAATTGTGAGCAACAACTCTGTCATATCTTTCTGTGCCTTCTCCATCTCTTCCTGAAGTTCCTTGTCTGAGGCCTTTAAATCAGCCACTTGTTGTTTTATAGCGTTGGCTTCGTCCTTCTTGCCCTCCTTCATCAAACCGCCAATCTGCTTTGACAGTTGATTCTGCTGCTGCTTGTTGGAATCGAGCTTTTGCTGGGCATTACGACGTTGCTTGTCATATTCCAAAACCTTTTCGATAGCCGCACGGGCACCCTCAAAATGCTTCTTCTCCAAGCCTTTGATGACGTGCTCCGTATTTTCACTGATAAGTTTTAATGTTAACATCTTGATAAAAACTTTTTAGTATTGCTTATTTCTACGCAAAAATACAAAAAAGATTGTATATAGTGCCGATAAAAAGGAAAAAAATGTTTGTAAATGATAATTTAGGCGACTTAACATATCAATAGCCCAACTGATATATTCACCTTTACCGCATTCAATGGCAATAGTGCCGACTTCCTCTGAGCTTATCGCCTGGGGCTGTCAACCTTTCTGAGAGTTATCAATTCATGTAGCCAATTCAAAGAAGAATTATCATCAATACCGCTAACTCTCATCACGTAATCTTCTGTCTATGATGTCTGACACGTGTTGCCCTTAAGTCTGACAAGTGTTAGACTTATGGCTACCACGTGATAGACTTATGGCTACCACGTGTCAGCAATCGAGGGTGGATGGATTTGAGAGAATTAATAAAGGTGTATCAGAAAAGGAAAACAAGATGAGGAGAAAAAAGGCCTCGAAACTCAAAGAGCTTCAAGGCCTTCCACATATTAATCGTGAGCATTAAGTTCTGCTGTTCTAACTCTTGACAAGGTCTCAGGTGACATTTGCAGATAGTTGGCAATGTAAACCAACGGAGCACGAAGAACTACCTGCGGACTGAGCTTGCACATCTTTCTATAGCGGCTCTGTGCCGACTCAAATCTGACTAAGTCGGCATGAATCTGAGAGATAATCAAGCTCTCCTCCAATATTTTACGGTAGAGCATCTGTATATTCACGTTGGTAATGGCTATCTGCTCCAATTGTGCCTTTGGCAAGGCGAACACCGAAGAAGGCTCCAAAGCCTCTACCTGTAAAATAGAAGGCTCCTCCTTGAAAAGACTCTCGATGCACATGAAGATGGTATGGTCCTCGCCAAAATGCTCGGTCACCTCTTTGCCATTTTTATAATAGAACTGTCGGATGAGGCCGCGGTCAAGATAATAGATGTTTCTGCAGACCTCGCCCTCCTTGAGTATCATCTCGCCCTTAGCAAAGTGCATAGGGACAATGATGCTCTCAAGCGTGTCCAACTCTTGATGAGTCATCGTACTGTACTTCCGGGCTAATTCCCTTGCGATGTCTCTTGTGGAAGATTCTGGTATTTTCATTGCATTTCCTCCTAACATCTTTTATTTGTAGCTGATAATATTTTAATCTAATTTGAGTACGGCAAGGAACGCCTTCTGAGGCACTTGAACATTTCCGATTTGCTTCATGCGCTTCTTGCCCTTCTTTTGCTTTTCCAATAGTTTGCGCTTACGGCTCACATCGCCACCGTAGCACTTTGCAAGCACATCCTTACGAACCTGCTTCACTGTTTCCCTTGCGATAATCTTGGCACCTATGGCAGCCTGAATGGCAATATCAAACTGCTGCCGAGGAATCAAATCCTTCAATTTCTCGCACATTCTGCGTCCTAAAGCCACCGCATTGTCCTGATGAGTCAACGTTGACAGGGCATCCACCGGCTCACCATTGAGCAGGATATCCAGTTTAGCCAGTTTTGACGGTCTGTAGGAATCCAGATGATAGTCGAACGACGCATATCCCTTTGAGATGCTCTTGAGCTTATCGTAGAAATCTATCACTATCTCACCTAAAGGCAGCAGGAAATGGAGTTCCACACGGTTGCCGCTCACATATTCCTGATTGATGAGCTCACCGCGCTTGTCAAGGCATAGCGTCATAATGGGACCGATGAAATTGGTCGAAGTAATGATGCTAGCCTTGATATAAGGCTCCTCAATATGGTCGATGAGCGTCTGGTCGGGCAATCCAGAGGGATTATGCACCTCCTTCACATTCCCCTGCTTGTCATAGACCAAATATGATACGTTCGGGACGGTTGTTATCACGTCCATGTTAAACTCACGGTCAAGCCGTTCCTGCACGATTTCCATGTGGAGTAATCCGAGGAATCCACAACGGAAGCCGAAACCCAAGGCAACACTGCTCTCAGGTTGGAACGTAAGCGAGGCATCATTGAGTTGTAGTTTCTCCAATGAGGCGCGGAGATTCTCGTATTCCGTAGGGTCGATGGGATAAACTCCCGCAAAGACCATGGGCTTTACCTCTTGGAAACCCTCAATGGCTTTGTCGCAAGGATTATCTACATGCGTGATGGTATCACCGACTTTCACTTCTGTCGCAGTCTTGATGCCACTCACGATATACCCCACTTCACCACACGACAACTGAGGGCGTGGAATCATATCCATACGCAATACGCCCACTTCATCGGCAGTGTACTCTTCGCCAGTGTTGAAGAATTTCACTTTATCACCCTTTTTGATGACTCCGTTCACCACTTTGCAGAGTACAATAATTCCCCTAAAGCTATTGAAGATAGAGTCAAAGATGAGAGCTTGTAAGGGTTTCTTGGCATCACCTTTCGGAGGCTGGATGCGGTTGACCACAGCCTCAAGGATTTCATCCACGCCTTCACCTGTCTTAGCCGAAGCACGGATAATCTCATCGCGCTCACAACCTAACAAATCCACAATCTCATCCTCTACCTCGTCTGGCATTGCCTGGGGCATATCTATCTTGTTGATAACCGGTATGATAGTCAAATCGTGGTCGATTGCCATATAGAGGTTGGATATCGTCTGAGCTTGAACGCCCTGAGTGGCATCAACAACGAGCAAAGCACCCTCACATGCTGCGATGCTACGTGATACCTCATAGGAAAAGTCCACATGTCCCGGGGTATCAATCAAATTCAATATATATTTCTGACCATCCTTGGCAGTATAGTCCATCTCGATAGCATGGCTCTTGATGGTAATGCCGCGCTCACGCTCCAAGTCCATATCGTCCAACATCTGACCTTCAGTTATCTGAATCGTATGAGTACGCTCCAACAAGCGGTCAGCCAATGTCGACTTACCATGGTCTATATGAGCAATGATGCAGAAATTTCTAATATTCTCCATTCGTTTTTTCTCTTTAGACTTGCAAATATAGCAATTTTTTCGTTATTAATTAGTAAATTTGCACAAAAATAAACAGTTGTATGAGAAATTTATTAATTATTTTCGCTCTCGTTTCTTGCTTGGTTTCCTGTCAAAAAAACTTGGATGAACGGGCTGAGAAAGAAGCCAAGGACTTCACGACAAAATACTGCCCCACACCAGAAAAGAACTTTGAACGTACAGACAGCATGACTTACGAAAAGAGTTCAAAGACTTTCATCTATTGGAAAACCTTATCTGGAAATGCTGACGATAAACAGTTGCTAAACAAGAACAAAGACAAACTACATGAAGCAATTCTTGAAGTCGTCAACAACAATACGAACTTGCAACTCTACAAGGAAAACGGCTTCACATTCCGCTACGTTTTCCACTCAGCCAGCCACCCATCAGAGGTATTGCTCGACTTCAGCTACGGTCCGAAAGAATACAACAACAAACGCCTGCCATAGAAGACAATCTATAACAGGCGTTTGCAGAAATTAAGAAAGCGGATAATTATTCCTCACCCTCTTCCTCAAGGGGCTTCATGTTGGTATAGACATTCTGAACGTCGTCAAACTCCTCAAGACGCTCCACCATCTTGTCGATAGTCTCACGCTCTTCTGGTTTGACATCCTTCAAATCGGTAGGAATACGTGTGAACTCAGCACTCGTAATCTCAAAGCCGTTGTCCTCAAGGTACTTCTGAATGTCGCCGAAGCTGGTTGGCTCACCGTAGATAGTGATTTCGCCTTCTTCGTCATCCACATCGTATTCATCATCAACACCGTAGTCGATAAGATTGAGAATCAGGTCGTCCATATCCAAGTCTTCCTTTTTCTTGAAAGTGAACACGCACTTGTGGTCAAAAAGGAAGCTCAGAGAACCCTGTGTTCCCAAGTTGCCGTTGAACTTATTAAACACCGAGCGCACATCCGCAACCGTACGCGTGGTGTTGTCGGTCAAAGCATCTACGAAGATAGCCACTCCGTGAGGACCATATCCCTCATAGGTCACTTCCTTGTAGTCACTCTGGTCTTTTCCCATTGCGTTCTTGATGGCACGAGTGATATTATCCTTCGGCATATTCTCGCGCTTGCAAGTTGCAATGATAGCTCTCAGACGAGGGTTGTTCTCCGGCTCAGGTCCGCCAGCCTTAACGGCTATAGCAATCTCTTTACCTAACTTCGTGAACGTTCTGGCCATGTGGCCCCATCTTTTCAGCTTTGTAGCCTTGCGATATTCAAATGCTCTTCCCATTGGAGAATTATTATTATTTTTTAATTGATTTATATTATCTGAGTTCTGCACCCAACTTACCAGTCAGATTGGTAATGAGTTTCTTCATCACTGCGTCGATAGCCTTGTCGTTGAGGGTACGGTTGTCGTCCTGAATAATGAAGTTCACTGCATAGCTCTTCTTACCGGCAGGAAGGTTCTTACCCTCGTACACATCAAAGAGCTCTACACGCTTCAAGAGTTTCTTCTCCGTCTGATAGGCAATCTTCTCTATTTCAGCAAATTCCACATTCTTATCAACCAACAAAGCCAAGTCGCGGCTCACCTGCGGATACTTGGAGATTTCCTTGTATTCGATTTTGTGCTTGCGAATGAGCCTCATCAGTTCCGTCCAGTTCACGTCGGCATAGAAAACAGGCTGGTCTATGCCACACTCTTTCAAAAGCTGGAATGCCAAAACGCCATATTCGGCTATCAACTTGCCACCACGAGTCTTGATGCTGCGAGCATGCGAGAAAATATTATTATCGGAATTCTCCTCCACTACCTCTCCGTTGGTTACGCCAACACGACGAAGTACATTCAGCACATATGCCTTCAACTCATAGACACTCGATTTCTCATTGGGACGAATCCACGAACCCTGTATGTGGTTACCTGTAACCCAAATGCCCAAGTGATATTGCTGCTTATAAGCCTTAATGGGAGCTTCATCCGTTCGGTTCTCTGCGTTGAAAGTATAAATATTGCCAAACTCGAAGAACCTCAAGTTTTGGCTCTTGCGGTTTACATTGCGCTCGATGCTCTCCAGACCTCCGAATAGAATAGTCTGACGCATCACGCCCAAGTCAGCACTCAGAGGATTCATCACTCTTACTGTCTTCTCCCAAGGATAGGCATTGAGTTTGTTCCCCTCATAGTAAGCGACACGCGAGAGAGAATTGTTCATAATCTCATTGAAGCCCTCCCCGACAAGTTGCTCACTGACAACATTCTCTATCTTATGCTCTAAATCCTCTTCTCCCTTCACGGTCAACGAGGACTTAAGCATCGTAGGAATCTCTACATTATTATATCCGTAGATACGCAGGATGTCTTCCACAACGTCGCAAGGACGCTGAACATCCACACGGTATGCCGGCACTTCAAGATTCAGTCCCTCAGCATCTTCCTTCAAGATTTTCATCTCCAAACTTGTGGCGATGCTCTTGATGGTCTCAGCACCTAAATGCTTGCCTATCAAACGGTCGCAGTATTCATAATTAAGACGGACGTTGAAATTAGGCATAGGATTGGGATATACATCCTTTATCTGCATGCTCACTTTGCCACCAGCCAACTCACGGCAGAGGATAGCTGCTTGCTTCAAAGCATAGATAGTTCCATTGGGGTCCACCCCACGCTCAAAGCGATAGCTGGCATCGGTTGAAAGTCCATGGCGACGAGCGCTCTTGCGAATCCAAGTAGGATGGAAGTAAGCACTCTCCAACACAACATTCTTTGTTGTCTCATACGTGCCACTTCCCTTGCCACCGAAAATTCCAGCAATACACATGGGCTCTTCAGCATTGCAGATGCTCAAATCATGCTCGCCCAATACATGGTCTTCGCCATCAAGAGTGGTGAAGTGAGTACCTTCAGGTTGCGTACGGACCACTATGCGGTGACCTTTCACCATATCTGCATCAAAGCAGTGCATAGGCTGTCCGTAAGCAAGCATGATATAGTTGGTAATATCAACGATGTTGTTGATGGGACGCAACCCTACGACACGCAGTTTATCCTGCAGCCATTGGGGACTTTCCTTCACATCGCAGTCCGTGATGCTCACGCAAGCGTAGCGTTTGCAAGCCTCTGTATTCTCTATATCAACATCAATAGGCAGGTCTTCATTATCAACCACGAACTTGCTGCAGTCGGGACGATGGAGACTGGTCTCATATCCATTTTGCTTCAACCAAGCATAGAGGTCGCGTGCCACACCATAGTGACTCAGAGCATCTGCACGGTTGGCAGTCAAGTCTATCTCAATCACCCAGTCGCTTTCCAGATGATAATACTCGGCAGCAGGTTGTCCCACCTTCGCGTCGTCGGGCAGTACAATAATACCATCGTGACTTGTTCCCACGCCGATTTCATCCTCAGCGCAAATCATGCCAAACGACTCCACGCCACGAAGTTTCGACTTCTTGATAGTAATCTCTTTGTCACCATCATAAAGCGTACAACCCAAATCTGCGACAATCACTTTCTGTCCGGCTGCGACATTGGGAGCTCCGCAAACAATCTGCTGTGGCTCATCCTTGCCAAGGTCAACCGTTGTGATGTGCAAATGGTCTGAATTGGGATGAGGCACACATGTTAGCACCTTACCCACATACAATCCCTTTAGTCCGCCCTTAATAGACTGGACTTCTTCAAGAGAGTCAACTTCAAGTCCAGTTGAGGTCAGCGCGTCTGCTGTCTGCTGGGGAGTTAAATCGAAGTCAACATATTCTTTAAGCCATTTATAAGAAACTTTCATTGCAATGTTATTGTATTCTCTTTAAAGACATGCAAATTTACAAAAAAAATTGGTAGCCCACAATTTTTCAAGCCGTTTTCTACCAAAAGCGGCTCCTCAACCTTTGGATTTCAATAAAATTGCCGCCAACTTTGCGAGGTTGGATGATTTTTCATATCTTTGCCAAACAATCTATAAGAAATAAGAATATGAGACTTAACGGCAGAAGGAAAAGCAATAACGTGGAGGATGTTCGTGGCATGTCCACAGGTGCAAAAGCAGGTATCGGCGGCATCGGTGGTATTATTATCATTGCGCTCATCACTTTTCTAAGTGGCGGTGACTTAGGCGATGTAGTGAGCAATGTCGTTCAGCAGGAAATGAAAGGTCAAGTGCAGCAACGGGTTGGCAATGGCAAGCAACAATATACGGAAGAGGAACAGCAATTAGCTGAATTTTCCAAGCAAATCCTTGCCGGAACTGAAGATGTCTGGACAGAGCAATTCCAGCAGCATGGGATGAGCTATACCTACCCCACCCTCGTTCTCTACACAGGCTATGTCAATACCGCTTGTGGACAAGGAAGTGCACAAATGGGTCCCTTCTACTGTTCTGCAGACCAGAAGCTCTATTTAGATTTGGATTTCTTCGTTTCTATGCGTAAAGAACTCGGTCTGGAAGCAAAGGGTGACCTTGATTTCGCCTATGCCTATGTCATTGCCCACGAAGTTGGCCACCATGTTGAGTATCTTCGTGGCATCTTGAGCAAATGCCATGAAAAAATGAGCCGAATGAGCAAGACAGACGCCAACAAACTAAGCGTTAAGTTAGAACTTCTCGCCGACTACTATGCAGGTTGTTGGGCACACTACGACAATGAGAAATACTCGAGTCTTAGCGACGGCGACATTGAAGAAGCCATCGACTGTGCAGAGAAAATTGGCGATAATTATCTGCAAGAGAAGGCACGCGGCTATAGTCAGCCGGAAACTTTCACTCACGGAACGTCCCAACAGCGTATGTACTGGCTGAAGAAAGGATTGGACACCGGCGACTGGAACACTACTACCTTCTCACCGGGAGAACTCGACTAATATTGAGAACAGATAGAAAGACAGAACTATTGCGAACAGTAATCAGCATTAGTTAGTCTCAATAGACAAGGTTTTTCCATATAAGCAAAGCTTAAACTTGCTTACTTTATTATTACTGTCCGGTAAACATTTTGAGGAAAAATGGTGTATCCGAAATAGAGAGTCATTTTGTCCTGACCCATCATAGAAAGGGATGGCTTCCAAAAGTTTTCCCATGACGGTGCTTCCTTTGAGTTTTTTAATTGAAAAAGCATCTCAGCAATCTCAGCAAAGCATCTAACACGTTGAAATAAAGGCTCTTACGTACATAAATAGATGGTAAAACATCCCAGCAATATCTCAGCAACATCTCAGCAGACTGAGACGGAACATCTTTCCATATGGAATGGGCAAAGAAGTGACAAATAGAGCTTTAGGACGAATTAAGAGCCTATTAAGCCAACCTGCCATGTGATGAGGAAGAGGCATCGTGAGATGTGCTTATCGGACAAGTAAAAAGCCCCAACCCGTCTGTAGATGAGGATGGGGCACATGAGAGGTTAAGTTTACCGGACAGTAATATTACTTTAATAAAAGAAATAGCGTGACTCTCTGTTATTGCATATGCAAACATTGAGAATCACGCTATTTTATTCAAATATTGTCTAAGGCGCGAACAAGTTCTTAGCGCAAAGACTTCTGCTTTTTCTTTAATAGTTATCGGCACCCTCGTCGTCTGATTCAATATTCAAATCGTCAGACAGTTCCACAGGGTCTTCGTCGAGTTGAGTCCTATAAATCTCCTCACTGATTTTTTCATCATCGAAGTTGTCTTCGTCCTCATCCTCATCTTCACGTCTGTTATAATCGTCGTTATCTTCTACGTCCTCATCCTTATCCAAATCATCAGAATCCAAGTCATCACTCTTATTTGATATATCTTGGTCAAATTTCATTCTCGGACGTTCTGTCTCAGGTTTGGCTTTGACAAAGACAGCCTCTGTCCAAGTTCCTTTGGGAATTTCCAGCACCTCATAGCCATCTTTTGTCTTTTTATCATACATTCCACCCGGACGATGGATGCGGTTTGTTGGGAGCGTTGTAGTGCTCACGTCGAATCCAGACTCAATAATGTCTTGAATACTTTGGGGCAGGCTCTCCCATCCACCGCCAAAATTGCGCTCCAACACTTCAATCAGCTGGCGTGCTGAAATATGGCGGATATTCTCATAGGTTAAGTCAGTCACACGATAAATGGGACGTTTCTTCACAGCCCACTTCTCGTTAGCATTATCGTTCACCTTCACCACACCCACTTTGTAGCCACGGTCTTCATACTTTTCCACCACTTCAGGCTTATCCACCTTGATGGTTTCTATGTCGAAGGCACTTTTCAAAATGTCGGTATAGTGACGTATGTTGTCTTTAAAGTCGGCATCCTTCGATGCTTCTTCGAGCATACGGAAGACATCGCTCTCCTGAATGTCCCATACGGAACTCTTAGTCAGGGTCTTAAGAGTTATAGCTTTTTTTGTTTTCATTTTCTGTGTTGTTTCTACGTGCAAAAATAAATCATAATAAGCAAAGAAACAAACTTTTCTATCAAAATTTTTAGAAAAACAAATGCGCAACAACAATAAAGGCTACAACATTAAGAATTTCCGAACAAAAAAGGGGCGCAACCTCACTATTGAGATTGCGCTCCCCCTATGCTTTCACGCCTAATAATCGGCATTATTTCTTATTATCATCTACCATTTCGCCCTCAATATAGAGTCTTACCATCTCGGGCACCCCATTGGTCCGTACGGTAATCATTTTCTTTATGTGAGAAGGGAAGCGGCCTTTTCCGTTATACTTTACCTTAATGACGCCCGATTTGCCTGGAGCAATAGGTTTCTTCGTGTAAGTGGCAACAGTGCAACCACAAGAGGTCACAACTTGATTAATCACCAAAGGAGACTTGCCCTCATTGATGAAATTGAACGATGCCTCTTGGACAGGGTTGTTGACAGAAAACTTACCGAAATTGTAAGTTACCTTTTCAAACTTGATTTTCGCCTCGTTCTGAGCCGAAGCGTAAACCACGCATGAAAGGAGCATTACTGCTATCAATAAAATCTTCTTCATTTTCTTAGCTAATTGTTTTTGTGCAAAGATACAAAATCTAATTGCTCATGAGCGTCTTTATCTGTTTATTTTGCATTTTTTAATAGAAAATCGTTTCAATGTCTATCCAATTCACGCTTAGGAAGATACAAAAGAGTCAATGCTCTGTGTTAAAATACATTGAAATAGAAATTGAATGAGCGTTTTTTATTAATTTTGCTCAAAATAAAATCAAATGACAATGAAAAGGTTATTAATAGCTGTATTTTTCTTTGTGCCAGCTCTCTTGATGGCCCAAAACAATACGTGGGAAGTTCCTCAGCAGCAAGTTGAAGCCAAGAGTAATAATAATAAGAAACAAGAAAAGAAAAGCGAGAAAAAGAAAGCCACAGTCAATCCTAAATATCTGGCAGGTGCCATTACAACTGACAGCGAAGGCAAAATTGTCTTCACTCTTGACTACGACTGCCCCAATCTTACGGCTCAAGAAATCTACGAGCGTGAATATAAGCTGATGAATGACCTTACTAAACAAGAGAATCAGCTGGAAGGCTCAAGAGTTGCCATCGTCAATAAGGCAGAACATAAAATCGTAACTACCTTTAGGGAGAATCTTGTTTTCTCAAAAAGTTTTCTCAGCCTCGACCAAACAGAATTTCATTATGCGCTGATGATTAACTGTACAGACGGGCATGTTCACGCTGAGATGTCTCGCCTTTATTACCTTTATGAGACCGACAGGAAGACAGGTATGAAGGCTCCAGCTGAGGAAGTGATAACCGACGACATGGCTCTTAATAAGAGTAAGACAAAGTTGGCTCATTTTTATGGCAAATTCCGTAGAGAGACCATCGACCGCAAGGATAATTTGTTCAATTCAATCATCAATGTTCTACAATAAACAAGTCTCCTTTTTTGAGCCATTGAGACTTGATGATTGACAGTTGGCTAACGCCACTCAATAAATGAAATAAAGTTCGATAAATGATACAAAGTAAACATAGAGGAGAATTGCCATCAGAAGAGGAGGATAAGTTCTTCAAGTTGCGCAATCTTCTCAACATCATCTTCATGGTTGGTGCCGTTGTGGGTATCATTATTTACTTCTGTAATTACCACCAACTTGGCATCATAGTGATTCTCATCTCTATGGTGTTTAAAATGGCAGAGAGCGCCATTCGTTTTTTCCATAATCAGATTAAATGAGTACACGAACATCCATATCTCTTATAATAATTAGCTTCTTTCTCATCAGTCCCCTTTCCCTTTTAGGACAGGTGACGGACACGAATGATGGGTACAACCAGATTGACGAGCAGGGCAATATCACCCGACGCAGCAACAAGGACTCATTGGGCTCCGACAAAGAGATACCTACTGGCGTGAAGGTTTGGACCGTGGATGAACGGTTTGGCGACCGCACTCCCGCTGAGCTTGACACCATCCCCCACATGTTTATGAACTCCATCTTCACAACGGGTATGAGAGGCGAATTTAATACTACTGGTAATTTGGGAGCTCCACGCATTAACAGAATTTTCATTGACCGCCCGCTCAATGATGAATTCATGTTCACCCAGCCTTACGACTTCTTCATTACTCCAGTGAGTGCCTTCCACTTCACCAACACTCTCTCGCCTATCACTAATATTACCTATAATACATGTGGTGACAGAACAGATGGAGAGGACCATCTCACTGCCAAATTTGCTGTCAATGCGGGGAAGAAGCTCGGATTGGGTTTCAAATTTGACTATATCTACGGTCGAGGATATTACTCAAACCAAAGTACGTCACATTTTAACTATACCATGTATGGCTCCTATTTAGGAGAACGTTATCAAGCCCACCTGCTCATGTCTACCAACCATCAGAAGGTGGCAGAGAACGGCGGTATCACAGACGACAACTACATTACTCACCCAGAAAGCTATTCTGAGAACTACGAGACATCAGAAATCCCCACTGTTCTGGAGCGAAACTGGAACCGTAACGATAATCAGCATATATTCTTCACCCAACGCTACAGCCTGGGATTCAAACGCCAAGTGCCCATGACTCCCGAAGAAATCGAGGCAAAGCGTTTTGCCATCCAGAGTAAGAAAGAGAACGATGCTGTGAAGGCGAAGCTCAAGGCAATGAAAGATGCCAAGCGAAAGGGTGAGAATTTTGACGAAGATGCTTACGACAGAACCCAACGCTCGTCAGGCAGACCAGATGATGCGAAGATTGTTGGAAGCGAGCCTACACGAACAGATACTGTCAAATCAGAACGTACAGCCGTAAAGGGTACTGCCGCTGCCGACTCTCTCTTGGCACAGAAACAGAAACAAAAAGAAGATACAAGCTGGATGAAAGATGAATACGTTCCTGTTACCAGCTTCATCCACACGCTGAAATTCGACAACTACAGAAGAATATACCAGGCATACGTGACGCCAGAGGACTACTATTCACTCACTTTTCCCAACGTGGGCAAACTGCCGGGCGACTCCATTTACGACAAGACCAACCACTATCGGTTGAAGAATACCTTCGCTATTTCTCTGCTCGAAGGATTCAACAAATGGGCAAAGGCTGGACTGAAGGCATTTGTGACAAGCGACTTGCGACATTATACCCTACCCGACTCCCTCAGCGGCACTAACAGCTACAATGAGCACAATCTGAGCATCGGCGGACAAATTAGCAAGACACAAGGCAATACGCTCCACTTCAATGCCATCGCTGAGACTTGGCTCGTAGGTGAGGATGCCGGTCAGTTGCATATTGACGGTGGAATTGACGTGAACTTTCCTCTCTTTGGCGACACCGTAACGCTTGCGGCGAGCGCATTCTTCCACCGCGACAACCCTTCGTTCTATTTCCGCCATTATCATTCTAAACATTTCTGGTGGGACAATGACGATTTATCAAAGACCATTCATAGCAGGATTCAAGGCGTCTTTAAATATCAAAAGACTAATACTACTCTGCGAGTCGCTGTAGATGAAGTGAAGGACCTCACTTATCTTGGACAGTCTTATACAATAGGAGACTCTGATGCACCGCGTACCAATATGGCGCTGAACGTTCATCAAGGTGGCTCCACCAGCCTGCTGACCTTAGAACTGGCTCAAAACTTGAAGTTTGGTCCTGTTTTTTGGGAAAGTGTCGTGACTTATCAGAAGAGCTCTAAGGAAGACGTTATTCCAGTGCCGGATTTGAACATTTACACCAACCTGTACCTTCACTTCAAGATTGCCCGTGTATTAAGTTGTGACCTCGGAGGCGACTTGAGATATTTCACCAAGTATTATGCACCCGACTATAGTCCGGCTTTAGGTATCTACACCATTCAGGAAGGCGACAGCAAAGTTGAGGTAGGCAATTATCCCATCGTGAATGTCTATGCCAACTTCCATCTGAAGCATACCCGCTTCTTCATCATGTTCAGCCATGTAAATGCAGGAAGTGGGAAGAAGAACTACTTCTTAACTCCCCACTATCCCCTCAACGACCGAACATTACGATTCGGAATCAGTTGGAACTTCTTCAACTAAGCAATACGCCTATGGCTACACAAAGTCCATAGACAAACATATTCCGGGCTGTGAGACCTAACACTTTGTTAAGCTCACGGCCTTTTTTAATTCTAACCATTTCCTGATAGGTTCCGTAGTGCAAGTAGAGATATATGCACGGTAGGAAGAAAGCCATCTTATGACCATAGAAATAGAACACAAGTCCTAGAATACAAGCCGCTGAGCCCAGAGAATTGTAGAACATCAATGCCCTCTTGGCGCCAATCTTGACAATGAGTGTTTTCTTCCCAGCCGCTTTATCATTATCTATATCGCGGAAATTATTAACCACGAGCAGTGTATCAATAACCAGACCACAGCTGATGGAGGCAACAAACACTTCCCATGTGAAATGCTGTTGTCCAATAGGCAGACAAAGATAATATGTAAGCATCACTGGAATGATGCCAAAGAATACCAGCACGAGTATATCGCCCATTCCTAAATATGAAAGCGATATAGTATAGAGGAAGCAGAACAGCACGCACAGCGCTCCAACCAATATCATTTCCAAACCACCGTACAACACCAAAGGCAAACCCACCAAACAAGCCACGGTTGTAGTGATAGCGATGCCTATCCGCATGGCTTGAGGCGTTATCCACCCTTCGGTGCAGGCTCGTTTGGGACCAAGTCGGGTTAAATCATCATCATTTCCTTTCTTGTAATCAAAGTAGTCATTTACAAGATTTGCATCAATCTGCATGATGAAGGCAAAAAGGAAGCACAAAACCATTGGGAGCCACGACGGGGCAAAATTGGTATCCTTCGTTGCCAACGCTGCTCCAATCATTACCGGCACGGCAGCGCCCGTCAATGTCTTAGGTCGTGCAGCCAAGACCCACGCATGGAAAGAATTGGTCCGAACATTCTCTTCTGAAGTTAAACTCTTTGTCATATTATTGTTCCGTTTTATTCGAATACATCAAGGTGACTTTGCACCGTAAAACCTATTTAGATGCAAAAATAGGAAGAAAATATTAAAATGCCAAAACATTTAACCAATACAGAAAGACGTTTCACCAAATTCAAATTATACTACAGCCCCTTTCCCTCCATAAAAACGACAAGGAGCTGATTATAACTATCCAACAAACATAACTCGCTCTGCCCCAAATATTAAGTAGATACGGATAGAATTATATTTTCAGTTGTCATAGACCTATATTGATTGAATTGACCGATAATCCATCTATCTTCTGTTGTTGTCACGTGACGGCAATAATTTATCGTGAAAACAATAATGTAACGTGAGTTCGACGAATTCTTTCCTCCATTGTGCAAGTGATTGCTACTATATAATATATTATATAGTAGTATAAACCGTTGTAGTGCGTTTCAGTCGCCGCTGTCAAACTAGTCAGAGCGTAGCAGCGTTCATTTGCGTGTGCTGGCAAGTGGCAACCGAACGGGTGGCACTTGGCACCCGATTTGGTGGCACTTGGCACCCGAACTGCTGGCACTTGTCAGCACACGCAAGTAAAAAGTTATTGAAGCAACTCTTTAATATTGAATCGGAATGGCCTATAATTTTCGTCGAACTCACGTTAATATATTCACGTGACAGCAATCAAAGATGCAAAGTTATCGAATCTTCCTTTCACAGGTTCTCAGCTTTTTAATTGCGTCTGTTCATCCGGCGAAAACCAAGCAATGTAAACGGACAACGGTAATTTGGAGCATCAACCATATTCGACTTGTGGCGAAATTCTCCGACAAACTGTCCAGCAGAAGAAATGCTGTTGTCGAAATCCTATTAACTGTTATTACTGTCCGGTAAACTTAACCTCTCATGTGCCCCATCCTCATCTACAGACGGGTTGGGGCTTTTTACTTGTCCAATAAGCACATCTCACGATGTCTCTTCCTCATCACATGGCAGGTTGGCTCAATAGGCTCTTAATTCGTCCTAAAGCTCTATTTGTCACTTCTTTGCCCATTCCATATGGAAAGATGTTCCGTCTCAGTCTGCTGAGATGTTGCTGAGATATTGCTGGGATGTTTTACCATCT
>JBMNUV010000008.1:0-119343 GCA_050946455.1 Prevotella sp.
CGCTCGGTATAGCTCGAACAAGTTCGGCTCTACACTCGCTTGCATCGGATTTGTCTTTAACTCCTCTAACTCCTTTGACTCCTTTTAACTCCTTTGAAGTAAGCAAGTTGCAAACTTGCGAAACTTCAGTTAATGATTAGTAATTCATTACTATTGGTTTTTTACATAATTCTGCACCACTTTTGTTTGAAATATAGATAAATTTCTGTGCGACTATAATTTGCCCATCATGTTTAAAAGTTCTTACTACACTCGTCAATCTGAAAACAAGCTCATATTTCCTCGCTTGCAAGAACTTTGCCCTGTCAAAATGTCATCTAAATTACTAGTGCAAAAAAATTCAGATTAATTTCGACAAGCGGTGGCAAAAATAGTAAAATAATTAGAGGTACTTACACCTTTTTGGAAATCTTTCTGGTTATGGAGTGTTATTCAACAAATATGTTCCTAAAATAGGTAGAATTCTCGGACTTGCTCAACAATCTTCTTGTCGAAACCCTGTTCGCCACGGACAGTTGAAACCGAAGAGAGATAAGACTATCCATGCCAATTACACACAATCATCAAACGTGCGGAAGATGAGATAAGTGCCATCGGCTTTGAAATTGACTTCATCTGTCAACGCCTCGTTCAAACTTCCACACCAAAGTCGCTCAAAAGCCCAAGGCTTCCATTTGAGTCCCGTGGCACTGAGTTGATGACAGGAAAAGTTGAAGATGCTCACTTGCTGACGTGGATAAGTTTCTAACGTGGAATCACCATGACAAGCGACAAACCAACCGTGGTTGGTGACCATCACGGGATTGATGTTGAATTCGTCCAGATAGTAAGCAAGGAGGGAGATGTTGGCAATCGTGTGGTCCTCGCGCCGACCTGTGGCACCGAGGTAGCAGATGGTATTGTCGTCTGACTCTATAAACGAAGGGAGACTCATGGTCCACCGAGTAGCCTTCGTCAAATCGTTGGAGTCTTGTTCGGGTATCTGATGCCAGATAGAACCATAATGTTGCCGCAGTTCCTCTGGAATGGAGTCACCGTCGCCCACTACGGCTACTGGCGTTAGATGTCGGGCGAATGCAATGCGAGCCGCACGGTCGCAGCACACTAATTGGTTTGCATGGCTCAGAATTTGACTGGCGATGGGATGTTGTGGCGCGTCGCCGTCAGCCAACACCACGTGAGAGAAACGGCTCTGGAGAGTTAGCAATGGATATTTCATGCCTTTTTCATCATTTTCTGCCACTTGAAGTAGCCCATTACGGCAATCACAACATAAAGACCGTAGAGGGATGCTTTGAAGGGCAAGTCCTTAATAATATAGAGGTAGCAACTGACGCTATCGACAACAATCCAAAAGAACCATTGCTCAATGTATTTACGTGCCAGTGTCCATAGACCTACGAAACTGAGCGCGTTGGTGAAGGCATCGAGAACGGGAATGTTGGAGTTGGTATAGTGGGAGAGGACGTACCACGTTGCAGCCCATGCGACGAAGAAGAAAATGAGCGCCGGCACGTAGAGACGGCGCGGCATGTGAGTGATGGGCATCTCCTCGCCCTCCTTTTGATTATGTTTCTTGCCAAATTTCCAGACAATCCATCCATAGATGGCTGCCACGGTATAGTACACCGCCATTCCCGCGTCGCCATAGAGTCCGTGAGTCCAATAGAGAATGATATCGAGCGCAGGCATCACGATTCCTACGAGCCACAGCATAATGCTTGCCCGATATTCAAGCCAGATGTAGATGAGGCCCAGAACCGTTGTGATAACATCCAAATAATTCATAATCCGTAGTCAATGCATAATGCATAATGCATAATGCATAATTTTTTAGTTAGTGTTGATGTGTATATGTTTCTTTCATCATGATTTTATTAGTATAAAAGGCTGTGCAACCAGTTAGCAAAAATTGGTTGCGCAGCCAATTATGCATCATGAGTTTATTCTCAGGTGCGCCATGCAGTTGATACTTATATCATGAGTAAAATGTTTCTTCAAACTATTAGGACAAACTGGGATGCGCAGCCAATTATGCATTATGCATTATGCATTATGCATTAACAATGCGTACGCATTGTTAGAAATTGATACTTAGGTGTGCCATGCAGTTGAATGGGGCGGAGGGTGCAAAGCCCACTGCGCCATCATCGCGAATGCCCCATGTGTTGACGGCAATCACGTTTCCGTTAGCATCCTTCTCAAACTGGGGAGCTGCCCAACCATTGTTGTCGTACTCCTTGCTGAAGAGGTTGTAGAAGACGATACCTATCGTAGCGTCTTTCAGCCCCATGCGCTTCCATGAGAAGTGATAGTCCAGAGACAGGTCTGTGGTCCAATGGTCGCCAAGTTGCAACGTTTCCATTGTCGTGTTGCCATCGGCATCCTTGCATTGCATCTCCTTAAAGCCAGTGTTCGTGAGATACTGGTCGCTCACGTAGCGCTCGATGATTTTTCCTTCAAATCCCTTCCAGTTGAATGTCATGATGCTGTTGAAGATGATGTCGGGTGAGAAACTCAGAGGCTGTGTGCCTAAATTGACTACTGTCTCATAGTCGTCAAGAGTCACCTGCATATTCTTCACGCGGTTGCGGGAGAATGTGGCGTTGGCATCCCAACGGAACCAGTTGACGGGCATCCATGCGGCTTGAAGTTCCACACCCATACGATAGCTATCCTTCACGTTGCGTGTGATGGCATTGCCGATGGGGTCGAGCTCGCCCGTGAGAACAAACTGGTTGTTGTAGTCCATCCAATAGAAGTTGACACCAGCACTGAATTGGCTGCTACGGTAGTTGTAGCCTACTTCGAGGTCGTTCAGTCGCTCAGCCTTGGGATAGGAGATACCGTTGTCGGCATAATCCTTATAGTTTGTACGCGTAGGCTCACGGTGACTGATGGCATAAGAGATGTAAACCTGATGGTTGGGCGTGATGTCATAGTTGATACCGAACTTCGGGTTGAAGAAGTCAAAGTTGTCCTTGTAGATGTATTTGCCGTCGGCGTTACTTCCATATTCATCATTGGGGTCTTGCAGTTTATACATCACGTGGCGGTATTGCAAGTCAACGTAGGCAGAGAGTCCAGGCAGGAACTGATAGTTCACCTTGCCATAGATGTTGCCGTCGGTTTTCTTGGCATTGTTGCGGTAGTATTCAAAGTCGGGCAGAAGCTCATATTGCGTCTGCTTCGCCCAAATGACACGTCCGAAGTGGTCGCCGTCGTATTTGTTCCAACCGCCGCCGATAGTGGCTTGCAGTTTGCTGCCGTTGTTATAAGTAAGGTCAGCGATGGCACCGTAGAAGTCGTTGTCCATCTTCTTCTGGCGGATGAGGTCCGATTCAAAACCCTCGTCAGCCAAACCATATTCAGCCAACTCGTCTTGATAGCGGTATTGCTCATAGTACCCCTGTCCTTTGGTGTAGTGGAGAGCAGCGTGCAGGTTGAGCGTATTGCCGAAACGCTGCGTCAAGATAAGCTGATAGTTCTGCTGATGATAGTTGTCCGTCTGATTCTTGTAGTAGAGACGGTTGCCTTCATCGTCGTAATATTCTCCACAAGGATTGTAACGGCGTCCATAGAGACTCTGCTGATATTTACTTGAATAGTCCCAAGCATGATAGGTTTCCTCCTGTCCATTGTAGGTGATGAACTTCACCATCGTATTGTCGGAGAAGTAGCCGCCTTGTAGGAAATAACTGTTGAGTTTGGTTGAGGCGCGACGGATATAACCTTTGGAGCCAATGTTGCTCAATCGTCCCTGCACGCCCCAATGACCGCCGAGCAGTCCGGTGCTGAAGCGGAAGGTCTCTTTGTGGCTATAGTAGGAGCCGCCACTGACATCAAGTCCCATGTAAGGCTTGATGCCGATATTCTCTGTAAGCATGTTGACGGTGGCACCAAAAGCACCCGCACCGTTAGTTGAGCTTCCCACTCCACGCTGAATCTGCATCGACTGCACACTGGAGGCGAAGTCGCCCATGTTGACCCAGTAGAGACCGCTCGACTCAGCGTCGTTCTGCGGGATTCCGTTGACTGTGATATTGATGCGGCTGGGGTCGGTTCCACGTACACGCAATGTGGTGTAGCCAATGCCATTACCGGCATCTGACGTTGTGATGATACTAGGTGTGAGAGAGAGGATATAAGGAATATCCTTACCGAAATTGACGGCTTGCAGTTCTTTGCGGCTCACGTTTTGGAAAGCCATAGGTGTTTTGTTTCCGGCACGTGTGGAAGCCACTACCACCGTCTGAAGTTGATAAGTGTGAAGTGAGTCAGCTGGACCCTTCTCATTGTCGTTTCCGGCATAAGCAGCCGAAGAAGTCGCCATGCCAAGAAGCATGGTTGCTAAGAGTACATCTTTTTGCATTTAAGAAAAGATATCGTAAACAAATTTAAGGGATTACCTGTCCCTGCGTCGGCATTACCCGTTTCAGGTTCAATGGGTTTGTTCTCAGCCATGCCACATAGCACAGCACCCCTTACAACTTGCACTTTGCAAGTCGGTTGCAAAGGTAATAAAAATTATGCACAAAGAAGCATTTATACAAAATTATTTCTGGCTCTTCCTAATTAGGAAAGAACTTGTTTGCGTGTGTAGGGACTAAGTGGTACAAAAAACTGCCCACGAGCTTTTTACGACTCGCAGGCAGGGAAATGAGTATTGTGAAAGTGAAATTAATCTTGGAAGTAAACGCGCTTCACACGATTGCTGATGCCCGTGAGCACTTCGTATGGAATGGTATCCAATACATCGCTCAGAACTGTTACAGGCAGATGCTCGCCGAAGATTTCCACACTGTCGCCTTCTTTGCAGTCGATACCCGTGACATCAATCATGGCAACGTCCATGCAAATGTTGCCCACGTAGTAAGCCTTTTGTCCATTGACTAAGCAGTAGCAACGGCGGTTGCCCAACTTGCGGTTCAAGCCGTCTGCGTAACCGATAGGAATGGCGGCAATCACGCTGTCGTGTTCAATCTTGCCCTTGCGGCTATAGCCCACTGTGTCACCGGCAGGAACATGGCGCATTTGTAGGATAGTGGTCTTCAGCGTTGAGACAACGTTCAACTGGCGGTTGTCGCGCGGGTCAATGCCGTAGAGACCGAGCCCCAAGCGGCACATGTCGAGCTGGCGCTCGGGGAAGTGCTCAATGCCTGCCGAATTGTCAATGTGGCGCAGTATCTTGTGGTTGAAAGCTGCCTGCAGTTTGCTGCTTCCCTCGTCGAAGAGAGCAAACTGTTGAGCACTGAAGTCATCGAACTCATCGCTGTCAGCTCCCACAAAATGTGAGAACACAGAGCGCGGAATCACTGCCGACTGGTGCTTCAAGCGGCGAATCAGTTCGTCAATATCCTTCTTGGGGTCGAATCCCAAACGGTGCATACCCGTGTCGAGCTTGATATGAACAGGATATTCGGTGATGCCTTCTTTCTCTGCGGCTTTCACGAGAGCGTCAAGCAGACGGAAGCTGTAAACCTCTGGTTCCAAGTCATAGTCAAACATGGTCTTGAAAGCTGTCATTTCGGGATTCATCACCATAATGTTGGCGGTGATTCCGTTGCGGCGGAGAGTAGCACCCTCGTCGGCAACAGCCACTGCGAGGTAATCCACGCGATGGTCCTGTAGCGTCTTGGCTATCTCCACGGCTCCGGCTCCATAAGCATCAGCTTTAATCATGCAGACGAGCTTCGTCTCGGGTTTGAGGAAAGAACGGTAGTAGTTGAGGTTCTCCACTACCGAGTTGAGGTTGACCTCCAATGTAGTCTCATGCACCTTTTGAACGAGCAGTTCCGTTATCTGGTCGAAGCCAAACGAGCGTGCTCCCTTGACGAGAATCACCTCGTTGTGGAGATGATGGAATACCTCGCTGTGGATAAACTGCTCCACGCCAGGGAAGAAATACTTTTCGCCCAAGTGGATATGCTCACTATTGGCGCACATGTCGGGACCGATTCCGATAAACTTGTTTACACCGCGTTTCTGGCACAGTTCGCTCACCTTCTCATAGAGTTTGGAAGGCTCCTCACCGCTCTGGCAGATGTCGCTCAATATGATGGTGTGGCTGCGGTCCTGATGGTCGGGACGGCGGTTCATGAAATCGAGTGCGATGTCAAGCGAGTTGATGTCCGAATTGTAAGAGTCGTTGATGAGGGTGCACTCGTGCTGACCTTCCTTCACCTCCATGCGCATAGCGATAGGCTCCAAATGCTGCATGCGTTCCTCGAGCGTCTTGGCATCTAAGCCCATGGCGGTGCAAACGGCAACGCAGATGATGGAATTGGTGATGCTGGCATCATCGATGAAAGGAATTGTATATTTGCGGGGCTTTCCCTGCTTGAAGACATATTCTATTGTTGTGGAGGCATCGCCTTTGTCGATGCTCTTGATGAACATGGGTGCCTTCTTGTCCTCTTTTGACCAGTAAATGCGTTCGCCATTCTCGTCAAGCTCGGCTGCCACCTTTTTCACAATGGGGTCGTCAGCATTATAGACGAGTGTCTTGGCATCGTGGAAGAGCAGCATCTTCTGGCGACATTTCTCTTCCATTGAATCGAAGTTCTCTTGATGGGCGGCTCCGATATTGGTCAGGACAGCAATGGTGGGTTGGATGATTTCGCGTAGTGCCTGCATCTCGCCTGGTTTACTGATACCCGCCTCAAAGACGCCCACTTGGGTCTCGTCGTTCATCAACCAAACACTCAGTGGAACACCAATTTGAGAATTGTAGCTGCGGGGCGACCGCGTGACGACCATTGAAGGTGATAACAACTGATAGAGCCATTCCTTCACCATCGTCTTACCGTTGGAGCCAGTGATACCGATGATGGGGATGTTGAACTCGTCTCTGTGGCGCTCAGCGAGACGCTGCAAAGCCTTGAGCGGACTCAAAACCTTGAGGAAATTGGCACGAGGATAGACCTTCTCCCAATCCTGCGGGACATTGACAACAACAAAGTTATGAACACCACGACGATAAAGTTCGGGGATGTAGTTGTGACCATCGTTGCGGTCCGAGTGGAGAGCGAAGAAAAGTGTCTCTTCGGGAAAACAGAGAGAACGACTGTCAGTGAGAAGAAAACCAATTTTTGCCGCTGTGCTGCCGAACCTGTGAGCGCCTATCAGCGTCGTTACTTGCTCAATGGTAAAAGTCATCTTAATTTGATTTAATAATTTACTTGCAAAAGTAGCCAATTTTTGTCATAGAAGCAAGATACCCTGCATGAATTTTCAAAAAAGAACTCAAAATCAAGGTTTTGCACAGGAGAATGGGGCTGATTGGGCAGAGTGCAGCGATAATTCAATCGGGCTGGTTTGTATTTCGTTCTTTCAAGTATTGTTGCATCCCTTTCAAACTATCGCAACAGCTTTGAAATAACTTTTACCGACTTTTGCACCAAAATCAATTTATCCACACAATGAGAAAATTATTCCTCGTGGTTGCGCTCTTGGTTTCTTTAGGAATGGGCGCACAAGAGAAAAAAAGCGAACGCACACTTGATATTCACGGTACTATCCGTGGCAAGTATGAGTATCAGACACAAGAACAAAAAGGTCGTTTTGAGGTGCGCAACGCACGTTTCAGTCTTTCGGGAAAAGTGACGGAACAGGTGAGCTATAAAGCCGAGATTGACCTATCGGACGAAGGAAAAATCAAAATGCTCGATGCTTATGGACGGGTGAATCCGTGGAGCAGTCTGCAACTGACAATCGGTCAAATGCGCGTGCCCTTCACGATTGATGCTCACCGCTCTCCCCATCAGCAATATTTCGCCAATCGTTCTTTTATTGCCAAGCAGGTAGGAAATGTGCGTGACGTGGGTGCTACCGTGGGATACACCTTCCATCCCGGTTTCCCCATTATTTTGGAAGCCGGACTTTTCAATGGCTCAGGACTGACTAATCAGAAAGACTTCTGGACCAATAAGGTGAATTTTTCTGCTAAAGCACAGTTGTTCTTCGCTCCTCATTGGAATCTTACATTGAGTACGCAGAAGGTACGTCCCGACAATGTGAACATCATGATGTATGACGCAGGTGCTTTTTATCAAGGCTACGGCTGGCACGTTGAGGCTGAATATCTATACAAACACTACTCTGACAATGCATTCGACGACGTTCATGCTTTTGACGGCTTCATTAACTATGATATACCCATAAGGGGCAAGCGACCACTCATCCGCAAAGTATCTCCGCTGATTCGTTATGACTATATGTCAGACCACAGTGACGGTACTGCTAATGATGAGGGAAATCTATATATCACGGATTATCAGCGTTCCCGTATCACGGGTGGTGTGACATTGTCGTTCGGTGGTCCTTTTGTTTCCGACCTTCGTCTTAATTATGAGAAATACTTCTATCGCGACGGTGCCCAGCCCAAGGTTTCAGAACGCGACAAGATTGTCTGCGAACTGATGGTGAGATTCTAAAATACACGATTCATCAATAGGTTGCTTTTCCGTGACCTATCGCAAACGTTTCTTTTTATAGAAATCAAGTTAGATAACTGCACCCCTTATTTCTTTCATCATCGTTTTTAACAACGGTTGGCTAATAAATAAATGCTATAAAGCCAGCCGTTGTTTTTTCGATTTATGTAAGCGTCATACTTATTGTTCATGCTGAGAGTTTTCATAGGAGTTTCATGGCGATATAGGCACAGGCTTCAGCATCAGCCAAAGCGTGATGGTGAAGCGTGAGGTCGTAGCCGCAGAGGGCAGCAACCGTTTGCAACTGATGGTTGGGAGCCATCGGGAAGGCGCGTCGTGAAGCTGGGAGCGTATCAAGGAAAATATAGTCAGGTGCCTCCATCTGATAGCAGCGCATCGCAGCCCGCAGACAGCTTCTGTCGAAAGGAGCGTTGTGAGCCACAAGCGGCAGTCCTTCAATCAAAGGCTCCACCTTGTGCCAGACATCGGGAAACAGCGGTGCGTCGTCGGTGTCGCAGTGGTCGAGTCCGTGAATGCGTTGGCAGAAATAATTGTAATAGTTGGGTTCTGGTTGAATCAGGGAATAGAATTTATTGGCGATGTCGCCGTTGCGCACTACGACAACGCCCACGCTGCAAACGCTGCTTCTCTCATTGTTGGCTGTCTCGAAATCGATTGCTGCGAAGTTTTCCATATACCTTATTATATATAGACCACAAAGATAATGAATAAAAAGCAAAATAGATGTAGATGGCGAGTTTATTTTTGTGGAGAGTATTTGAAGTAAAAAGGATTTATTGGTAGGAAAAAGAAAGTCGACACGCCCCGCATCGTAGTTCTCGCACTCCGCGCGGAAACATCAACCGTTTATATCACTGTCGTTTCTTGTCCCGCGTTGCATGGAGGTCTCGCGCTCCGCGCGGGACGACTACCGCTTCTACTAATATCGTTTCTTGTCCCTGCGCTGACATCCTTCGTACACAATTCGACTCTCGTCCCGCGCGGAGCGCGAGACCTCCATGTGTTGCGACTATACGGCGGATATTGTTCCCGCTCGGAGCGCGAAAACTACATCTTAGCGAGAACTACGAAAGAAATCTATGGGATAGCATGATTTTTATCGCTACAAAATCTCAAAATTATGGATTTTTACAATGTTCTTTGTATAACTTTTGCTAAAAATCGACAGAAATATGAATTTTTATAGTTGTTCCTTTGGCTATGTGTGACAAAAATATTACTTTTGCTATGAAAATTATTGAACTAACTATTAATAACTATGAAAAAAACAATGTGTTTAGCTCGTTTAGAGCTTCTTATGGTTGTCCTATTATTCAACCTCTCAGCACTTGCTGTTCCCCTTTTTACTGCACCACAAACCACCTGGCAAAGTACAACCCCTTCTGAAGGAGTTGCTGCAACTCACAAATTTAAAAGAATCTATTCCCTTGACGAGCTTGTCAGCGGTCGGAAATATCTTATTGCTTATGGTTTTGATGATGAAAGTACAATTAGAATAGCCGGCAATTTCGATGTTCCAGGACTTCCTTTAACTGAGGTGAAATACCAAAGTGTGATAGAATTGGATAACGAGAACCATTCTTTTACATTAATAGAGCAAAATGGCTATTGGTCTATTCAGCAACCTGATGGCAAGTACATTAAATACAGTAATGCCCCTGAAATGATAATAGACTCAATATTATCTTCATCAGGCTATTGGGAGATTATCCAAGCGACGAACAATAAATTCAAATTTAAGATACCCGAGCGCAATGACTATTTATATACCTCAAAAAGCAATAATAAAATTACTATTAATGGTTCCTATGCTTGTTTCATGCTTTTCCGCGAAGTTCTTGACCCCGTCAATGTTTCTATCAGTTCGGTAGGCTATGCTACCTTATATTATGGAGACCGTTCATTGGTAGTTCCGGAAGGGATTGTTGCTAAGACCTATGCCGTTGAAGGGGGGCAGTTAGTCATCACAAAAGAATATAATGCAGGTGATGTGATTCCACAAGCCACGGCTGTTGTGCTGATGGGGAATGAAGGAACTTATACCTTTCAACCGGCTACAACCCAAGGAATAGCCCCAGAGCGTTCAGACCTTTATGGCTATGATAATGATAGTATTACGAATATAGCCCAAGCCCAAAAATATTATAAACTCTCAACCGACAACGAGGGGAAGAATGTTGGCTTTTATTGGGCTACAGATAATGGAGGAACTTTTACCTCTACGGCACACAAAGCATTCTTGGCTGTAACAGAACCGGTCACCTCAAAAGCCTTTTCTTTTAATAATGAGGTGACAGCAATCGAATCGGTTAAGGAAAAACAGAACGACGACGTCATCTACTCGATTTATGGAGTGAGAATGCAGTTTGACCATCTTCCTGCCGGCATCTATATCAAGAATGGAAAGAAAATCATTGTAAAGTAAACCTTAGATAAAATCACTATGAGCAAAATGAATTATACTGCACCCCATACAAATGAAAAGAAATTAGAAAAATTAGATACTACTTTATTATTGGCGGGTAGTGAGCCAAACCTTGGAAAAAACGATGTTGTTTCTACCAGTATTCAACTCTCCAAAGATTCAGAGTTTGATTCCGAAGAGGAAGAAACGGATGATGTCTGGGAATAGCAAATTTAGGGGCAGGCTCTGACTAATTTTACTAATCCGACTTTTCAGACCAATCCGACTTTTCAGACCAATCCGACTTTTCAGACCAATCCGATTAGTCGGACTGGTCGGATTAGTCTGAACTCTTACCCCTTCTTTCCCCATTTCTTCTCAAATTCTCGTTTGCGTTTTTTTGTCTCAGCGAGAAAATGCTGGTATTCGGGGTTGTTGGGATGGAAGGGTTTGTGGGCGAGGGCTTGGCGTATGGGTCTCCACTCTGCAACCATCTGTTTGGCGGCATCGGAAAAACAGGCTTGCAGAAAGCGCTGGTAGATATAATCCACTGCCTGTTCTGAAGGATGGAGCATGTCGGGTTGATAGAACCGATAGTCGCGTAACTCGTCATTTACTATCTCGTAGGAGGGGAAATAATAGAGATTATCAATATCCTCTTGGGTGATGAGTTTGTCTATGGCAAGGAGCAAGACAGCCTTGCTCAACTGGCTTTCGTGGAATCCGTATTTGCGGTAGCGAATGGGACTGACCGTGAAAACGACTTTCACGTGCTCATTCCGTGTCCGTAAACTCTCTACGGCTTTCCGCAGGGCTTCCACACACTGCTCCACATCCAACATCCTTTCTCTAAACTCACGTTGCGGTCTCTTGCGACAATTGTCCACGATTCTACCACTACTGAGTTCCTCATAAACATGGTTTGTACCAAGTGAGATAACTGCCACGTCGCAATCTAAGGGAAGAGCATCCACGTCGTCGTTGGGATATGGCTCACCCACTACGGTGTGAAGTACGCTTATGGGATTATACATCACGCCATAGGGATTCACGACCGCTTGGAAGTTGTCGTCCACAAACCTTGCTCCGATGTTGTCAGCAAAACAACTTCCCACGAAGGCAAGACGGTCTGTGGGTTGTATGCGCCAAGCGGGTGGAATGATTTCGACAGGCGTCTGCAGTTGCATCATTCAACCCCTTTCTTCTTCAGATATAAGGCACGTTGAAGAATCTCTGCGTGGTCAAAAGCCAAGGGTGGTAGGGCAGTGATGGGGAACCAGCGAGCACGTTTGGCATCGTCGCCGCCTTTTACTTCGGGAGTTCCCTCTACATCAGTCCAGAATGCCACCGATAATACGCGTTCACGCGGGTCACGGTCAACTGCGGTGAAAGCACCAATCTGATGAACATCTGTGACGTGAAGTCCCGTTTCTTCCTGCAACTCGCGTCGGGCGGCATCGTCGGCAGTTTCGTCAATGTTCATGAAACCGCCCGGAAATGCCCATTGCCCTTTGCACGGTTCATTCTTTCTTTCGATGAGCAGTAGCATGGTGGCTCCGTCGGCATTATGTCCGAACACCACACAATCAGCAGCTACTGCAGGATGAGGATATTTATATGTATAAGCCATATTCTAAATTGATTATTGTTAGAGTTGGGCAGTCTGTTACTTGGATACTCAATATCAAACAACGGACTGTCGGAAATAATTTTCGAGAGAGCTTGACCTAAAGGCAACCGTATAATGTCAGCTTCTGCTGACCACCATGCCTTCCTTGCTCAACGCCATATCGACGAATCTTGCACGGGGATTGAGAGGATGGGCAGAGAGAATCTGACGAATGCGCACAGCCGCTTCCGGGTCTTTCGCCACCATGTAGAGATAGCCGCCACCACCGGCGCCGGGCAGTTTGTAGCCCCAACAGAGGTCGTCAATCTCGCGTGTTAGCGCAGCCACCTCTGGCGGGTTCGTCCCACTGTCAAGTTGCTGGTTCTGCTCCCACGTCTTGCGAATAAGTCGCCCCATGCCCTCAAAGTCGTTGCGTTGGATGGCATCATACATCTCCAGAGCGTGACCTTTCATCTCGCGCAGCAGTTCCAGTTGATTGTGTTCGTTGAGGAACATGCGGCGCACGATATCAGCTAATATTTTCTTGGCAGTACGCGTAATGCCAGTGTAGTAGAGCAGATGGCACTCACGGTATTCAGGACGCGTGAAGAGTTCGTCGGGCAGCCATCTCACCTGTGGACTCTGGTTCCAGCCCGGTTCGGTTTGGAGTAGTTTCACGCCTTGCAGCAATCCGCCGAACTGGTCCTGCCAACCTCCGCCCGTTGTGAGAAGTTGTTCAAGAACGAGCGTGCGGTTGCCTATCTCCGTCTTGTCCCATCCACAGCCGAGAAAGTCGTTGAGCGTTCCCAATACGTTGGCTGCCAATACGCTGCTCGTACCCAATCCCGAGCCGGCAGGAATGGCAGAGAGTAACGTGATTTCAATGCCACAGCCGAAGTCGCGCAACTGCGCTTCGAGCGTTGGGAAACGGTCGGTGCAGAAGTCGGGGTGGAATCCGCATAGCACCAATGCCGCCTTAGGGATGGAGAAGGCGCTTCCCACGTGGTTGAAGTCTGCCAATTCATCAAAGGTTGTCACCGTTTCTGACACACCGAGGTCAATGCTGCGGATAACGACGTGGTAGTCGCGGCAGGGCTTCACGTAAGTTTGTATGGGCGGCTGACCGTTCAATTCTATGGCAAGGTTCACCACATTGCCACCCTCCAAAATACAGTAAGGTGGAGTATCGGTCCAGCCACCTGCAATGTCGATGCGAACGGGAGAGCGACCCCAAACGATTTGGTCGTCGCAGACCATCTTATGCGGTCTTACTTTATGCTTGGTGGCTTGTGCCGTGATGCCCTCTGCTAAGAGGTGGAACGCCTTGCGCTCGTCGGTTGGCGCATCGGGATTGGCTTTGAGCCTACTCCTCATCATGGCATCGCCGATGCGCTGCATCAATGGAGCATCATCGGACAGGGGGGAGGGCAGAGGCAAGTGAGACTCGTTGAAGGCTTGGGCAGCATCCTCCAAGTCAAGTTGATAGAACACGCTGTGGCTATGGTTTTCTTGCAGAGCCACCCAGTTGTTATTGCGGAATAACTCCCGCTGTTTTTCCAACCGTCGCAGGTTGGCGCGGTCTGAAATCTGCTCGGCACTCATCAGTTCTGTGTGATTGTCGCCCTGTCCCCTCATATATTGGTCGAGACTTGCTTGGTCAGAGAACAAGGGGAAACGCGGAGTGGTTTGCTCCTCTCCGGCGAACTTATCGAAATAGCCGTAGCGCCGTACCACCCAGCCCTTTTCTCCGATAGGTACGATGTCGAGGCATTCATTCTCGTGTAGGGTCACCGTCCAATCGTTGTCTGGAACGCCCGTAACGATATTGTTCTTGGTGAGGGTCCAATGCGGTCCCACACAACTGTTCTCTACCCATACATTCTCGTTGTCGTCGGTGAATTTTATAGCTGTGTGGGCATTTTGCACAAAGATACTCGGACAGGGTTTCAGCGAGTGGTGCATGATGCGGCGCTGGTCGTTGACGAGGTTCTGTATGGCGAGGGTTGAGGACAATAGTTCGTGCGACGTGCCGAAATGGTAAAATTCACCACCGGGCAAGGGCAGCACCGCCACCTTGAGACTGGCAACGAGTGGGTCGGGCTGTGAGGGATGCTCGCCCAAGCAACAACCGAAAGTGCCATAGAGGTCATACTCCGTCACCTCACCGTTTCGCATTGAACGCTGCATCAGCACGTTAACCGCTTTGTCGCTGAGGAGCCACACACCAATGTCAGTCAGGAAATAATAGTCTTTGAGCAGTTCGCCCAATGTCTTCACCGAAGGCTTCTGCAACATGAAGTCCAACACAGCGGGTGTTTCCCGGTGGGAGACGAACACACCATGGTCCTTGGCAATCTCGGGACCGAGCCAAAGACCGTAGCAAACCACGTCGGCATCAGGAATCGGCTGCAAAGGTTCTGTGGCACGAATCAGCACGTCGCCGCTTACCACCATTGTGTGCAGCCGTTCTGGAGCAGCCTTCATGATACGCTCGTAGAGAGGCACTTGCAGAGACAGTAAATTCTGCGACAGTCTTTGCCCACGCTCCCAACGGAACACGGGGATGGGCGTGAGGATTTTTCCCGAAGGAGCATAGGAAGGCAGGCGTCGGCTCTGACCTCCCGCATGGAGTAGTAATCGTCGGTCTGACTGAAGCCAGCGTTGAAAATTGGTTGGGTTGACCGCATCCTGTCCTGTAGCGTCGCGGTAGGCTTGCAGGAGAAGCCATGTCGTTCCACCGCCTGACCCGAGCTTGTGCCCCACAGGGTCATGAGTGCAGAACCATTCGTTGTGGTCAAGATGCGTGATATCGTGAAAACTTTCCACCAGATTAGGTGGAAGAGACAGTAGTTTCTTCATGTGTTCTTAGTTTTTTGCAAAGATAATGAGAAAAATCGAGAGATGAGACGATAAAGGCGAAAAAACTCCCATCCCATTATCCATCGTAGCCTCCCGTTGACCGCCATCCGCATGTCTCACCGTCATTTTGTCTTGCGAAAAATCCAAATAGAGTCGTAGGAACATGTTAATAATTGACGTTTCGCAAGTTTGCAACTTGCTTACTTCAAAGGAGTTAAAGACAAATCCGATGCAAGCGAGTGTAGAGCCGAACTTGCTCGAGCTATACCGAGCGCAGCAAGGATTTAGCGAAGCTAACAGTGCTGAAGGGTATCAGAATCCTTCAATAGTAATGTCTTAACTCCTTTGACTCCTTTTGACTCCTTTTGACTCCTTTGACTCCTTTTAACTCCTTTGACTCCTCCATAAATGCGAAAGTTGAGTTAATAACATGTATCAAATTATAAATTTGTGAGTCGTTTATTTTGTCATTAGCAGTTTTTGAATTATATTTGCATACCAAAAGAATATCGATATTCAATGAAGGAATTTGTTATCTCCGAAGCCAAAGCCGAGACGGCTATACTGGTGGGACTTGTCACGCAAAGTCAAGATGAAGCGAAAACGAAAGAATATCTTGACGAACTGGAGTTTCTGGCGGATACCGCTGGTGCCGTAACCGTGAAACGATTCACGCAGAAAATGGCAGGTCCCAGCCAAACTACCTACGTGGGCAAGGGAAAGTTGGAGGAAATCAAACAGTATATTAAGAACGAAGAAGAGAACGAACGCGAAATCGGTATGGTGATTTTCGACGATGAGCTTTCCGCCAGACAGATACGCAATTTGGAAAAGGAACTTAATGTGAAGATACTCGACCGAACATCCCTCATTCTTGACATCTTCGCCATGCGTGCCAAAACTGCAAGCGCCAAGACGCAAGTGGAACTGGCACAATATAGTTATATGTTGCCGCGTTTGCAGCGTCTCTGGACCCATTTGGAGAGACAAGGCGGTGGTTCCGGCTCTGGTGGCGGCAAGGGTAGCGTAGGACTACGTGGACCTGGTGAGACCCAGCTTGAAATGGACCGTCGAATCATCTTGCAGCGCATGAGTCTGCTGAAACAGCGTCTTGCCGACATCGACAAACAGAAAGCCACGCAACGCAAGAACCGCGGACGACTTATCCGTGTGGCTTTGGTGGGATATACCAATGTGGGTAAATCCACCATCATGAATCTGTTGGCTAAGAGTGAGGTGTTTGCCGAAAACAAACTCTTTGCTACGCTTGACACGACGGTGAGGAAGGTAGTGATAGAGAACCTGCCATTCCTGCTTGCCGACACGGTGGGATTCATCCGCAAGTTGCCGACCGACTTGGTGGACTCGTTCAAGTCCACGCTTGATGAGGTTCGCGAGGCTGACCTGTTGGTGCATGTGGTAGACCTGTCGCATCCCGACTTTGAGGAACAGATAGACGTGGTCAATGCGACGCTGAAAGACCTCGGTTGCGCTGACAAGCCGCAGATGGTGGTATTTAACAAGATAGACAACTACCATTGGGTTGACAAGGAACCTGACGACCTCACGCCCGAGACCAAGGAGAATATCACGCTAGACCAACTCAAGGCGACTTGGATGGCGCGTGAAGGTGAGAATTGCATCTTCATATCGGCAAAGAAGCATGAGAACATTGATGAGTTCAAACAGGTGCTCTACAAGCGTGTGAGGGAACTTCACGTGCAGAAATATCCCTACAACGACTTTCTGTATCCCGAGATGTAGAGAACAATTCCTATTGTCTCGAAGCCTTTCAAGAGAATAGGAACCCATAATAAGAAACTGTCGGCGACTAAACCGTTCAGAGTTGAAGGCGTGATTCCTTTATGAATCCTTTGGGTTCTATTCTCGGCAATCAAAAAAGAAACTCCCTGCGGAATCTTTTCCGCTATTATAATAAGAATACAACAACAATCATAGACTATGGCTGATTATAGACAACTTAAAGAAGAAGAAATCAACGTATTGGAAGACAACAGCTGTTGGGCTGAGGATTGGTCCAAAGTGCTTGTTGACGATGATTTCAAGCCAAACTACTTCCATCGTGTTATGTTCTATGGCGACATCCGTTTAGGTGCCTTTGAGAAGAACGTGGAAATCACTAACGGTTTCTTCAAACACAGTGGAATCAACAACTCAACGTTGCGAAACGTGACGGTGGGAGACAACTGCCTGATTGAGAATATCAGCAATTACATCAATAATTATAAGATTGGCGACGACTGCTTCATTTCCAACGTCTGCACGCTGGAGACCACCGAAGGGGCCACCTACGGCAAGGGTAATCTTATCAGTGTACTCAACGAGGTAGGAGAGGGCAATCTGATGCTCTTCGATAATCTTAACTCTCAGTTTGCCGCCTTTATGGTGAAGCATTCAGACGACAAAGACCTGAAGACTCAGTTGCGCCACATCATCTCGCGCGAAGTGAAAGATGACATGCCCGACTGCGGCGTTATCGGTGACCGCGTGAAAATCATCAATACAAAGGAAATCACCAATGCGATAATTGAGGATGACTGCGAAGTCAATGGGGCCAGTCGACTGAGCGACTGCACTTTGGTGAGTACCAACGAAGCCAACGTCTATGTAGGTACAGGTGTCATTCTTGAGAACTCCATTGTGAGTGAAGGCTCACGCATTATCAACTCTGTAAAGATGCAGGATTGCTTCGTTGGTGAGGCTTGCCAAATCAGCAATGGCTTCACTGCCTCTCAGAGTGTATTCTTCGCCGACAGCTATATGAGCAACGGTGAGGCTTGTGCCGCCTTCTGCGGTCCATTCACAGCCAGCCACCACAAGAGTTCACTGCTCATTGGTGCGCAATACAGTTTCTACAACGCCGGCTCTGCCACCAACTTCTCCAACCATGCCTACAAGATGGGACCGATGCACTGGGGAGTGTTGGAGCGCGGAACCAAGACAGCCAGTGGTGCTTATCTGCTGTTGCCTGCCACCATTGGTACGTTCAGCGTCTGCTTCGGCAAGCTGATGCACCATCCCAATACGCGCATGTTGCCTTTCTCTTACCTTATTGCACAGGGCGACGTGATGTATCTCGTTCCGGGTCGCAACATCACCACGGTGGGTCTCTACCGCGACATTCGCAAATGGCCTAAGCGCGACACGCGTCCACAAGGTGCACAGAAGAGCATTGTCAATTTCGACTGGCTGTCGCCGTTCTCTGTGGGTGAGATACTGAAAGGAAAGAAGATTCTCGAGGACCTTCGCGACGCTTCGGGCGAAGATGTGTCCTCTTACAACTATCATGAATATGTCATCAAAGGCAATAACCTTCACAAGGGCATCGAGTCTTACGATATTGCTTTGCGCATCTATATGGGTGCCGTGCTGAAGCGCGTCCAGAAGTGGAACCTCTTCTCTTCACCCCGTGCTACAGTGGGTGAGGGCGACTGGGCTGACCTGTCGGGGCTGCTGCTGCCTGTGAGCGAGGAGCAACGTCTTATTGACGACATCAAGAGCGGAGCGTTAAGTACTATCCAGCAAATCATTGACCGCTTTGAGGAAATCAACGCCAACTATAGGGAGTATCAGTGGACATGGACCTACAAGATGATTTGCGACTACTACGGCGTGGAGACCATTGATGACCAGCTCGCCGACCGAATTCATCAAGATTACGTGAAGGCACGTCGCGCTTGGATTGCCGAAATCCGAAAGGATGCCGAGCGCGAATATAAGATGGGCGACATTGAGGAGAGCGTCCTTGACAACTTCCTCGACAAGCTCGACCATGAAATTGACTATGAGAACTAATCTTTAACCTATATTACAATGAAAAAAATCAGTTTTGTTTTACTACTGCTCCTCACCGTGTTTACGGTCCAAGCCAAGGACTACAAGTACACAACGGTGGCAGGTGACCCCATGCAGGCCAGAATCTATACTCTTGACAACGGTCTGAAAGTCTACCTTTCGGTTAACAAGGCTAAGCCTCGTATCCAAACCTTCATTGCCGTACGCACAGGTTCGCGCAACGACCCTGCAGAGACAACGGGTTTGGCTCACTATCTTGAGCACATCATGTTTAAGGGCACTACCCATTTCGGTACATCCGACATGACAAAGGAGAAACCCTATCTCGACGAGATTGAGGCACGCTATGAGAAATACCGTAAGCTGACAGACCCTGCACAACGCAAGCAGGCATATCACGAAATTGACTCCGTGTCGCAGTTGGCTGCGAAATACAATATCCCCAACGAGTATGACAAGATGATGTCTGCCATTGGTTCAGAAGGTTCCAACGCCTACACCAGCAATGATGTCACTTGCTACGTGGAGAACATCCCCAGCAACGAAGTGGATAACTGGGCACGCGTGCAGGCTGACCGCTTCCAGAATATGGTGATTCGCGGTTTCCACACCGAGCTTGAAGCCGTGTACGAAGAGTACAATATGGGTTTGACACAGGATACGCGTAAGTTGTGGGACGCTACAGCCAAAATGCTTTTCCCCACCCATCCCTATGGTACGCAAACTACCATTGGTACGCAGCAACATCTGAAGAATCCCAGCATTACCAACATTAAGAACTATTTCAAGCGCTACTATGTTCCCAACAACGTGGCAATCTGTATGGCAGGTGACTTCGACCCCGACCAAGTAATCGCCATCATTGACAAGTATTTCTCTTCTTGGAAGCCCAGCCCCAACTTGAGTGAGCCACAGTATGCGCCCTTGAAACCTATCACGCAAGCCCGCGACACTACGGTCTATGGACAGGAGGCAGAGACGGTGGTGATAGCATGGCGTTTCGATAAGGCAAACAGCCTGCAGCAGGATACGCTGACCATCCTCAACCAACTCGTTTGCAACGGTAAGGCAGGTCTCCTTGACGTGGACCTCAATCAACCCATGAAAGTACAGTCCTCAGATGACGGAGTGGATGCGCTCAACGACTATTCCAGCTTCTACCTCTATGGTCAGCCAAAGGAAGGACAGACCATGCAGGAAGTGCGCCAGTTGTTGCTTAACGAGGTGAAGAAAGTCAGGGACGGCAATTTCGACGACGACCTCCTGCCCGCTATCGTCAACAACTACAAGCGCTATTTTTATGAGCAATTGGACAACAATCGTTTCCGTGCCAATCAGTTCGTCGATGCCTTCATCAACCGAATTCCTTGGCAGCAGTCGGTGAATGTGCTCAACCGCATCTCCAAGTTGACAAAGGCTGACATCGTGAAGTTTGCCAATGAGCATTTGGGCGATAACAATATGATTACCGTTTATAAGGCACAGGGCAACGACACGACTATCCACAAGATAGAGAAACCCGCCATCACTCCTATTCCCACCAATACTGACAAGCACAGTGCTTTCCTCGATGAGATTGTCAACGCCAAAGTGCAGCCTATCCAGCCGCAGTTTGTCGACTTCAACAAGGACCTCTCAAAGACAACCTTCGAGAATGGAAAGACTACCTTATTATATAAGCAGAACAACAGCGACGACCTCTTCACGTTGGGGATTGTCTTCCCTGTGGGCATTGAGAATACCTCGAAACTTAGTGTGGCATCAAAGTTGATTGACTATGCCTCTACCGACAAGATGAGTCTTGCCGAAGTGCAGAAGGCTTTCTACACATTGGCTTGCGACTATTCAGTAAGTTCTTCTAACGATGAGACTGCCTTTTATCTTTCAGGTCTCAACAGCAACTTGAGCAAGGCTCTCACGCTCTTCTACCAGCTTTTGGAGAACGGCAAAGTGAGCAAGGAAGACTATACCAAGATTGTGGACAACATTATGAAGGAGCGCAACGACCAAAAGAAAGAACAGGGCAGTTGCTTCCGTGCTCTTATGCAGTATGGCACAAATGGTTCCTATAACTTCTATACTAGTCGCATGAGCGAGAAGGAGATGCGCGAGGCAGACCCTAACGACCTGCTCCGTCTCATCAGCAATCTGCGCCATCAGTGCAATGCCACTGTGATGTATTATGGTCCTACTCCCATGAATGATTTGGAGAAGTTGATTTCCAAGAGCTATCCCCGCCGCAGCAACGTGGCTCCTTTCAACTATAAGCCCCGCCGATTTGAGGTACAGCCTTCCGTGAAACAAGAAGTTTACATTGCTCCTTACGATGCGAAGAATATCTACCTGGTGCAATTTTACAACGAGAATCTTACTTGGACTCCCGACCATGCAGCTATCGATGCCTTGTTCAACAACTATTTCGGTGGCGGCATGAACACTATCGTCTTCCAAGAGTTGCGTGAGGCACGTGGATTGGCTTATTCGGCAGGTGCCGGCTATGGTGAGCCTAGTCGCCCCGAGGATAAGGAGGAGTTCTATACCTTCATTATCACACAGAACGACAAGATGGTGGACTGTGTGAATGAGTTCAACAAGTTGCTTAACAACATGCCGGAGAGTCAGGCTGGATTAGAATTGGCAAAGCAGAACTTGATGAAGGACATCGCCAGTCAGCGCACGCTCAAGTTCAATATCCTTGCAAAGTATTACTCCGCCCAGCGCTTGGGACTTGACTACGATATCAACAAGAAGATATACGAAACGGTGCCCACGTTAACGATGTCTGACTTGGTCCAGTTTGCCAAAGACCGTATCGCTAACAAGCCCTACCGCTATCTTATCTTGGGTGACGAGAAGGAACTCGACATGAACGCTGTCAAGGGCTATGGTCCTATCACACGTCTCTCATTGGAGCAAATCTTTGGAGAATAACAATAATAATGCATAATGCACAATTGGCATTCGCCGTTCAGTAATGTACAATATATAATGCACAATGCATAATTGGGCGACAGGTTCTGTTAGGTTGTTTAATAGCTACGCAAACAGTGCCTGCCGCTCTTACTCTCACAAACGAAAACAGTAAACTAATCAGTTTAAGAATAAAATACATACATTATGGCTAAACAAGTAGATTTCAAGTACGCGCCAATGTTCCAAGTTGGAAAGGACGATACGGAATATCGTCTTATTTCCAAGGAGGGCGTCAGTGTTGGCGAATTTGAAGGAAAAGAAATTCTCAAGGTGTCACCTGAGGCATTGACGCTCTTGGCACAGCAGGCTTTCCACGATTGTGAGTTCATGTTGCGCCGTAAGCACAACGAGCAGGTGGCTGCTATCCTCAAAGACCCTGAGGCTTCTGAGAACGACAAGTACGTGGCTCTGCAGTTCCTGCGCAATGCCGAGACTGCCGCCAAAGGGGTACTGCCTTTCTGCCAGGACACGGGTACGGCTATTATCCACGGCGAGAAAGGTCAGCAGGTTTGGACAGGCTTCGACGATGCTGAGGCTTTGAGCCGTGGCGTGTTCAACACCTATACACAGGACAACCTGCGCTATTCGCAGAATGCTCCTCTTACCATGTACGACGAGGTCAACACACGTTGCAACCTTCCCGCACAGATTGACATTGAGGCTACTGAGGGTGCTGAATATCGTTTCATCATGGTGGCAAAGGGTGGTGGCTCAGCCAATAAGACCTATTTCTACCCGATGACCAAGGCTACGATTCAGAATGAGGGTACGCTGTTGCCTTTCCTTGTGGAGAAGATGAAGAGCCTCGGCACAGCCGCTTGTCCTCCTTATCACATCTGCTTTGTCATTGGTGGAACATCAGCCGAGAAGAATCTGCTTACTGTCAAGTTGGGCAGCATCAAATATTACGACAATCTGCCCACGACCGGCGACGAGACGGGTCGTGCCTTCCGCGACGTTGACTTGGAGGCAAAGCTCCTCGACGAAGCTCACAAGATTGGTCTCGGTGCACAGTTCGGCGGTAAGGCTTTCGCCCACGACATCCGCATCATCCGTCTGCCGCGCCACGGAGCTTCCTGCCCCATTGGCTTGGGCGTAAGCTGCTCTGCTGACCGCAACATCAAGGCTAAAATCAACAAGGACGGTATTTGGTTGGAGAAGATGGACAGCAATCCTTCTGAACTTATCCCCGAAGAATACCGTCGTCCGGGTGAGGGTGCCAAGGGCGTTGAGATTGACCTTGACAAGGGTATCGACGCTGTCCGCGCAGAACTCACCAAGTATCCTGTTTCTACCCGCGTGAGCCTCAACGGTACTATTATCGTGGCACGTGATATCGCCCACGCCAAACTGAAGGCTCGCTTGGATGCGGGTGAGGATTTGCCCGACTACTTCAAGAATCATCCTATCCTCTATGCAGGACCGGCAAAGACTCCAGAGGGTATGCCTTGCGGCTCTATGGGACCGACCACAGCCAACCGTATGGACCCCTATGTAGACGAGTTCCAAGACCATGGCGGCTCACTCGTGATGATTGCCAAGGGCAATCGCACACAGGTGGTGACCGATGCCTGCAAGAAGCACGGTGGTTTCTACCTCGGCACTATCGGTGGCGTGGCAGCCGTACTCTCTAAGGAATGTATCACCAGCATTGAGTGCGTAGAGTATCCCGAATTAGGTATGGAGGCAATCTGGAAGATTACCGTGAAGGACTTCCCCGCTTTCATCCTCGTTGACGACAAGGGTCACGACTTCTTCAAGGAGTTGAAACCTTGGAATTGCTCTTCTTGCAACAAGTAGTCAATATTATTATATGATAATATAACTCATCAAGCCCCAACCCGTTTTGCATTGCGGGTTGGGGCTTTATTCGTCTTGCAAATACTGATGATAGTTGGTGCTACTCACGGAGGTCCCGTCGCTCCGCGCGGGACGAGCTGCGTATCTACTATCTAACAGAAAATGGATGAAGCCGTAGTTATTATATGTTTTGTCGGTAGTCGTCCCGCGCGGAGCGCGAGACCTCCATGCTCCGCGGGCCTCCATGATTTCAGATAGCTATCTACCTTCGATTGCTGTCAGGTGAAAAAAATAATGTACTCACGTGAAAACAATCATAGATACAAAATTTTCCAATCATGATTCTCTTTCTACCATCTTATAAATTGATTTCTGCCCATCAGCCGAACGCCTGTTTCGTTTACTGGATAATCGATAAACGAAAAAAGGGTAAGCGCACAAAACGCTTACCCTTTTAATATAATGTCTGAGAGATTTCGGAATATACCGAGCTTATTCTTTAATCATGCTTACCGACCGCTTGATGAAGGTATCGAGAGCCTCACCTGTCAGCATGCCGTTCTGCAACAGTGCCAAGTCGATGAGTTGGTGAATCACCTTGTTGTCCTTGGCATAATCGTCCACGATGCCATTGCGCTTCTTGCGAAGTTCGTCAATCTTGGCTTCTGTATCCTTGAGGTCTTTCTTCTCCTCATCGGTGATTTCCTCCGGCTTCTTCTTGCTCTGCTCCTGATGCAGTACAGACAGACGGGCTTGTGTGCCCTTCAGGTCACTGTCAATGGGCTTCAGAGCCTCTGCGGTGGCGCTGTCAACCTTGTTAAGCACCTCTTTGACAAGAGCGTGGTCGGCGTTGAGCACCAATTCGTAGGAGTCTGGCATCTGGGCATAGAATCCCATGCCGGGCTGGAACTTGCTCATATCCTTCATACGGCGCATATACTCGTTCTGAGTGATGACGACCGGCAGTTCCTCTGCGCTCAGCGACTCCACAGTCACCGTGAAGTTCTTCTTGTCCAATACGGGCATCTGTGAGCGGAAAGCCTCTGTTAGGTTGTCACGTTGCTCAGGTGTCAAGTCTGTCTTGGAAACATCCTTTTTCTGAATCAGACGGTCGATGACGTCGGAGTCCACACGCGAGAAACGGGATTTCTCAAATTTCTGTTCCAGCATACTTGCCATGGGCACGTCAAGCTGTCCATCCATCAACAGCACGCTGTAACCCTTCTTCTGTGCGGCATCGATGAAAGTGTATTGCTGGTCCTTATTGGTGGCATAGAGATATACCAATGTGCCATCTTTGTCAGTCTGCTCGTCTTTGATGAGCGTTTTGTATTCGTCAAAGGTGAAGAATTTGCCGTCCGTGTCCTTCATCAAGGCGAAGTCCTTAGCCTTGTCGTAGAAGGTCGGTTCCGACAGCATACCGTAGTTGATGAAGAGTTTCAAGTCGTCCCAAATCTCCTCAAAGTGCTTGCGGTCCTCCTTGAAGGTCTGGTTCAGTTTGTCAGCAACCTTACGGGTGATGTAGGTTGAGATTTTCTTCACGTTGGCATCGCTCTGCAAGTAGCTGCGGCTCACGTTCAATGGAATGTCGGGCGAGTCAATCACACCGTGGAGCAGTGTCATGAAGTCCGGCACAATGCCTTCCACTTGGTCGGTCACGAACACTTGGTTGCAATAGAGTTGAATCTTATTGCGCTGCAGGTCGATGTTGCTCTTGATGCGCGGGAAGTAGAGAATTCCTGTCAGATTGAAAGGATAGTCCACGTTGAGGTGAATCCAGAACAGCGGCTCATCCTGCATCGGGTAGAGTTTGCGATAGAATTCTTTGTAGTCCTCATCCTTCAGTGTTGACGGAGTCTTAGTCCAAAGCGGCTCAATGTCGTTGATGACATTGTCCTTATCCGTATCCTGCATCTTACCGTCTTTCCACTCCTGCTTCTTTCCGAACACTACAGGCACGGTCATGAACTTGCAGTACTTGTTGAGCAGTTCCTCAATCTTCGACTTCTCAAGGAATTCCTTGCAGTCGTCGGCGATGTGCAGGATGACATCCGTACCGCGGTCAGCCTTCTCTGCGTCGTTAATCTCGAAGGCAGGTGTACCGTCACAGCTCCACCTTACAGCCTTGGCACCCTCCTGATAGCTGAGGGTCAGAATCTCCACCTTGCGGGAAACCATAAAGGCAGAGTAGAAACCCAGTCCGAAGTGACCGATGATGGCGTTTGCCTTATCCTTATATTTATCAATGAAGTCGGTAACGCCCGAGAAGGCTATCTGGTTGATATACTTGTCAATTTCCTCCTCTGTCATGCCGATTCCGTGGTCACGGATAGTGAGTGTACCCTTGTCCTTGTCGAGAATCACCTCTACTTTAAGGTCATCTACACTGCCCTTGAAGTCACCTTGTTGAGCGAGCGTCTTCAGTTTCTGCGTAGCGTCAACGGCGTTAGACACCATCTCGCGCAGGAAAATCTCATGGTCAGAATAAAGAAACTTTTTAATGACCGGAAATATATTCTCGGTTGTTACTCCAATATTACCTTTTTGCATATCGTTATTAATTTATATTTTCAAAACCGCAAAGAAATAAACAAAGACTGTGCCAAAAGATGAATTCTCCATTATATTCTCAACTTGTCACGATGTAGGCAAAAAAATTCTTCTCGTCTGTGATGATGAATGATTTTCAAAATCATCTAATATTTTATCCCAGGTGAGGATAAGAATTTCAATTATTAGTTGTCTTGGTTGATAAGGTTGACCGTTACTTTTACCATGACATCCTTTTCCTCGGGTCTGCTTTCAGCAATCATCAATGTAAGGGCTACAAGAGTGTTGTCGGCAATGCGCTTGCTTCCATCGGGACGGTAAAGAATGCCATTGTTGTTCATGAACCACAGAAAGAGCGTTGCGGCAATGCGCTTGTTGCCGTCGCTGAACGAATGATTCTTAGTGACAAGATAGAGCAACATCGCAGCTTTCTCCTCCACACTCGGATATAAGTCCTGTCCGTCAAAGGTCTGATAAATTTGACCAATGGAACTCTTGAACGATTCATCCTTTTCATTGGCAAAAAGGGACGAACCGCCGAACTTTTTGCGCAGCCTGATAATTTCCTGCATTGCATTCTCATAGGTAGCATGGAACTTCTCGTGGGATGTCGTTTCCCTAGTCTGCAATCTTTGGTAGTCGTAATCATCAAGAGTATCAAGGGCGTAGGAATAATCTACCACTACATTCACCAAATCCTTGGCATCCACCTTAACCTGCCTATTCTCCAGTGTTCTGCCCAGTACATGGACGAGCTGTCTAAGTTCCACAATCTGTCGCTTCTGAAGATTCGCATTCACGGCATAGCCCTTCACAAGATAGTCTTTCAAGACCTTGTTGGCCCAAATGCGGAATTGCGTGCCGCGCATGCTTTTTACCCTATAGCCAACAGAAATGATTACATCAAGGGAATAAAATGCCACAGGTTGTTTTACTCCATCAACACGCAAAAAATGCGTGTTGTTCTCTTTTATCAACTCGCCCTCTCGAAATACATTGTTGATATGCTTGCGGATGGTTTTCTCATCTCTATCAAAAAGTGTTGCTCGTCCTTAAGCTTCACGTCGATTTGTGTCTGTCCGTCTTGTGTCTGATAGATGATAATAGGGTTTTCTGGCTCCATATTATATTTTTTATGCAACGATAATAGATTTCTTTAAATTGTTATAACTCCTACGATATTATTTGATACTTGTTCAGATACTATATTAACCCTCTGAAAGAGAAGGGAAGCGAAGCTGTTTCTTTCAGGCTGGTTGGTTTGTTAAGTAATGATGATGAAAAAAATCAAGAGAAATGTAGGTTGATGCAGCAATTCTCCATAATTTTGATTACCTTTGTCCGAAAATAGAAAAATATGCAACCAAAGACAAAAGAAAAGCCGGCAGATGGCTTGTTTACTCTCAATGGCGTCAACTATCTACTGCCATTCATCATGATAACGACTTGTTTTGCCCTGTGGGGATTTGCCAACGATGTCACCAATCCCCTCGTACAGTCGTTCAGCAAGATATTTCAGATTTCCAAGTTTGAGAGTAGCTTCGTCCAAGTGGCATTCTATCTTGGCTACTTTGTCATGGCGTTTCCAGCGGCTCTCTTCATCCAACGCTATTCTTTCAAGGCTGGCGTGATGCTGGGATTGACCCTCTATGCCGTGGGCGCGTTGGCTTTCATACCTGCCAAGTCAACAGGTATGTTCTACGCTTTCCTTCCTGCCTACTTCGTCATGACGTGCGGATTGTCGTTTTTGGAAACCAGTTGCAATCCCTTTGTTTATTGCATGGGCAGTGAGGACACAGCCACGCGCCGTCTCAACTTCGCCCAGTCGTTCAATCCTCTTGGTGCCATTACGGGAGCCTACATCGCTCTGACTTATGTAGCTGTGGCGCTTGACCCCGCTTCGAGTGAGCAGCGCGCCCAACTGCGACAGTCGGCACCGCAACAGTTTGAAGCCATCAAGATGCACGACCTCGACATTCTCGTGCAACCTTATTTATATATAGGTATTGTCATCCTCATATTGCTCTTCGTCATTGCCATCACGAAAATGCCGAAGGCTGGTGAGACGGGTGAGAAGAAGAGTTTGTGGACTGCGCTGAAACAACTTGCCGCCAACCGCAACTACCGCAATGGCGTCATCGCGCAGTTCTTCTATATCGGAGCGCAGACCGTTTGCTGGGCTTATATCATGTACTATGGCCTCCACGTATTTCACGATGTGGAGGGTATGGACGAGAAAGTGGCACACCAACTTACGACCAACTTCTATTTGGGTGCTTTGGCACTCTTTGCCATTGGCAGGTTTGTCTGTACTTATTTCTTAAAGTTTGTCAGTGCAGGAAAACTGTTGTGTAGTCTCGCCATTGCTGCTATCGTGTTGCTGATGAGTACCATCTTCGTCGGCGGACGCATCGGACTGTGGTGTCTGGTCTTTGTGAGTGGCTGCATGAGTTTGATGTTCCCCACCATCTATGGCATCGCCTTGAAAGGATTGAAGGAGAATGTGAAGTTTGGTGGTGCCGGTCTGGTGATGAGTATTTTAGGCGGCAGTGTCATTCCTCCCATTCAGGCAGCAATCATGGATATTGGTGGAACATTTGGAGGAATCTCCCTTATCAACCTCAGCTTCCTCGTTCCCGTCGTCTGCTTCATCGTTGTTGCAAGCTACGGTTGGAGAACATTTAAGGCATAGAAGTTTTTTCTATGAAATACGCAACTCATGGAGGTCCCGCGCTCCGCGCGGGACGAGCGGCGTATATTCAATCTAATAGAAAAGAAGCAAAGCCATAGTTATTATATGTTATGTCGGTAGTCGTCCCGCGCGGAGCGCGAGACCTTCGTGCTTCGCGGAGCAAGCGCCGTCGAACAAACTCGGATATCTTCTGGCGCAACTCATGGAGGTCCCGTCGCTCCGCGCGGGACGAGCGGCTTATTTGAAGGATGTTGCTTGTTGACAGTTTGGTAGTCGCTCTGCGCGGGGCAAGAAACTTATTTGAAGGATGTTGTTTGTTGCCGGTTTGGTAGTCGTCCCGCGCGGAGCGCGAGACCTCCATGCACGCGGATAATATCCATCGAATAAATATGGTGGCAATTATTCCTTCTCAATAAAACGATAAGGAAGGTTTTTCCCTGAGTGATGTAATTGTTAATCTCTCGGCACGGGATAATTATATCGGTCGAAATAACTTGGCGTGTGATTGTCGTACCAGACACCTTCTACGTTGAAAGAGACGGAGACGTTGGGATTAGGTCTGTATTCCACTCCTGCTCCCAACACATTGGCACCCGGAGTGTGGAGATACGACTTGGGGGCGAAGGTTGAAAAATAACCACCATAGAACGGGTAGGGGGAATATCCCATGTAGGAGTAATAAGGTGAGTAGGCACCATAAGGATAATAGCCTCCGAATGCCCGGTCGTAGTTGTTGACTATCGAGAGTTGACCGTAGGCATAGACGTTCCAATGCTGATTAATTTGCCAGTCAAGCATAGCGAAGAAGCAACCGTCGTGGAGGTTGTCGCCTCCATAGTTGACGCTGTTGATGTAGCCACCGCCAAGAAGCCAAAGATTCTTGTTGCGGTTGAGGGGCTTAAGATAGGCAACATCAAGAGACGTTGCGAAACCACCCTTGTGGGGAGCGTCGTGTCCGAAAGTAGCAAAGGCGGAAGCGCTGACATTGGCATTGAGTCCTTCGTGGAGTCCAAAATCGCTTCCCGGCGTAGGAGTCTCGTAACTGAGTTCCTGTGGTTTCCCGCCATATATGATAGTGTCTGTGGCAGTCTTTACGGTGTCGCCTGGCAGTAGCCAGTTCTCGCGTGGGCTGTCGGGAGAGTGGAGCGGTCCGAGTCCGATGGTCTGGGCATGTGCGGAGACGCTCATTGTGAGAAATATGACAACTAACAAATGTTTCATTCTTCCGCAAAGATATATAAAAAGGTAATACTTCGGATGGAAATGATTTGTTTTTACGTTTTTTTAGGTTAAATAGTATGTGAGTGTGAGTTATCAACAAATTAGAGCGACAGTGTTGATACTTATCTATATTCTTTAGAGTCGAATGTTCACAGAAAAATGACTGTTTATTTCAGCGAAAAGTTTTATAGGTTTCCTCTCTCTGCGCTGGCTTTCTTTTCCTCTTATTTATTTCTCGGTCTCCTATATTTTCATTACTTTTGTGTGCAAAATGTAAATGATATGGGATTCTTCAAACAACTATTCGGCGGAGGTGACGACAATCATCCTCAAAATCAGGAACAGCAAAAGGAACATGATTTCGACGTGTTGAAATACGACGGCATTAGGGCTATCAGCATAGGACAGTTGGACTATGCCATCAAATGCCTCACAAAGGCTTTGGAAATAAAAGAAGATTTGGAGTCGCGCGACTACCTATCGCAGGTGTATATGCGTACAGACCAAATGGACTTGGCGCTTGAGCAGTTGGCGAAACTGCGTGAGGCTCAGCCCGACAACGTGCGTATCTTGCTGCGTATTGCCAACATCTATTATATGAATGAGGATTATGACAAGATGGCGGAGACATGCGAGGCAGCAGGAAAGTTGGACGCTGACAATCCCCACGTGGTGTTTGATACGGCTCGGGCTATGCGAGGCAAGGGCGACATGATTCAAGCCGTGGCGCAGATAACGCGCTGCATCTCGCTTTGCGAGAAGGCTGGAGACGAAGAAGAACAACTACTGAAGGATGCAACATTGGTGCGCGGTGGAATGTTGCTCAAGATGGGCGATAAGAAAGGCGCAGCTGTAGATGCAGACTGGCTCGTGGAGCATGATGCTGAATCGGAGGATGCCATGCTGTTTAAGGCGCAAGTGGAGCAGGTACAGGGCAACAACGAGGAAGCACTGAAATATTTCGACAAAGTGGTGGAGCTGAATCCGTTCTCTGTGGAGGCTTTTCGCCAGCGTGGAGGACTGAAACTTGCGATGGGTGACAAGACTGGAGCTGAAGAGGATATGAAGATAGTGCTGGAATTGGACCCGAAGGAAGCTGAGGCTGTTGATGGCAAGTTCGAGGCGGAAGGACACGAGGATATCCAGCAACAGGTGGAGCAATCCTATAAAAACGTCAATCCATTCGCTTGATTCTTGCTACGAATTCACCTTCATCAAGTAGCTTACAGGGATATGCCCTTCTGTTGGCGATGTCGGTCCTATCCTCATTTTTAGGTAAAGAGGGCGAATATGACAGAATTTAATAAAGAAACGTTTGTCATTTTAACAAGGAATCACTAAATTTGCAAATAGAATCAAATCATCGGGATATGAAGTACACTGCTTTCTTTTGTTTTTGCTTTACATGGCAAGGAATTGAAGAGCGAGAGACTGAGTACTCGATATTTGAGAGATAATGAAGTTAAACAATTAAGTACAACGGTTCCGCTCGTGGGAGTAGGACCGTTTTTGTTTGATTTCACTTTCAAGGGGGGCATCCCTACATAATAGGTGAACAGGGGGATAGCTTGAGCCTTGTTGAGTTTAAACAGTTGGAAAATATAATCAATAACGATATGAATCAAGAATTAGACTTAGAACCGTTGAATTTGCCGAGCAATCATGTCCGGCCTTTCGTTATTGCTGGTCCATGCAGTGCGGAGTCGGAAGAGCAGGTGATGCAGACTGCAACAGAATTGGCAAGTAGAGGTTGCCACATCTTCCGGGCAGGCGTATGGAAACCACGCACTAAACCCGGCGGTTTTGAAGGACACGGAGAGAAGGCGCTCCCTTGGATGAAGGAAGTAAAAGAGAAAACCCACATGCTCACAGCAGTTGAGGTGGCTATTCCAGAACACGTGGAGCTTGCCTTGAAATATGGAATCGACATCCTGTGGATAGGAGCCAGAACCACTGCTAACCCTTTTGCTGTGCAGGAACTTGCCGACGCTCTGAAGGGCTGCGATGTTCCCGTGCTGGTGAAGAACCCGGTGAATCCCGATATAGAACTCTGGATTGGCGCATTGGAGCGGCTCAATGGTGCCGGCTTGAAGAAGTTGGGCGCCATTCATCGTGGATTCTCCAGCTATGACAACAGCATCTACCGCAATCAGCCCGCATGGCAGATTCCCATGGAACTTCACCGTCGTATTCCTGCCCTGCCGATGGTCTGCGACCCCAGCCATATCGGAGGGAGAAGGGAACTGATAGCTCCTTTGTCGCAGCAGGCGATGGACCTTGGTTTTGACGGTCTCATTGTGGAGTGCCACTGCAATCCTGACAGCGCATGGACAGATGCCGCCCAGCAAGTGACGCCTGCCGTGCTCGAAAATATCCTGAGTCTGCTCGTGGTTCGCGATGAGCATTCTGCGACGGAAGGCATTAAGGAGTTGCGCCGCCAATTAGACGAGATTGATGACAAGGTTGTGGAACTGCTGGCAAAGCGTATGAAAATCTGTCGCGAGATAGGCGAGTATAAGAAAGAACACAACATGACAGTATTTCAGTCAACCCGCTATCGCGAGTTGCTGGAGAAGTACGGAGTGAAAGGCTCCCTCTGTGGATTGGAACCCAAGTTTGTGGCTTCCATCTTTGAGAGTATTCATCAGGAGAGCGTGCGTCAGCAAATGGAGATTATCAACCATTGAGCAGAAAGAATCAACTATGATACAACTGCTGCTGGCATCGCTTCTGACTCTGATGGAACTGAACGTGGAGAACCTTTTTGACTGTGAGCACGATTCGTTGAAGAACGATGTGGAGTTTTTGCCCGATGGAAGCTATCATTGGACTCGTTGGCGTTATTGGACTAAGTTGCAGAAATTAGGCAAGGAAATCATGGCGGTCAACGAATGGGAAGGTGACTCTACCACGAATAACTACCTGTTGCCCGACCTCGTGGCGCTGTGTGAGGTGGAGAACGACAGTTGTATGTTCGACCTCACCAAGCGGTCGCTCTTGCGCAGGGCAGGATACCAATACGTGATGACAAAGTCGCCCGACCAACGTGGCATTGATGTGGCTCTGCTCTATTCTCCATTCAGCTTTGGTCTTATCAATAGCCGTTCCATCCGCATTCCCCCAATGGAAGGAATGAAGCCCACACGCGATATATTGTATGCAAGTGGAGTGATGACTGATGGCGACACGCTGCATGTTTTTGTAGTGCATGCGCCGAGTAGGGCTGGCGGGGAAAGCCGCACGCGTCCCTTCCGATTACATGTGGCGGAGGACCTATGTAAGGCTGTTGACTCGGTGAGGGCTGTATCGTCTAATCCCTCAATCTTAATAGCTGGCGACTTCAATGATTATAGTGGCGATGCCTCCATCCGTTATATTGTCGCCCACGGGCTGACAGAAGTGAGTGCCCATGCAAGGGGGCGGAACGGAGCCAAGGGAACCTATTGCTATCGGGGAGAGTGGGGGAGTCTGGACCATATCTTTGCGGCAGGACCTGTCCTTGCCGGATTCAAGGAGTCTTATGTATATGATGCCTTGTGGCTCCTTGAAACCGACGAGAAGTATAATGGCGTGAAGCCACGTCGCAATTATGCCGGACCGTCATACAAAAATGGCTACAGTGACCATCTGCCGGTTGTTGCCCGGTTTGACTTTGGTGGGTGGAAGGAATGAGGGCTTCTCCATAAGCCCTGTCTGTAGCCAAAGATACAAACCAGTCTTCTTAGGGCAAAGTAATAACTAGTCTTCGTAGAGAAAAGTAAAAACTTGTCCTTCTAACGAAAAGTAATAACTAGTATTCGTAGCGATAGATACGAAAACAGCACCGAAGGAAAATCCAACCTTCGGTGCTGTTTTCTTCTCTCTGCCCTTGCTATTAACTGGTGCAGAAGGAATATAAGGAGATTATTGTTTCAACTTGAATGAGTTTTCGATGCTCTGTAGCTCAGTCTCAAAGAGCTTGTCGGCTTTTATGCGCTTCTCCACCTGCGAACAACTGTGAATTACCGTGGAGTGGTCGCGATTGCCTACAAGTTTGCCGATGCGTGAAGCGGGCATCTTTGTGTATTTCTGTGCTAAATACATGCTTACCTGACGAGCCAACACATAGTCGCGCTTGCGGCTCTTGCTGTTGATGTTGGCTTGAGTTACGTTGTAGTGTGTGCAGACGGTTTCCACGATTTCGTCAACCGTGAGCGGGTTATCGTCAATTTTCACAGCCCTGCGGATGACGCGCTCTGCCAACCGCATGTCGATGTTACAGTTATAGACGATGGAGTATGCCATGAGAGAATTGATGACTCCCTGCAGGTCACGGACACTGCCATTGGCTGTCTTGGCGATGAACGAAACCACATCATCGGGAATCTGAAGTCCGTCATGGCGAATCTTATTGCGCAGAATTTGGGCGCACAATTCCTCATTGGGCTTCTCCAATTCGGCGATGAGTCCGCACGCAAAACGAGTAAGTAGGCGGTCTTTCATGCCTTGAAGGTCAACGGGAGGACGGTCAGAAGCCAAGATAATGCGTTTTCCGTTGCGGAAGAGATGGTTGAAGATGTGGAAGAACGTGTTCTGCGTACTCACAGCCGTCACCCATTCTTGAATATCATCCACAATCAGCATGTCGATGGTCTGGTAGAAGTTGATGAAGTCGTTCACCTTGTTGGCTTGCACGGCATTGGTGTATTGCACCTGAAAGAGGCGTGCGCTGATATAGAGCACCCGTTTTTGCGGATAGAGCCGCTTGCACTCCACGCCGATAGCATTGATGAGGTGAGTCTTTCCACAGCCCGACGGTCCATAAATGAACATCGGGTTGAACTGCATGTTATTGGGATGCTCAGCGATGCTAAGTCCCACACTGCGGGGCAGTTTATTGCTTGCGCCCTCAATGTAATTGGAAAAAGTCTGATGGAGATTGAGTTGTGGGTCCAAGTCACGGTCTACGGCATCAAGGATGGTAGGCGGCTGATTAAGTCCTGTGGTCTTACGCTTGATTTGTTGAACGGCATCAGCAGGGTCGGCTTCAATGTTCTGGGAGAGGTTGTGTTCCTTATCGGTGACAACGCGATAGGACAGTCGGACGTTCACACTGAAGTAGCGGTGGAACACCTTACTTAACAAACCGAGGAAGTTCTCTTCAATATACTCGTAAACAAATGGACTGGGTACTTGGATAAGCAAATTGTTGGTTTGCTCATCGAACGATTCAAACACAATTGGTTTGAACCAAGTATCATATTGTTGTTGGGTGACGTTTTGCGCAATGAGCGCAAGAGACTTATCCCAACTTTCCTTAGGACTTATCTTCATATTATTGATGCCGAAATTGAGTGCGTGAACAGATAGTTCTCTCTCTTCTACGCGACGGATGCGCTATTAGCAGTGCAAAAATAACAAAGTTTTTTGACTTTAGCAAATCAGTAAAAAACTAAATTTTTTCCAATAATTCATAACTGCTTATTAATTAAGCGGTTAGCGGCTTTGCTTAAATTTGCGGCTTCTTTTTTGCGGAAAAATGCCGTAACTCTTTGGTAATAAACATTTCCGTGGCGTTTCTTCCAGTTGGCGTAAAAGGATGGTGAAACAAAAATCTTCTTGCCCTAACTTCCATAAACCAAAAGACTTCCGTTGAAAAACGGAAGCCGTGAAACATTTTACCTAAAAATTTAGACTATATCTAATATCATTCTAATGTTTATAGTCGCTGTTATTTATCCTTTTTGCCGAAGAGCGAGAAGTGGACGTAACGTTTTGGATGCTCACGCAGGTTAATCATCAACGAATCGGCATGTGCCACAGTGGAATTGAGATTGTGGTAGAGGCTGGCATCGTTCATGAGCAACCCGAGCGTGTTGTCTCTGCTGTTCATCTTAGTAGTGAGCGAGTTGACGTTGGCAATTGCCTCATTCACCTGTCGCATCGTTCCATCCACATCAATGGCAGCGAGGTTGGCCGTGAATTTGTCCGTATTCTCTAAGACCGAGTTAGCAGTCGACATTGCCGTGTTGGCTTTGCCGAGCACTCCCGGAACCTGTTGATTGACGTTTGCCATGAGGCTGTTAAGCTGCTCAGAGCTGACCGTCAAGTTGGCTGTGATGGTCCGAATGTTGTGGAGCGACTGGGCAAGCGCAGGGTCTGCCATGAGAGCATTGAGCGAAGTGAGGATGGAGTCGAGTTTCGGAATCAGTTTCTCCACTTGTGGAATCACTCCAGCCACTTGGCTCAGCATACTTCCGCTGACGGCGCCTTCCAGCGTGTCGCCCGGTTCCACTCGTTCACGGGGATTGTTGGCGAGGAGCAAGTTCATCTTGACGTTGCCCATGATGTCGCTGGTGATTTCTGCCGATGAGCCTTTAGGGATTCGAAGGTTGTTGTCCACGTCGAATTTGACGAGGATGTCGCCTTTGCCAGAATAATCGTAGATGATGTCCTTCACCACACCTACCTGATAACCATCAGCGTAGATGGGGTTGGAAGAGCTGAGTCCACTGATATTGTGAAACTTTATATAATAGGTATTGTCGGTTGAGAATATCGACATACCTTTCAGAAAGTTCAATCCGAAAAAGAGAACTACGATGCCCACGATAGCAACAAGGGCAATCTTCACCTCATTTGTTAGAATTTTCATAACTGATTTATTTTTGTTTCTTATTTTCGAGAAATTCTTTGATTGCCTCATTCACGTCAACTATTTTCCCGTCCTTCATGGCAATGATGAATGCATCGGGGAACTTGTCGAGAATCGACTTGCGCAGACGGTAGATTTCGTTGTAGTTGGTCGAAGCACCATAAGTATAGCGAATGAGTTTGCCGTCATCATAGCTGTCGCATCCTTCCAGCCCTTTGAACCTTGGGTCGTTGAAGCGCAGCTTGTGCTTGCCGGCGAAAATCTGCACCTTGAACACAGGAGCGTTTTTAGGCGCTTTGTTAGCCTGTGTAGTCTTGGATGACTTCTTAGTGGATTTCTTCTTCGACTTTTTATCTACGGATGCGACCTCTTTCTTGTTAGTTGAAGTCTTAGCTGTTGTAGATGTGGCTACGGCACGCTGCTTTGTTGAAAATGAGGAAGCCGTGCGAGTTTGTTTGCTGGAAGACTTCGCTGAGGATGCCGGAGTATCCTCTTTGTTGCGGGATGTTTGAGCCGTTTTTGAAGACTTGTCGCTGTATACCGTCGTCTGGGCGACGTCATCGGAATCGTCTTCATCCGACAGTTGAGCCACACCTCCGTTATTGTATTTGTCTTTATACTGTACGAAAGCCTTGTAGATGCCCTTTGCGATGAGGTCTACCTCCGTGGCATCATTCAGTTGTTGCTCCTCGTCGGGTGTGGTGATGAATCCTAATTCGATGAGACAACTGGGCATGGATGTTTCGCGTAGCACCAAAAATCCAGCCTGATGAACCCCCTTGTCGGGACGATGGGCGGTGGAGCAAACGCTGCGCTGAATCATTTTGGCGAGGTCAACGCTACGCTCCATATAGGCTCCCTGCATCAGTTCAAAGATAATATAGCTTTCGGAGGATTTCGGGTCAAAGCCTTGATAGGTCTGTTTGTAGTTTTTCTCCTGCACGATGACGGAGTTCTCTCGCATAGCCACGTCAAGGTTGTCCTTTGCGCGGTGCATACCCAGTGTGTAGGTCTCGAATCCACGGGCTATCTTTCCGCCTTCGAGGGCATTGGTGTGCACGGAAATAAAAAGGTCAGCCTTGTTGCGGTTGGCAATGTTGGCTCTTTCTTTCAGTGGAATGAACACGTCGGTCTTGCGCGTGTAGATGACTTTCACGTCAGGGCAGTTTCTTTCAACATATTTGCCGAAAGCCAATGCCACTTTTAAATTGATATTCTTCTCATTGCTGATGGCTCCCGGCGCACCGAGGTCGTGGCCTCCATGACCGGCATCAATGACGAGTGTAAAACGATTGTTCCCAGCCCAAGTGAAGGCCGAGAACAAAAGCATTAGAATCAGTGTGGCTAAATATCTTCTTCGCATGAATATTCTTTATCTTGTGCAAAGATAATCAAATAGCTACAGAAAACCTATTAATCAGTTAAAGTTTTATCATTTATTAAGTGTAGTTCCACTCCGGCGCCGTCACAATCGGCTTCCATGGGCGGATTGAGCTTCGTGAGTTTGATGTCAATCGCCTCCACGACGAGGAATCGGCGGGCGATTCGGTCGGCAATACGATAAGCCACCCGTTCCAGAAGGTTGGACGGCACCATCATCTCTTGGCAAATCAGTTTGTAGACCTCGGCGTAGTTCATCGTGTCGTTGACGTTGTCTGATTGCATGGCATTCGCCACATTGTATTTCACGCGCAGGTCCAGCCGGTAATCGTTACCCACAGAACGTTCCTGCGGCATCACGCCATGATAGGCATGAAACCGCAGGTTCGTGAGATAAATATAACTGTCTTTTAATTTCATTTACAGCATAGTTTTATGGCTTCTTAGCTGCTGGATGAGCTACTAAGAAACGAAAACAATCGGCATTTTCAATGAATCATCCGCAACGGCTTGCACCGCAGTTGGTACAGATGAGGCAGCCTTCCTGATAGACAAGCGACTCCTGACCGCAAACCGGGCACTTCTGACCTCTTGCCTTGGTACCGTCGACAATATACTTCTTCAATGCGCGCTCCACACCATTCTTCCAAGTGTTGATGCTCTCGTCCTTCAGTTGCAGAGAAGAAACGAGTTTCAGCACGTGGTCGATAGGCATACGATAGCGGAGCACACCTGAAATCAACTTGGCGTAGTTCCAATATTCGGGGTTGAACTTCTCGGAGAGTCCTTCCACTGTGGTCTTGTAGCCGCGCTTATTCTCAAACTGGAAGTCGTAACGGTGACTGCCGTCGGGATTGGTTTGCTTGATAATCTTGCCGTGAGTAACCGACTTGGGCAGGGCAATTCCCTCGTCGTCATCCTGCAAACCGGTGAAGATTTCGTAGGGATAGCCGTTGAGCAGACCCACGAAAGCCACCCACTTCTCGCGGTTGTTCTGGAAACGTACTACGTCGCATAGAAGCTCTTTGGGGCGCACTTCCTGCACGATGGGTAGAGCGGGCTTTGTCTGTTCGGGCTCTTGGTTCTTTTTGTCTTTATTGGAAACTGAAATCATCACTCCCGAGCGACTGCCGTCGCGGTAGATGGTACAGCCCTTGCAACCACTGCGCCAAGCCTCCACATAGAGCTTGTTGACAAGAGCCTCGTCTACGTTGTTGGGCAGGTTGACAGTGACGGAGATGCTGTGGTCAACCCATTTCTGGATAGCGCCCTGCATCTTCACTTTCATCAGCCAATCAACGTCGTTGGCTGTTGCTTTATAATAAGGTGAGCGCTCCACGAGCTTGTCAATTTCTTCTTGGGTGTATTTCTTGGATGTATCAATACCGTTAATCTTCATCCACTCGAGGAACTTGCGATGATAAACAATATACTCCTCGAAGGAATCTCCCACCTCGTCAACGTAGTCCACATGGACATCCGCATCGTTGGGGTTCACCTTGCGGCGACGCTTATAGACGGGCATGAACACTGGCTCAATACCGCTCGTGGTCTGTGTCATCAGTGAGGTCGTTCCCGTAGGAGCGATGGTCAGGCAGGCGATGTTGCGGCGGCCATAGTGGGTCATATCCTCGTAGAGTTGAGGGTCAGCACCTTTCAAACGGAGAATGAAGGGATTGTTTTTCTCACGCTCAGAATCGTAAATCTCGAAAGCGCCACGCTCCTTAGCCATGATGACAGAAGAGCGGTAAACATTGAGGGCAAGCGTCTTTTGGACGGTCACGGCAAAGTCGGTTGCTTCCTGAGTGCCATAGCGCAGACCCATGGCGGCTATCATGTCGCCTTCGGCTGTGATACCCACACCGGTACGGCGACCCATGCCACTCTTGCGCTTGATTTTCTCCCAAAGATGATATTCCGTTTCCTTCACCTCAGGCTCTTGCGGGTCGCTCTCAATCTTCTTCATGATGAGGTCGATTTTCTCCATCTCCAAATCAACGATGTCGTCCATGATGCGCATTGCCTTGCGGGCATGGTCTGAGAACTTTTCGTAGTTGAATTTGGCATCCTTGGTGAAAGGATTTTCCACGTAGCTGTAGAGGTTGAGTGCCAGCAGACGGCAACTGTCGTAGGGACAGAGAGGAATCTCGCCACAGGGATTCGTAGAGATTGTTCGGAAGCCCAAGTCGGCGTAGCAGTCTGGAATGCTCTCGCGGATGATGGTGTCCCAGAACAATACACCAGGCTCAGCGCTCTTCCAAGCGTTGTGCACAATCTTCTCCCATAGGTTGCGGGCAGAAATCTCCTTCTTCACCTTCGGTGTGTCGCTGTCGACGGGCCACTGCTGTATGTAGGGCTTGTTGTCAACGGCAGCCTGCATGAAGGCGTCGTCAATACGGACGCTCACGTTGGCGCCCGTCACCTTGCCTTCGGTCATCTTGGCGTCGATGAAAGCCTCGGAGTCGGGATGCTTAATACTTACCGAGAGCATCAGTGCTCCGCGGCGACCGTCCTGTGCTACCTCACGAGTGGAGTTGCTGTAGCGCTCCATGAAGGGAACCAGACCCGTTGACGTCAGAGCTGAGTTGTTGACGGGAGAGCCTTTTGGGCGGATATGGCTCAAGTCGTGGCCCACTCCACCGCGGCGCTTCATCAACTGCACCTGTTCCTCGTCGATTTTCATGATGGCTCCATAGGAGTCGGCGTTTCCGTCGAGTCCAATGACGAAGCAGTTGCTCAGCGACGCCACTTGGTGGTTGTTGCCGATACCGGTCATTGGGCTTCCGGCAGGAACGATGTAGCGGAAATGGTCCAACAAGTCGAAGACCTCCTGGGCGGTCATCGGATTGGGGTATTTCTTTTCAATGCGTGCAATTTCGTTGGCAATGCGCCAGTGCATGTCAACGGGACTCTTCTCGAAAATGTTTCCGAAGCTGTCCTTCATAGCATACTTGTTGACCCATACCCGGGCGGCAAGCTCGTCGCCGCCGAAATACTGCAATGTGGCATTGTATGCCTCATCGTAAGAGTATGTCTTCAATTCTTCCATGTTTTAGGATAGTGATTGTGTTAAAGTGCTGCAAATATAACTAATACTTTTCATATAATGAAAATATTTCGGGTAATTTTTGCAACTAATTAATAAGTTCAAGTTGAACAAAACGGAAAACTTTCTGTTGAATCAAATGAGAAAAGTTGCACAAAACCAAACATTTCTGTGTGTACTATGATGTTTCAAAATCTCCAAATCTGCACACTAAAAATAATTTTGTTAGTTTTCTGCCGATTATTATTTAAAACTTAAACCTTGTATTTCGGAGTAAAAGCATGACAAGTCCGACAACTTCGGCTGTTTGGAAGGTTAAAAATGATAGCTGAAATCGTCAGCATTCGTTTGAGGTCTATTGTTCCAAAACTCCTGCACAGTACACCCATGTTGACGAAAAGCTTAGTCAAAATATTGCGGCATGTTTTTCTCCTTCAGTTATTGTACTCTCGAATCCTTTAGATATTGTTTTCTCGAAGATGTGGTGGCTTTCCAACTATTGTATGAACGAGATTCCAAAAAAAATATGCTATGTTAGAGCAATGAAATACAGCCGATTACATACTCATAAACGTGTACTGGGGATTGAGCGACAATTGTCGACACGCATGTCGGCAATTGTCAACGAGTTTGTCGGCAATTGTTAACCAGTTTGTCGACAATTGTCGCTCAATCGTAAGTAGATAGTTCTTGAGGTGAATAATAGCGTTCTTGAATCGAGAATGGCAGATATCATTATCTATATTTTATAGACGTTAATTCAGATTTGAAAGTTACAAAATATGAAATTCTTTTGTCATTCTACAACATTTCTCCAAATTCATGCAATAACTTTGCGACAAAAGAGTTTAGAATATTGGAATTAATGAACATTCCTTACTCTGAACCTAAACGATAAGCCTTGAATTATTTTGGGCTAATGATGTAATTTAATATGGAAAGAAAAGTTCATATCCCATTTGTTTCCTTCCCTGTAAGGATTGAGAATGTGGCACTGATGAAGACACTGACGGCTGTTAGTGTCATTTGTACTTTTTACATATTCATTGTTGAGTGGAGAACCATTGGTTTCATGATGGATGCCTTTGACAAGGAACTCATGATTCTGCTCAACTTTGCCGGTGGACTCTTTGCCGACCGCTTCTGGTATGGCTATTCCCAAAAAATAATTTGGGCTCCGCTTGTGGTCGTGGCTCTGACTACCCTCTTTGTCTATAAGAAAGGTAAAATAAGTCAAAAGCTACTGTTATTGGTATCTGTGGTTTTGATGATGGTTGTGCTCGACCAGTTGTCGTCGGGAATCATTAAACCTCTCACTTGTAGGCTTCGTCCTTCACATACCCCTGTTGTCTGCGACATGCTCCACTATGTCAATAACTACCACGGCGGCAAGTTCGGCTTCGTTTCCGGTCACGCCACGGGCACAATGGGCGTAGCTGTTTTCCTTGGAATGATGTTCCGCGACAGGTTCACTCGCTTGTCGCTTGCTTGTTTTACGCTGCTGATGTGCTACTCACGCATCTATCTTGGCGTGCATTATCCCGGCGACGTGGTCTGTGGTGCTCTTTTGGGAGCCGGTATAGCTTGGCTCACCGTGACCCTCTTGCGGCACTTCCACCTTGCCATCTCAACCAACAAACGGCCTTGGGGATTGTTGATAGCTTATTATTTAACAGTTTTTGGACTTGTCATCTACGCTTGAAAACATTTTTCGTCTGAAGAATGAAGATTCTTATAATAGAGGATGAGCATCAGCTCTCCGACAATATTAAAAATTATCTATCTGAGCAGAAGTATCTCTGCGAGCAGGCGTTCACCTACAACGAGGCGCGCATGAAGGTAGGCGTGTATGATTACGACTGCATTCTGCTTGACTTGATGTTGCCCGGTGGCGACGGGCTTGACATCCTACGTTTTATCCGCCAGCGCAACAATCAAGCTGGAGTGATTATCATCTCTGCAAAAGGCTCACTCGACGACCGCATCAAGGGTTTGGAGATTGGCGCCGACGACTATCTGTCGAAGCCATTCGCTCTTCCGGAGCTTTCCATGCGCATCTACGCATTGATTCGCCGAAAGAATTTTACTGCCACCAACACGGTGATGAGCAATAGGATTACCGTTGACCTGCTGGAAAAGACAGCCCGTGTGGATGACCAGCCTTTGCAACTGACGAGGACAGAATATGAGTTGCTGCTATTTTTTATCAGTAACCGAAACAAAGTAGTGTCGAAGGAAGCTATCGCTGAGCACCTGAGTGGTGAGATGGCTGACTTGTTTGACAACTTCGATTTTATCTACAGCCATATCAAGAACCTTAAGGCTAAATTGGCTAAGGCAGGTGTTGTGGATTGTATTAAGACTATCTACGGAACTGGATACAAATGGATTGAATGAAAACTAAGTCAAGGTCGTTTCTCAATCAACTGATGACCCGTTTCGGTCTCAGTTTAGTGGCGTTGCTGATTTTAGCAACACCTCTTTTTTATTATATCACGGTGAGGTTTTATGCTGAGGACCTTGCCGAGTTGGTGAGTCTATATGGCATAAAAAATCCTGATTTAGACTTGGAAAGAGACACGGTGATGGGACTGTTCATTCAGCAGGGCGGCATTATCTTGCTGTTGGTCGGCGCCATCTTCATCGTCATGAAGTTTGTGCCGCAGCGGTTGTGGGCGTCTTTCCGCCGCACGTTGGGTATCATGCGCAAATTCCGTGTGGAAGAAGGCGTTGTGCCTCAACTGCCGAAATCCAATGTAAGTGAGTTTGAGGAACTCAATGCCACACTTCATAATCTGATGACCAACAGCGTGAAAAGCTATCAAGTGCAGAAAGAGTTTACCGAAAATGCCTCCCACGAGTTGCAGACACCGCTTGCCATTGCGCAGGGAAGCATTGACAACTTGCTCCAAGACCCGCAACTCACAGAGCATCAAGCTGAGGCTCTACAGAGTATTGCCATGCAACTGCGCTATATGTCACGTCTTGACCGTAATCTCCTCACACTTAGTAGGTTGGAAAACAGCCAGTTCTCCACTTCCGACATGATTTGGCTCAATCAAGAGGTGGAAAGGTTGCGGCCGAGTATGGAAGCAATAGCCGGTGATGTGGAACTCAAAATCTCGTTGTTGGAAAAAGACCAGCAGTTGCGCTGCAACCAGACACTCTTCGACTCCGTGCTGGGTAATCTCATCATCAATGCCATCCGCCATAACGCAGGACAGTCGGCTGTGACGCTTACGTTGCGTCCCGACCGACTGTTCGTAACAAATGCTTCAGACGAAGGTCCCTTGGATGCTGACCATATTTTCCAGCGTTTCTACCGTAACCAGTCCACCCAACAGGGAACAGGACTTGGGTTGGCAATCGTGAAAAGTATCTGTGAGTATCATCATTGGCGGGTTGAATACAGTTATGAGAACTCCCGCCACGTCTTCACCGTTTATTTCAAGAATCCCTGAGCGCGGAGAGCCTTGAGCAATCCTTCCGACATCGCCTCGTTGTCGCTCTTACGCGTGCGAATGTCGGTAAACACTTGGGCGAGGGTCTCCTTGTGGTTGATTTCCACAAAGTTGCGGTTCACCTCTAAGTTTTCCTTTTCCTTATAGAAGTCGTCAATCTTTTCGGGTGTGTAGTCGCTGAATTGTTCATCATGACGGATGGCGCGAAGCGGCAGTCGGTCCGATTGGGCAGGGTTTTCAGCGGGCCAACCCACTGTAATAGTGGCAACGGGGAATACAAGGCGCGGCAAGTGGAGTACTTCGATGACTTTTTCGGGCTGATAAACGGTTGTACCCAAAAAGCAAGTGCCAAGTCCCTGCTCCTCTGCCAAAGTACAGAAAGTTTGCGTGTAGAGGAGTGCATCGGTGGTGCCATTCCATAGACTGAGGAAATTGTCGAATCCCGGTTTGCCTTTGCGGTTCTCTGCCCATGTGGAAACGCGGCGCAGGTCGGCACAGAAGGTGAGCACGACTTGAGCACCCATCACCATTGGCTGGTTGAAATGTATGGGAGCGAGTGCTTTCTTTCCCTCCTCGCTACGCGTCACGACGACGCTGTAGAGTTGCAGGTTCTCCATTGTTGGCGTACGCTCAGCTTCTTCAAGAAGGCTGTTGAGCAGTTGTTCACTTACTTCCTTGTTTGAATATTGACGGATTGTTCTTCTGTTATTAATAGATGTCATAGTATAGTTGATTTTTTGCAAATATACGAATTTAGGTTTACAATCCGTTAGGTTTTTCATAATTTTTTCTTTTCTGTTCCCTTTCTGCATCTTATGCACAGTGTAACAGACCGTAATCAAAATGCCTTTTTGTGCTTAGCCGTTTACTGATTTTCGCTGCTATTCCATAATTTTGTCGTTTTTGCAGTAGAAAATGATTTCTTTTTCTTACTTTTGCAAACCAAGAGTCGTGATTTGGACTCATTTTTTAAACAATAGGAATTAGAAATGAAACGAAATATATTGGCAGGTTCCTTGTTTCAAGTAACCTTGATGGCAGCCACAGTCGTGATGCTGATGAGCTGTGGCGGTGGAAAGAAAGAGAACAAGAAAGTAGAGAAAAATAAAGAGCCTCAAGCCGTAGTTGATACGGCATTGCAGAGCAGATTGGACAAATTTGCTAAGAAACCGAGGGTTAAAGGACGTTTCGGTTTCTACGTCTATGATTTGACAGCCGACAAACCCGTTTATGCTTTCAATGAGAAGGTAGCGCAGCCGTCGGCTTCTTGTCTGAAATTGCTGTCCGGAGTGGCAGGTTGCTATCTGCTGGGAACAGACTACCAATGGAAAACCGAGATTTACCGTCATGGGAAAATCGTGAACGACACCCTGCGCGGTGACTTGATATTCAAGGGTGACTTGGACCCGCAACTCACTCCACAAGGTATGAATACGTTGGTGAAGATGATGAAGAAACAAGGCATCAAGGCAATCAGCGGAAAAGTTGTGTTCGACTTGGTATTGACAGAACCCGTGAAGAGCGAGCCCCACTGGTATCCTTGGGATTTGTCGTTCTCCCGCTACGGAATCCTTTATAAAGGTGCTCCAAAGGTGCAGAAAGCTTTTGCCGCAGCACTCAGAAATGGCGGCACCCATGTCCGTGACAGTCAACTCGTGTTGGGTCGATTGCCCAAAGGCTCTGTCATGTTGGTGCGGTTCCGACGTCCCATCAGCTTGGTGTTGCGCCGAATGTGGAAAAACAGCTCCAACACGCAGGCAACCTCATTGCTCTACACTATCGGTCATAAAGTGGACCCCAGCCAATCTCCTACGGCGATGGGCGTGAAATATGAACGTCACTTCCTGCGTAATATCCTCAATGAACGCGACCCGCATCTTGTGGTTCACGATGGTTGTGGCCTCTGCACCTACAACCAATTGTCGCCCTTGGCACTGACTACGATACTAAAGTTTGGCTATAGCCATAAGGATATATTCAGAATGTTGTGGATATGCTTGCCTATTTCGGGTGTGGATGGAACATTGCGCACGGAGTTGGCAAATAGGGAGCTGCGTGGCAAGGTACGCGCAAAGACGGGTACGCTCTCGCATCCATACGGAATCAGTTCTCTTGCCGGTTATTGTCAGGCAGACAACGGTCACCTGTTGGCTTTCGCCATCATGGACAGTGATATGTCCGTACTTGATGCCCGCGTGTTACAGCGCGACCTCTGCAAGGCGATGGTGAATGCCAACAAGAAGAAAGGAGGCAGATGATGAACAGGTGCAACTGGGTAAAAATGACGAATCCGCTCTATGTGCGCTATCACGACGAGGAGTGGGGACGACCGCAGCACGACGACGCCAAGCTATTTGAAATGATGATTTTGGAATGCTTTCAGGCTGGGCTCTCGTGGGAGTGCATCCTGAATAAAAGGGAGAATTTCCGCCAAGCCTTCGCGCAGTTCGATGTTGACGCTGTTGCCGCCTTTACCGACACCGACGTGGAACGACTTGCCGCTGATTCCGGCATCATTCGCAACCGCATGAAGATTCGCGCAGCCATCAACAACTCACGGGTTTTCAAACAGATACAAGCAGAGTGGGGGAGCTTCGACCGCTACATCTGGCATTTCACCAACGGAAAAATCGTTAATGAACCCTATACCATGCGCACTACGTCACCGCTTTCCGACGAAGTTTCAGCGGACATGCGTAGACATGGTATGAAGTTTGTCGGCTCCACCACCATTTATTCTTTGCTCCAGTCCATAGGCATCATCAATGCGCACGGACCGGAGTGCTATCTGTGTTCTAAAGGTTAATCGCGTTCCTCAACGGGTTCCCAAAGTTCGATGCGATTGCCTTCGGCATCTAATATGTGGACGAACTTTCCGATGCCCTCATAGCTCTCAATCTTATCCACAATTTTTACGCCCTTCGCCTGCAGGTCCTTTACCAACTGCTCGATGTTGTTCACGCGATAGTTCAGCATCATTTGTTGACCACTGTCGCCAAAATAGTCGGTCTTATCGGGGAAAGGACTCCACACGGTGCGCCCCACTTTGTTGCTGTTCTTCTCCTCATACCATTTGAAAGTGTGCCCATAGGCATCGCTTTCAATGCCGAGGTTGTCCTTGTACCATTGCTTCATCTTCGCAGGGTCCTTGCATTTGAAGAACACACCGCCAATGCCCGTAACTTTTGCCATAGTTGTTGTGTCTTTAGTAGTTTGCGCTGTTGTAGATTGGCAGAGAGCCAGTATCAGCGCGAGAAAAATGATTCTTCTCATGGTTCTGTGAATGATTGTTTTTGCAAATATAGCGAATAATTTTTGAAATCATCTAGTATTGGGGAATATATTTCCCGTTTTCGTGTGGGAGCCTATCCTTATTGATTGAATATGCAGTTGGAAGGGGTGATAGTTGCATTCGTATCATTTGCTTAAAATATTCGTCTTTTTACTGAAAATATATCCGTTTTTTCTTTTGGAATGTTTACTTTTGCATGTGAATTTGAAAACAAAAACATTATGAGAAAGACAGTTATCTATGCAGCAGCTATGTTGCTTATGTTCACAGGTTGTGGAATGCCAATGTCCACTTCATCCAGTAGTAGTTCTTCATCCAGTGGTGCTGGTAATGTGTTAGGCAGCATTATCGGTGCAGCCACCAATACTGAGACTATCACCAACGCTATCAGCTCCGTCATCGGATTGAACAAGCTCAGCAAGTCCAATCTTGTGGGAACGTGGAAATACGACGGTCCCGGTTGTGCCTTCACTTCTCAGAACGCCTTGGCAAAGGCTGGCGGTGAGGTTGCCGCTACGCAGATAGAGGAGAAACTTTCAACGGAATACTCCAAGTTGGGCTTCTCCAAGAAGAATACTTACATTACTTTCAACGAGGACGGTACTTTCAGTTCTAAGATTGACGGTAAGAGTTGGAACGGCAATTGGTCATTCGATGAGAGTTCCCAGCAACTGAAACTTTCTGGTTTGTTGCTCAATCTCAATGGCTACGCCACCCGCAACGGCTCCGGCATCAGCATTCTGTTTGAATCGAAGAAGGTGCTGACGCTCTTGCAGACTGTCGCTTCAATGAGCGGCAACAGTACGCTCTCCACCGTTAGCGACATCAGCAAGAACTACGACGGCGTGCGCGTGGGATTCGACATGGCGAAATAATATTCAGTGCAGATATTTCGTCCAAGCATAATGTTTCCGCCTTTTCAGGTAAGAGAAATCCTCATCGTGCGCATAGGCTTCGCGCTCAAAGCTGATAGCCATGTAGGCTTGGTAGCTTGAGCGGCAGGCGATGAGCCGGCAGAGCCATTCCAATATATAGAATAGGTAGAAGCCCACATACAACAGCTCCCGCATTTGTGCCGTGTGGATGCTTTCGTGATTGACGACCCGTTTCGTTATCACGGCATCCTCACGGCAGAAGCAGAGGCCGAAGAGGTTGATGGCTAAAAAGTTCTTGCAGGGCAGGAAACGATTTCGGATGATTCTCATACAGCAAAAGTAGTGCTTTTTATTCAATAAAAGCGCTGTAGTGAATAAAAAAGTACCTTTTTTGTTCAGTACAACATGTTAATTGAATAAAAGCGGGAATCATGAGGTATAAGAAAGAAGATGGAATTGGGTTTGGACGATCCCTTTTATAAAACAAAAAAACGCCGCAGAGCTATTAACTTTGCGGCGTTTTATATTGATGAGAATGCTTACTTCTTCATTTTCTCTTTCAGCAGGTTAGGAATCTCGCATGTTTCCATAGCAACGGGAACACCAGCTTCCTTGAAGGCGGCAATCTTCTCTGCTGCGGTGCCGGAACCAGTAGTGATGATGGCACCAGCGTGACCCATTTGCTTGCCGGGAGGCGCCTCACGACCGTCGATAAACGCTACGACGGGTTTCGTTACGTTCTTCTTAATGAATTCTGCTGCGCGCTCCTCAGCGTCACCGCCAATCTCACCGATGATAACGATGCTGTCGGTATCGGGGTCGTCTTGGAACAGTTGCAACATATCCTCAAAGTAAAGACCAACCACGGGGTCACCACCTACGCCAACGGCTGTGGACTGACCGATGCCAGCTGTAGTAAGGTTCTGAACCACCTCATAGGTCAAGGTACCACTGCGGCTGATGATGCCGGTGTGGCCTTTCTTGAAGATGTTGGTAGGCATGATACCCACCATGCTCAAGTCGGGAGAAATAAGTCCCGGGCAGTTGGGGCCAACGAGGTTAGCACCCTTCATGCGGATGAACTTGTGAGCTACCACAGCGTCCACCACAGGCACGCCCTCAGTGATGCAGACAATCAGCTTGATGCCAGCGTCAGCAGCCTCCATCATAGCGTCCTTGGCGAATGGAGCCGGCACAAAGATGATGGATGTGTTGGCGTTTGTTGCCTTCACAGCCTCTTTCACCGTGTTGAACACGGGAATGCCAGCCACTTCCTGACCGCCCTTGCCGGGAGAAGTTCCTCCGACAACGTTCGTACCATATTCTTTCATTTTGGCTGCGTGGAAACTACCGTCGCGGCCTGTGATACCCTGAACAATCACACGGGTATCTTTATTGATTAATACGCTCATAATTGTTTCTTGATTGTTGAAATTAAACTATGCATGAAGAAGGATGCATTATTTTGACAGCTCCACAGCCATCTTTCCAGCCTCGCTCATCGTATGAGCCACGTGGAAGTGAGTGCCCTTGAGAATCTCTCTTCCTTCCTTTTCGTTGGTACCGGTGAGACGAATCACAATAGGCATATCGGTCTTGATTTCCTTGAATGCCTCAATCAGACCCTTTGCCACATCGTCGCAACGCGTGATGCCGCCGAAGATGTTGATGAGGACCACGTTGACGTGCTTATCAGCAGTGAGGAGTTTCATAGCTTCCACAATCTTCTGAGGATTGGAGCTACCACCGATGTCGAGGAAGTTGGCAGGGTCGCCGCCATAGAGTTTAATCATATCCATCGTAGCCATAGCCAGACCAGCGCCGTTGACCATGCAGCCGATGTTGCCACCGAGGTTCACATAGCTGAATCCCTTGCTCTTGGCGTCCTGCTCCACTTTCTCTTCGGGAGTAGGCTCATTGAGTTCCTGCACGTCTGGATGGCGGAACAGAGCGTTGTTGTCGAATGTCATCTTGGCATCCACAGCACGCAGCGTTCCCTCCTTGGTCAGCACGAGTGGGTTGATTTCAACCAGTGATGCATCTTTTTCCATGAAGAGCTTGTAGAGCTTCTGCATGATGCTGCCGCACTGACGCACCAACTTCACGTCATCGAAGAGGTTGTAAGCAGCCTCACGTGCCTTGTAGTCAGGCAGTCCAATGATAGGGTCGATAGGAACTTTGACGATTTTCTCAGGAGTGTCTTTTGCCACTTGCTCAATCTCCATGCCGCCCTCACGGCTCATCATGATGATGGGCTCCTTGGTCTTGCGGTCAATGAGAATGCTCACGTAATACTCCGAAGCGATGTGGGCGGCCTCAGTGACGAGGATTCTGTCAACGACGAATCCCTTGATGGTCATGCCGAGAATCTGGTTGGCATACTTCTCCACCTCTTCCACATTGTGGGCGAGTTTCACGCCACCGGCTTTTCCGCGTCCTCCAGTGTGTACCTGTGCCTTAACCACGGCGGTGTCAACACCCAGTTTCTTGTACGCCTCGACGGCTTCTGCTGCCGAACGACAAAGGATGCAATGGTCTACCGGCACCCCGTAATTGGCAAAAAACTGCTTTGCCTGATATTCATGTACTTTCATAGCAAATAACTTTACTAATAATTGTTGATTTGTCTGTCTTGGCTCCTTGTTGGGGAGTGTTTTCTGCGTTGCGTATGTTTAGCTCGTAGAATGGTTTTCAAGTTCAATGCAAAGGTAGTTGATTTTATCACAACCGCCAAATAATTCGTTGACAATTCCACAATCAGAAACAAGAATTTAGGTTAATAATGGTTAATTTTATAGTTTACTCCCTCTCTTCATCCCTCGTCTTATTGCAAAATGACAGCCCAACCCCTGTTTTTCATGGGTTCTGCTTACTTTTTGTTTATTTGATGAATCCGTTTGTTGGTAGCTTCAGCTTCGAGCCGTCACACATGTATGAAGGGTTGAAAAGTTCGACAGTTAAACGTTTATTATTGGAGAATAATTGTACTCTTGTAGGATGAATTAACAGCTATTGGAATCAAGGGTAGAAGCCATGCTCAACGCGGCAAAAAACAGTATTACTATCCGAAAGTGTGTAAGTTATTTTGTCTTTATCCTAATTTCCATTACCTTTGCAATGAGGCGGAAGTGGCTGTTGGTTTAACTTCCTGTAATAGGAGAATGAACTGACTCATTATAGACGCTTCCGAATCTGATACTATATATAATAAGGTATAGAATGAAACAAAATAAGGAATTTGTTCCCGACGATACTCAACGACAAGTCATCCAAGCTACGGGTGGCTATCATCTTGTTTTGGCTTCACCCGGCTGTGGAAAGACTCAGATTCTCAGTGAGCGAATCAAGTATGCTCATTCCGCAGGTGTGCCTTATGGCGAGATGCTCTGCCTGACTTTTACCAACCGGGCGGCACGCGGAATGTTTGAGCGAATCCATGAGATTGTTGACGATGAAGACGTGGAAGAAGTGTTCGTGGGCAATGTCCATCGCTTCTGCTCACGTTTCCTGTTTAATCACGAATTGGTGCCAGCCGACTCCTCTATTATAGATGATGAGGAGATGGTCTCTATCATTTCGCGCTATCTGAATGAGGATGAGGAGAAAGTGAACCGTGATTTCCACCGTCGCCGCTATTATTCGCAGGTGATGGAACTGTCCCATCTCGTTCATCAGATTGTCAACGGGCATCCCAAAGAAGTGCGTATGCACACCGATGCACTGGAGAAAGCGGACGTGATTTCGCTCAGTCAGATTTGCAAGGTGCAGGGTATGAAGTTCAATCCAACGTCTTTGGAAGATATCTATCGCCATGCGGATTTCTATCTCGGACTGCTTGATGGGGAAGGATTCCGCAAAATGAACGGTCGCCAGTTGCGACAGACGTTGGAGAAGTTCCGTCTTGCCTACAGCTATGAGAAATACAAGACCGACCACCATCTGCTTGATTTTGAGGACCTGCTCATCTTCACATACGATATTCTGAAGAACGATGAACAACATCAATATCCACGCTATGGTTGGGTGCAGGTGGACGAGGTGCAGGATTTGAATCCTTTGCAAATGCGCATCATTGACCTGCTCACGGCAGATGGCGCAACGGTCGTGTATCTCGGCGACGACCAACAGGCAATCTTCTCGTTTATGGGAGCCAAGCTGAATGGCATAGAGCTCTTGAAGAACCGTTGTCGTGGGAATATCCATCATTTGGGCATCAATCACCGCTCGCCCTATTATCTCTTGCGCGTGTTTAACGACTATGCCCAACAGGTATTGAAAATTTCGCCGGAGCTTCTCCCAGCGGCAGCCGACCTTGACAGGGGCAAAGGCAATGAGCTACGCATCGCCCACAGTCACGACTTGGAAGATGAGTTCAAGGATGTGGCGCGTATGGTGGGCGGCTGCCTGCGCTATACCGACGACGAGACGATGGCTGTCATCGTCAATTCCAACCGCGATGCCCAGCAGATGAGTGAGGCGTTGCAGATGGCTCGTATTCCTCACTTTAAGATTTCGGGTGACGACTTGTTCTCCTCCGCTGTGGTGAAATGCCTTTTTGCCCATTTTGATGTGCTCGTCAACGAACTCAACTTCATGGCGTGGACGCGGATTATTCGTGGACTCGGTATATTAAGCAGTTCTGCCGCTTGTCGAGCTTTCGTGCAGGGTTTCAAGTCGCGCGCTATGATGCCTGCCGACGTACTATTGTATGACAACAGCACTTACATGAACGAGTTTGTGAAGACTGCCGAGAATCAAGACATCGTGGTGTTCGATACCGAGACTACCGGCTTGAACGTGTTTGAGGACGACATCCTGCAGATTGCCGCCAGAAAAATGCGGGGTGGGGAAGTGGTTCCCGGTAGTGAGTTTTGCGTTTATCTGCAGTCGGACAGACCTATCCCGGCAATGTTGGGTGACGTGCAGAATCCCATTATAGAAGAAAGGAAACATCATGAGCTTCTGCAACCCGCCGATGCCATCGGGCAGTTCTTGGATTACGCAAATGGTTGTGTACTGTTAGGGCACAATGCCGATTACGATTATCATATTTTGAGTGAGAACATGAAGCGGTGTATGCCCAACCAGCATTTGGAACAGCTTCACCCTGTATATTTCGACAGTCTGCGACTCATTCGTTTGTTGCGTCCCGACTTGAAACGTTTCAAACTGAAGAGTCTGTTGTCGGAACTCGGACTGGAAGGCACGAATTCTCATCTTGCCGACGATGATGTGTTTGCCACTTGCTCGTTGGTGACATATTGTTTGGATAAGGCACGAGAAGTCATACCGGAGCAGATGAGTTGGCTGCAAGGAGGTAACGTGAAATCCTACGTCAACTTTTTGCGGCAGTTTTATCAGCGGCAATATCTCCATGACCGTGAAATCCTTTATCAACGCAACCTTAACGGCTCAGAACCCATCTTGGTGGCGGAAATGAAGTCGTTGTATAAGTGGCTGCGCATGGAGGGACGGTTCAAGCAAGTGGAGGGTATCAACCATGTGTGGAGTTATCTGGCAACCGATATGATAGAGGCCTCAGCAACACCTTCACTGAAAGAGCAAATTGATGCTCACGTGGTGGAACTCAATACGTTGAAGGAAGCAGACCTTTGTGGAAGTTCATCAATGAATGAGCGCGTTTTCGTCACTACCGTCCACAAAGCCAAAGGTCTGGAATATGACAATGTCTTTATTTTCGATGCCGTTGAGGGTCGTTATCCCAACTATTATACCAGTGAGGACCCGAAGATGGTAATGGAAGATGCCCGCAAATTCTACGTGGCTCTCTCGCGTGCCCGCAAACGAATCCGAGTGTGCGTGGGCGACATCCGCTATGATTATGCGGGTGGGCAACATCCCCGTGCCATCACAAGGTTTATGAAACCCATCGCCAAATATTTTTCTTGAACCGAGAATGTGATTTTATGAAACTGAATTGCTCCACACCAAGAGCTTTATAAACAGGCTTTCATAAATTTCACATCCCACCTGGCTTCGTGCTAATCTATTTTTCTACTGTAGTCTAAACTTGTGTTTATTCACACTAATTCCTAAAAGACAAAAATAAAAATCCCAAGAGTTTTGTAAGCTCTTGGGACTTCTATTTATGGTTTAGCTACCTTTTTTCCAAAATCACTCATCAACTCCTTATAACTATCGTACTTGACGAAGTCGCGCCCGCCTTTGAAGCGTTCAGCTTTCATTGTACATATAGTGTTTCCAGATGCGTCCTTGACTTCTATTGTTGCCCAGATAGTGTGCTTATGGCCTGGTACAACACTCATTGCACTAAAGAAATAGTCAATATTTGTCACTGTAATTGTCATTGTGTACGTGGCACCGTCAGTACTTTGAGTAGCTTTCAGTTTCTTACTCACGTCGTTGAAGCCATCGATAAAGGATTTCTCACCGTCAGTGAGATGTTTTTCATACGTGTCACCCCATGCAGCTTTTAAGGTCTCCTTGTCTGCGAAGGTTGCATTTTCCCAATTCCAGATTACTGACACTGTACCCTCTGACTTAAGAAATTTAGTACTACCAGAAGTAACTTTTAGAGATTCGCCCATCATTGAAACGCTATAGACAAGCATGACGAGCATAATAAGTAGATTTTTCTTCATAATCTTTAATATCGCACCACTTTAGTTTGACATTATTTACAAGTTCTTGAACAACAACAAGTTGCCCATGAATTTACCATGTTGGCAATTTCACTTTAACTAGTGGTGCAATAAAATTAAATAAAACACCAACACGACATCGCAAAGGTAGCAATAATATTTGAGATATTGACACCTTTTGTAGGAATTTTTCCTATCATGGAGTATTTTAATGCATTTGGCTCCTGTGATAGTAAGGTTACTCGGACAGAGATGCAAACTGTTCGACTACCAAAATATGAGAATTTGCTCTGAGCAGATGGAAACGTGAGGTAATGTGCCATTTTGTAACAATTTCCGTACTAAAATCTATTACTGTCCGGTAAACATTTTGAGGAAAAATGGTGCATCCGAAATAGGGAGTCATTCTGTCTTGACCCTTCATAGAAAGGGATGGCTTCCAAAAGTTTTCCCATGACGGGTGCTTCCTCTGAGTTTTTTTAGTTGAAAAAACATCTCAGCAATCTCAGCAAAGCATCTAACACGTTGAAAGGAAAACTCTTACGTACATGAATAGATGGTAAAACATCCCAGCAATATCTCAGCAACATCTCAGCAGACTGAGACGGAACATCTTTCCATCTAGAATGGGCAAAGAGGTGACAAATAGAGCTTTAGGACGAATTAATAGCCTATTGAGCCAACCTGCCATGTGATGAGGAAGAGGCATCGTGAGATGCGCTTATGGGACAAGTAAAATGCCTCAACCCGTCTGTAGATGAGGATGGGGCACACGAGAGGTTAAGTTTACCGGACAGTAATAACTAAAATCTCTTGAATTGACGAGACTTGAGCTCAAATAGACATTTGTTGATGTAATTTTCAGATTTTAGATTCATAAAGAAAGTTAAAGCTTTTTTGGTGTTGTCTGATGTGATACAATTCCTACTTTTTGGTAACTATCCCACCTTTTTGTGCCTTCTTGCAGGGAATGTTTTTTTGCTTTATCTTTGCATTGTCAATCAGAGATAAAGCCTCTGACTACGACACAGAAACAATTAATTTATTAATATAAAAGAAAGGAAACAGATTATGGCAAATGTAGTTTTAATTGGTGCAACAGGTTTTGTAGGTTCTCACATCCTCAACGAGTTGGTAAGCCGTGGACATAAGGTGACCGCAGTGGTACGTGACACTACCAAGTTAGCTGAGAACGACCAAGTGACACCCGTGAAGGAAGATGTGGCAAATGTGGATGCTATCGCAAAGTTGGCTGAAGGAAAGGATGCCATCATTTCTGCTTACAACCCCGGATGGACGAATCCCAACATCGCTGAGCTCATCAAGAGCAACTATCCCCGCATTTTGGAGGCAGCCAAGAAATCTGGCGTGAAGCGTCTGCTCATCGTGGGCGGTGCTGGTACCCTGTTCTGCGCTCCCAACCTCCGCGTTGTTGATTCCGGTGCCATTCCAGAGAGTATGATGGGCGGTGTGCGTCCCCTTGGCGACTTCTATCTGAATACACTGATGAAAGAGAACGACATCGACTGGATTTTCTTCTCTCCCGCAGGTGCTTTCGACGAGAAGGGTTCCCGCACAGGCAAGTATCGCTTGGGCAAGGACGACCTTATCGTTGACCCAGCCACTAAGACCAGTCACATCTCTGTGGAGGATTATGCCAAGGCTATGGTGGACGAACTTGAGACCCCTGCCCACCACAAGGAGCGCTTCACCATCGGTTATTAATGATAAGAAATGGTATTATTAATGGATAGCCCTGCTTGGAAAGTGGGGCATCCTTTTCCTTACACACTTTTCAATCGTTAAATTTCACTGACAATGGATATCAATGTAGCAATACAATTTCTGAAAGACCATTATGAGGTGGTTCTTGCAACCAGTGAGGACAATGTTCCCAGCACGCGCATCTTTCAGATTATGAAGATTGAGGGCACGACCCTCTATTTTGCCACGGCTCCCCAAAAGGACGTCTACCGTCAGTTGGTCAAGAACCCGAGAATTGAGATTCTCGCTATACATGACCAAGTGATGGTGCGCTGCAAAGGGAATGTCGACTTCAATGTCAACGCTGACATTGTCCAGTGGATTTACGACCACAATCCTGTGCTTCCGCGACTCTATGAGCGTCCAGAACTGCTACGGTATTTCAAACTTGACATCGCGGAACTGGACTATTACGACTTGAAGCCCACGCCACCCGTTTTCAAGCATTTCAATTTGAAGGAACACACGGAAGGGAATGGCTTTGTGGGCACACGATACTCTGGGAAGCAAATTAATAAAGACTGAAATATTAATCCGGCAATAAAAAAAACAAGATGAGGACAAGAATATTTTCCACGAACTTCTTTCAGCCACAGCAAAGGGTTGAGCCATTAGACGAACGGATTTCCAAAACTGCCGAGGCAATCCGCGATGCTGACTATGTGCTGATTGGTGCTGGAGCCGGACTGTCGACCGCCGCCGGTCTTCGCTACGACGGTGACGAGTTTCAAAAAGAGTTTCGTCCTTGGATAGAGAAATATGGTATCACTGACCTTTACTCTTCGTCCTTCTATCCTTGGCATAGCGAAGAAGAACGTTGGGCGTATTGGGCGAAGCACATCGACTTTATCAGGTTCCGCCCTGGAGCCATGCCGCTCTATCGTGCTCTGCTTGGTCTGGTAAGCCGGAAGGACTACTTCGTCATCACTACCAACGTGGACGCACAGTTCGAGAAGGCGGGCTTTGCCCCTAATCGTATCTTTGCCGTTCAGGGCGACTATGGTTATTTGCAGTCTATCACTGGGAGTCCACGAAAACTATACTATAATGAAGACATGGTGAAAAGAATGGTAGTTCACACAAAGGACTGCCGTATTCCCTCGGCTTTGGTTCCTCACTGTCCGGACAATGGGGAGTTGATGGCACCGAATATCCGAGTGGACGACACGTTTGTGGAGGATGATAATTGGCATAGACAGGCAACTGCCTACTCTGATTACTTAGAGAAGGCAGCAAAAAAGAAACTGGTGCTTTTGGAGTTCGGAGTAGGATTCAACACTCCCTCCATTATCCGTTTACCCTTCGAGCAGATGGCGAAGGAATTCGGCCATGCCACGCTTGTCCGCTTCAACAAGGATGAGTGCTTCACGTTGCTGGATGGTATCAGCAGGTTCATTCCGATTTCAGAGAGATTGGACGTTGAATTGATAAACGAACTTTCCTGCAAGGTGAACGCCCAACAAGAAATGACTGTGGTCAATGGTTAGTCGGTGACGACATCCTTCACCACATCGTCGAAATGTTCTTTTGCCCAACCAATGAGTTGGGTAATAAACGGCATGAGCGACTTGCCTGTCTCTGTCAGTCTGTATTCCACTTTGGGCGGTACTTCTGGATAGACTTTTCTTGATATCAGATGAAGAGACTCGAGACTTTTCAGTGTGGCTGACAGCATCTTCTGAGAGCAGTCGGTCATCAGTCGTCTAAGTTCATTGAAACGCATGACTCCTTCCTTGCTTTCGTTGATGGAATACAATACCAGCAACGACCATTTGTCGCCGAACTTACTTACGACTTGACGGATGGGACAAGTTAAATATGCAGGGTCTACTTCTCTTTGTTTCTTTGCCATGATTGCTTATTTTCTCGCAAAGTTACATAAAAGTTTCCAAAAGTTAGCAAGTTTCTTATTGGTATCGAAAAAATTCATGTTCGCTCTTCTGATTTGTTATATTGCTTGTTTGGACAATACAAAGACGGAATCACATTCTTACATTTATTATTATGGAAATAGACAGACAAGAAAATCTGAAAAACATCATCAGAACTCTTTTGGATGAATGGAAAGGGAAAATCGACTGGAAGATTCCTGAAGAACTTGAGCAACAACAACTGATGATGCGAGCCTTGCTCAATATCAGACCCGCAATGCCAGCATCTGAAGCCTTCCTGCAAGCTCAGGATGCAGAGCTACAATTACAGTTGCATGATAAGGGCATCGTAGAATTGGAAAATAAGGGGCTTTTGCTCTGGCAAGGCGACATCACACGACTTCGGGTCGATGCGATTGTCAACGCTGCCAACAGTCAGATGTTGGGATGTTTCGTTCCCCTGCATAACTGCATTGACAATGCTATCCACTCGGCTGCAGGCATTCAACTCCGTCTCGCCTGTCATGAACTGATGGAGCGCCAAGGACATGACGAGCCTACTGGTAGTGCCAAGATTACTGATGGCTACAACCTTCCGGCAAAATACGTCATTCATACCGTAGGACCTATTGTGGAAAATGGCACACCCACACACGAGCAGGAACTTCAACTTGCATCCTGCTACCGCTCATGTCTGCGGCTTGCCGAGGAACATCAACTGCGAAGCATTGCCTTCTGCTGCATCTCCACCGGTGTCTTCGGCTTTCCACAGCAGCGTGCCGCAGAAATTGCTGTGAAAACTGTAATAGAAGAGATGAAAGATTGTCGCCACATCGATACCATCGTTTTCAATGTGTTTAAGGACAAAGACTACCATATTTATCGTCAGATACTGAAACTTGTTTAGTACCTGCCCACAAAGTATTGCCTGGAATAGATAAGTAAAGTCTCTATCCTTTACCGAAAAATAGCAGTTCTGCCATCAATTTTCGCTTGATTGATAGGTTTTCGGTTAATAAGCGTTAAATAATAGATATTTTCCATTGGAAATTTTGTTTGTATTTGATTTATTCTTATCTTTGCAGTGTTTTCCAAAGGAAACTAATATGAGTAGAACTTTAGTATTAAAATCGTTAGTTTTGCTGTTTGGCCTCACGTTTGGCGTTAGCGCATGCAGCCAGCAGAAGCAACCGTCAACTGAGCAACAGCAACAAGTAAAGGAGAAAAAAACAATGAAAGTGAAAGAATTGACTACTGAAGAGTTCAAGAACAAGGTGATGAATTATGAGAAACACCCTAATGAGTGGGTGTTTGAGGGAGAGCGTCCTGTGATTATCGATTTCTATGCTACATGGTGCGGTCCTTGCAAGATGACGGCACCCATCGTGGAGCAGATTGCCGATAAGTATGATGGAAAGGTGGACGTTTACAAAGTGGACGTAGATAAGGAGCAACAGCTCGCAGCCATGTTCGGCATCCAGTCCATTCCTTCGTTGCTCTTCATCCCTATGAAGGAGAAGCCACAAATGAGCGTTGGTGCCATGAGCTTCGGACAACTTGACAGTGCGGTGACTGACATTTTTAAATTTAAATAAGGTCTTTATTATAGATTTGTTTATTGGAAGGTTGGATAATGAATTGGTGAATCAAGGCATGCCGTGAAAACGGCTTGCCTTCCTCTAAGCGACAAATGGAAATGAGTATATAAAAGGAAGTTATCGGGATAGCATTGAGACGTAAGGGTGAGTGTACTGTATCCATAAGTAGTTTCGTCTCTTTGCTTCCCTATAACTCATTTGTTTAATTCGTGCAGGCTATATCAGTAACATTATTATAATAAGGTATGGAAACAAATTGTATCTGTTCGATAAGGAAAATTTACAAAGCCATCAGTGCCTTTGAGGCAGAACTTGACCGGACATTGGGCATCAACATGAACGAGGCAATGTTGCTGTGCATGTTGTCGCAGAAGGCAGACCTCACTGCTGGTGAGATTGCAGAGGGCATGGGGCTATCGCGCTCCAATTCGTCAAAGGTGGTGGCTTCCATGCAACAGAAAGGTTATGTGAGACGTGTGCTCTGCAAGGAGGACGGACGCAGTTGCAGGTTCCACCTTACAAAGAAAGGCGAAGAATTGTTAGGGCGCTTGCATTGTGACAGGCTGCAACTCCCAGAAGAATTACAAAAATTGATAGACTAACATAAGGAGAATTGAGAAAATGATTATTGCAAACGAGAACAATAGTGACTTGCATCATGTGATATGGAAGACCCACGGCACTTGCTCACAGTTTATTAACATCGACATTGACCACGACGGATGGGTGAAGTCCGTTCAGTTTATTGGCGGTTGTCAAGGCAATACAACAGGAATCTGCACGCTCGTGAAAGGCATGAAGGCGACCGAGGTGAAGCAGAAGTTGAAAGGAATCAACTGCGGTTCCAGAGGAACAAGTTGCCCTGACCAGCTCGCGCAGGCTTTAGAAGCCATGGGAATTTGATGAAGCATCCATCATCAACAACCGTCCGACAGAGAAATTACTGCCGGACGGTTGTTGTTTGTATGAGGTAGGTTCAATTCAATATTCTAACAATGGAAGGAGAAGCTGCCATGCTTCAGTCGAAACCAAAGACGCGGTGAACGTTGGCATTGGTTTGGCGGGCGAGCTCTTCCTCGCTCAGACCGTAAGAAGTGGCAAGTTGCTTTAGGACGAGCGCCACAAATGCACTCTCGTTGCGCTCTCCACGGTGGGGAACGGGTGCCATATAGGGACTGTCGGTTTCCAAGACAATCCGGTTAAGTGGTACGGCAGCGGGTAAGTCCTCGCGGAGGTGGCTGCTCTTGAACGTTGAAACGCCACCGATACCCAAAACAAACTTGTCCATGCGCAGGTATTCGCGTGCTTCCTGCTGATTGCCGGTGAAACAATGGAACACACCGCCCACTAATTGACTCTCGTAGGGTCGGAGAATCTTCAGAAGCTCGTTCTGCGCCTTGCGGCAATGAATCATCAAGGGAAGTTGGTATTCAATTGCCCAATGCACTTGTTCCTCGAAAGCCTTAAGCTGTTGCTGTTCAAACTCACGCGACCAATAGAAATCCAGTCCCACCTCGCCAACAGCGATGAAGCGGCGACCCTTCTCACGCTCTTCCAAAGGCAACTTCATGCTCTCGTCAAGCATTGCCTTCATTTGTTGCAGTTGTTCCTGCCAGTCGTCTTTCACTTCCTCGGGCTGCAAGCCCACCATGGGATAGGCATACCCCGGGTATTGCTGGCAGACACGGAGTACGTCGCTAACGTTGTCGGCATTGATGGCAGGAATGAACACTTTCTTTACTCCCGCTTCCTTTGCGCGATGAATCACCTGTGGCAGGTCTTTGCGGAATTCCTCTCCGTCGAGATGAGTGTGAGTATCTATAAATTCCATGGGGCTTCTTTTAGTTTGGTAGGGGGTGCAGTAGGGGAGTTTAGTAGGTGCAGTGGGTGCAGTAGGTTTAGTAGGGAAACGAACCGCACAATCCGATTAGCATTAGCATCCGCCGCTAATTATGAATTATGAATTGTGAATTATGAATTGGAAATTATGCATTATGCATTGTGCATTATGCATTGTTTAGTATTTTCTTTTCATCATTTTTTCTGCATAGGCGCGCAGGGGTTTCTTGCGCTCCTCTGACACCTTCACTGCATCGAGGTAGGCATGGCTTTGGTCAAAGTAATAAGCAATCTTATCCTGTGCCATTTTGTCAATTCCCATTTCGTTGTAGAGCCGTGTCACAGCCGCAATCTTTTCCTGTTTGTCAAACTCCTTGGCGGTGGTCCAGCGAGTCAGTTCTGCCCTTTGCTCATCGTTGGCACGGTTGAATGCATTGATGAGCATATAGGTTTTCTTGTTCGACGTGATGTCTCCGCCGATAGCCTTGCCAAAGACTTTCGGGTTGCCATAAACGTCCAAATAGTCGTCCTGCAACTGGAAAGCCAATCCGATTTGTTCTCCGAACTTATATAGATTGTCAGCATCCTCCTTGGGAGCGTCGGCGAGCACGGCTCCAATCTTTAGTGCACATGCCAACAGAACACTGGTCTTGAGGCGAATCATCTCGATATATTCCTCCTCACTCACGTCGTTCCGCTTCTCGAAGTCCATGTCATACTGCTGTCCCTCTCCGATTTGCAGAGCTGTTTCGGTGAAGATGTCGAGCACCGGGCGCAATTTGTCGTCGCTTACCTGCTGCATGCAGCGATAGGCAAGCACCAGCATGGAGTCGCCAGACAGGATAGCCGTGTTGGCATCCCACTTCTTATGCACGGTGAGATTGCCACGGCGCATATCGGCATTGTCCATCAGGTCATCGTGGAGTAACGTGTAGTTGTGGTAGGTCTCCAAGCCCACAGCAGGCAGGATGATATCTTCGGGATAATCCTTGTATAGCTCGTAGGCGAGCATCATCAGTGTGGGACGGATGCGTTTGCCACCTTGGGCAAGAACGTATCTCACAGGTTCGTAGAGCGACTCTGGTTGTCGGTTGTAAGGATGGTTCTCAAGAATCGCGTTGATTTCTTTCAACAAATCTTCAGTTGTATGCATGGCTTTATATTTTGGGTTTTCAAATATCATAAGGAGAAAACAACGGGGATGACAAACATGCAGCGGCATGGCTTGTCGTGCATGATGGCAGGCTTCCATCTGGGCATCATCTTCACCACTCGCAAGGCTTCACGGTCAAGACTCACGTCTACGCTCTTCTCCAATTTGACGTTGGTCACAGTACCGTCTTTGTTGATGATGAACGACACCACCACTTTGCCTTGAATCTTTTGCTGCTGAGCGATGGCGGGGTAGTGGAGGTTGCGAGTGAGCCACTGCATCAGGGCTGTCCACCCACCGGGAAACTCGGGTAGTTGCTCCACCGTCTGAACTTTATAAACCGTGTTGTCTTGTATCTGCGCGGGAGTCTCCTCTACAGCCTCTGTCACCTTAGCTTCTTTGTTGAGCCCTTCGCCGTCACCCACTACGAGTGGACTTGTGGTAGAGGCAATCTTCTGGGGTTGCTCAGGGGCGTTCTCAACGGCTTTCAGCTTCTGAGTGACAGCTTTTGGAGGAGCCTGCTCTTGAACAGTCATCATGTCACGTGTATCAGGAGTAGTCATTTCCATCTCTTGAGCCATCTGTTCGAGCAGTTCCTCGTTGTCCTCAACCGATTTTGGGTTGGTCGTGTATTCAAACGCTACAAACAGCAACGACAGAGCCACGACCAGTCCCAGCAGAAACCATTGGCTCCGCTGGTTCTCAAGATTGGCTATTTCTGTCTTCTTTACTTCCACTTTTGATACACTAAACGGACTCCTTTTCCGTTATTATTCTGAAACTTTGATGCAAAGTTACAATATTAATTGCAAAAGGACTTCCCAGAATAGTGATTTTATTCGTATCTTTGCACGATAATTAGAAATTTTAAATGAAGAAGGTTGCCATCATACTCTTGTTTGCCCTCGTGGTGATAGAAATGCGAGCCCAGGACAGCCGCACGGAATATAACTTCCTGCGACTACCTGTCAGTGCTCATGCTGCCGCTTTGGGTGGCGACAACATAACCATCATCGAGGACGACGAAGCGCTCATCTTCAGCAATCCGGCACTGCTGTCTTCTGTGAGCGACAAAACCATCAACTTCAACTATATGAACTATATGTCGGGCGTGAATATGCTCAGCGCGGCATTCAACAAGATAGTGAAGGAACGTGCTTCATGGGCTGCATCGGCTCAGTATATCGACTACGGAACCATGAAGGAAACCGATGCCGACAACGTGCAGACGGGTGAATTCAGTGCAAAGGACATCGCTATTGCTGGCTATTTCTCATACATGCTCACCGACCGTCTTGCCGGCGGTATCACCATGAAGTTTATCACTTCTTATATCGGTGATTATAACTCCATCGGCATGGGCGTCGACTTGGGCGTGAACTATTATGACGGTGACCACGGATGGTCGCTCAGTGCAGTGGTGAAGAACTTAGGTGGACAGCTCAAGGCTTTCAACGATGACTATGAGCGTATGCCTATTGACATACAAATCGGTGCTTCAAAGAGTTTTCAGAGTTTCCCCGTTCGGCTGTCGGCTTCACTTGTGGACTTGAACCATTGGGACTACCGATTCACCAACCACATTGTTCTCGGTGCGGAATTTATCATTGCGCCCTCTATCTGGATTGGCGGTGGTTACAACTTCCGCCGTGCCCACGAGATGAAGATTGAGAGCACCGATGGCGAAAGCAGTCATGGAGCTGGACTCTGTCTCGGTGCGGGTCTCAACTTGGAGCGCTTCAAGGTGAACTTCGCCTATGGGAAATATCATGTCTCGAGCAACTCCATTACTATCAATGTGGCGTACAGCCTATAATAATTCATAATTCATAATGCATAATGCATAATTAGCTGGCGCAGTACAATTCATAATTCATAATGCATAATGGGCTGCGCCATTAAGGAAACATAGAGACGGGAAAGGCACACAGAATTTATTAGCTTGAAATATGAAAAAAATCACAATAGCTATTGACGGGTATTCTTCTTGCGGCAAGAGTACTATGGCAAAGGATTTAGCCCGCAAAATAGGATATGTATATGTAGATACCGGCGCTATGTATCGTGCGGTTACGCTGTTCGCCATGCGCCATCATCTTTTCAATGACGACGGGTCGGTTAAGACTGCTGAATTGGAGTCGTTGATGCCGGAAATCAATATTAGTTTTCAATTGAACGAGTCAACGGGTCGCCCAGACACGTATCTCAATGGTGAGTGCGTAGAGCAGACCATCCGTAGTCTTGAGGTGTCCAACCACGTGAGTCCCATCGCTGCCCTACCTTTTGTACGAAAGGCTCTTGTGGCTCAGCAGCAACGAATGGGCAAGGACAAGGGAATTGTCATGGACGGGCGCGATATCGGCACCACTGTTTTTCCCGATGCTGAACTGAAAATCTTTGTCACGGCTTCTACCGACGTTCGTGCCCAGCGTCGCTATGATGAGTTGAAGGCGAAGGGAATGCCTGCCGACTTTGACGAAATCAAACGCAACGTGGAGGAGCGAGATTATATTGACACTCACCGCGAAGTGAGTCCGCTCAAAAAAGCTGACGATGCTATTCTTTTGGACAACAGTAATATGACCATTGAACAGCAAAATCAATGGCTGTTGGCACAGTTTGAGAGCGCCATTGGCAAGAAATAAGGCTCAAAATTGCTCTTTTTATTAGGCAAAAGCTATAATTTGGGTGGTTTGTGCAACTTTTTTATATAAAAAAGTTGCAAATTACCAAATGTTTTTATATCTTTGTGCCATAGAAATAAAGAGACTAATAGTAATTTCAAGAAATAAGTTTTTGTTTATGTTAATTTCAATGTTTACGGTCTTCAAACAACAATTTCTATAACCATCTCGTGAGAGATGAGGAAGACAAGATAGTTAGTGAGAAATAAAGATTTAATTAGTAAGATTTACTGTTTTGGGGAGCTACTTTGTGAAAAGCGGCTCTTTTTTTATGTCTTTCCTCATGGCTTTGATTGACAAAATTACTACATAGTTTTTTCAGATTGAAGATAATCTGCTGTGAAAACATGAATGAAACAAAGTATTCCCTCTTCTTATTAATTTTGTTGCGCTATTGTAACGCAGCGACTCTAATTTTGTAGTGCTGAACAGAAAGACGTCTTCATGTTATTAGCGAAAAGACTGCGGCTGCCGTTTGGACCATGGCAAGTCAACGTCAAGTTTATAACTATTTATCAATCAAGATGAAAGCATTTACATCCTTAAAAAGAACGTGGGTGCTCCCGGTTCTTTTCTCAGTTTTCACTGTACAGAACATGTCGGCTCAGCAAACCGTAACGCTGAACCAGCAAGACTACACTGTTCCCTCATGGACTCAGTTGCAGAGAGCGCTCCACCAGTTGAAAAAGGCGGATATGCCTTTCAACATTGTTGCCAACGTGAACGGTGACCCCACCAACCAAATCGGTATCGCTTGGTTTACCAATGCTGGAGTAGCTGACGGAATGGTACAATATGTGGAGAAAGCCGATGCTACGGAGGCTGACTTCCAAAATTCTCAATCGGTTCAGGCTAACGCCGTCAGTGCTGACCTTCGCTATCTGAGCAAGAAGAATGCAGACTTCATCGCTGCCTCGGGTCTCGACCCCGAAACCGTATACAGTTATGTTTCTCATAAAGCTGTGCTCACAGGACTGAAACCCGCCACCACCTATTGCTATCGCGTGGGAAAGGAAGGCGCATGGAGTGAGATAGGCTCTTTCACGACTGCCACTAAGGGTGATGTGCCTTTCAATTTCCTCTATATCACTGATACGCAAGCCAACACGGAGGAGATGTTCAACATCACGCAGACCACTGTCCACTCTGCCGTAAAGCTCTTCCCGGAAGCCAGTTTTGTGCTTTGTAATGGTGACTTTGTGGAGAGTTCCGGCGATAAGAATTCTGAATGGGAGTGGGAGCAGTGGATGTCCACCATGCAGGATGTATGGCTGAACTATCCCTTGGTTTCCGTTCAGGGCAATCACGACAAGAGCAAGAACAGCAACTTCTTCCTCCATTTCAATACCGATACCACTTTCAACACTTTGCAGGCTGACAGCGTGAAGACTGATATGAATGGAACGGTCTATTCATTCGTGCGCAACAATGCCCTGTTCCTTTGCATCAATTTCGAGGACGTGATGAAGGAAGGCTATCCTGAGGCACTGGCAAACTGGATGCGCAGTGAGGTGGAGAAACACAAAGACGTGAAATGGCGTATCGCTACCTATCATAAAACGATGTTCACCGGCAGCAAGTCTCACCAGAGCGACCAGGATGAGGTGAGAGAGCGCGAGAAGATGCTTCCTGTGTTTGAAGAACTCAACATTGACCTTGCTTTGCAGGGACACGACCACATCTATGAGGTGATTGGTCCGGTTGACAATATCGACAAGACGCTTATCAGCGATGAAGTGAGCCATGTGGAGATAGTTGGTCCCGGAAACGAGCGTGAGAATATGACCGGCAAGCAAGGTGGTGTGTTCAACGTAGCAAAGGGAACGCTTTATTTCCTCAACAACTCTGCCGGCAAGAAGAAATATGAGCCTCGCAGCAAGGAGGAGATGGACGAGGCAGCTTCCGAAACGCAGGTGAACAACTATTGGGGACTCTTCTCCGGTAAATTCGGTCAGACCGGCGACCCGATGTTCAGTGACATCAAGGTAACCAAGGATACCATCTTTGTGGAGACCTATTATGTCAACGCTGCCGGAAATCAGAAGCTCTTCGATAAGTTCTCCATCATCAAAGACCCCAATCAGACGGCAGTCAAGGATGTGAAGGCTCAGAAGGTGAGCATCAACGTCAGCGACAATGGTTCCGTCAATGTTGAAGGATGCCATGTTGACGAGTTGCTCGTCTACGACCTCGGAGGCCGCATTATCAAGAAAGTCGCCACCAATCGAGTGGATGTGACCGACCTGCCACAGGGAATCTACGTGGTGAGAGTAATAGACGGCAACGACCTTTATACCAAGAAGGTGAGAATTTAGAGTTTGTCTCTTCATTTGCTCTCATGGGTGACCGGCGATAGCGTGAAAAACTCTTAGCCATCAGGCTATGCAGACTTGTAGAGCGCTTATCGGCGTGTGCTGACAGGTGGCACCCGATTTGCTGGCACTTGCCACCCCAATTGCAGCCAAGTGGCACCCAATCTGCTGGCACTTGTCAGCACACGGCAATAAAAAAATACTGAAGTAACAACGCGTGGATTTCAAATCAAGCGTAGCTTGATTTATCATTGAATCCACGTTAACAATAAAGGGGAGGGAACCTGCAACATCATGCGGGATTCCCTTCCTTTTCGTTTGTTATCTAATTCAACTTTCGCATGTATAGAGGAGTCAAAGGAGTTAGTAGGAGTCAAAGGAGTTAAGACATTACTATTGAAGGATTCTGATACCCTTCAACACTGTTGTCTTTAACTCCTCTAACTCCTTTGACTCCTTTTAACTCCTTTGAAGTAAGCAAGTTGCAAACTTGCGAAACTTCAGTTATCTAATAAAACTTTGGATTAGTCAATAGGTTCAAACGTGAGCAGACTGCGGCAGGTTTCCACTCCTTCGGGGTTTTCGGCGTTCTTTTTCAGAATCTTGAAAGCGAAAGAGTCGTTACCCTCATTCTGTTGATAGAAACAGAGGTTGTCGCCATGATGACTTTCGGCGACGTAGGCAATATCAAACCGTTTCAGTCTATGGCTGCGATACCAGTCGAGGTCGTAGAGGTCGAGCAAATGCTCCAAATATTTTATGCTGTTGATATGACCATTCAAATCTACATCGTTGTAGTAGGTGCCGATTGTGCGCACCAGCGGCGCGTCGCCGTTCACCGTCACACGGCTTGGTTTGGTGATGGGGCAATCCTTATTGGTTTCCACATAATCCACGATGAGACCGTCGCGGATGGCAAAGACGTCTGCTGGCTCGCGCGTCACGGTATCTATCATTGCCCAGATGCTCTTGCCGAATCCGTATGGTGTCCCATCTTCCGCGGTGATGGCAAAGTTACGGCTGGTGAAATAGTGACGTGCGCCGTCGCACCATGTCTCCACATAGAATTTATCGTAGATACGGGGCATCTTAATCATCTCTACTGCAAGTCGTGACAGCACCCAAGAGCGGTTGACGGTATTGAGGTATTTCACTCCGAATCCACGGTCGTTGCTGTGGAAGTCGGCAGCATTGAGCAGGATGTTCCCTAAATGTGCCATCAGCAACTGCTGGTTGAAATCGCAATGGAAGGGTTCTGCGCGAAACAGATATTTCCCTACTTTGGGCAACTGGGTCTCTTTCATATACCTATATATATTAATTATATGGTTGTCTGTTTTTAGTATTCAAGGGCGAGAGTCCAACCTGCGGCTACGGCCTCAGCCCCTTATTAAGCAAAGGTACACATAAATTACGAAGATTCCAAGATTCTACTCTTTATTTTTTCTATTACTGTCCGGTAAACTTAACCTCTCATGAGCCCCATCCTCATCACATGGCAGATTGGCTCAATAGGCTCTTAATTCGTCCTAAAGCTCTATTTGTCACCTCTTTGCCAATTCCATAATGGAAAAATGTTCCGTCTCAGTCTGCTGAGATGTTGCTGAGATATTGCTGGGATGTTTTACTATCTATTCATGTACGTAAGCGTTTTTCTTTCAGCGTGTTAGATGCTTTGCTGAGATTGCTGAGATGTTTTTTCAACTAAAAAAACTCATAGGAAGCACCCATCATGGGAAAACTTTTGGAAGCCATCCCTTTCTATGAAGGGTCAGGACAAAATGACTCTCTATTTCGGATGCACCATTTTTCCTCAAAATGTTTACCGGACAGTAATATATTTTTTTCTTGAAAGCCTTGACGGATGGACTTTACTACGTGGCAGAAAAGAGAAATGGCTGCCTCAAGCCATTCGTGAGGCAGCCATCTCGTCATATTGTGTTGGCAATAGCTGATTATCTGTCAGCCGTTCTTCCATCTTCTTCATCTTCCTCCGGCACGATGAGCTTATAGCCCTTGCCATGGATATTGATAATCTCAATCTGGTCGTCGGCCTTGAGGTGCTTACGCAGTTTAGTGATGTAAACATCCATTGAGCGGGCATTGAAGTAGTTGTCATCAATCCAGATGGTCTTCAATGCGAAGTCGCGCTGCAACACTTCGTTGCGGTGTGAGCAGAGCAGAGCCAACAGTTCGTTCTCCTTGGTGGTGAGCTTGGTCTGCTTGCCGTCGATGGTGAGCAACTGCTTCTGTGTGTCGAACGTGAATCTGCCAATGTGATAGAGCGTGCTCTCCTTGCTCTTCTTGCCACGTACACGACGCAGGATGGCCTCAATACGGAACACAAGCTCCTCCATTGAGAAGGGTTTGGTGATGTAGTCGTCGGCACCAATCTTGAATCCTTCGAGAATATCATCTTTCAACGTCTTTGCGGTGAGGAAGATGATAGGCATGTCGGAAACAGCCTGTCTAATATCCTGAGCCAGCGTGAAGCCGTCTTTCTTCGGCATCATGACATCGAGGACGCAGAGGTCGAACTTCTCTTTCATAAACTCCTTATAGCCTTCTTCGCCATCCACGCAGAGCGTTGCCTGATAGCCTTTGGCTTGAAGAAATTCGCGAAGCAACATACCGAGGTTCTCATCGTCCTCGCAAAGCAAAATTTTCAGTGAATCTTCCATAATTGTTGTGGTTTATAGGCGGCTTCCCGCTGTGGGCATTCGCTGCCCGTGCTCGCCGCCGGGGGTTATTAATTAATTGAATTATTCGTCTTTTATTACGGGGAGCTTGATGGTGAAAGTCGTTCCCTTTCCAAACTCCGAATCTACCTTAATCTCACCATTGTGAAGCGTGACAATCTGCTGCACGTAGGCCAATCCGAGACCGAAGCCTTTCACGTCGTGGACATTGCCATGATGGACGCGGTAGAACTTCTCGAAGATTTTCTTTTGGTCCTCCTTCTTGATGCCCATGCCCGTGTCGCGGATGCTGAGGTAGAGGTACTCGTCGTCGTTCCACGTCTTGAGGTAGACGTTGAGCGGCTGGTCTTGTTTGCGATACTTCACCGCGTTGTCCATGAGGTTGAAGATGACGTTCTGGAAGTGCATCTCATCTACGTAGATAGTGGAGTCTACGGCTCCAATCTCAGTGAATATCTTGCCGCCCGTATGCTCAATACGCAATTGGAAAGAGTTGGCGATGGATTCTACCATCTCATTGAGGTCGAGCTTCTTCTTCTTGAATACTGCCTGTTTACGGTCAAACATACTCATTTGGAGTACCTTTTCCACGAGGAAGCGCAGTCGGCGGCTCTCGTCGAGAATCACCTTGCTCAGATGATTGAGCATCTGCTCGGTGCGCGGAACACTCGGGCTGTTGAGCATCTGTGCTGCCAGGGAGATACTGGCAATAGGAGTCTTCAACTCATGGGTCATGTTGTTGACGAAGTCGTTCTTCATCTCCGAGTATTTCTTCTGGCGGAAGATAGTGACGATAGTGAAGACGAAGGTCAAGAACAATACGACTGTGAAGATGACGCTGGGAATCATGAAGCGCACGCTGGAATAGATGTACTTCGACATATCCGGGAAGTGGACTCTGACGATTCCCTTTTCCGATTGCGGGTCGTTGCGGAAGAGCACCTGCTCATAAGCGTATTGCTCACCTTCATCGGTGTAGTCGGGGCAGCGGTACACTTCGCGTCCGTCCTGCGTAGTGACGGTGAAGTGGTAAGGGATGTTGATGCCGTTGTTCATCAGCTCAGCCTTCAAATCTTGGTCGAGGAGTCGGAAGTTGATACGCTCCTTCAAGGGCTTTTGCGAAGCAGAATAGATGATGGAGAGTACCACTTCGTCCAACAATGCCTTCTGATATACGTAGCGGTTCTTGACGATTTCCTGCAGCGACTTGGATGCCTCGTCGGTCGACTTCTTGTCGTTGTGCAGAATCATTGCCTTCGGCATCTGTGAGGGCTTCGTTATCATAGTCTTGGTTTGGAACGAAGTGTAGCCGTTGGGACTCTTACCGAACGACGACTGGTGGGTGGGCATCAGAGGTCCGTCAACACCCAAGTCGATGGTGTCGTTCTGATGATTCTTTCGCTCCACGGCATTGATGTCCTTTTCCAGATAGCGCAAGGTCTCGTTCAGTTCCAAATTGCGGCTTGCCTGATAAAGGGCACGATTGACACTTTCGTCGAATTGCTCTTTTTTCATGTTGACCATCTGGCTGATGTAGGTGAGTTGCATGAAAAGCAAAACGATGAACGACAATCCCATTACTATCGTTATAATCCAAATCGTCCTTTTCTTCATGCCGGCAAAGTTAAGATATTTTGTTTATAATTTAACATCTAACTGTTAACGATTTCTTGACAGTTTATCAATATTAACCAATTTTTAAGTTTTTAGTTGTCGTTTTTGAATTATAAATCTGAAGGAGTCAAAGGAGTTAATAGGAGTCAAAGGAGTTAATAGGAGCCAAAGGAGTAAATAGGAGCCAAAGGAGTAAATAGGAGTCAAAGGAGTTAATAGGAGCCAAAGGAGTTAATAGGAGCCAAAGGAGTTAATAGGAGCCAAAGGAGTAAATAGGAGTCAAAGGAGTAAATAGGAGTCAAAGGAGTTAATAGGAGCCAAAGAAGTTAATAGGAGTCAAAGGAGTAAATAGGAGTCAAAGGAGTAAATAGGAGTCAAAGGAGTTAATAGGAGTCAAAGGAGTAAATAGGAGCCAAAGGAGTTAATAGGAGCCAAAGGAGTTAAGACATTAGTATAGAAGGATTCTGATACCCTCATCACTGTTGTCTTTAACTCCTTTGACTCCTTTAACTCCTAACTCCTATCTCCTTCTAACTCCTATCTTCTTTCTTCTATCTCCTAACTCTTATAGGCAATATTCTTGGTATTTAGGGCTCGCATGGCATTGAGCACGGCGAGCACCATCACACCCACGTCGGCAAATACAGCCATTCCCATTGTGGCGAGTCCGAAGAAGGCGAGCACCAGCACCGCTACCTTTATTATAATAGCGAACCAAGCGTTCTGCAATGCGATGGCGATGGTGCGGCGTGCGATGGAGATGGCGGTGGCAATCTTCGAAGGCTTGTCGTCCATCAGTACTACATCGGCAGCTTCTATGGCGGCGTCACTTCCAAGTCCTCCCATGGCAATTCCCACGTCGGCGCGTGCAAGGACAGGTGCATCGTTGATTCCGTCGCCCACGAATCCGAGTTTCTTGCCTGCAGGCTGCTCTTTCAGAAGTTGCTCCACGCGTTCCACCTTGTCGGCTGGCAGCAGTTGTGCGTGCCATTCGTCCAGTCCGAGTTGGCGTGCCACGTTGTCAGCCACCTCTTGTCTGTCGCCTGTCAGCATTACGGTTTTCTTCACACCGAGCTTCTTGAGCATGTTGATTGCCTCTTTCGAGTCTTCCTTCACCTTGTCGGAGATGACCACGTGACCCGCATAGTGGTTGTCAATAGCCACGTGGATGGTTGTGCCGACGGTATGCTCGCACTTGTCACAGTGTTGCAACTCGATGCCCAACTGGTTCATCATCTTCTCGTTGCCAACGTGAACCAACTTTCCGTTCACCTTGGCGGTGATGCCGTAGCCAGCCTGCTCTGTCACGTCTTCCACCGTGCAGTTGTCCTGTTCGTTAGGGTAGGCGGCGCGGAGAGCAGCAGCGATAGGATGGGTGGAATAGCGCTCCACGTGGGCAGCAAGATGTAGAAGTTCCTTCTCCGGCAACTTCTCCGGGTGTACGGCAACCACGGCAAAGACACCACGGGTGAGAGTACCCGTTTTGTCGAACACCAAGGTCGTGGTCTTGGCGAGCGTATCCATATAGTTACCGCCCTTAATGAGAATACCGCGGCGCGAGGCTCCACCGATTCCGCCAAAGAAGGTGAGCGGAACGGAAATGACGAGTGCGCAGGGACAACTCACCACTAAGAAGGTCAAAGCGCGATAGAGCCATACGCTGAATCCTTCAGCATAGCTGTCGGCGAAGAAAGGCGGGATGAAAGCCAACAGCAGGGCGGCTATCACCACGATGGGAGTATAGATGTGGGCGAACTTGGTAATGAAGTTCTCGCTCTTCGACTTGTTGTCGCGGGAGTTCTCCACGATGCTGATGATTTTGGAGGCAGTGGATTCTCCAAACGATTTTGTCACCTTGATGCGCAACAGACCATTGATGTTGACGCAGCCGCTGATGACGCTGTCGCCTTTCTCCACGTCGCGTGGCATTGTCTCGCCTGTCAGTGCAACCGTGTTGAGCGATGAGATACCCTCCACCACGGTTCCGTCAAGAGGAATCTTCTCGCCGGGCTTCACCACGATGGTCTCGCCGGGCTTAACGGTTTCGGGATTAACCGTCTCTACCTGTCCGTTACGCTCCACATTGGCAGAGTCGGGGCGGATGTCCATCAACTTCGTAATGCTGTCGCGGCTCTTGTCCTCGGCATAGTCCTCGAACAGCTCTCCCACTTGGAAGAACAGCATCACGAACACAGCCTCTGTGAACTGGCTCTCGGATCCTGGAAGAAAGCCGATGGCGAGCGCACCGATGGTTGCGATGCACATGAGGAAATCCTCATCGAAAGGGTCACCCTCGCGGATTCCTTCCCATGCTTCCAGTAGAACATCATAACTGATAAGGAGGTAGGGTATGAGATAGACCAGCAGCAACTGCCACATTGGCAATGCCGCATATTTCTCCACCAACCATGCGCCAAAGAGGAGCACGGCAGTGGAGAGAATTCTAATGAGTTTCTTGTTCATATTTTATCGTTTCTTTGTTTTCTGTTTGCAAAGGTAGAGATTAATTCTTGCAACCAAGTTGCAAAGTTAGTTTTGAGGGAGAATGTGCTTTATTATCCCGAACATTTCCCAGTCTGAATAATTTATTGTACCTTTGCACCTGAAAAAGACTATTTTATTTTACTGTATTTAGGTAACACATTATTTATTTACAACCCCTTATAAGATGGATAAGGAAATTTGCGAGAATGGCGAGAAGGTGTTGCGCCGCAAGCTCGACCTGCTGCTTCGTACAGGACAAATATTGATGGACAGTTCAGCAGACACGAGTAGGGTGAAACGCAACATGGAACGCGCGGCTGCCTATTTGGGTTTGCCCGAAGAGAATCTACACATTCAGATTGACTACTACATGTTGACCGTGAACCTCAGCGATGAGTATCATTCCTTTACGAAGATGCAGCGTTGCGATAAGCACGGCATCAACATGGAGGCAATTCAGGAAATCAGCAAGCTCACGTGGAGAGCCATCCAAGAGGACTACGATTTGGACCAATATGAGACTTGCCTGGAGGAAATCGCCCACCGCAAGCGCAACTACACCGACTGGATGGTAGCAATTGGAGCGGGCTTTGCGTGCGGTGGCTTCTGCATTCAGTTCGGTTGCGACTGGCCGGCGTTCTTCTATTGCTCCATCGCTGCCATCTTGGGCAACCGCTTCCGCATGTACCTTAATAAATTAGGAAGTAACATCTACGCCAATATCGCCATCGCGGCTTTCATTTCAACGCTCATCGCTTGGGCATCGACATTTATCTCGCGTCCTGAAGTGATGGCATATATTCCCGAGGCGTTGCAACCACTGTTCTATTCCTCTACGCCTTGGCACCCCATGATGGCATGTGCGCTTTTCATCGTACCGGGTGTTCCGCTTATCAACAGCGTCAACGACTTGTTGGATAATCATATAGAGACGGGATTGGTGAGAGCCACCAACACAATCTTGATGATTGTGGCAATGGCTTTCGGCATTGCATTGGCTATCAAAGTCTGTGGAATAGACAATTTCGTCCACAACTTGAGTATGACGCCCCACCACACGTTTGGCGAGTTTGCCCTTGCGGCTGCCATCTCGGCAATGGGCTTCGCCACAATCTTCAACGTACCTTATCGTTTGCAGGCGTGGATTGCCGTGGGCGGTATTATAGCTGTCTGCACGCGCAACTTTGTCAACCTCGGTCCCAGCAACGGCAACATTGGTCTTGACATGGGACTCATCATTGGCTCGTTGGCAGGTGCTTGTATGATTTCCATCATCAACATCAAGGCTGTCCACGTGCTCCATACACCCCACCAATGCATCACGATTCCAGCGGTTATCCCCATGGTGCCCGGAGTGCTGATGTACCGTGCCCTTTACGGCTTCATCGGTATGACAGGTGTGGTTGGAGAGTTGACGTTTGCCATGCACAACATGGTATTGGGCACCTTGGTGCTCCTCTGTATCGCCATAGGCGTGGCAATTCCCAACATCTTCATGCGTCAGTGGATAGCTCCAAACCGGAAGCGCAAACTGCAAGCGCTGATAGCTGAGCGCAAGGAAAAAGGCAAGTTTGTCAACCTCGACCATGTGAATGAACAATAGAATTTCAGAGAAGGCACTACCGAGAAAGGCAGTGCCTTCTTTGGTTTCTATGGCTTTCTTCAAAATTATTTTATTCAACTTTCGCATGTATGGAGGAGTCAAAGGAGTTAGTAGGAGTCAAAGGAGTTAAGACATTACTATTGAAGGATTCTGATACTCTTCAGCACTGTTGTCTTTAACTCCTCTAACTCCTTTGACTCCTTTTAACTCCTTAGAAATAAGCAAGCTTGCTTACTTCAGTTATTTTAGAAGAATTATTGGAAAAGTCTGTGGTATTGTCGCTTTTCTTGACTGACAAAACTGACAGACATAGGGTGTCAATGTTGTGCCAATATTGTCAGCCTGCAAGTTTGGCACAGTTTTGGTAAACAAAGTTGTGACTCGAATGCCGAAAGGCAGGAGAGCATGTGGTAAAAACAATAACTTAAAAAATATTTGTACTATGACAATTAAACCATTAGCAGACAGAGTGCTGGTTCTCCCCGCACCAGCTGAAGAAAAAGTAGGTGGAATTATCATTCCTGACACAGCCAAGGAAAAGCCACAGCGCGGTAAGGTTATCGCTGTTGGCGAGGGTAAGAAGGACGAGCCCATGGTATTGAAGGCTGGCGACGAGGTGCTCTATGGCAAATATGCCGGCACAGAGATTGAGAACGACGGTGAGAAATACCTGATGATGCGTCAGAGCGATGTACTCGCTGTTATTGAAGGCTAATAGATAAACATAAACAGAAACAATCAATATTTTATAAGTAAATTATGGCAAAGATTATTAAATTCGATACAGAAGCTCGCAACTTGCTTAAACAAGGTGTTGACCAACTCGCCAACGCAGTAAAAGTTACTCTTGGTCCTAAGGGCCGCAATGTAGTCATCGAGAAAAAGTATGGCGCACCTCAGATTACGAAGGACGGTGTGACCGTGGCTAAGGAAATTGAACTCGATGACAAGTTTGAGAACACGGGTGCACAGCTCGTGAAGAGTGTGGCTTCAAAGACTGGTGACGATGCAGGTGACGGTACAACAACTGCTACCATTCTGGCACAGAGCATCGTCAATGAAGGTTTGAAGAACGTTGCAGCCGGTGCTAATCCTATGGATTTGAAGCGCGGTATTGACAAGGCTGTCGCTAAGGTCGTTGAGTTCATCAAGCAGAATGCTGAGGTGGTTGGCGACAACTACGACAAGATTGAGCAGGTGGCAACCGTGAGTGCCAACAACGACCCTGAGATTGGTAAGCTCCTTGCCGACGCTATGCGCAAGGTTTCCAAGGATGGCGTTATCACCATTGAGGAGAGCAAGAGCCGCGACACCCATATCGACGTGGTTGAGGGTATGCAGTTCGACCGTGGCTATCTGTCTGGCTACTTCGTAACCGATGCCGACAAGATGGAGTGCGTGATGGATAATCCTTATATCCTTATCTACGATAAGAAGATTTCCAACCTGAAGGACTTCCTGCCTATTCTGCAGCCTGCTGCCGAGAGTGGTCGCCCATTGCTGGTGATTGCTGAGGACGTTGACTCTGAGGCTCTGACCACATTGGTAGTGAACCGTCTGCGTGGCGGCTTGAAGATTTGCGCTGTCAAGGCTCCTGGCTTTGGCGACCGTCGCAAGGCTATGCTCGAGGATATCGCTACTCTGACTGGTGGCGTTGTCATCAGCGAGGACAAGGGTTTGAAGCTGGAGCAGGCTACACTTGAGATGCTGGGCTCTGCCGAGAAGGTTACCATCACGAAGGACAACACTACCATCGTGAATGGCAATGGCGACAAGCAGGCTATCAAGGACCGCGTGGCTCAAATCAAGAATGAGATTGCCAACACGACAAGCTCTTACGACAAGGATAAGCTAAAGGAGCGTCTGGCTAAGTTGGCTGGTGGCGTTGCAGTGCTCTACGTAGGTGCCAACTCTGAGGTTGAGATGAAGGAGAAGAAAGACCGCGTTGACGACGCTCTCTGCGCTACTCGTGCAGCTACAGAGGAAGGTGTAGTCGTTGGTGGTGGTACTACATACATCCGTGCTCAGGAAGCTCTGGCTGACCTGAAGGGTGATAACGCTGACGAGCAGACCGGTATCAACATCGTACGCCGCGCTATCGAGGAGCCTCTCCGTCAGATTGTCTACAATGCTGGTGGTGAAGGCGCAGTAGTTGTCAACAAGGTTCTCGAGGGCAAGGGCGACTTCGGTTACAATGCCCGCACAGACCAGTATGAAGATTTGCGCAAGGCAGGTGTCATCGACCCTGCAAAGGTAGCCCGCGTGGCTTTGGAGAACGCTGCTTCTATCGCAGGTATGTTCCTCACCACTGAGTGCCTCATCGTTGACAAACCTGAGGAGAAACCCGCTGCTCCCGCAGCACAGCCCGGCATGATGTAATTTTGAACAACATCTGAAATTCAATCATAAGCATTCAACAAAGGAATGGGTCAGCAATGGCTCGTTCCTTTTTTTATGTCTGTCACAGAAATGACATCTGTTGAACGGAGCAATTAATTGCGGTTTCTTTTTGAAGTTACGCCGATTTTATCTATTTTTGCATTATGAAATTTCATATTGACTGGATTAAGCTACTGGTCTTCTTCCTCGCGGCAGGAGGCCTGATACTCATAACGGGCTCCTTCTTCATGGCACTCGGTATTATGCTGTTGCTGTTGTTGGCTGACAGTCTTATCGCTCAGTGGCAACACCGCAAGCAGTTTGAGAAAGACTTGAAGGACATCTTGGATAAAAAGGACAAGGAGCAACATGAATGAACTGACGAAACTCTATACGAAATGGCGCGGTCAGGAGCCTGTCAATGTAGAGAAATTGGCAGGTGCCGGGAGCAACCGCAAATATTACCGCTTCTTTGATGCAGAGGGCAAGACGGTGATAGGCGTGGTGGGAACGAGCCAAGAGGAGAATCATGCGTTCATCTCGCTGGCGCGTCACTTTACTCTGCGCAAGTTGCCCGTGCCGGAAGTGCTGGCGGTGAGCGACGATGAGATGCGCTACCTTCAGACTGACTTGGGCACTACGTCGCTCTACGATGCTATCAAGGGCGGGCGTGAGGCGGGCGGTAGATATAACCGCATGGAGCAGCAGTTGCTCGTGAATACCATTCGTGAGTTGCCCGATATACAGATTCGCGGTGCACGTGGGTTGGACTTCAGCGTCTGTTATCCCCAGCCGGAATTCAATGAGGACAGTGTGCTCTTTGACTTGAACTATTTCAAATACTGTTTCCTCAAGGCTACTGAATTGGACTTCAATGAACTCAAGTTGGAAGCCAACTTCCGCATGTTTGCCAAAGACTTGACTTCAGAGCCAGCCGAGAGTTTCCTCTATCGTGATTTCCAAGCTCGCAATGTGATGCTGGATGCTGAGGGACATCCTTATTTCATCGACTTCCAAGGTGGTCGTAAGGGTCCTTATTACTACGATTTGGCTTCGTTCCTTTGGCAGGCATCGGCACGCTATTCGTATAAGCTCCGCAGGGAGTTGATTTATGAGTATTACAACAGTCTGAGCCGATACACCGAGGTGCCGAGTGAACGCCATTTTGCCGAGCGGCTGAGTCTGTTTGTGCTTTTCCGCACGCTGCAAGTGTTGGGTGCCTATGGCTTCCGTGGCTATTTTGAGCGCAAGCCCCACTTCCTCCAGTCCATTCCGCCCGCCATTGATAATCTGCGCGACCTGCTGAAACTCAACACGCAGGTGTTTCCCTATCCCTACATGATGGATATGCTGAGGCGACTGACAGAACTGCCACAATTCGCTCCCCAGCAACCTGTCATTGCCAAGCGCACGGATGGCTACAAGACGACGGACAATCCCATCTATGCCTCTAATCCGCAGGATGGACCTGCCACTTACTCCAAGTATGACGGCAAGGGACCACTTGTGGTGCGTGTTTATAGCTTCTCCTATAAGAAAGGTATTCCAGAAGACCCGTCAGGCAACGGCGGCGGTTATGTTTTTGATTGCCGTTCCACCCACAATCCCGGTCGCTATGAGCCTTACAAGAAGTTGACGGGGCTTGACGAGCCTGTCATCCGATTCTTGGAGGACGATGGCGAAATCCTCGATTTTCTGAAACCCATTTATCAGTTGGCAGACCACCATGTGGCGCGCTATATCCAGCGAGGCTTCACGAGTCTCATGTTCTGCTTTGGCTGCACGGGTGGTCAGCACCGCTCTGTTTACAGCGCCCAGCACCTTGCCGAGCATATCAGTGAGAAGTTCGGCGTGGAAGTGCATGTCATCCATCGGGAGCGGAATATCAGTCAAGTTTTTCCGGCTCATAAAGTTCAACACGACCAGTCAACCTAATCTTAAAGCTATGCGTCAACGTCACGTCTATAAAATGAAAGTTACCAAATCTTATTGGGTTATCTTCTGGTTTTTGACTTGCCTCTTAATCGCAGTTCCTACAATTGTTAAAGACTGGATTGTCTCTTTTTTTTGTTGGGTTGTGTGGTTGTATTTATTATCTATTCCGCCTTTAGTGCACTATGTGGTTGAGGGTGATACGCTAACAGTCTTTACCGGCTTTTTTACCAAGACACGCATCCCCATTAGTTCCATCACTTCGGTCAAGTACACTCATGAAATCTTCCGTCAGCAGATATTTCTTGATATGGTCTCTCTATTCGCTACAACTGTGATGATGAGATGTTTGTATCTCCAAAAGAACCTGAGGCATTTATTGCAGCTCCGAAAACTATCAATCCCAATATATTGACCAATTAGACATCTTCATTCTAACTTTTAATAATACTTTTTATTATGGAACAACGTAGAGAATTTGAAACAAGCGTAGGTTGGTGGTACTGGGCAGTAATCATCATACTTTTGGTCATCACCCTCTATTTATCCTATAGAAATGACAACTTGGTTGTCAGCATCATCTTCTGGATGTTGTTGGGTTACGTGTCTATGCTTCCTTCACTTGTGTGTTACATTGTAAATGGTGACACACTCACTGTGGTAAAGGGCATCTTCTTAATGACGAACATCCCCATCAGTGCTATCAAGTCTATTAATGCCACACGTAATCCCATCAGCTCACCAGCCTTGTCGATGCACCGTCTTTCCATTAAATATAACAAATATGATAAAATCCTTGTATCACCGAAAGACAGGAAGGGCTTTATTGATGCACTGAAGGCTGTTAACCCTGATATAAAGATTGAAATTTGATAAAAAGGAGCCTGTTTTGCAATGAATTTTAAATTTTTGTATTAACTTTGCATTATGAAACAGGCAATGATTTTCGCTGCGGGATTGGGAACCCGCCTCAAACCTCTGACCGACCACATGCCGAAGGCGTTGGTTAGGGTAGGGGGTGAACCGTTGCTGAAACATGTCGTATTGAAATTCCGTGATGCTGGATTTGACCGCCTTGTTGTCAATGTGCATCATTTTGCCGACCAAATCATAGACTACCTAAAGGAGAACGACAACTTCGGAATGGATATCCGAATCTCCGACGAGCGCGAAGAACTGCTGGAGACAGGCGGAGGCTTGAAGAAGGCGGCGCCGTTGTTCGACCCCACTTCGCCCATCTTCATCCACAATGTGGATATTCTGAGCAATCTCGATTTCAACGCTTTCTACGATGCCGACAAAAAGATAGCGTGCCCATCAGGTGGTGCGTCCCATGAGATAGCAGGAGTGACGTTACTTGTATCTTGGCGCAAGACCAAGCGTTACCTCCTTTTCAACCCACAACAGCGATTGGTTGGATGGGTCAATATAGAGACAAGACAGATAAAGAGTTGTTTCGCGGAAATCAAAGCCTTGGAAACCGAGATACAACAAGGCGACGTCTTGGATATCCTCCGCCACCACGGTCTCAGCGTCTATGCCTTCTCCGGAATCCATACATTCTCGCCACAACTGTTCCCTCTCATGCAGAACTATCCCGAAAAGTTCCCTATCATGGACTTCTACCTGCAGAATGCCGACAAAGTAGCGATGAAAGGCATCGTCGATAACCATTTGCAGTTGCTCGATGTGGGCAAGCAAGATACACTCGAAATAGCAGAATCTTTTTTATTACAATATGGCTGCTAAGCCGAAAGGCATTCAGCCGATTTTAAACTATCACAAATGCAACAGAAGATTATCATACTCGATTTCGGGTCACAGACCACACAACTCATAGGCCGTCGTGTGCGTGAACTCGACACCTTCTGCGAAATCCTTCCTTACAATAAATTCCCGAAGAACGACCCCGATATCATTGGCGTGATATTGAGCGGCAGTCCCTATTCGGTTTATGACAAGGAGGCTTTCAAGTGCGACCTAAGCGATTTTGTAGGCAAATATCCCGTGTTGGGTATCTGCTATGGTGCTCAGTACATCGCCCAGAGCAATGGTGGCAGGGTGGAACAGACGGGTACCCGCGAATACGGACGCGCCAATCTTCGTACCATCGACCTCTCCAATCCCCTGTTTAAGGGCTTTGAGCCTAACTCTCAGGTTTGGATGAGCCACGGAGACACTATTACGTCTATTCCACAAGACTGCCACGTCATAGCCAGCACAGAGGATGTTCGTTTCGCTGCCTATGCCAGTACTCGTAATCCCTTATGGGCTGTGCAGTTCCATCCGGAGGTGTATCACACCACACAGGGCAAGACGCTGCTGAAGAACTTTGTGGTGGACATCTGCCACAGCCGTCAGGAATGGAGCCCTGCCTCGTTCGTTGAGACTACAGTCAATGAACTTCGCAATCAGATTGGCAACGACCGCGTCATCCTCGGTCTGTCGGGTGGTGTTGATTCCTCAGTGTGTGCCACCTTGCTCAATAAGGCAATCGGCAAGAATTTGACGTGTATCTTCGTTGACCACGGAATGCTGCGCAAGAATGAGTTCTCCAAAGTGATGGAGGCTTATCAGGGACTCGGACTCAATGTGATTGGCGTGGACGCAAGTGCGAAGTTCTTCAAGGACCTTGACGGAGTGAGCGACCCCGAGCGCAAGCGCAAGATTATCGGTCGCGACTTTGTGGAGGTGTTCAATGCCGAGGCAAAGAAAATCACCGATGCCAAGTGGCTTGCCCAAGGCACCATCTATCCCGACCGCATCGAGAGTCTGAGTATTACCGGCATGACTATTAAGAGCCACCACAACGTGGGTGGATTGCCCAAGGATATGAAGTTGAAACTCTGTGAACCGCTTAAATGGCTGTTTAAGGACGAGGTGCGTCGCGTGGGTCGTCAGCTTCAGATGCCCGAGCGTCTCATCAAGCGTCATCCCTTCCCCGGTCCGGGATTGGCTGTTCGCATTCTCGGTACTATCACGCCGGAGAAAGTGCGCATTCTGCAAGACGCTGACGATATCTACATTGAGGCTATGCACGAATACAAGATGCCCGATGGAACTTCGCTCTACGACAATATCTGGCAGGCTGGCACTATCTTGCTCTCCACCATCCGCTCAGTGGGAGTGATGGGGGACGAGCGCACCTACGAGCATCCTGTGGCTCTGCGTGCGGTTACTTCGCAAGATGCCATGACTGCTGATTGGGCTCATTTGCCTTACGATTTCATGGCTAAGGTCTCCAATGAGATTATCAATAAGGTGAGGGGGGTCAACCGTGTCTGCTACGACATTTCGTCCAAACCGCCTTCGACAATAGAGTGGGAGTAAGGCAATGGCAAAAGTCTATTCCCATTTCGGACAGTCGGATGGCGAGGAGCGGCGCGATGAACTTATCCGCACCATCAGCCACAGTATAGAGCATCTTACCACGTCGGAGTTGGAGGCTCTCTACTACGACATGCTCACGAAAGACTATATTCGTTGAATCCATAACCGAAAGCCGGTCACCTTTTGTTGTGAGGTGACCGGCTTTCGGTTTATAATTACAGTTCGGTGAAGTTTCAGAATGGCTAATTGGGGCTGATATCACTTCGGGTTATCATCAGTATTGGGCAGATTGTCTGGATTTTGCAAAACCGCGCCTTCCCCTGGCTTAGCCCTGTTCTCCCTGTTGCTTTTGGCAGGCTCGCTGTTCTCTGCTTTCATCTGGTCTATGAGTTTATTGAGAAGTCCGAGGTCTATGGGTTCCCTCTGCGGCTCACTCTCTTCTCCAGCAGCTTTGTCTTGTGCAATGGCCTCGTCTATCTGGTCAAGAACGCCCTTGATGCGCTCCTCAAGTATTGCCTTGTTCCGCAACGTGGGCTTTCTCCATGCGAATTTGTACTTGTTGACCGCAGGCTCCATCTTGTTGCCATCTGTTTTCTTCTCGTATAGGCTCACCAGTCCCATCTCCACGAGAATCTTGACAACATCTACGAACAGTCCGTTCACACATTCCTTCATACGTCCCGAGCGGAAGCGGTTGAGTGTAGTGTAGGAAGGGTGCTGGTTGCCGCTGAGCCACATGTACAGGAGATTAAAATTCATCTTGTCCTCTATCTCGCGGCAGGAATAGATGTTGTTCAAGTAAGCGTAGAAAATTACCTTTAGGAGCATCCGCGGGTGGAACTGATTCTTGCCTCGAGTATGTGTCTTGCCTCCAGGATTGTAGAGTCTTATGAGTATTGAGAGGTTGAGACCGTCAACTATCCTGCTTATCAGGCGGACGGGGTGGTTCTCGGGTATACTTTCTCCAATTTCTGGAGGAAAAAGAACTGGTTCGTTTTGAGTATAAGATTTAAATCGTACCTTTGCCATATTGCTAATATTGAATATCCAAAGATATTATATTTTTGGGACATGACAAAGCCCGAGCTTGAGAAAGTTCGATTTTCTTGTGTTAAAACGAAAGTGTTGAAAATGAACAATTGATTTGTATAGCCGAATGTCGTTTCGCGATGCATGGAGGTCTCGCGCTTTTCATGGAGGTCTCGCGCTCCGCGAGGGACGACTGGCGACAATACTAATAAAGAAACAACCGACATGATAATACTAAAGATTACAAACCTCTATTATTACAAGTAAGTAATTGGGACAGCTTCGGTTGTCGTCCCGCGCGGAGCGACGGGACCTCCATGAGTTGCGAATCTACGACGGATGCCGTACGCGCGGGACCTCCAAACTTGCATGAACTAAGAGACGGCGATATCATGGGAAGTTTGGGCTTGTTGCAGGTTCGGTTGTCGTCCCGCGCGGAGCGACGGGACCTCCATGAGTTGCGAATTCACGATTGATGCCGTAAAGCGGGACCTCCATGCTCAGAACTAAGGAAGTGCAACATTCCTTTCTCCTTAATAAAGTGCAAAAAATAATCCCGAGCCAAAAGCCCGGGATTACGAGTGATAGATAAGGTACTCGACTTTTCGCAAAACATTCCGTCCATTTTCCAAGCGTGCCAAGACAGCGAAAAACTGTACTTGGCTCTTTGAGGTGAGTTATGTTTGCGAAACGTGAACAGACTTATTTCTTAATCAAGATACGAGCGTCAACAGCCACCACATCGTCGCCATCAGCGAGCAGCGGGTTGATGTCGATTTCCTTTATCTCCACAGCATAGCGAAGCAGAATGGAGAGGCGCTGGATAATCTCGATGAATGCCTCTTCGTTGACACCCTTCTGACCACGTGTGCCTTGGATAATCTTGTAGCCGCGCAGAGAGTGAATCATCGATTCAGCCTCACCTCTTGACAAGGGTGCCAAACCGCTCGATACATCTTTCAGAACCTCTACGAAGATACCGCCTAATCCGCAAAGTACCACGTGACCGAAGCGAGGCTCATACTTGGCGCCGATGAAAAGTTCTGTGCCTTTGAGCATCTTCTGAACCATCACGCCCTTTGCATCCTTAATCTTCATCATGTGGTCGAATTCCTCTTCCAGATGGCTTGCACTGCGGATGTTGAGAGCCACACCGCCCACGTCGCTCTTGTGGACAGGACCCACCACTTTAGCCACAACGGGATAGCCAATCTTCTCGGCGAAGGCAACCAATTCTTCTTTGCTTGAAGAGACCTTCTCGGGCACCAATGGAATCTTTGCGCATTCGAGCAACTGGCGAACCAACTGCGGAGCGATGAAACCGTCCTCGTGAATGCCTTCGATGATTTGGCGAATCTTAGGAATGTCAACGTCCATTTTGTCAATCTCTGCTGGGGCTGGAGCCGGAGTCTTCAGCACCTGTGACAAAGCAGTAGCCAGTATCACCTCGTCGGCGAAGTTGACATGACCTTTACCCAAGAACTCCTGTACCTCAGGACCAGCGGTGACAACACTCGGCAGGATGGGGAAGATAGGCTTCTTGCATTCCAACATCTTCTTATGCAGCACGTCGTAAGCCTCATATAGCTGTACCAGTCCGGGTGTACCGAAGATAACCATGATGGCATCAATATTGTCGAATTTCTTGTCGCAGTAGTCAATGGCAATGCCCAACTGCTCGGGAGTACCTGTGGCGAGAATATCGATGGGGTTGGAGACGGAAGAGCCTTGGAAAAGCTGAGCCTTCAGTTCGTCTGCAATGGGACCTTCGAGTTTCGGTACATTGAAACCGCCTTTTGACAAAGCGTCGGTCAGCATTACGCCGGGACCACCAGCGTGAGTGACGATGGCGATGTTCTTGCCATTGAAACGCGGGAGCGTGAAGATACAGCCCACGGTGGTCAGTTCATCACGTGAGAAGCAGCGAACGATACCAGCTTTGCGGAAGAGAGCGTCCACTGCAGAGTCGCTTGAAGCGATGGCTCCCGTATGAGAAGAAGCGGCACGGCTACCGCTGTCGCTGGAACCAGCCTTGATAGCGGCAATGCGGCATCCTTTCTTAATAAGGGAACTGGCATGGAGCAGCAACTTGTCGGGGTCGCTGATGTTCTCGATGTAGAGGAGCTTTACTTTGGAGGAAGTCTTGGGGTCGAAATTCTCGTCCATATATTGCAGCACGTCCTCAATACCGTTCTGTTTTCCGTTACCGATGGACCATACAGAATTGAACTGCAGACCTTTGATGACAGCCGACTCCAGAATGAACACAGCTGTGGCACCAGAACCGCTGATGAAGTCAACACCCTGCGGATGGAGTTTGGGGATAGGCTTCGTGAAAACACTGTGATGGTAGTTGTTGAGCAATCCAATGCAGTTAGGACCAATCAGGGCGCAGTGGTATTTCTCGCAAGTATCGAGAATATGTTGCTCCATCGCTGCTCCCTCCTTGGTCTCCTCGCTAAATCCGGCGGTGATGATGATGAAAGCCCTTACATTCTTGTGGGCAGCCAAATAGTCCACATAGTCGGGGCAGAACTTTGCTGCCACAACCAAGATGGCGAGGTCGGTGTCGGGAATCTCCTCTGCACGGTGGTACACTTTAATTCCTTGTACCTCATCATCTTTCGGGTTGATAATGCGCAGGGTTCCCTTGTAGTTGCCTTGAATCAGATTACGTACTACAGCACCACCCGGTTTGTGGACATTGTTTGAGCCACCTACCACAACGATGCTCTTCGGGGTTAATAGTTGTTGATTAATCATAGTTGATATTGATTTAAGAAGTTTGTTCTAATAAAAATCCGGTAGCATATGCAAAATTAGCAATTTCTATGGATGTAGACTAATATTTTAACTAAATTTTTCACATGGAGTGGCGCAAGTTATAAAAAAATCGCTTATCTTTGCAAAAGCCTATAATGATTAATCTTAAACGTATAAACTAATGAAGAAATTACTTCTTGGAGATGAGGCAATCGCTCAGGGCGCACTCGACGCCGGCTTGAGTGGTGTCTATGCCTATCCGGGCACTCCCTCAACTGAGATTACAGAGTACATTCAACAATCCCCACTGGCAAAGGAACGCAATGTTCACCGCCGCTGGTGCACCAACGAGAAGACTGCTATGGAGCAGGCTCTCGGTATGTCCTATATGGGCAAGCGTGCATTGGTCTGCATGAAGCACGTGGGCTTGAACGTTTGTGCCGACCCATTTGTCAACTCCGGCATGACTGGTGTCAACGGTGGTGTCGTTGTGTTGGTGGCTGATGACCCGTCGATGCACTCCTCTCAGGATGAGCAGGACAGCCGCTTCTATGGTAAATTTGCCATGATTCCCACATTTGAGCCAAGCTCGCAGCAGGAAGCCTACGAGATGATGGCTGAAGCGTTCGATTTGTCGGAGAAGGAGAACCTTCCCGTGCTGATGCGTGTCACTACCCGTATGGCTCATAGCCGTGCTGCCGTGGTTATCAAAGATGAACCCAGAAAGGAAAACGAACTCAACTATAATGCCAAGGCATCCAACTGGGTGCTGCTGCCCGCTGTTGCCCGTAGACGCAACGACCATGTGACAGCCCAGCAACCCGTATTGGAGCAGATTGCCGCTGAGAGCAAGCACAATCAGTATATTGACGGCAAAGACCATTCGATGGGTATCATCGCCAGTGGTATCGCTTTCAACTACGTCAACGAGTGCTTCCCCAACGGCTGTCCTTATCCTATATTAAAGATAAGCCAGTATCCATTGCCTAAGGATTTGGTACGCCGCATGGCAAAAGAATGCCCCACCTTGCTCATCGTTGAAGAGGGTCAGCCTTTCATCGAGGATATGGTTTCAGGCGTGCTCACTCACGACACAGTTGTGAAAGGCCGCCTCACAGGTGACCTGCCCCGTACAGGCGAGTTGAATCCTGATTTGGTGGCTAAGGCATTAGGATTGCCTTCTGCTGAGCAGTATCCTGTATGCGAGGATGTGGCTGCCCGTCCACCTCAGCTCTGCAAGGGTTGCGGTCACCGCGATGTTTACACCGCCCTCAACGAAGTGCTGAAGGATTATCCCAACGCACGCGTGTTTGGTGATATCGGTTGCTACACGCTTGGTTTCATGCCTCCGTTCCGTGCTATCCACTCTTGCGTGGATATGGGTGCAAGCTTGGGTATGGCTAAGGGTGCTGCCGACGCTGGTCAGTGGCCTTCTGTTGCCGTCATCGGTGACTCTACGTTCACCCATTCCGGCATGACTAACCTGCTTGACGCAGCCAATGAAAACTCCAATATCGTAGTCATCATCAGCGACAACCTCACCACCGGTATGACAGGCGGACAGGATTCGGCTGGTACCAACAAGTATGAGGCAATTTGCCGTGGTTTGGGTGTTCCCGAAGAGCACATCCGCGTGGTGGTGCCTCTGCCCAAGAACATGCCCGAAATCACCAAAGTCATTCGTGAGGAGATTGAATATAAGGGCATCAGCGTGGTGATTCCGCGCCGCGAGTGCATCCAGACTCATCGTCGTCATCTTAAACAACAACAAAAAGCTAAAGAACAGGAGGCAAAATAACATGAAAACAGATATTATCCTTTGTGGTGTGGGAGGACAGGGTATCCTCACCATCGCAACTATTATAGGTCAGGCCGCAATGAATGAGAACCTTTATATCAAGCAAGCTGAGGTTCACGGAATGTCGCAGCGCGGCGGCGACGTGCAGAGTAACCTGCGTCTTTCTTCCGACCCCATCGACAGCGACTTGATTGCTGAAGGCCATTGCGATGTGATTATCTCCATGGAGCCAATGGAAGCATTGCGCTATCTGCCTTATCTGAAGAAGGACGGATGGATTATCACGGCTAACACTCCGTTTGTGAACATTCCCGATTATCCCGATATGGAGAAAATCAATGCTGATTTGGCTAAGGTCAAGAACGTTATCTCCATTGACATTGACCAGTTGGCAAAGGACAACAACGTGCCACGTTCAGCCAACGTAATCCTCTTGGGTGCTGCCCAAAAGGCTATTGGTATTGAATTCGACAAGTTGGAGGATGCTGTACGCGACGTGTTCGCCCGTAAGGGAGAGGATATTGTGAACGCTAACCTCAAAGCATTAAAAATTGGAAAGGACGCGCAGAAGTAATGAAGCCCACACCTATATCTAAAGAAGTAATTCTGGATGCCATTAAAGCTAATGACATCCAGAATATAGCCAAAGCTACTATTCGAGAAGTAAAACGAGTGGCTGAGTATGCCGAGCAAAAGTCCGGCGTGGAGTTTATCAAGATGGAGATGGGTATTCCCGGTCTGCCGGCTGCCCAGATTGGTGTTGAAGCTCAAATCAAGGCGCTGCGCAGTGGCGTCGCCAGCCAATATCCCGATATTCAGGGCTTACCCGCTCTGAAGAAAGAGGCTTCCCGCTTCATCAAGGCATTCATTGGCTTGGACGTCAATGCCGAAGGTTGCGTGCCCGTGTGCGGAAGTATGCAGGGTTCCTACGCAGCTTTCACCCTCTGCTCGCAGTATGATACTAAGAAGGACACCGTTCTTTTCATCGACCCTGGCTTCCCTGTTCAGAAACAGCAGTTGCATGTGATGGGCGTGAAGTATGAGACATTTGATATGTATCACTTCCGTGGTGAGAAGCTCGGTCCCAAAGTGGAAAGCTATCTGAAGAAGGGCAACATCTGCTGCATCATCTATAGCAATCCCAACAATCCCTCTTGGGTCTGCCTCAATGAGGATGAGTTGAAGGCAATCGGCGATTTGGCAAACAAATACGATACCGTCGTGATAGAGGATTTGGCTTATTTCGCTATGGACTTCCGTAAGGACTTGAGTACGCCTTTCCAACCGCCTTATCAGGCTTCGGTAGGACGCTACACCGACAACTACATGCTGCTTATCAGTGGCAGTAAGGCATTCAGTTATGCAGGTGAGCGTATCTCGGTGGCTTGCATCAGCAATAAGCTGTTCCACCGTCATTATCCTGACCTCGACAAACGCTATTCTGCTCTACCCTTCGGTTTGGTTTACTCCACACGTATCCTCTATGCCCTGTCATCAGGTACTTCTCATAGCGCGCAATATGCAATGGCTGCCGTGTTGAAGGCTGCCAGCGATGGAACCTATGATTTCCGTGCCGTGACGAGCGAGTATGGTCGTCGTGCTCACAAACTGAAGGAGATTTTCCTGCGTCACAACTTCTATATTGTCTATGACAAAGACCTTGACCAGCCCATTGCCGATGGATTCTACTTCACTGTTGGCTATCCCGGCTTGGATAGTGGTCAACTTGTGAGCGAACTTCTCTATTATGGAGTGAGTGCCATCTGCCTGACCAATACAGGTAGTGACCAGCAAGGTATTCGCGTCTGCACGTCGTTCATTCGTGACAACCAGTACGACGAGTTGGATAAGCGAATGGCAATCTTTGCCGAGAACCATCCTGTGAACAAATAGTCTGGGACTTAACACTGCAACATGAATACAACCAAGTTATAGGAATATCGGAGGGGCATAGGCGAATGTCTGTTTCACTTTAATACTGAGCCAATGTTTCTCTGAATCCTATAACTTTTTTTGTTTTCAGCAGGGACTTCCCCTCATAAAGTCCCAACTCTTTATTCTTTTTAAGCTCATTCAAGAGAACTGAGCAGCATTTGCGAAACTTGATTAACAACATATTATTAACAACCTAAATTTTAAATCTATGGAATTGCCTTTTGCAGAATCTTGGAAAATCAAGATGGTGGAACCTATCCACAAGAGTACGCGCGAACAGCGCGAGCAATGGCTCAAAGAAGCCCACTACAATGTGTTCCAACTGCGTGCTGAACAAGTTTATATCGACCTTCTCACCGATTCCGGCACCGGAGCTATGAGCGACCGCCAATGGTCAGAGCTGATGCTTGGCGACGAGAGTTATGCCGGTGCATCCTCGTTCTATAAGTTCGAGGCAACTGTGCAGCGCATCTTCGGCTTCAAGCACGTCATTCCTACCCATCAAGGCAGAGCCGCCGAGAATGTGCTTTTCTCATATTTGGTGAAGCCCGGCATGGTAGTGCCCGGCAATGCCCATTTCGACACCACCAAAGGCCATATCGAGAGTCGCAAGGCTACGGCTATTGATGTCACCATTGATGAGGCTCATGACACTCAGCTTGAGATTCCTTTCAAGGGTAATGTATCGTTGGAGAAGTTGGAGAAAGTTCTCAAGGAGCATAAAGGCAATATTCCTTTCATGGTTCTTACTATCACCAACAACACTGTAGGCGGACAGCCCGTGAGTATGGAGAACATCAAAGCCACCTGCAAGCTGTGCCATCAGTATGGAGTGCCCGTGGTGATGGACTCTGCACGTTTCGCTGAGAATGCTTATTTCATCAAGACCCGCGAGAAAGGCTATGCCGACAAGACTATCAAGGAGATTGTACGCGAGATGTATAGCGACGTTGATGCAGCAACGATGTCGTGCAAGAAGGATGCCATCGTCAACATGGGCGGCTTCATCGCTACGAACCGCGATGACTGGTATGAAGGCGCCAAGTTGTTCTGCATCCCCTACGAGGGCTACATCACCTACGGAGGCTTAAACGGTCGTGACCTGAACGCCATCGCACAGGGTTTGGAGGAGAATACAGAATTTGATATGTTGCAGACCCGCATCCATCAAGTGCAGTATCTCGCCAGCTTGCTCGATGAGTACGGTATTCCTTATCAGCGTCCTGCTGGTGGTCATGCCATCTTCGTAGACGGTGACAAGGTGCTCGACCGCGTGCCCAAAGAGGAATTCCCCGCTCAGACGCTCACTTGCGAACTTTATCTTGAGGCTGGAATCCGCGCATGTGAGATTGGCTATATGCTCGCTGACCGCGATCCTGTGACGCGTGAGAACCGCTTTGGTGGATTGGATTTGGTTCGTCTCTGCATACCTCGTCGTGTTTACACAGACAACCACATGAAGGTAGTGGCAGCAGCCATGAAGAATGTCTTCGACCGTCGTGAGACCATCACACGTGGTGTTGCCATTGAGTGGGAAGCACCGCTCATGCGCCACTTCACAGTGAAGCTCCGCAGACTGTAAACGTTATGAATCCCGTTTCTCTTCCTTGGATGGAGAAACTTGGGTACATCACGATTAACAGTCGTGGCTCCTTCTACAAAAGATAATTAGGACAAAATTTAGGGAGTTGTTCTCGCAACGAGGACAACTCCCTTTTTTCAATATATGGTTCATAGGCTATTACAAAGCCTGTTGCATACTAGTAGTGTTGGGCAACGGGCGTAAACATTCTTGCAGAGTTCTAAAAAGCATCCGTCCCCATCAGTTCTGTAGTTTACATCGCTGAACATTCTCTTGGGGGCAACCTATGGATAAGCCGACAATGAATGTGCTTTCCTCCTCTCATTGCTGGGGATTGATGCTTATACATGCAAAGAAAATAAAAAAAATTGATAAAAACAAATTTTTAACAAACTATTTTCAATTTTTTTGTTATCTATTTGAAAATGAGCAAAAAAGCGAGCCTAAAGAATCAGCTAAAAACTTAGGTGTGAGCGAGGTTTTGCGGCATTTTGTCGAACGCTATATGAAGAAGAGCAAACCTTAATGGAAACAAAAAAGGGCAGGCTGTCTACAGCCTGCCCCCTTCTTAGATTGATGTACATTATTTGAAAACCCTCTTCACGGTCTTTCCATTGCTATATTTCAGGATGTTGATACCCTTAACAGGTTCATTCACCTTTCTGCCGTCGATTGTGTAGATGCCGATGAGTTTCACATTGCCTTCTACTGTCTCGTCATCCAGAGATGCATCCTCAATGCCAGTTGGGTCAATGTTGAGCTCAGCAAACGGACTGGTGAGTGAATAGATGGTCTCACCCTCGTGCTGCATCCAAGCTACCACGTTGTAAGCGTACATTTCAAATCCGTAGTCGCTCAAACCTGTGAATGTGTAGGTTGTATCGGAGGTCGTACCATAGCCCAGATATGTGTAGGTCTTGTCACCAGCCTTGAGGTCCTGCGTCACTTCGATGTAGTCCATCATGAAGGAACTCTCACCGTAAGTGTAGAACATCAGCGGCGTTGCTTCAGGAGCCTGCTTCACTTGGAGTGTGCCTTCGATAAGGCCTGTTGACAGAGTATCTTTCGTATTCTCGGGGAACTGAATGGTGTACATCGCATTAGTAGTAGCGATGACGAGATAATCGTCTTTCGTACCATATACTTTCAGTCTCACGGAGAAGGTACTGTCGTTGTTGAGCCAGAGGGTAGGAGTCTGCAAGTAAGCCCAAGAGCCTTGTGCAGCTGCACCGCCCATCATGTCTTGGCAGATAGCGTTGTTCAAACCAATCCAACCAGGCATTTCTGTATAGTCATCCATGTAGGAAGCTGTGTTGCTCAGAGCGTCATAATCAGTCGGTGAGGTCTTGGTAGTCATAGTCTCGTCTATCTTGGAGAAGTCCTCAGAAAGGAGTGTGAAGCCTGGTTCGTCCTCATCGAGAACCGTCACACCATAGTTACTTACTACATAGCCCTCTGCCTTAGGAGTCTTCTCCCAGTTGGCTGTATAACTACCGCGCTCATCAATATTAGTTGCGGGAGTCACAACTGGAGTAGAGAGTCCTACAATCTCATTAATAGCTGTCCAAGCCACTTGGTACATGTAGTGTGCACCTACCTGATAGAAGTAGGTTGCATTCGGGTCAAGGTCGGCGTAGCATTGCTGTGGCGTCGTGTTGTCATCCTCAATCTCATACACATTGAGGTAGTTGTTCTTGGTGTTGATATAACCGCAAGTCTTGCCATACTGCGAGTTAGGCTCTACTTCAGTCAGTCCTATCGGAGCCGAAGTCTCAATCATCACATCATCGAAGATGAGCCGTGCGTCGGGATAAGGAGAATGGAGTGAAAAGCGCAGAGCATAATACTGATTCTTATACTCATCGGAGCCCCAAATATCGGTTGCCGTCCAAGTACCTGTATATTCCAAGAACATATTCAGATAGATGTCACCCAGTTTGGTCCATCCGTCACCAGTCAGACCTTCCATGGTGAGTACACTCTCATAGTCTTCTTCCGGAGCTACAGTGTCGGGATAGAAGCAAGCCGTCCAGAACGAGAAGTCTTGATACTTAGCGTTGAGGTTATACGTGGTGAGCGTGTCGCCATCGTGGAATACGAATGCCTCGGTGCCATCCACACCCTCATTTTCAGAGAGGAAGTTGGTGGAATTACCTGTAGCAGAGAATCCTTCAGCCATACCCGTACCGTCGGGCAGAAGGTCATCGAAGTGCTCTGTATAGATAGAATCACCTTCGGAGAGTTTCTCAGCCTTATAGAGCTTGATTCTGTAGTCGTAAGCCTTGCGAGTATAATCCCAATGCAGCGTGAATGAGCCGTCTTTATTAAAGTCGGTAACAGAACGCAGTTTGGGAGGAGCCAAGAAATCATCGGTTGTTGAGGTTACCTTCACATCGTCAATGAGGGCTTTACCCATCACACTGATTTGGATAAAACCATCGCTGTCGGCACTGTAGTTGCGTACCTTGAATGTAATTTCTGTCCAAGAAGCCTGAGGACCACCGTAAATCATCACAGACGTGTTGTATTCTTGATTCTCACAATCGGCTGCTGTGGGGTCTTCAAAACCACCCTTGCATACGCGCACGTAAACCATTGCTGAAGAACCCGGTGTCTTGCTGGGTACCTTAGCGCGCAAAGTGATGGTCAAATCACCTGAGTAATCACCCTGGGGAGTATTCATAGTAGCGTTGAGCCATGCCTGATGGGCAAACAGACCCACGGTACCGCCAGCTGAATAGATTTCCGTACCCATCCATCCGGGGCGTTTGGTATATTTGGGGTCAATCATCAAACCCTCGTATTTGCCCAATCCATATTGGCAATAGAGTTCTGTTGTATCAGGATTGTCCTCGGTTCCTTCTGTGAATCCGGAGAAATCCTCATCAACGAGTACGTCGGTAGTGGAAAGACTGGATGAATTCCTAATTTGCTGGTTAGCATAGCTCTTAGAATTACCTATGACCGAAGCAGGCCATTTCTGAATCTTGGATGCTTCCTCGGAGCCTTTCACAAATCGCTTGCTCTGTGCCGCAACGGGCATACAGGTCGTCACCAGGGCAACGAACAGTAGCGATAAACATTTGGTAAGGTTTTTATTCATATCAATAAGCTTTTGGAACTCTGTTACCTTTTTTCACATCCTTTCGTCAAGACGAGTCCCTACTCTCAACTCAGAATGCTCTTCCATTTCTTGCTGCAAATATAGAAAAAAGATGATGGAAAGGTTGTAAAAAAGGCTTTGTGCGTGTTTAAATGGGTAGGATTGTTCAATTTTACATCCATTTTGGGCTTTTCATGGGGGATTTCCTACCAACGTAGAAGGGCTCACTATAATATTCTCTATTAACTATCAACTTACTTGGGCGCCACCTTGATGCAGTTTATTTTCCAGAAGCGTCCTCCCGCGCCAACTTGAGATACTCAGATGGAGTGAGCCCTGTGTTGCGCTTGAAGGCATAGACAAAACTGGTGCGTGACTTGTAGCCCACACTGTTGCCGATGCTCTCAATGGTGTATTGGCTGTAGCGGCTGTCGTTCATACGGCGGCAAGCCTCTTTGATGCGGTATTCGCCCAACAATACATTGAACGGCTTGTGAATGACATCATTGAGTACCTGTGAGACGTCGTTTCGGGTAGATTGGGCGAGTTGTGCCAAGCGAGACAGAGAGAACTGCTCAGAACATACCTCGTCTATATTGTCCATAGCATCAATAATGCGGCTGGCAATTTCCTGCTGCGCCGATTCTGAGAGTCGGCTGCGTTGGTATTTGGAGCTATTGGCAGCTTGTGATGGCTCCTCTTCCATAACTGCAGGCTGAGGATTCACGTTGATATTTTGCCGTTTCAGAGCTTCACTTATCTTGCGGCGCTCGTCATCAACCTTGAGCATATCCACGTTTTTCTGGTATAGCTCACGGTTTTTGATTTTCAGATTTTGATAGCCACGCCATACGAGGTAGAGCAGCAGGAAAGTCACCAACAAAGCCACGGCAAGAATCCAGTTGATAACCGTTTGTGTCTTCTTTTTCATCGAGACCATCTGCAACTCATCTTGTGCCTCCTGCAAGTCACCGAGAAATTTATTCTCTTCGGCGTCCAACAGTTTACTGGAATACATGAAAGAATCCTTATGCTGGAGGTATTTCATGAAGTAGCGGTCGGCGAGAGTCTGGTCACCCATCTTCCGATAATATTCGCTCATCTCTTTATAGGAGAATATCAGGGCATCAGATAGGTTGTCTTTCGACTGCAAATCTATCATCTTCTCCGTCATGTTGATGGCATCGCGATATTTACCCATCAGCGCGTAAGTGTATGCCATGTTGTTGTATGCCATGGTCATGAATTTACTTGCCGTGATATCGGTGGAATCCAGACCTTTCATAGAGTTGCGGAAGGATGACAGAGCAGCGTCGTAGTTCTTCTTGCTCACAGCCAACATTCCCTCACATTGCTTGCGTGAAAACTCCAGATAGGGCGTATTCGTGGGGATGTTGAGTTTCTTGAACGTGGCAATCTCCGACATGACAAGGTCCATCCTTGAATAGCTGAGGGCTGCATTTGTGATATTGTCGAAATTGAAAAGAAGATTTCTCCAATCCTTCAACTTCACCGAAGTATAAAACGCGTCTTTAAAGACTTTGAATGTCTTGGGATTGGGGATGTCGGGGTTTCGGAAGTTGTCGTTGTTGAGCATGATGCCGGCATAGGTGGCGTAGAGAGCGGGCAACATGTCGTCGAACCCCGATTCCTTAGCCAGACTTAGTTCCCGGTCCATGTAACTGAAAGCTTTGGGATAGTTGAAGTAGACGTAGGAATAGAGGATACCTAAATTGTTGTAGGCTTGTACGCAGAGCCTCTTTTCTTTCTTAGTTAGTCTATCCTGAGACTTGGAAGATAGAATCGTGAAACTGATAAGGGCGCTGTCATTGACACCACGATTCATATAGTCATATCCTTCCTTATAGAGTTCTTCGATAGATTTATTCGTCCACTCGGCAAATCGTGAGGCTTTTCCTGCCTCGAGTTGAGCTAATAGTTCCTCAGCGGGCTGGGTTGGCTCTCCTTGAGAGGAGGCGAAGCCGACAATAGAGGAGACGAATGCTCCGACAAGAAGTAATATGAATATGTTTCTACGCATGAGAGTCCAACGATTAACATCCTTTGACTTGCAAATTTAATGTTAATCTTTGGACTCTCAAAACAAATGTCGACAAAATTTATCGTAAATATGTGAAAAACCTACTTCGAAAGGTCAACGCACGAGCACTTTCACCGTAGTTCCGTCGCTGCGGCGCAGAATGTTGAGTCCCCGCTGTGGAGCGTTGAGCAGCATTCCCGAGGGACTGTACCAGCGGTCGCCGCCAGTGTTTTCTACAGTCTTTACAGTGGGAGTGTTGCTGATGGCTGTACTCAGACCAGCCAAATGCACCTTCTCACAGGTAACGACATGATTGTCAGTCGTATCGACCAGCATGGCTACGAGATAAACGCGTTCGTTGCTCAGCAGATTGTCAGGCAGGTCAAAGGTATATTCATATTCGTAGGGCTGGTCCTTCACTAATGAAGAGGGTACGGAACCTTCTATGCCCTTCTTTCCGGCAACGATGCAGCGTGATACCTCACGGAAATACATCTCATCGCTTGAAATCCAAGCAGGCTTGTCCTCAAATCCGCCCATCTTGCCGTTAGACCCGCCTGCATAGGCGTTGTGCTGGTAATAAGCGGAGTCGCCCGGCACATGGACGCTATCTTCATAGATAACGTAGTTGAGTGCGTAGTGGGCATCGGGATGGTCTGCGCCAAAGTAGAGTCGTGTGCGCGCCGTTACTTTCTTGGTGTCTGCGTCGGCATCGCCCTCCAGTTCCATAGCAGCCAAGACAGGCTCCTCTTCAAAGCGCTCCAGTATGCCCCGCTCCACGTAGGTGGGGTCGAAGATATAATCGGAGCAGCGGTCCACCATCAGCTTGGGTATTTGTTGCGTGTTGAAGAATTCGTTGAGTTGTTCCACATAGTCTTGGCAGTACATGGGGTCGGAGTCTGCCCATGCGTGGATGGTAACGTTCACGGCTTGATTGGGGAAGTTCTGTTCCACTCGTTCCAGATAGTAAATGCCTCTTACGCACCATGCGCACCAAGTTGCTGTGCATTCCTCAACGAGCGTTTTGCGTCCGTAGGAAGTGAGTTGCAGAAGGGGTGAGGTGAAGCGCTCTCCGTTGGCTTCTACCCAAACAGTATAGTCTTTCGTCTCGTGAGCTTTCATGGGAAGGACGTCCTCAAATTCGAAGGGGATGGCATCCGCGTTGGTGAGGGTCGTGTCAACATACTGCGTTACCTCCTCTCCATCATAGTCAATGCCGATGCTGTAGCCGTTGATGGTCTGCTCGCTCGCAGTGAACACGCGTCCGCTGATAGTCTGCGGTCCCATGATGTTCGTGATGGGCGATTGCTCCACCGTGAGATAGGCTGTCGAAGGAGCGCTGATGATGATATCGTCCACGTAGAGTCGGCTCTTGTTGTTGGAGTTGTTGACGAATGCCACATAAATAGTCTTGCCATTGTAGCCACTGAGCTGTATCTCATGGCGGGTCCAAGCGTTCTCCTCTTGGTCAACACTGAACACAGGCTCATCGGTGAAGTCTTCGCGCGTGTTGCCCGTTGTGGAGATATAAACAGTATAGCCGTCGCGGTACTTCTTATCAGCAGCCATAGCTTTCCAGCAGATGGCAAGTTGGTCGGAAGTAATCTGCAGGGCTGGAGTAATCATCCAGTCGTCAGAAGTGCCGCTGGGAGTATACCAAGAGGTACTGCAAGCCACAGAGTCAGTGGTCTTGTCAGGAGAATAAGCAACCCACGCCTTTCCAACGCTGAAGCCTATGTTAGCCATGTCGGTTGAAGGAGTGTTTTGGTCACCGTCAATACAAGTAAAGTCGGACGGGATGCCCTGCCCGAAGGTACACTGAAGATAAGTTTGAGCGTTTGCATGAAAGGAAGAGAGAAAGATTGCACACGCAAATGCTAAACGTCTCATCATACTAATAAATCTTATTCGTTTGCAAATATAAAGTTTTTCTTTTGAATTATCAAACTTTTTTGGGAATTTTTTTTCTTCTGATTATTGTCGGACTAATCTGATCAGTCCGACTTTTCTGACCAGTCCGATTAGTCGGATTAGTCGGATTAGTCGGATTAGTCCGAAAAGTCCGACCAGTCCGATTCTTCCGATTACCTCCAGCCCTTAGCCTTCGTGGGCTCGCAGGTCGTGGTCGGTCATGGCGCAGACGCAACTGTCGGACCAAACGTTCTCGGCTGTCTCTATCATATCTATAATAGTATAGACAGGCAGGATGATTCCCATCAGACCGATGGGAGCTCCCGTTCCGGTCATTAGGGAGAGCGTGAGGAAGAAACAGCCCATGGGCACACCCGCGTTGCCGATAGCGGCGATGACGGCTATGAAGAGCCAACCAATCATCTGCCAGATGCTGAGCTCTATGCCTCCGTTCTGCAACAAATAAACCGAAGTGACGAAGATGAATGCTGCGCAACCGTTCATATTAATAGTAGTACAGATGGGCAATACGAAGCGCGCCACCTTGGGTTCCACGCCTAACCGCTTTTCTGCCGACTCCATCGTGACGGGAAGCGTGGCAGCGGAACTTTTCGTGAAGAGCGCCATCAGCACGGCTGGCGACATCTTGCCCAATACGCGGAGCGGATTGAGTCCGCGAGCGAGCAGAAACAGGGGCAGCACAACGAAGAACTGGATGATATTGCCTCCTAAAATCACGGCGACATACTTGCCTAGCGACTGTGCGGCGATACCGGCGCTGACCTGTGAGGATAGCTGTGCAGCAAAGGCAAGGATGCCCAACGGCAGTGTCCAGATGAGTGCACGAATGAGCAGGAACAGCAAATCCTGCAACCCCGCCATCAGATTGATGAGGGATGTCGTGGATTCCTTGCGCGGCAGTTTGGCGATGCCGATGCCAATAGCGAAAGCCAAGAGAAGAATGGAGAGTACATTGCCGTCGAGGAATGGTTTGACGATGTTGTTGGGGATGACGCCAATGATATGGTCATAGTAAGTTTCGTTGGCAACTGACTCCGGAATGGCGCTGCTTCCCTGGCTAATCAGACTCATAGACAGATTGCCCGGCTGGATGATGTTGTAGAGAATGAGTCCCACCGTAGCGGCTGCGAAAGTTGTAAGCAGCGTATAGGTGATGGTATGGCGGAAGATACGCCCTGTGTCCTTCTGCAGACCAAAGCGAATCATCGTGTTGATGATGGCGAGACAGATGGTCGGCACAGCCAAAAGTTGGAACAAGCGGATATATACGGTAGCCACAAAGTCGATGACCTGATGGAGGAGCGTACCTGGAACGAGTCCCAACAGGGTTCCAACGACCAGTGCACCGAGCCATAGAATGAGTTGCTTGGTTTGGGATTTTATCTTCATAGTGGACGTTTTTGTTTGTTTTTGGCCACAAAATTACATCAACTTTTCCTGATAGCGATGCTTTTTCCAAAATATTTTAACTTGAGTTCGATGAAATGGCAAACGATGATTGATTTGAGAATCTCCCCAAGACGCGTTAATGACTGGCTATTATGAAGTATAGGTAAAAGTCTACCCACCTACCAACAATATTTGTGTGTTCATATTCGTTATCATATTCGGTTGTTGGCGATTGTGTGTCTGTTTACTCTCGATTGTGCGACAATTGTCGACAAACTGGTTAACAATTGCCGACAAACTCGTTGACAATTGTCGACAAACGTGTCGACAATTGTCGCTCAATCCAAAAGTCGCGTTTAGACTCTCTCTTGAGCCGATGAAACCTAATGAATCGCGTCATAGAACTGTAGCCTTTGAATGACGGAGACTCTTGGGGCGAAATAATCCCTCGCTATTGTGTTTGGAAAATCAGTTGTTCTTGAGGGTTAAAATATATTAAACTCTAACAATTATGCACGTTTCTGCCAAAAAAGAGATAATTTTGCACTTGCTTTTCAAAAAGAAGCTGGAAAGATGCTCGAGTGGTTGAAGAGGCACGCCTGGAAAGCGTGTAAACGTCTAAAGCGTTTCACGGGTTCGAATCCCGTTCTTTCCGCCAATAAATGCCGCAATAGATACAAGTCTGTTGCGGTATATTTTTTATCGCTGAGTGTTTGGCTTCCCCGATGTAAGAATGCTCCAACAGCCATTCCTCAGTTTACGGTAGGTTTCTTGTCTCCGCTCTTCCTTAGAGTTATGGGCGAAACGCCGAAGTGCTTCTTCACATAACTGCCAAAGAAAGAAACATTGGCAAATCCCAGCAAGTTGGATACCTCCTTGATAGTGAGATTGGTGTTGCGCAAGTAGTAGCGGATGTCCTCCAAAAGATAATGCTCAATCCATTTCAAGGCGGTCTGGTTGCTGTATTGTTTGCAAACCACATTGAGGTATTTGGGCGTCACCGCGAGTTTGTCAGCATAGAATTTCACCTTGTGACGCTTGGCATCCATATTGGAGAGCATGGACAAAAACCTATTGAACAGCATACGACCTTGTGGCATGCCGCCCTGCTGGTCGGCGTTGAGGCGGCAAAGAATGTCGCAAAACTCCAGCAGCAATGCTTGAAGGAGCGAGTGCATCGTCTCTCTTTGGAACATTGTGTTCACCTTCAGGCGCAGTTTCTCCTTGATGAGCGTCACGTAGGCTTCCAACAGTTTCACCTCGTTGGGCGACAACTGGAAAATATTGCTCGTTCCCATGTAGGCGGCTTCCATCCAGACGTTGATTTTCGTTCGCAGCATGATATGGAGCATGTTGTCGGAAACGCAGAACACTTTGCATTTGAAATCCGGGCTGACGGAGTAATTATCAATGATGACCCTCGCCCGTGAAAAATACAATTCATGGCGTTTCAAGTTGACCGTCTCGCCATTGATGTCCATCTGCAATTCGCCGTTCATGCATACGATAACGAAATTGTTGAGCGTCAGGAACGTATCCATATTCATAAAATAGCGAATCGTTTCCAAGATGGCAACGTCTTCGTCAACATAGACTACTTGGTTGTCGTTGATTTGTCCCAATCGGGTGAGATTGACTGTAGAGATGTCGTTTGTTGATGTCATGTCCTTTGTTTTTTGTTGACAAAGTTAACAAAATAGTAAGAATGTCTTAGTTATTTTCGTACTAAATGATGTCCGTTTTGGGAACAAGGTTTCAAGATATAGACGATAGTTCCCTTTTTGAACAAAGGAAAGCCAAAGATATTCATTTACTTTGCAATAAAAAAGAAGATGCGGAAAATATATAAGACACGTACAATCATCATAGGCTCGGTGATGCTGTTGCTGATAGCGATTGCCAGCATTGTTGGATTGTGCCTCAAACCCAAGGCTGAACCCTTACAGGGAGAGGCTGACTTGGAAGACTATCGTGTTTCTACGAAGGTGCCCTCTCGCGTAGTCAAGTTCTACGTTCAAGAAGGGCAGCGGGTCAAGAAAGGAGACACGTTGGCAATCTTGGAGTCGCCGGAGCTTGATGCCACGCTCTCCGAAGCCACTTCCTCCTATGAGGCGCAACAGGCGCGTCAGGATTTGGTAGACAACGGCAGCCGTAAGGAGCAGATTGCGCGACAACGTCAAATCGTTCGTCAGGCACGTTCAACTCGCCAGTTGGCTGAAGCTACTTATCGTCGAATCAAAGCACTGTTTGAGGAGGGGGTAGTGGCTAAACAGCGTTTTGATGAGGCTGAGGCATCCTATAATGCAGCGGTTGCCGCAGAGAAAGCTGCCATAGAAACCTATAATATGACACGGGACGGTGCGCGTGAGGAGGAAAAGCGAGCTGCCAAGGCGCTGACCCAACGCAGCCAAAGCAACATCAACCGCGTGAAGGCTCTCAAACATGAGACGGTGTGCATCGCGGCAGAGGATGGCATCGTCACCGAAATCTTTCCAGAAGTTGGGGAGTTCATCAGTACAGGCGCACCCATCATGAACGTCGACACCAAGAACGTGAAGTTCACTTTCTTCCTCAAGGAGGACCAACTGCCTGGAGTGGAGTTGGGGCAAAAGGTGAAAATCTATGTGCCGGCTATTGATAAGACTTTCGACTGTCGCGTGTCGCTGCTCAAAAACTTGGGCAACTTCGCTGCTTGGAAGGCAACCCGCATGATGGGTCAATACGACTTAAAAGTATTTGAAGTAGAGGCAAGGCCATTGGCTGATGCCACCGGCGTCAGAAAAGAGATGTCGGCTTTGCTTATAAGGGATTAGATTATGACGAAAATACAGGTCTTACAAAGGCGGTTAGGTTGCATCTTCCGTCACGAGCTGCACATCTTTGCCAAGCGTCCCATCTTCTTGTTCTGCATGATAGTCGCTCCTCTGTTGGTGATTTTCTTCTTCACCTATCTGATGGACGCGGGACTTCCCACCGACTTGCCTGCAGGAATCGTAGATGAGGACAATACCAGTATTACGCAGCTTGTGGCTCAAGTGCTTGACAGCTTTGAGGAGACGGAGGTAAAATACAAATACAGTAACTTTCATGAGGCGCGGCGTGCTATGCAAAGACGTGAGATTTACGGCTTCTATTATTTGCCGCCCCATACTACAAAAGATGCCGAAAGTAGTAGGCAGCCGCGCCTCTCCTTTTATACCAATGACTGCTATTACGTTCCGGGCAACTTGCTCTTTAAGGATATGAAGACGGCGAGTGAGCTTATCCCGCTTGCTCTGACGAGAGAGTCGCTTTATGGCAACGGCTTCTCCAACGACGATGCCCTCGAAGTATTGCAGCCCATTACGCTTGAGACGCATCCCATCAATAACCCGCAACTTAACTATTCGGTCTATCTGAGCAACATGCTCGTGCCGGGTATCATCATCCTGCTCATTCTCCTTTCCACGACCTACACCATAGGTTTGGAGTGGAAGCAACATACGCAGAAGATATGGTTTCGTGTGGCAGGTTATAATCCAGCCATTGCACTTCTTGGTAAGCTTCTGCCCCAAACCATTATCTTCTGTTTGGAAATCGTCTTCATGGATGTGTATTTCTTTGTCTATCTTGGCTTTCCTTGTCATTGCGGCATCTGGCACATGATAGGCTTGGGAATCCTCACCGTGTTGGCGTCACAGGGCTTTGGCGTATTCCTTTTCGGATTGTTGGCTGGTCTGCTTCGTCTTGCCATGTGTATCTGTGCCCTTTGGGGAATCCTTTCGTTCTCTTTGGCAGGCTTCACGTATCCCGTCACCGCCATGCCGCCTGTGCTTCAAGCACTATCGGCGTTGTTCCCCCTGCGTCATTATTACCTGATATATATCAATCAAGCCCTCTACGGATTCCCTATCCGATATGTGTGGTCGTCGGTGGTGGCATTGGTAGTGTTCTGCCTTCTGCCTATGCTGATGATGGGCCGATATCGTAAGGCTTTCAACAAATTTGTTTATCTGTCATGAGAAATCTGGTCTACATATTCTATAAGGAGATGAAATTCCTCTTGCACGACAGGGGAATCATGATATTCATTCTCTTCGTACCCTTGGCTTATCCGTTGCTCTATTCTTATGTGTATGACAACGAAGTGGTGCGGGATGTGCCCGTGATGGTTGTCGACGACGACAACTCTCATCTCAGTCGGGAATTCCTGCGGCGCATGGATGCCACGCAGGATGTGAAATACTTTAAGCGGTGTATCAATATGGAGGAAGCCAAGCAGGGAATCATGACAAAGGAGGCATTTGGCATTGTCCACATTCCCTCGTCGTTCAGCAAGGACCTCATGCGCGGCACTCCGACTACCGTCGGGCTTTACTCCGATATGAGCAGTATGCTCTATTATAAGGCACTCATCGTTGGACTGACTGAAGTTTACTTGAGTATGAGCAAGGACATCAAAGTGGAGGAGCATTTGTCCACCGCTTCTGTCACCAGAACCGATGAGGACATCACGCGAATGCCAGTGGAGTATGACCGCGTGTCGTTTTTCAATCCCAAGAGCGGCTTTGCTGCGTTTCTTGTCCCACCAGTGTTCATGCTCATCTTGCAGCAGACGCTGTTCTTGGGAATAGGTATGCACATGGGCGTGATGCGTGAGCGCTATCACAATATTTTCCCGCCAGACAAGCGCTATCGGGGACCGTTCACTGTGTTGATGGCGCGCGTTGGGTTCTATCTCTTGCTCTACATCGTGATGGCTATTTATGCTTTTACTTACGTCACCAATGCCTTCGAGTTGCCCTCAACAGGAGATTACTTCACGCTGTTGGCATTCATCGTGCCTTACCTGCTGTCTTGTATCTTCCTTTCCTTTACACTTTCCATGTTTGTGTATCGGCGCGAGGACGGCATCCTGATATTCGTCTTTTTGTCCGTGCCTCTGCTGTTCCTATCGGGTATCTCATGGCCTACGCCCTCTATGCCCTCTTCGCTGCACCTGCTGTCCTACCTCTTCCCATCATCGCTGGGAATGAACGACTACGTGAGCATTATGAGTATGGGTAGCTCCCTCAGAGACATCAAGAGCGACTATATAGCACTGTGGGTGCAAGTGATAGTGTATTTCATGATATCCTATTCCTATTATATACGTCAATATACAAAACGCGAAGAACAATTATCAAAACGTAGGAACTCTAATAGCCTAAATAAGGAAACATTCAGACTTTTCATATAAAGAAGTTATAATCATATTCTGAATTCTGATAATCGAACCTTATGTACCATGATTGAGCACAATTGATTCTCTTCGGAACTCAGGGGAAGCGTGAGCAACAGCACGCTTCCCCGTTTTCCCTATTAGTGAGTTTGGCTATTCAATTGTATGGAGCGAACGAACACTTGTGGAAATCAGAAATCCACTTCATCGGGCTGTTCCACTCCGCCATTGGGTTCGACTTGTGAGATTGCCTTGATTTCTTGGTCGCTTAACTCGAAATCAAAGCAGTTGATGTTTTGCCGGATTCGTTCAGGAGTAATAGACTTTGGCAGTGGAAGAATGTCCTGCTGCAAAAGCCAGCGAAGTAGAACGTGTGCGGCAGTGTGTCCGGGATGGTGAGAAACTACTTCCTGCACGATGGGGTGGGAGAGAAGCGCTCCCTTTCCCAAGGGACGCCAAGCCTCCACCACGATGTCATTCTTGTGGCACCATTCCACGTTTTCCTTCTGTTCGTTGCCGGGATGAATCTCCAGTTGGTCCACCATGGGAAGTACAGTAGCTTTTTGCATGAGAGGGTCGAGGTGGTGGATATAGAAGTTGCTCACGCCGATGCTCTTCACCAGTCCGTCCTTATACAGCGTCTCCAAAGCCCGCCATGTGTCGGCGTTGATGTCGCGCCAGTTGCTGTACTGGTGGGGTGAGGCAGGCCAATGGATGAGGTAGAGGTCGAGATAGTCAAGTTGCAGGTCGCTGAGTGTCTGCTTGAAGGCGGCTATGGTCTTGTCATAGCCACGGCAGGTATTCCAAACCTTGCTTGTCACGTAGAGTTCCTCACGTTTTACAACGCCCCGTTTCAAGCAATCTTTGATGGCATTGCCCACGAAGTTCTCGTTTTTGTAAACTGCAGCCGTGTCAATGAGACGGTAGCCGCATTCGATGGCTGTTTTCACGGCAAGTTGGGCTTCCTCGCCCGTAGCCCGCCACGTGCCGAAACCGATGGCTGGCAGTGTGATTCCGTTGCGGAGTTTGAATTTCGTTTCCATAATAGATGTTTATTGCAAAATGACGACTGTCACACCGCGGGCAGCCTGTGCGCCCATGACGAGTGCCTGCTCAATGTCGGCAGTCTTGGAAGGACCACTAATGAACGTACCGAAGTTGTAGCGTGAATCCATCTTGATGCGCGCGTAGGCTTGGTGCATGTTGTCAACGATGTCTTGACGGTCGATGAAGATAACCAGATATTCGGAGATAAACAGCACAGCCTTCTCCTTCATGGTTTGTGGAATCCAGATACATCCGTTTTCAGCCACACCCGTCTGTCCCATCACGATTCCTACGTCAGTCCCGTTGAGCTCGGCAGCCTCCACGGTGTCCGGGTTCTTGGTTGCTATATGGATGAACGGCAGATTCGAGGCGAAAGTAGTGGCTTTGGGATAGAGGTTGTGCACCAACTGGTCCAAATCATCAGTCTTGCTCGCCTCAGCCACGTTGGCTCCCATCTGTTGGCACATTGCCTTGAATTGTGCATAGGTATCCTTATATTGAATGCCCTTCACGTTGACGAGAGGCATATCATATTGGCGCGGAGTGTTGTCGCGCAGTTTCTTGAAAAGGTCTTCCTTGTTCATTTCTTCTTGTGTGTTTGTTTCCACCAAGAGTGGAAGGTTTGGGTAGCAAAGCGGGGAGCGGCATGACCGATTCCCCAAGGATTGAGACGGCTGAAGTGGGTGATGCTTTCAGGCACGAAGTTGAGCAGCGGTGCCACTTTCAGCGCACCGAGATAGAGGTTGGGGTGGGTATAGAGCATTCGCATACCCTCCGACATGAACTTCTTGATTTTGTCTTCTTTGCCCAATTTCTCCAAATCCTGTCGCCAATGATATATCTGGCTGCCGGGACTCACCTTGGCTGGGCAGACATTGTCGCAACTCAGGCAGAGGCTGCATGCAGAGACATTGTCGCTGTAGCGTTCCGGGTCTTTCAGCATTCCTAAGTTCACTCCGATAGGACCGGGGATGAAATACGTATAGCTATAACCACCGCTGCGACGATAGACGGGACACGTGTTCATGCACGCACCGCAGCGAATGCACTTCAGCGTTTCCCAGTGTTCGGGATTGCCGAGGATGTCGCTGCGACCGTTGTCCACCAATACTACGTGCATCTCTCCGCCCGGACGAGCCTGACGGAAGTGAGACGTGAAGCCCGTAGTGGGCTGTCCTGTGGCACTGCGGCTGAGGAGCCTGTGGAATACCGCTAATGAGGCGTAGTCGGGAATCACCTTCTCTAATCCCATTGCCACGATGTGGAGCTTGGGCATGGAGGTCGACATATCGGCATTGCCCTCGTTGGTGCAGACTACCACGTCGCCCGTCTTGGCAACACCGAAGTTGCAGCCTGTCATTCCAGCGCCAGCTTCAAGAAACTCGTGGCGAAGGCTCTTGCGGGCGCAATAGGTCAGATAAGTGGGGTCGTAATTACCCTTTTCATTGGAGATTCCCTCGCGCTCAAACATCTGTCCAATCTCCTCACGGTGAAGGTGGGTGGCAGGTACAACGATGTGGCTGGGCTTCTGGTGGAGCAGTTGTAGAATGCGCTCGCCTAAGTCCGTCTCCACTACGTCGATGCCTCTTTTTTCGAGATAGTCGTTCATGCCACATTCCTCGGTGAGCATCGACTTCGACTTCACCATCTTGGTTACTTGGTGAGTCTCTAAAATGCCATAAACAATCTCGTTGAACTGTTGGGCATCCTTCGCCCAATGCACCTTCACTCCGCGGCTCTGTAGCTGAGTGCTGAATTCCTCTAAATAGTCAGCTAAGTGAGTCAGCGTGTGAAGCTTGATTTCTGAAGCCAACTGGCGCAAATCCTCCCATTCGGGCAACTCGTGTGCCAGTTCATCGCGCTTCTGACGTAGCGACCAGAACGTTTGGTCGTGCCACGTCACCTTATCTCTGTCTCTGTTGAAAGCCTTGGCGTTCTCGCTATGAATGGTACTCATAATCCTGCGGCTAATATTTCTGCGACGTGAATGAACTTGATATTCTTTTTCTCCCTGCGTGCAATGCCTTCAAGGTGCATAAGACAACTGCTGTCCGGACCGGTGATGTATTCGGCTCCCGTCGCCATGTGGCGAGCTAACTTATCCTCACCCATGCGGATGGAGACGGCGGTCTCCTCAACGGAGAACATGCCACCAAAGCCACAGCACTCGTCGGGGCGTTCCGGCTGTCTCACCGTGATGCCCTGTACCATCTGCAGCAGGTCTACAATTTTGTTGAACTTCGGAATGTTGCGCTCCGAGGGAGAACTGAGTCCCAACTCGCGAACGCCGTGACAACTGTTGTGTACGCTAACCACGTGGGGGAATACACCCGGAACTTCTGTCACTCTGAGTACATCGTGAAGAAATTCTACCACGTCCATCGTGATTTTTGAAATCGTACACTCGTGGTCCGCGGGCAGTAGGTGAGGGTAGTAGGTTTTTACGAAGGCAGCGCAAGAAGCGGAAGGCGCTACCACATAGTCGTAAGGGCTGAAGATTTGGCTGAATTTCTCAGCTAAAGGGCGTGACATACGCTCAAAACCTCCATTTGCCATGGGCTGACCGCAGCAAGTCTGCCGTTGTGGATAGTCTACATCCAAACCGTAGTGCTTGAGTAGCGCATAAGTGGCTTGACCCACATGTGGATAGAGCGCGTCTACGTAGCAAGGGATAAAAAGTCCAATTCTCATCGTTCTATTTCTTTTCTACTCTGCAAATGTAATCAAAATATTGTGTACCGAGAAGTTTTCCGCGTTGTTTTTTTTCTGCATTTGTATGTTTTGTTACACAAAGATAACTTATTGCTATGAAAATACACAATGTGACTGAAGGCTTCTTCATTTTTTATTGGTGCCAAATAAGGATGAAACAAATAGGCGTAGCATTCGAATTTGGCAGCAATTTGCATTTTTTTGAGTTAAAATCCGTTAAATAGATGAATTTTTTTGAGTCGCTTTCTATATTATGAAAAACTTAAAAAACAAGCATTATGGGACAAAGATTTGTAATCCCACGTTATGATGTGGAAACACCGAACTGCGAGAATCAAGTGAATCACTTCAATGAAAAAAGCAGTCCAAAAGTTTGCGTCTTAAAAAAGTTTGCTTACCTTTGCAATATCCACGCCGATAACCGCACTTTTAGGGAGCGGTAGGCGGGGGCAAAATATATGAAAAGGCTTTTACTAACTTTCTGTTCTTGACACGCTGAAACTTCGCAACTTTCCAGTTACAGTCAAGAATGAGGAAACGGTAGATGCTCATGGATGTGTAAACGCTCAAACACGGAAAACCATTACTCAAGGGTAAGGGGTCGTTCTTGTGGTTGACATACATATCGGCGTGGGCTCTGCGTTGCTCGTTCTTACTGTAATGGGCAATGCGAAGGTCTCTGCGTGTGGGACGGGTGACAGTACGGACTCCACGCTTTTCGTATATATTGCCTAGGTAAGAAACTTAAATCATGTCCTTTCAGAGGACACCAAGGACACAGGCTACATAGAGTCACACATAGATAGTAATACCGAAGCAAAAACTTCGCGAACTTGTCCACGTGGACTTCGTTTTCGGAATAAAAGAAATCTAAATTAAATTCTTAAAATTATTGTTATGATTGAAAAGAAAAAATTAAAAGAGGCCTTAAGTCAAGGAAAAGATTGCTTGGTAATTGGAAATCATGGCTGGGGAAAAGGTGCACTTATCAAAGAAGTTGCTGGTGAGTTGGGGCTTGAATACGTAAGTGTCTTTCCCGGCGAGCCTAATGCTGTAGGTCGTATTCTGCCCAAGGGAAACAAAGAAGTAATGGCATTACCAATGTGGACAAAGGAAATGTTCATGAATCCAACCAAGATGTATTTGGTACATCTTTATTTCTTCCAACTCATCTTACCTGAACAGATGAATTTTTGGCATGAGTTGATTACGCAACATACAATTGGAGAAACAGAGTTGAACAACATAATCTTCTGTGGGGAATATTCACTCTATCCTAATGATAAACCTTACACAAAGTTGGAAGACGTTGATTTCTTTGACTGTGTTATCAAAGATGAAGAAGATCCCAAGATTTGTTGGGAAAGGGCTTTCCGAAAGATGCGAGAAGAATATAAAGGTAAACTGGATTCAATTATTTTTGACAAATTGGAGGATGTAAAAGATGTCAATGGATTACCTTACTGGGAATCCCCCTATGATGTTAACGAATTTATTCTGAAAAAATTTTTGAATAAATTGAAAGATCTATTATTTCTACGGGTTTATGAAGATGAAATCCTACGTGCAATTGATGATTCAAAACTAGCTGAATTTAATGAAGATAAAGAAGCTCGGCAGAAGTTTGAAGACTTGATTAATTATATGCGGGATTATTTATACAAAGCAGCTAACAAGAAAAATACTGAAAAAAAGACGGAATAATGGCTGGATGGCAGAGAAGAAAAATAGTACTGATATGCTTGATATCTTGATGTTCTTTGTGAATGAGTCCGTAGGATAAACTTGTTCTACCGATGCAAATTCTCATGCAGAAACAAATTGGGATAGTACAGTATATGTAATGGAACTTGATATGAGGCGTTTTTTTCAGTAGCATTCTTCTCAAGAATCTTTGAGGTCTTTTATTTGATGTTAAAGAAAAAAGGAAAAGTTAAGAAAGAACACAAGTTTTTATCTTTTTCTTTGTAATTTTGTACTTAAAAAGGAGAGTCCTTCATTCTACGGTTTTTTGTTCACAGGATGGGGCTTTCCTTTTACAGTCATTCTTGCAAATAGTCGGCATTTATGAAACTGTAATAAAAAGATAGGCTAAAGTCATAAGAGGAAAATGGGGTCGATGAGTTCTTCAGATACATTCAGTCAGAATCATTCCAACAAACAACAAATCGCACTTCTCCGTAATAAGGTGGAGCAGAAAGTGGGATTCTCCATGGTTGGTCCAAAGAACTTCGACGAGTTGAAATCTCTCATCGAAGCCCAAGGCCTCCGCATCAGTCAGATGACTTTGATGCGCATTTGGGGGTATGTGCGCGGTAAGAGTAATCCAACTCCCTACACGCTCTCCATCCTCTCACGCTTCCTTGGATACGCCGACTGGAATGACTTTTGCGAGCAAAACCCGATTGAGAAAGACTCTGATGAAACAGAGGATTCTACAGAAGAAAATCACTCGGAAACATCATCTGCAGCGGAGTCTTCGCTAAAGCCATCGTCCACGGAAGAGACTTTGCCCTCAGATGACTCTTTATCTGAAGATGCCACTCCTTCAGATGAAATTCCTCCACACCGTCCACGCCGTATGTTGAAGGTAGCGACCGCTGTTATCCTTGCGTTTCTATTGGGTATGGTGGCTTATTTCGCCTATAACACTCTCACTTTGGAGAAGCGGCTTCAAACGATGTCTACTAAGATAGCTACACCAAAAAACCGTAGATTGGTTTGCGGCAAGAGCACATTCCAGCATCCGCAGGAGTATCTTTCCCTCTTTGGCATCCCCAACAAGGAACCTCTTTGGTGTCAGCAGTTGCCAACTCACAAGCGCATCTTCGTTTTCACTACCACCTATAAAAATAAGGAATGGCACAATGACGGCGATGCCTCCCGTCTCTATCCAACTATCACAGACTACAAGACGAGTGAATCCCCCAATGACGTCATGCAGATGGAACTTGACTCTCTGACCAACCGCTCTCGCTATTATGAGTTTCTTAATAGACGTCCCGTCTTTATCATGTTCATGAATAATATGAACAACAACCACTGCATTACTTTCTTGGGTGTCTATCGTCTCAGCATTCCTCGCAGCAACATCCATCATCTGGTTTGGGAGCGAGTGGCACGCGAAGTGGATCTCAACAACCTCGGTTTAGTGGAGCAGTATCTCCGTTATTGAGTATTTCTTTGTTTCCCCTCAATTGTTCACTTTTTCACTATTTCATTTTATTTCAAATTGCAGAATAGATGAAGTTGAAATAAAATGAAATAGTTGTTTTATAGCGATTTATCTTATCTTTGCAGATAAATGAGCTATACCAAATCAATCAAAGTACATGGAAGCGATACTCGTCATCATTATTATACTTGTAGTAGGCGCTGTCATCTTTGTGGGTGGTATAAAGTGTCGATAGGTTATACAAACTCTCTTTGTAAGCATCGATTCGAACTGAGTAGACATCTCACTAGATTAATTACAATAGTGCATCTAATAATGTTTTGAAATACTAATTTAAAACTTTATCTTTATGTTAATTAGAGATTATTTTGTAGACCGTACTCGAGGTTACAGTGAACTTCGTAGAAAGCGGGAAACATGGTGTATTGGGGCTATTAATTATGCCGAAAGTGTTGTTAATGAGATTGCTGGTGGACATAATGAGGTTTCATTGGAACTGATGTCGCTGCTTTCGCATCGAATGAGTTCGTCTTTTGGTGTGCATGAAATGTCAGAATTGGCTGCCTACAACATTTTTCAGAACACGCCAGTGTTCTTGCTCAATTCGGAAGATGTGAGGAAATCTAAAGAAGATTCATTAGAGAAGTGGGCAATGGGACAGTCGCATTGGTACGATGAGGACTTTGACCATTCGGTTTGGCGCAGTAGTAGGGGTGACTATGCCGACTGGAATGATAAGGAGGATGAAAGATGGGGAGACACAGACGATGAGCCTAAGCCTTTTGGTGAATATAAATGTCCAAATGATGAGGATGACATAGACGATAAACCCCATGGGCAACAGCCTCCGTTCGAGGGTAAAGATGGCAATTCATCTCGTGTCATCATTGACTTTTTAGGGATGCATGTGCATGGCAATTTCGCCGACAGCTATGTGGCAAAGAAATTTGGTAAGGACGACATCCGTCCCTTGTCATTAGGAGAGAACTCCACTTGGATAGTGATATATGTTGACAAGATTGAGAAAGTGGCGGTTAATGGGGAAGAGTTCAGAAAACTTTTCACCACTGTGCTTCTCCATGAGATGATGCATGAGATGATGGAAGTTGATGATGCAAAGGGCAGGGTTCATACTTGCCTCGACTTTGCATACACTACACAAGTAGGCTATGAGAATGAGGAGATGTTGGCAAACGCTTTGATGCTTGCACTTACAAGACAACTGAGAAACAATAAGTTATATACTTATGCATCTTGCTTTGTAAAGCGACAGCCTTTTGCTTACCGATTAGGTGGTGAATATTTTAGAAATATTCCTCATATCTCAGATGTCGCAGAAAGGTATGTTTGGCAGAAACAGTATGCCCAAGTTGGTTTTGGAAATGAATGGCTGAAATTAATTCATACTTACAGAAGAGACTGGGATAAAATTAAAGCCTTAGAGGAAACAAGGGGCTATGGCAAGCGTATTGTAGACTACGACGGTAAGTATTATAGCAACCTCGACAGTTTCGTTCTTATGGTCGTGAAGGAATGGATAGAAAAACATCCAATGTTGCCTTCCGTTAGTGATATTATGACTGCTTTTCCCGACAAGCTGCCTAATAAAGGCACGATGTTCAAGGAATGGCCCGAAGATGGCAATACCTTTGAGGACAACTATCGTAAGTTCAAGGCAACTTTGAAAGATGATGAGAATTTCCAACATCACTGCACCGAGGTCAATGGTGGAGGCCATTACTTGCTGAAGCTAAAAGATGGAACGCTTGTAGTGTCTGGCGAATTTGATGACAAAAATATAGAACGCTTCGTAGAGCATATCAATGCATTGGGTGTCCTGCCCACAGCAAGGTTGCTGAAGTAGGTACCATGTCAAACATAAAATATTCCGTACAAGATGAGTATGGTTTATTGAAGCAAAGATAGCGGGGATGCCAATAATTGGGTGCATCTCCGCTACCGATTCATGAAAATGGTGTTAAAAATCACTAAGTATTAAATGGTTATCAGATTACACGTGTGTGAACTCCTGGATATATTTTGTGAAAATGTCGGTGTTAGAGTAAAGGGCAAGCCTCCTAAACGAGAGATGCAATTGATTTTTTCTTTACCCAGATTGGCTACTCTTGTAGTCCAATAACATGTATTACATTTTATTAATGGGATTGTTTTTATGACAAAATTCTTGAATTGGGCAATTGTTATTTGACTACTTATAACCTCTTTTTTTCATGAGAAGTAAAAAAATCACAAGATTATGATGAATTTGAAATATTTTTTGGTAAATTTGCAAAAACTTATGTTTAACAACCATACCTAATAAATTAAGAGAGGTGGCGATACTGATTATTACCACAATCTGAAAATCTTTAAAATTTAAGGCTTATGAAAAGAATCGTGCTATTACTCACAGCAGTGTTATTAGTAACAGGAGTCAATGCGCAGCAAGTGGTTTCTCGTTCTAACTCATCTCAAGAAATGCCGAAACTTGAGAAGAAAAGTTTGTTTTCATCCCGTTCTCCACAGATTGCCAAAGAACTACATTTTACTGATGGCGAAGTCATCACGGAAGAGCCAGAAGGTGAAACGTTTGAAGATTTGGCTCGTGCCTCATTCGGTATCGTGCCTTCTGGTATCGGACTTGGTTATAAGCCTCAGTATAATGCCGTTGGCAATTATACAAAGGGCGATGACGGGAACCTCTATATTTACAATCCTCTGACGGGTTGCTATACTTTCTCCTATATGAAACTTGAACCCACAACTGGCGATACGCTCGTGTTGCATACGCCACAAGCGATAGAGGAGGACTATGACGGTTCTACCAATTATCTGCTCCGTCTCGTGTTGCAACGCGATTCCTTAGGTGACGTCGTTTATGCACCTCAATTTGAGGGCGAGAACCTTGTAGGCGATGTGAAGTTCACTTTCAAGGACGATGTGCTGACCCAAGTTGACGAGGGACTCGATGAGGAATTGAATATCCCTAAAGTGGTGATGGCGCTCGTCGATGATACAGCAGGATGGAAAGGATGGGCAACCAGCTATCTCTCGTTGAAACCTTTCAATGAGGAGGCAACAGTTGTGCCTGAAGACTTGGAACTGCATTCCTATATCTTCTATTGGTATGAAAGCCCAACGGAGAAGAAATCCACGATGGTACAGGCTGCATTCACAGACGATGCCGTTTACATGGAGAGTCCCTTCGAGATGGGTGATGAGGAAGAAGGAACCGAATCTAAATGGATGAAGGGAAGTATTGAAGGTGACAAAGTGGTGTTTAAGGAACAGTATATGGGCATAAGCGACGAATATAACGTGCACTTGTTCCTGTTGCCCGCAAAATCTATCGTCAACGAAGAGGATAATAGCGTCTTCGATATCTACAAGACCGATTCTATCGTGCTGAGCTATGATGCCGAGAACAGCAGCATGAGCGTGGATTCCACTCAGGCAATCTACATTGCCGAGGGTAAGGAGGCTGGCTACTTCTATGAGTGCTATGCAGGTCCACGTTTGGAAGCATTCACAACGGTAGATGCTGTACCCGCATCGCCTAAGATGATAGAGGTAGCACCTTGGAACGAGGATGATGAACAAGGATATGTTCATTTTAGTCTGGCACCGAATGGAGCTGATGGTGAGTACTTGTTATCCGACAGTTTGTTCTATTGCATCTATGTGGACGACCCGCAAGAGCCCATTGTATTCTCCGCAGAACTTTATTCCTACTTGGATGAGGATATGGTGGAAGTGCCTTACCTCTACACAGATGAAGAGAATATCTATTATGAGGGAGAGGAGCGTTTGGTTTATCTGTTCCAAGAAGAGTTTGACAGCGTCGGTGTTCAGGCAATCTACCACGGAAAAGAGAGCAAGTTAAGTTCACCTATTGTATGGATGGTGACTACTGGAATTAAAGATGCTCAAATTTCATCACAACCCAAGTCCGTAGTTTGGTATGACCTTTCGGGTAGGCGTGTAACTCGTCCCGATAACGGTCTCTTCATTGAAGTACGGGAATGGGCAGATGGTCGTAAGACCGTTCGCAAAGTTTGCAAATAACAGTGTTATAAATCCATAATAGATTATCAAAGTCAGCCATAAGGAGAAACTCCTGTATTGGCTGACTTTGTTTTTTGGTAATTATTACTGTTTGGTAAACTTAACCTCTCATGTGCCCAATCCTCATCTACAGACGGGTTGAGGCTTTTTACTTGTCCGATAAGCACATCTCACGATGCCTCTTCCGCATCACATGGCAGGTTGGCTTAATAGGCTCTTAATTCGTCCTAAAGCACTATTTGTCACCTCTTTGCCCATTCCATATGGAAAGATGTTCCGTCTCAGTCTGCTGAGATGCTGCTGAGATATTGCTGGGATGTTTTACCATCTATTTATGTACGTAAGAGTTTTTATTTCAACGTGTTAGATACTTTGCCGAGATTGCTGAGATGTTTTTTCAACTAAAAAAACTCAGAGGAAGCACCCGTCATGGGAAAACTTTTGAAAGCCATCCCTTTCTATTAAGGGTCAGGACAAAATGACTCTCTATTTTGGATGCACCATTTTTCCTCAAAATGTTTACCGGACAGTAATAATTATTACCGAAGTTTCGCAAGTTTACAACTTGCTTACTTCAAGGGAGTTAAAAGGAGTCAAAGGAGTTAGAGGAGTTAAATAC
>JBMNUV010000009.1:0-116345 GCA_050946455.1 Prevotella sp.
CATAAATATTTCCCAAATATGTATATGCAAGATATTGTCTAAAATAATTATTTATATTCAACTGCAAAACATTGTCCTCCCCTAATTTGTTATCCAAAATATGTTTTACATTTATTAAGTCCTTATCTGAAAGTTCATAATATGTTTTATCTTTTCCATAGAAAGGAGTTCCGTCACTGTATGCAGCAGATGCTAACATAGGAATATCTAAATTCTCTTTTGGGACATCTGTAGCACAGATTTTTTCATATAAAATACCATTAGGATTTGCCTTTTGATTATTATGACGATGACTACATTTCATACATGTTATCGCAAGGACTATAATAAAAATGAATTTTAATTTAGACATGGTTTATTTACTTTTTTTAAAATTGAATCTGTAATCAAATCCTTTTGTTCCAGGTTGTGCATTTGGACCATAAGTAATTACTTTCCCAGCATTATCTTTAAGAGGAGAGCCGTTCATATACACGTGCCATAAACCAGGACGTTTATGTTCATAATGTTTGCCATAAACTAAAGAATTTAGCCATTCTCCTTTTTCCTTTGTAGAATGTAATGTTACGTCTGGAGCTATAATAATAACGTCTATAAATTCTTTAGATGCAGAAATCTCTTGTGCGAATGTAGATGAGGCACAACTGTGTAGAACTAATATTGGATGCCCATTATTCCTTGTTCTCCATCCTTTGTCCGCATTGTCTATACGTCTTGCAAACAAAGAAACATCCTTTGGTATATATGATGCCACATTAGACCACATCCTCCCTGAATTAAGCTGAGAAACACCTATTCCCCAAGCTTGCTGACGATATTTTTTACCTCTTGGATCTCTAATTCCATGAGCCCATATATTTACAACATTGTCATCATAATTATTTCTAACATCTTGTCGTGGCGAAATTCCTTCTGTCAATATTATCCAATTAAAATTCTTGTTGCCTTTTTTGTCAATAAAATTAATTGGATGGTTGTCACAATAAGAGTAAGAACTACTAAACGCCATTTCTTCTATACGTGAGTCCACCCCATACCACAAACTGGTCACGGGATTCATGTACCGTGCACCATAATAGTACAGCCCTGTCTCCTCGTCCATCTCCTTGCCGTTGAACTTATAGGGCATCTCCTCGCTGCTGCTGTGCTCATCAACAAGCAACTCGCCGTAAGGCAGGTAGGCGTCATACTGCGTGATGTTGCCCTTGCCATCGGTGATGTAGCTTGTACTGCCGAGGTGGTCGGAGTGGTAGAAGAAAGTCTCTTCCGTCGACGTGGTGTCGTCGGCGACATAGTCATAGCGGTTGGCCATGACACTATTGCCGCCCACACGGAGTTCCGTCTCCTGCAGACGCTCGCGCTTGTTGTCGTAGGAATACGTTGCCTCAGCGCCGTTGCCAAGCCTCGTATAGACGGTGTGACCGTCCTTGTCATAGCCTATCATATCCACCATGATTTCCACGTAGAAGCAAGTTAGTTCTTAAATATTTGAGAAGCATCCGTCAATTTAAATGATAATTTATTTGTAAATGGTATCTCTACCCAATCACCGCCATTATCATCTAAGGCAGAATATGGTATCGGACGCACATATATTTTCCCAGCTAAAACACAGAAGCCATATTGGTCTCGCTCTTCATATCTTTCACGAATCGACGCATCATAAGACATGAGAGATTTTTTAATAATTTCCCGCGCATAAGGAGAAGCTTCCAAAACAACTTCATAAACTTTTCCTTCCATATTCACCAATGTAATGCATTTCTCTATGTAATCTCGGCTTCCGCCCTCAATTAACATAGAATAAAAGAAACTTATAAAATTATCTCTCTCATAACTTTGAACGGCGATATCTTCATTAAAATAGAAATCATTATCTTTTGCATACTTTCGGCATTCAGATAAAGAAATTTTATTTAGTTCATGAAGAAGTTTAGTTTTATCGTTTCTAAAAAAGAGTAACAAATTGTCTTTGCTAGGGAAAGTGTCAATAAAAACAGACTTTTCGCTTTCTTGATGATTCTTGCTATATGACAGAATTGATTTCATCATTGAAAAGAAGGAGGCAGGAGAAGTGGTATCCGTTTTCTGTTTTATCGTATAATTCTTTATGGGTATATTGTTAGAATCTGTTTTGTTATTTTTATATGCATGATTTCCACAACTGCTTAGCAAGCAGAGGGAAATCAAAGCTATATAATAATGACTCTTCATTGTTTTTTAGTATAAAATTAATATTAGACATTTATTTTTGACGACCATATACTTTCACTTCAGGTAACATATTATAACCCTTATAAGGATCAGACTTATATGCTTCATAATACAATTTCACTTTTGTATCGTATTTATTAGATTTATAGCCTGGACCATTATATAATCTTGCAAAACTTGCCCAATCATGAGACTGTAAAGCTCTTACTTTTTTTGAATCTGATAAGATATACAGACCTGTTGACTCGTCCATCTCCTTAACATTGAACTTATTTCCATGATTTCTATGATAATTCATGTAATCTTTTCTATACAGAAATTCTATATCACGTTCAACATAAACTTTTATAGGCCCAAAGTTGCCTTTGTCGTTGGTGATGTGGTTGGATGTCTCAGTTGATATATGCAGATTTTAGGCATAGGCATTCTCTTCTATTATTTCAATCTACAAATTTAAGCCAAAATCAGCAGACGCACAAATATTCAGATGATTATTTTGTCTATGTTTTACATACACACGATGTAGCGCCCATCGTTCCTGAGGATTCATTCCTGATACACAAAAAAATGCCAACTTGCCGAATCATGACAAGTTGGCATTTCAACAAGTCGGGATGATGCGACTCGAACGCACGACCCCTACGTCCCGAACGTAGTGCGCTACCAACTGCGCTACATCCCGATTGCTCCGACAAAGAAGGATTCTTCATCGTAAGCGAGTGCAAAGGTAGTGTTTTTTTTTAATATTCGAGCAAAAAATCGGGGAAAAGTTTGCAAGGAAGAGAAAATTAATGTACCTTTGCACTCGCTTTCACGAACTCGACCTCTGAAAGCCTACATTTGGTGCCTTAGCTCAGGTGGTAGAGCAATGGACTGAAAATCCATGTGTCCTTGGTTCAACTCCAAGAGGTACCACTTTCAAATCGCTCACAGCCGACTTGGTTGTGGGCGATTTGCATTTCTCCTTCATCATACGCAGACATCAACATGTGAGTCTATTATGTTTTTTGTTGCGCCAAGGCTTGTTGACAACTAAAGCAAAATAGGACAGAATAGATTACATATTGTTCATACAGACGTGGTTTATTCCCACAAAAATTCAGCTAATTCCGGATTTGATGGGTGTTGAGAAAACAAAAAGTCAACCAAACTACGATTTTTTGCTATCATTGCAACTGTAATCTCTAATTCAGAACTGTATGAAGAAAACTTACTTTTTATTATCTCTTGTGGGTCTCGCTTTGGCTGCAAATGTCGAAGCGGCACAAAGCGAGCCTTTCATAGCAACGATGCCAAGAACTCCGCAGTTGCAACTCCAGCCGGCTGGCGCACCTAAGCAATTCCAACTGGAAACGAGCGACGTGCTGATAACGAATGCCGAAGGGGAAGAGCGCCTGTATGTGAGCACTTGTTATTTCTCCGCCTACTGGCAGTGGCAATTCAGCAACGATTTCGCAGCCCGCGTCAGTTTCGGCAGCGACAACTCTGTCTATATCAATGACCTGATGCCCATCGTTCAGACTGGCTGGCTGAAAGGGACATTGGGTGACGACGGTATAGTGACGTTCGAGGGCGCACAACTCGTAGATAGCGGGAACGGCAAGAAATACTATGTAGGCGCCGTGAAGATGGACGAAGAGAAAAACGTCACTTACTTGGACCAATACCAATTCAAGTTGTCATCCGACAGCAACAAACTCACTCTTGCCACGGACAGCATCTATTTGGCTGCATTTGATGAGAAGGGTAATATATATCAACTACAATACGGCAATGAACTGAATCTGCTGAACGACACAACGGTGGACTTTCCAGCGGGATTGCGCACCCAGCCCTACACTTATACTTGCTTGATAGACGAACAGGACTATTCGGGACAAGTGTATTTGGCATTGGACGAGCCTACCCACAAAGCCTATCTGAAGGGTCTCGTCAAAGATGCCGACGCATGGGTCGTGGGCAAATACGACGGAAAACACATCAAGTTAGGCAGCCGTCAGTTCCTTGGTCTGAACCATAGGAAAATCAGCTACTTCTTCGCGGGGAAGAGATACGGCGACAACTATTCTTTCTCCGATACGCTCTATCTGAACTATGATGAGACGACGAAAGCTCTCTCGGCTTATGCCACTCAGATGATTCTGAACGGCTCCAGCAACCAAGACCCCGATTTGTTTGCATACCGGCAATTAGCCTTTGAGAACATTGATGCCATGCCCGCAGTTCCCGCCTCACCGACCAACGTTGCTCCCAACGCATCCGGGAAGTTGCAGTTTGTGCTCCCGTTGGAGAGCGCGGACGGGAAAGCCATCGTGAAGGATTCGCTCTATTACCGTATTCAACTCGACGGACAGTCCTTCGAGTTCACTCCCGACGCATATCCGGGATTGGAGACCAACACCACGCTGATACCTTGTGGCTATATGCTTTTCGACAGTTTTGGCGACATGCTCATCGGTCAGAACCTCGACTACAACGTAGTGGCGCTGCCCGAATACGAACGGGTGGGTGTCCAGTCGGTGTATATCTACGATGGAGTGGAGAACAGTTCACCTTACGTGGAGTATGTTACGGCTGACATCAGCCATGCTACGCAATCAGACATCGTGCGAAGGGAATATTTCAACCTCTCTGGACTCAAGGTTGAGCCTTCTGTAAAGGGACTCGTCATTGTGAGGGAAACCCTCAGCGACGGCACACAGCGAGTGCGGAAGCTATTGCTTAGATAATATAACATTCATAATACCTTTTATATATATGAGAATTAGACAATCTATTATTGGCTCCTTAGTGGCAATGATGCTCATGGCTCCCTGTCTCGCTACGGCACAGGTGAAGATGATGAGCAAATCCACCACATTGCCCCACAAAAGTGCGGCAGAGCGCCAAGCGACGCTCAAGGAGATGAAAGCCCGCTATCCGCTGGTTGGGAAGTTGGGCTACATGGAGCAAAAGACTCCCAAATTTGTGCAACCTATCAGACGCAGTATGCGTATGAGCTATTCAGCAGCTGGCAACAGTTTGAAATCGCCCGTTGCAGCCAAGGACTTCTGGGCTAATCTGATTTATTACTCTGGAATTACAGACGAAGAAAGAAGCTATTATTCCATGAACGTAAGCGACGGAAGCGCTTATCGGCTCGGTCTGTCGGGCATCGAATTCAATGGCGGTGCGGCTTTGGTAAACGGCATCCTCTACGGTGTCAACTTCGACACGAGTACTTTCCAGTATGGCTACGTCACCTCGAAGATATACAAAATCAACACAGAGACTTGGACACTCATCCAGACTTGGGGAGAGGACTACTCCTATTTGGATAATCCGGCAATGATAGCTTTGGAGACCGCCACCGACAACACCACCGGTACCGTCTATGGCGCATTCTACAATAAGGATTTAAACGGCTACGAACTGGGTATCGCCGACTATCCCAATCAATCCCGCTCAACCATCGGAACCCTCACCCACACCTACGTGGCATTGGGCTATTCAACCGACGGGTTCCTCTATGGCATAGCCTCCGACGGCAATCTGTATAAGATTGACACAGCCTCAGCCGCCGAAAGCCTTGTGGGCGCAACAGGCTTGACGCTGACCGACAATCAAGATGTCGCCAGTTTCCAAGGTGGTGAGATTGACCAAGCCTCCAATACCTTCTATTGGACGGCAGTGGACGGCAACCACAACTCAGGACTCTACACCGTGAACCTCTCTACGGGTGCTGCCACAAAGATTAGCGACTTCAGCAATGGCGAGCAGTACGTGGGCGTCATCATCCAACCCTCTCCCGCCGACAGTGAGGCTCCAGATATCGTTAGCAATCTCAAGATTGACTTCCCCAATGGAGCAACAGAGGGAACCTTATCATTCACCATGCCAACCAAAACCTATGGAGGTGGAACGCTGAGCGGACAACTCGGCTATACCGTCTGTGTCAATGGCGACACTCTTCTGACTGGCGAGTCACAAGCAGGAGAACAAATCTCGAAGTCCTTGGAGATGACCACAGGCAGCAAGACCTTTGTTATCACAACCTCCAACGCAGCAGGTTCTTCACCCAAGGTGAAGCAAACCGTCTATGTGGGAACAGACAAAGTAAAGGTACCCTCCGACCTGACGCTCACCATCAGCGACCAAGGACTGGTGGACTTTTCTTGGACGGAGAGTGCAACGGGTGAGCAAGACGGCTACGTGGGCAATATCACCTACAACGTTTACCGTATCACCGACGCAGGAGAAGTTCAAGTAGCTACGGGACTCACCGAAACCCACTTCACAGAGCAATTGGAAATGACTCCCAAAGCACTCTATCAATATGCCGTAGAGGCTGTTGCCGATGCGGGACAGAGCGAGAGAGCGACAACTGAAAAGGTAGCATTCGGCGGTGCCTACGATACTCCTTTCAAAGAGACCTTCGACAATGAAGACCGCCTGAAACTCTGGACCATCATTGACGTGGGTAATGACGGCACGTGGAGATGGTACTACAGACAAACGGCAAGCTACTCCTACAATTACGAGGGCGATGCCGATGACTGGCTCATCACACCACCTATCCATCTCAAAGCCGACAGAGAATATATCTTCTCTCTTGACGCTGCATCAGCCTACGCGGATACTCCCGAAACATTCCATGTGGCGATGGGAACTGCTCCTACCGTAGAGGCTATGACTACAGAAATAATCCCCATGACTACCATTGACGTGGAGGAGAAGCAGAACTTCAGCAACGTTGCTGTGAGAGTGAGCCAAGAGGGCGACTACTATTTCGGCATTCACGCCAAGGGGAGAGAGGACATGCGACTTGACATCGACAATGTGACTGTTTCCGACGGTGCGTTGATGACGGCTCCCGCTGCTGTTGAAAGCCTCACCGTGACAGCCGATGAGAACCTCGAGAACAAGGCTACGGTCAGCTTCACCGCTCCTTCCAAACTCGTAAATGGCGAAGCTATCAGCAGTTCTCTCAGCAAGGTGGAAATCTATCGCGACGGAACATTAGCAGGTACATTGAACGATGTGGCTGCTGGCTCCAACCAGTCCTTCACCGATGAGAATGCGGCAAAAGGATATAACACTTATTATGTCGTGCCTTGGTTGACCAACGACTCTATTAGCATCGGGCGTCGCTCGCAGACCGTGAAAGTATATGTAGGACTCGACGAGCCTATCGCTTCCACTCCCAAAGCTCTCGACAATCTGTCGTCAGTAACCCTCAGTTGGAATCAGGTAAGCTCCAAGGGTAAGCACGGAGGCATCGTGAAGCCCGAGGACGTGGAATATAAGGTTTGGGACACGACCACCGACAATTGGGGACTCTCACTCACCGACCTGCTCACCACGACAAAAGACCTGCAATACAGTTTCGACTACAACACCACTGAAGGTGAGACTCAGAAAATCCATTATTGGGGATTGGAGACCGACAACGATGCCGGAAGTTCCATCGTTCCCGTTGTGGGACTCATCATCGGACAGCCTCTAACCCTGCCGCTCGACGACTACTTCACCAATGGCGAGAGCGAGCACCAGTGGTTCTTCACTTCTGAGAAATGGGCAAACCTTGTGATAGGTGACCACTCATCCGATAATGACGGCAGTTGCCTCGGTGTCAATTCTATCAACGACGACAACATCGCAACCGTCATCTCATCTAAGATTGATTTGACCACTGCCGCCAATCCCGCGTTGATATTCGACGCCAGCAGCGACGCAGAGGGCAATACCATTGAAGTAGGCGTTTATGAGCGTGGTGCCGCCGACACGGTATGGCTCGGCAAGAAGAATCTTACAAGTGAGTTTGAACGCCAAGTCATCGACCTGAGCAATTACGCCAACAAAGAATACACGCAGTATTTCTTCCGCGTCTATTTCAGCACCGCTTCTATGGCTTACATTGACAATATCCACGTGCAGGACCTTTATTCCGTTGATATGGAAAGCAGTGTCTCCACCAAGCAGCACACCATTCAGGGTAAGTCTGTCGACGTGAAGGTGAAACTGCTCAACCGTGGAGAGAACATTGCGAAGGGCTACACCGTCAAATTGGAGGGTGACGACCAGACCATCACGTGCCATTACGACACACCTCTCAGCCTCATGCAAGACACAACAGTTTCCATCCCATTCACTCCCTCTGTGTTTAAGGAAGGCAGATCTGTCACCTTGAAAGCTACGGTAGAAATCGACGGTGACGAGAATGATTCCAACAACAGCAGCGAGTGCAGTCTGTTGGTGAAGGATTCCAACGTTCCTGCGCCCACCGATGTCAAGGCAGAAGATAAGTCAACGTCTGTCAGTATCAGTTGGACTGCTCCTGAGCGGGAGGCAACGACCGTTACGGAGGACTTCGAAAATCAGCCCATCTTCCTTGAGGATGAGGTGGATGACTGGACGTTTGTCAATGCCAATGGCAATTTGACTGAGGGCATCACATTCTATGAAAACTACAAGAAGATTCCCAACGAAGGAACCGACTACGCATTCCAAGTAGTAGATTTCAACGAGCTTTGGGGAATGACCTCGCAACCTGGACATTCAGGCTGGGCAAGTCTGCTCTCTCCATTGCGTCAAGACCGCAATTACAATGAAGCCGACTGCGACAACTGGGCAATCACACCTGAGCTTTCCGGCAATGCGCAGACCGTGAGCTTCTGGGCTATCAATACCGATGACGGCTATCCAGAGGACATTCAGGTGCTCTACTCTACTACCGATACTTGTCTGAAGAGCTTCATCAGCCTTGACGATTCTGTACGAATCACCGGCAACCAATGGCAACAACTGAGCTACAGTCTGCCAGAAGGCGCCCGCTACTTTGCTGTCCGTCAGATTACCCGTGCTGGTGTGGGTGAACGACTCAACCTCGATGACTTCACCTTCGAGCAGACATCCGGCAGTGTTGACCACTACAATATCTATGTTGACGGAGAGTTGGTTGCTACGGCCAAGTCCACAGAAACGTCTATTGCCTACGGCGAGGCACTGTCAGAGGGCAGCCACACCTATGCTGTTTCTGCAGTCTATGTAAGTGGAAAGGAGTCTGCTCCGACAGTTGCCACCTATGTTACAGTTATCAATGAAGTGACTGGTGAAACTTCTCAGCCGTTCGATATCTACAGTATAGACGGAACATTGGTGAAGAAAGCCGCTACTTCGTTCAGCGGACTTCGTCAGGGCATTTATATTGTGAATGGTAACAAGGTTGTTGTGAGATAACAATCAATTGAGATTAGGTTTTGCAAGCAGGTACCATGTTCTATGTGGTACCTGCTTTTTTATTTATCGAGAATCGGCGGAATGGGATTGAAGTATTCTAACGGGTGAATGCTGCTCATGATGATTCGAAATTTAGGTGTCCATGATGGCTGTCACGTGGTAGCCCCAAGTCTAACACGTGGTAGCCTTAAGTCTAACACGTGATAGCCTTAAGTCTAACACGTGTCAGCCTTCAAGAGTAGATGGAATTTGAGTCAAGAGTATGATGGAACTATTATTCTTCTGCATTATTGTCTTTAACTTCTATGACTCCTCTGACTCATCTGACTCCTTTGACTCCTTTTAACTCCTATGACTCCTATTAACTCCTTTAACTCCTATGACTCCTATTGACTCCTTTAACTCCTATGACTCCTATTAACTCCTATGACTCCTTTAACTCCTTTGACTCCTATGACTCCTTTTGACTCCTATGACTCCTTTTAACTCCTATGACTCCTATTAACTCCTTTGACTCCTTTTAACTCCTTTGACTCCTTTTAACTCCTCTGACTCCTTTTAACTCCTATGACTCCTTTTAACTCCTTTGACTCCTTTTAACTCCTCTGACTCCTATTAACTCCTCTGACTCCTATGACTCCTTTGACTCCTTCTATAGATAAGATAGGCTGCATCTCGGAATAAAAAACAAACAAGTTTGTTTTGTTCTTCTCTCGATTTGCGCTATCTTTGCAAATGAATGAAGATAAGAAACACGATAATATATAGCCTGATTGGACTCCTGTTACTTCTTGTTTGTCCTCTTGGTGTGCATGCTGCCAAGGAGATGCCGGAGTATTACAGGAGATGGCAGAGCATGGACAATGACAAACTGCTCGATATCGGCACAGACTTCCTTTATAAACACGACCAGCCCGACTCGGCACTACTCTGCTTCAGTGTCGTCATCAATAGGACCAATCCCGATATGAGTCCCGAAGAAGCCGATGATGTTGTGGCAGCCTACAACAGTAGTTTGGCGGTTTATTCCAGCGTCTATTTCGATTATGTAAAATCAATCGAATGCCTCAACAAGGCGTTGGAGATTTGTTGGAAGTTCAATCGCGACAAGGGTGTGGTATATATCAACTTCGGCAATCTCTACCAAACGATTGCCAACGAAAGCAATAATCTTCTGTCGGCAAGAAAGGCTTTGCGTTACTATCATTTAGCATTCGAAGCCCTCAAGAAAAATAAGAATGAAGCGCTGATGCTCAACACGCTGATGAATATGGTTAGCGTGACCGATGTGCTTCACTCCACCGACAGCATTGCACCCGAATACGAATATATGGTGAAGCACTATCCGCCCAACGGCAATTTCCTGCGCGAATATATCTACCGTTACTATCGCGTAACAGATTGGATTAACAAGGGACAGCCGCGTAAAGCCTTGAAGTTGCTGGCTGAGATGGAGCGTCTGAAGTCCGACGGAAAGATAAAGGACAGGGAACGCTATCAGTTTATCACACTTGATGTGACAGCCAAGACCTACATTCTGTTGGGTGACTATGCCAATGCTGTGAAATATGCCAAGAAAGTAGAAGACATTGCCGAGGCGGGGCGTTTTCGCGATGAGATGCTCGAAGCCTATAAACTGTTGGGCGAATGTTATCGACAGAGTGGCAACTTCGACCTCAGCACAGAATACAAGGAAAAATATGAGCAACTCAACGACTCCCTGCAGAGTGACCGTCTGCAGGCGAGCTTCAGTGAGATGCAATTTCTTGACAACATGCAGAAAGTGAATGAGGAATTGCAACGCATGAAGCGGCGCAGTGAACTTCAGGCAATTGCCGTGGGCATTGCTGCCGTAATCGTGCTGTTGGTGGTATTCTTCCTTATCCTATTATATAAGAGGAACCGCAAACTCCACGAGGCAAACGTTGAGCTTTATCAACGCAATGTGGAGATGCTTGAGAATGAAGAGCGCGAACGGAAGCAGCGTGAGGCATTGGAGCAACTGCAACACGAGCACTACAAGGACAGCAAGCTTGACGAGGAAACCAAGAGCGACCTCTCGATGCGTATCACACTCGTGATGGAAAACAACGAAGAGGTGTATTCTCCCAACTTCACCGTTGACCGACTGGCTGAGTTGGCACAGATGAAACGCAAGCAGGCTTCACAGGTAATCAGCGAGGTGTTTGGCTGCAACTTCAATACACTTCTCAATTCCTATCGCATGAAAGAGGCATGCAAACGGATGAACGATTTAGAGCATTACGGCAATCTCACTTTAGCCGCCATCGCCAACAGCGTGGGCATCAAGAGCAGCGACAACTTCCGCGTTATCTTTAAGAAGATGGTGGGCTTGTCGCCATCGGAATATCTGCGCATTGCCAAAGCCAAGGCGAAGGAACAGACTAAAGCATGAGATAACCGCTAATTCCGGATTTGGCGGTTCTTCAGCCTTACTTTTTCTACAGTTTTCTCATTTCTGATTTATATTTGCAAATGGAAACAAAAATCAGACAATATGAGAAAATTTACTTCTGTTTTAATTTTACTGCTGGCTTTCACTACCATGTGTTCTGCCCAGCCCATCCAACGCGGACACTGTGCCGCAGTGCGTAAGGCTTTCACCCCCTACACCGACACCCTCATCTCTCAGGCTCCTGCCGGAACGCACTATGTTGACCAGATGTGTGAGACCCGCACCATCAATGTCAGCACATTCGACGAGGACGCTTGTGTGAATGACTATGTGATAGGCGATGACGGAAATGTCTATCTTGGACGTCCTCTGCCCATGTATTCCACTGGCTATCTGAAACTGGAACCGCTCAACGGTGACACACTCATCGCCCACATGCCGCAGTTGGTGTATATAGACTCTTGGGACAACTCCAAGTATTATCTCGTGAGGATGCGTGGAGGCGACACTCCTTTCGATATTTTGCCCGACACATTACCCGACGGCACACAACTCACAGACATGAAGTTCCTGTTGAAGGACGACACACTCCGCATGCTCAACGATGACGAGAAAGTGATGATGGCTTTGGTTGACTCAACTTGGTACTTCAGTCTGCAAGGAACCGTGAACTTGAAGGTTTTCAAGAATCCCTACAAACCCCTTTCGCTGCCGGAAGGTGCTAAGATTGAGCGCTACACGCTGGCGAACAAGCAGATTGTCAACTTGGCTTTCGTGGGAGACGAGGTGTATCTCAACGACCCTGTTAAGAACGACTCTGTGAGCTGGGCAAAGGGAACTATAGACGGCAACAAGGTGACGTTCAAGAATGCTCAATACTTAGGGCTTTACTACAATAACAGTCAGTGGCCCCGCAATATGTATCATCATTACTTCCTCTGCACAGGAACTTATTCCATAGATGCCCAGACAGGTGCAAAACAATATAACCTGAGCGACGAGATTGTTTATACCCTTGACCCTGAAACGAGGACACTGACCGCTCCCGATAGCAGCGCACTCTATATCAATACATCGCGCAAAATGGCGGCACTCGAAAATGATTTCCTCGAGCCTACTTTGGCTCCCTATATCGGTGAAGCAGCAACTCCCAAGTCGCCTACAATTGTCCGCTATGAAGAGTATGATGCTGGACAGATGCAGTTTGTGTTCAACATGCCGCGCGAAGACGTGGACGGTAAGTTTATCGACACCAACTTCCTCTATTACAGCGTCTACATCAACGACGATGAGTCGAAACCGTTGGCTTTTGTTCCCCTAAGCGAAGGAGGATATTATGAAAAGATAGACTCCACTATGACTGAATTCCCCGACAACTTCACCGACAATTTCGATTTCTTCGCCTATGACGATTATCACATCGTTTACATCTACGAACCTAATGTGAAGAATATCGGTGTGAAGGCTATCTACAAAGGCGGCAACGAGGTGCACAGCTCAGCAGTGACTTGGCACTCGCCCAACAGCATTGAGGGAGTAGAAGACAATCTTGCTGCCGTTGAGAAGATAAGTTATTACGACCTCGCTGGTCGCAGAGTCCAATCGCCTGTCCACGGAGTCTATATCAAGGTTACCCGCTTCGCCAACGGAAAAGAGAACTCTCAGAAAGTTATTATCAAATAAAATCCTTTAGTATTAACCCGTCCCGCCTTGCACAGCGACCTATCGTATGTGCAGGGCGTGACCTTTTTCAAATAAAGATGATGAGAAAATTACTATTATGCATCGCATTGGCAGTCTGCTCAACAGTGATGGCGCAGCAGTCAGACGGCGAGGAGCAGCGCACGGTGCTGCTGGAAGAGTTCACCACGGAGCAATGCGTAAACTGTCCGAGAATGGCTGGTTGGCTGGAAGGACTTCTCTCGGAAGAGTCTTACAGCCAGCGGGTGATTCTTGTGGAGCATCACGCAGGATTCGGGACTGATTGGCTGACAACCGACTACGACTCTGAGTTGCTTTGGTTCTACAATGATAACGGAACAACTTACTGCCCGGCACTGATGGCTGACCGCACACCCTTGGAGGGTGACAACACACCCGTAATCAATCCCTCATCACAAGATGCCTTAAAGTCTATTGTTGATGAACGATTGGCAGAGGAGCCCGGAGTAAGCCTGCAGGTTTCCGGAACCTTCGACCCCTCAACCTACGAAGCCAACATACACGTGGAAGGTGAGTCGCTTGGCAGCTATCCGTCGCGCATTACAGTGATGATGGTGGAGGATGACGTCCTTGCCAAGAGTCAAGAAGGAGCAAGCGGCAGTTTCACTCACCACAACGTAACGCGGAAGGTCAACAGCACGTGGGGCGATGAACTGGAATGGAACGGCGACAACTTCAGCTACGAGTGCAGCATGAAGATTGAACGAAGCTACATGAAGAAAAACGTGAGCTTCGTTGTGATGGTGAGCGACTATGACTCCGCAGACCCTACAGCGTGCAGAGTGGCAAATGCCGCCGTGATAGATGAGCCTTCGCTTGTGAGTACGGGCATCTCTAACCTTACAAACAGCACCAACAACCCCACAGAATATTACTCCCTTTCCGGCATCCGACTCACAACTGCACCCAAAGGAATCTGCATAGTAAAGAAAGCAGACGGAAGTACTTTTATAATGCACAATGCACAATGCATAATGCATAATTAGCTGCGCCTTACTAAGGCATAAGGGAGATAGGAGGGAATATACAGTTAGGAGGGAATCCAATTAGGAGTTAGGAGATAGGAGATAGGAGTTGCTGCGTCCCCTAAACACCTACTATACCCACTAAACCTACTGCACGTACAGAACTCTTAGCAATAGTTAGGAGTGAATGCAAATTATGCATTATGCATTGTGCATTATGCATTATAATAGTGCACAGCCAATTATGCATTATGCATTGTGCATTATGCATTATCATAGCTTTTCGGGCAACTGCCAGAGCTTGCTGCCGTTACTGCCTTTTATTAATATGTAGTAGCCCTGCGGCTTGGCGGCGGCGATGGCAGACTTCACTTCCTCCACATTGTGAAATTTGCGGAAGTTGCAGTCGGTCTTTTCAAACTCGTCGCCCACGAGCCATACTTGCTCTAAGTTCATCTTCTTCAGTTGGTCTACCACGCGCTGATGCTCGGCGGCAGATGCCTCACCTAATTCCAACATATCACCGATAATCACCATCTTGTGGTCGGCATCAATGAGTTGGAAATTGTCAAGCGCAGCCTTCATGCTCGTGGGATTGGCGTTGTAGGCATCCACCACGAGTTTGTTGTCCTGCGTCACCGTAAGCTGTGAACGGTTGTTACTGGGCTCATACTCGCGCAGTGCCTCGCAGATGAGTTCTGGCTCTACGTCGAAATACAATCCCACAGCGATGGCTGCCAAGAGATTATTGATATTGTAGGCACCGATAAGATGCGTGTCAACCTCATACTCTTGTGTGGCGGATGGCGTATGAAGTCCCGATTGCCACGTGAAGTTAAGGAAAGGAGTGCAACTCTTCACTTCTCCTGTCACCACGGCATCCTCGTCACAATCTTTTGAAGCATAGGAAACAATGCCCTTGAAGTCGCGCTCTTGAGCCATGCCGAGTAAGTCAGCGTCGCCACTATTGAGGAAGAGCAGTGCATCGTGGGCAGCAAGATAGTCGTAGAGTTCCCCCTTTGTGCGCTTCACGCCCTCAAACGAGCCGAAGCCCTGCAGGTGGGCGCGCCCGACATTGGTGATAAGTCCGCAAGTAGGTTCTACATATTCCACGAGTTTCTTGATGTCGCCGGGATGGGAAGCTCCCATTTCCACCACGGCAATCTCATGCTCGGGACGGAAGGTGAGCAGCGTGCGCGGTACACCTACGTCATTATTATAGTTTGCCTCAGTGTGTACCACGTTGTATTTCTTGGCAAGCACAGCCGAGATGAGTTCCTTAGTAGTAGTTTTTCCGTTAGTACCCGTAATGCCGATGACGGGGAAAGAAAAATGGCGGCGGTGCTCACGGGCAAGCTCTTTATAAGTAATCAGTGTGTCCTCAACTAAAATATATCGCTCATCGCCTTTGGTGGCATATTCCTTCTCGTCCACTACAGCGTAAGCGCAACCCTTTTCTAAAGCACTGGCAGCAAACTTGTTACCGTCAAAGCTGGCGCCTTTCAAGGCAAGAAAGATGGAACCTTTCGGACAATTGCGGCTGTCAGTCGTGAGTTGTTGTCCGCACTTCAAATAGAGATTGTATAACTCGCTAATTTCCATTGTTATTATATTTGTTGGCAAAGTTAGTGCAAATCGAGTGGAATACAAAATAAAAAGCATTTTTATTTTTATTCCCGAGATGCAGCCTTGTAACAACTATGCCTCTGTCAACAAAAAACATTTAAAACTGTGGGCAGAATCAAATATAATTTCTAATTTTGCAAGGGCTATGGGAGTTGACCGAAAGTCGGTCGTACTCCTCAAGTCTTACATTTTTCAAAACCAACCATGTATAGATTCAAATCCATTCTGAAACAGACCCTCTGGGGAGGGGAGAAAATAAAACAGTTGAAGCATATCCCTAATGCTCCGTCGCAGATAGGCGAGAGTTGGGAAATCTCTGCCGTAGAAGGCAACGTGTCAACTGTGGAGGGAGGCGACGAGGACGGCATCCTATTGACAGACCTCATTGACCGCCATAAGGAGCTGTTGATGGGACGCAAGAACTACGAGCGTTTCGGCAATCGCTTCCCGCTTCTCATCAAAATTATTGATGCCCAGAAGGACCTCTCTATTCAGGTGCATCCCAACGATGAGACTGCACACCGCCAAGGACTGCCCTGCGGCAAGACGGAAATGTGGTATCTCATGCCGTCGGAGGACTACGCAGTGATTCGCGTGGGACTGAAAAAGAAGATTACACCGGAAGAATACAAGCAGATGGTGGCAAACAACACCATTACCGATGCCATTGCCCACTACAACGTGAAAGCGGGCGATTGCTTCTTCCTGCCGGGAGGCCGCATCCATAGCATTGGTGCAGGATGCTTGCTCGTTGAGATACAACAGACGTCAGACTGCACCTACCGTATTTACGACTTCAACCGCCGCGACAAGAACGGCAACCTGCGCGAACTCCACACCGAGAAGGCAGCCGAGAGCATCAACTATGAGGTACTACCCGACTACCGCACGAAATACGAGCCCAAGAAGAATGCAATGGTTTGCCTCGTAGACCAGCCCGTGTTCACTACGTCGCTACTCGACATGGATAAGCCTATGACACTCGACTGGTCATCCATCGACTCGTTTCAGATTCTTATTTGTCTGTCGGGCGAAGGCGAAATAGCCGAGGACGGAGGAAAATGGCACGCTGTTCATGCCGGTGAGACGCTGCTCTTCCCCGCTACAACCCAAACTTTGCAACTCAGAGGAACCATGAAACTCATCAACACTTATGTGAAGTAATGTTTTTCAGTGGTTCTTAACAATTAGTCGGTATCAAGTGGGAAAGATAACTTCATAAAGCCGATAGAATCAAAAAAGGCGGGTAACCTCACAGTCACTCGCCTTAATTGTGTTATATAATATAAGATTTATTTCAGAACACCGAGTTCCTTGCCCACCTTGATGAAGGCATTGATGCAACGGTCGAGTTGCTCACGTGTGTGGGCAGCGCTGATTTGAACGCGGATACGAGCCTCGCCCTTCGGCACAACGGGATAGTAGAAGCCAGTCACGTAGATGCCTTCCTCGAGCAGACGGTTAGCATACTTCTGCGACAGAGGAGCGTCGTAGAGCATCACGGCGCAGATAGCACTCTGTGTAGGCTTGATGTCGAAGCCAGCAGCCATCATCTTGTCGCGGAAATAGTTGACGTTCTCCACCAACTTGTCGTGGATAGAGTTGTCCTCGTCCAGCATCTTGAAAACTTCCAAGCTTGCGCCGATGATAGCGGGAGCCAAAGAGTTGGAGAAGAGGTAAGGACGGCTGCTCTGACGCAGGATGTCGATGATTTCCTTGCGGCCAGTGGTGAAGCCACCGAGAGCGCCACCGAACGACTTGCCTAATGTGCCAGTGTAGATATCGATACGGCCATAGGTCTTGCACAACTCGCTCACGCCGTGACCTGTAGCGCCTACAACACCAGCTGAGTGGCTCTCATCAACCATCACCAGTGCATCGTATTTCTCTGCCAAGTCGCAAATCTTGTCCATCGGGGCAACATTTCCGTCCATAGAGAACACGCCGTCTGTGCAGATGATGCGGAAGCGCTGAGCCTGAGCCTCCTTGAGGCAACGCTCCAAGTCTTCCATATCTGCATTCTTATAGCGATAGCGCTTTGCCTTGCAGAGGCGAACACCATCAATAATAGAAGCGTGGTTGAGCGCATCACTGATGATGGCGTCTTCGTCGGTGAGGAAAGAACCGAACAGACCACCATTGGCATCGAAGCAAGCTGCATAGAGGATAGTGTCCTCAGTTTTGAAATACTTAGAAATAGCAGCTTCAAGCTCCTTGTGGATATCCTGTGTACCACAGATGAAGCGAACAGATGACATACCATAGCCGCGGCGGTCCATCATCTTCTTGGCAGCCTCAATGAGGCGAGGATGGTTGCTCAGACCCAGATAGTTGTTGGCACAGAAGTTCAGCACTTCTTTACCCTTCACCTGGATAGCTGCACCCTGAGGGCTTTCGATGATTCTTTCTTCCTTGTAAAGGCCGGCTTCCTTAAGGTCGGTCAACGTTTTCTGCAAATGCTCTTTGATTTTTCCGTACATAATAGATAAGATTTTAAAGGTTTTATGTTACAAAGTAAGCGATAATTTTTGAGACTTTGGCACCTTTGAGGGGTGTTTTTTTAGGTTTTGCCCTCAAATTAAACATATTTAAACATTCAAAGGATAATTATAACCGAAAAATTGTGTTACTTTGTAGCTTAGAATAACAAAAGCCCTTATTAGCTGACTGAAACAAATATTATGAAGAATGTATTAGTAATTGGTTCAACCGGGCAGATTGGCTCGGAATTGACAAAGGAATTGAGAAGCCGCTACGGTAATGAGCACGTAGTGGCCGGTTACATCAAAGGCGCTGAGCCTAAAGGAGAACTGCTTGAGTCGGGTCCCGCAGAGGAATGCGACGTCACCAATGGCGAGATGATTGCCAACGTGGTGAAGAAGCACAATATCGACGCTATTTATAATCTTGCCGCCCTGCTGTCAGTAGTGGCTGAAAACAAGCCTCGCCTTGCATGGAAAATTGGAATCGACGGACTGTGGAACGTACTCGAAGTGGCTCGTGAGAACCACTGCCAGGTGTTCACGCCCAGCAGCATCGGCTCTTTCGGCAATAATACTCCCAAGTGGAACACACCGCAGGACACTATCCAGCGCCCCACTACTATATATGGTGTGAGCAAGGTGACCACAGAGTTGCTCAGCGACTGGTTCTTCCATAAGTATGGTGTAGATACCCGCAGCGTCCGCTTCCCCGGACTCATTTCCTATGTCACTCCTCCCGGTGGCGGCACTACCGACTATGCTGTTGACATCTTCTATTCAGCCGTTCGCGGTGAGAAGTTTGTCTGCCCCATCCCCGAAGGAACCCTGATGGACATGATGTATATGCCCGACGCTCTCCATGCAGCCATCTCTTTGATGGAGGCTGACCCCACGCGTCTGGTTCATCACAACGGCTTCAACGTGGCTTCTATGAGCTTTGCTCCAGAGACCATCTATGCCGAAATCAAGAAGCATAAGCCCGACTTCGAGATGGTTTATGACGTAGACCCGCTGAAGAAGAGCATCGCTGAGAGCTGGCCCGACAAACTCGACGACAGCTGCGCCCGCAAAGAGTGGGATTGGGCTCCTAAGTATGGACTCAGCGAGATGACCGTTGATATGCTCGACAAGTTGAGCAAGCGACTGGGAACAAACAAATAATATAGAATTTTAGTAGAAAACACGAGGCTGTGTCAAGAAGTCCATTTTATTATGGTACTTTCTTGACACAGCCTTCTTTTTGTTTTGTTGATGAGCAAAGGAAATATAGCCTTTTCGGATTACCGAAATTCCCGCTCTCGTAGTTCTCGCGCTCCGCGCGGGAACAATATTCTTCGTGAAGTCGCAACTCACGGAGGTCCCGTCGCTCCGCGCGGGACGACATCCTAACCTGCAACAAACCGCTTCCTTTCCAATCTATACGTAACTTGTTCCCACATCGTAGTTCTCGCGCTCCGCGCGGGAACAGCATCCGTCGTGGAGTCGCAACTCATGGAGGTCCCGTCGCTCCGCGCGGGACGATATCCTAACCTGCAACAAACCACATCCATTCCAATCTATACGTAACTTGCTCCCGCGCGGAGCGCGAGAACTACAGCTTCGCCCATAATTCCGATAAATGCGGCAGTCGTCCCGCGCGGAGCGCGAGACCTCCATGCTACGCGGCGAGAACGTAAAGAATTCGTATTGTTAACGTAATTAGCTGGCAGTACTTTGGGCGAGATGCGGTAGTCGTCCCGCGCGGAGCGCGAGACCTCCATGCTACGCGGCGAGAACGTAAAGAATTCGTTTTGTTAACGTAATTAGCTGGCAGTACTTTGGGCGAGATGCGGTAGTCGTCCCGCGCGGAGCGCGAGACCTCCATGCTACGCGCAACAAAATTCAGCTTTGAGGAAACTACGAATGGCGGCATAAGAAAAAGAAATGTCCGCCCTGTGTTTGAAACAGAGCGGACATTGCGGAATGTTCCGTAGAGTGAGAAGGGAGAAATATCACGCGTAGTAGCGACGAGCCAAACGCTCAATGCTCTCACGGTCGGGGAGTTCCTTGCCATTTGGCGTTTTCTTAATGAACTGTCTTAAGTCATAGATGTCGCAACCTTTAGTGTAGCGCGGGTCATCAATTAGTGTCTCGCAAAGGATAGGTTGAACGATGAGACACGCATGATTGGGATAATTGTCTTTATTGACAATGTAGCGATTGATAGTATCGGCAACATCGTCGACATAACTCTTCGCATTAGAAATTCTCTTTTCTTCTTCCATCGTGCAAATAGTTTTTTGGTTTCTACACTGCAAATATAGCTGGGATTTTTGAATAAAACAAGAGTTTAGTAAAGATTTTAGTAAATCTTATCTTTCGTTAGTAATTAGTGAATTTTGCCTGTGAAAAGCGCATTACTATTAACAAATTAATATCATTTTGACTTAAAAAGAGTCCATTTTTTCCTATTAGTATTTGAGCAAAAATCTATCTTTCAATTACTAACTCTTTGTAGCCAAATAGAATGATGCTTTTGTAGGCTGCCTCTCCGAATACTAACGCTAAGCACGGCGGGTGGCTTTCTTGAAACTGATATAAAAGAATATGCCTGCGGTAGTAAGTCCAAAGGGATAAGCCCACCAAATACCGGGAAGTCCAATGCCCAACGGGATAGCGAGCAAATAACCCAGCGGAAGACAGATAACGAAATAAGCCAAGAATGCTACGGGAACCAGAATTTTGACTCGTCCCAGACCACGAAGTGCATTGGCATAGGTGCACTGCATGCCGTCGCCAAACTGATAGACGACCAACGGCAACACGCACGTCGCCACTAAAGTTGCAACTTCGGGACTATCGTTGAACCAATAGCCCACATGGTTGCGTATGGAGAAGATGAGCGTGGAGGTGATGACGTTGAGCAACAGCACCAACTGGAAACCGGCTATGACACTGTCGTTTAAGTCGTCCCATCGCTTCTGACCGTGGTAATAGCTCACGCGGATGCCCACTGCCGAAGCCATTCCAGAAGATATATAATAGCAGAACTGACTGCAAATCAAGATGATTTGATTCGCAGCCAAAGAGGTGATGCCTATCCATCCCACGATGATAGCCGTGAGACTGAACGCACAGGTCTCCATGCCTATCTGCATACCCAAAGGGAGTCCCATGCGCGTGAGGTTGCTGATGATAGGCAGGCTCAAGCGGCCCCGATGAAAGGCTTTGCGATAAGGGGCGTAGCCACGGCTGAAGAAAAACAGCACACCAAAGGACACTGCCATAACGATGCGTGCAAACAGCGTGGAGATTCCCGCACCGAGAAGTCCTAACTCGGGGAAGCCCCAAACACCATATATGAGCACGTAGTTGCCCACAATATTAAGAAGGTTGGCAGCCAACATAATCCACATTCCGGCACGCGTGCGCATCACCCCATCGGCTGTCTGCTTGAACACGTTGAACAGCGCCACGAAGGGCAGACTTGCCAAGTTGACTAAGAAATAAGGACGGATGAGGGGCAGAAGAGCATCGGGCTGTCCCAGATGATTGAGATTGAAATACAAGAGAGTCATAAGCAGCATCAGCCCAAACATGAGCACGAGGTTGGCTGCGATACCATTCTTGAGCAGAGTGCCAATACGGTCGGTCTCACCCTTTCCATAGCTGGAGCCGACAAGTGGCGTGAGTCCATAGGAGAAGCCGAGCGAGAACACCAACACAAGCATGAACATATTGTTGACAAACGAAGCCGAAGCCAGTTCGTTGGTTCCGTAGCGGCCTATCATGAGGGTATCGGCGAAGCCCAACACAATGGTGCCGATTTGTCCCACGATGATGGGCATTCCGAGTTTGATTAAAGCTGTGTAGTGAGAAACGGCGGGAAATCTGAGTAATGTCATAGTGCAATCATAAATTAGAAACAACAATGTGATTTCACGGGTAGCATCCTCCGCCCGTCTGAGGATAAGCGGGTGCAAAGGTAATCATTTTCGGGGAAATATGCAAATTTTATGGAGACCAACCCTTCTCCTGACAGTCTGAAAAACAGAATTACGCTGAGAAAAAAAACGGGAAAGCGTTGTTGGCGCTTCCCCGCAGTCTAAACTAATAATATGAAATAGGGATTATTTCTTCAAACCTTTCACCAATTCAACAGTGTCGCGGGCAATGACAATCTCCTCATCGGTAGGAATCATCACCACCTTCACCTTACTGTCATCAGCAGAGAGCACCTGCTCCACACTGCGACAGTGGTTGCGCTCGCGGTCCATCTTCACGCCTAAATAGTCGAGACCCTCGCAGGCATCCCAACGAACGCCCTCTTGGTTCTCTCCCACTCCGGCTGTGAATACGATGATGTCCACACCATTCATGGCTGCTGCATAGGCACCGATATATTTCTTGATGCGGTAGTTGTACATCTGCAGTGCCAAGTGAGCCATCTCGTTGCCCTCGTTGTCAGCGTTCTCAATGTCGCGCATATCTGAAGACATTCCCGTGATGCCGAGTACACCGCACTCCTTGTTGAGGTATTCAGCCATCTCCTGCGGAGTCTTGTGCAATTTGTCCATGATGTAGGTCACGGCACTCGGGTCAATATCACCCGAGCGGGAACCCATCATCAGTCCGGCGAGCGGGGTCAGACCCATGGAGGTATCAATCACCTTGCCATATTTGATGGCTGCCACGCTGGCTCCATTGCCGATGTGGCAGGTGATGATTTTCTGCTTGTTGATATCCACGCCGAGGAACTCGCAAACGCGATGAGATACGTAGCGGTGGCTGGTTCCGTGGAAACCATAACGGCGCACGTGGTACTTCGTGTAAAGCTCGTAAGGCACAGCGTAGAGATATGCGTAGGGAGGCATGGTGCTGTGGAAAGCATTGTCAAACACAGTCACCTGCGGCACATTGGGCATCAGAGCATCCACGGCACGAATACCACGAAGGTGACCGGCGTTGTGAACGGGTGCGAGGTCGATAAGGCTCTCAATGCCCTTCTCCACCTCGGGAGTAACGATGCAACTCTTCTCGAAGAGGTCACCACCCTGCACGATACGGTGGCCAACGGCATCGATTTCGTCAAGGCTCTTGATAGCGCCAATCTCCGGGTCAAGAAGAACCTTGAACACGAGAGCCACACCTTCCTTATGGGTAGGCAGGTCTGCCATGATTTTCCTTTTCTCTCCGTTGTCGAGTTTCACCTTGATGAAGGCGCCATCGATGCCGATACGCTCCACACCACCTTGTGCGAGAACGCGCTCATCGGCCATGTCGTAAAGTTTGTATTTGATAGATGAACTTCCGCAGTTCAGTACCAGTACTTTCATAAATGTCTGTTTTATTGTTTTGATGAATAATTATTGTCTTGTAGGTCGGAACTCCGCTGCATCTTCCTTTGGGTCAGCTTTCTATTCCAATCTTATTTCTTAGCGTCTTGTGCCTGGCAAGCAGTGATGGCTATCATATAATAGATGTCATCGATGGAGCAGCCACGGCTGAGGTCGTTCACCGGACGGGCAATACCCTGCAGGATGGGGCCAATGGCAACGGCACCACCCAAGCGCTGAACGAGCTTATAACCGATGTTGCCTACCTCAAGGTTTGGAACGATGAGCACGTTTGCCTTTCCTGCAACATCGCTCTGAGGAGCCTTCTTCTTTGCCACGGCCGGCACGAGGGCAGCATCAGCCTGCATCTCTCCGTCCACGTCAAGCTCAGGATATTTCTCCTTAGCCAACTTGGTAGCGTCTACCACCTTGTCGATGATGTAAACGCTCTTGCCAGTTGCCTTGTCGATGGCATCCTTGGCAGAGCCTTTTGTAGAGAAGCTCAACATTGCCACATGAGGATGCTCAATGCCAGCCACAGCCTTTGCAGTCTCTGCGGTGCAGTAAGCAAACTGAGCCAACTGGTCGGCGGTAGGATTCGGCGTAACAGCCACATCACTCATCACGACCACACCGTCTTGACCGTATTCCTTGTGCTCAGAAATCAGCAACATGGCACCGCTAACACAGGTGATGCCGGGAGCGCACTTGATGATTTGCAGTGCAGGACGAAGGGTCTCGCCTGTTGTACTCAAGGCACCGGAAATCTGACCGTCAGCTTCTCCTTGCTTGATAATCATACAGCCCAAGTAGAGGTTGTTTTTCGTTACGAGGTCACGAGCCTGCTCAATCGTCATGCCCTTCTTCTTGCGAAGCTCAGCCAATGCAGCGGCATACTCTTCACTCTTAGGATTGTTGAGAGGGTCGATGATGGTAGCCTTGTCGATATGGGTGAGTCCCCACTCGCCGGCAAGTTTCTTGATGTTAGCGGGATTTCCAATGAGAATGATATCTGCAAGGTCGTCGGCCAAGGCACGGTCGGCAGCCTTCAAAGTACGCTCCTCTTCAGCTTCTGGGAGCACGATGCGCTGCTTATCAGTTTTGGCACGCGCAACGATTTGCTGTAATAAACTCATAGCTATGAATATTTTTAAATAATATGTTTCTGAAAAACGCCATTAGGAAGATGCGGAGAGAGACAAAATGAGGTCTCTGCCGCCTCCTGTTTAAGGACACGTGCAAAGTTACTAAAATTAATCGGTATTCATGCTGATTGGACATGAAAATAACGCAAAAAAGCGAGAATTACAACATGCCAAGGAAGCGAAGCTAATGCATAATGCACAATGCACGAAGATAATGCATAATGCACAATGCATAATGCATAATTGGCTGCGAACTATTGGAAGGTGTGCAGTAGGTTCGGTAAGTATAATAGGTGCTTGGGGGCGCAGCAACTCCTATCTCCTATCTCCTAACTCCTAACTGGATATTCCTCCTAACTAACTCCTAACTGGATATTCCTCCTAACTCTTAGCTTATAACCTTTCCTAATTCTTCAAAGAACTGTTCGTCGAAGGTGCCGTTTAAGACCACTACGGTACAGTTGCCGCCACCCGTGATGCTCATCACGAGTTCGGTCGCATTTTCCTTATTAGGCGAAGTAAGGATGAGGAGGTTGTTGCCCTGCGTGGTCACACGTGTATAGATTTGGTAGCCTTGCTGCATCAACTGGAGTACGTCGTCGTTGCAATGCTTGCGCACGGAACGGGAACACTCGTCGAGTACTAATACTTGCGCTTTATCCACCCGTTTCGCCAAGTCTGCAGCCACACTATCACCCTTCACAATGGGTTTCAACACGGTAGAGACAAGTGGCTTGGGCACATCAACAAAGGTGGCGTGCTTCTTGGAAGCATATTCGTTTACGAGCGACTCTGCGACGCTCTGTGCCCATCCGGCTTGGCAAACAAGAACGGTGAGCAACATCAATATCCATTTCTTCATATCGTATTTGGTTTTTGTTCTATATGGTTTAGGAGCCCTTCGCACTGCGGCGACGCGCTAATAGCTGATATAAGGCTCCAACTTCTTGATGGCTGAAGCTGGGAAGGTTTTCAGCGCAGCGAGTTGCTGCAAACTGTGGATGGCTCCCCTCATTCGGCGGAACTGCACAATGTCGCGAGCCTGATAGAAACTAATGTAAGGGTGGTCGCGCAACTCCTCAAGCGAAGCCTTGTTGATATTGATTTTATGTACTTCACCCGAAGAAACAGCCAAATAGGGCAACGCATCCTCAGGAAAATTGCGGATTTCCATCAACTGACCGCTATTGGAGAATCCACCAAGCCGTTTGCGATATTGCACGATTTGCTTGGCAAAGTAACTTCCGATTCCCGGCACCTTCTTCAGTTCCGCAGTATCGGCACTATTAAGGGCAATGCGCTCACCGGGTTTCAGTTTCTCCTTATGAGGATAGGAGGCTGCAGCAACCTTGGCTTCAGCTTCACTGCCAAAGGAGCTTTTCTCCCGACGAGAAGGCTCATTACCGTAGAAATAGGCTGCCGGCTTGTAGTCATCGCTGATGCGGATATAGGGTGCCAATTCTTGGTACTGCTTTTTGGTGAGTCCCCAAAGACGGGCAAAGTCGGTTGGCTTGCTATAGACTCCTCCCGCAGCCCTGTATTTATAGATGTTGCGAATCTGCCATCTACTCAGTCCTAACCGACGCAGTTGGATGCTGTCGGCGGTGTTGGGGTCAAAGACGAACCGCTCGCCGTGAGCCGTCAGTTGTTCGGCAATCGCCTCTTGATGCCGGAAAGCCGTATCGTTGCTTGCCGTAGAGTCGTTTGCCATTGCCGTCTCGGTATTGTCGCCGCCACCAAGGAGCAACGCCACACCCGTCACTGCCAACACCACCAGCATCAATAGGATGAAGATGATACGGTCACTCTTACTTATATAGGCAAAGTCCTTCAACATCTCAACGCTGATTGTTGATGCAGAATGCCTTTCCTCTGCTTCCGATTATCAATTGTTTGAGAAATAAGTCACTGTCTGTCATCATAAGCTCACGATTTTCTGCGTATCTACGCTATGTTCGTCACGCAAAGATAGCCAAAATCCTTTAAGACACCAACGCCTATTCGATTTTTTTACCTTAATAGGCATTTTATCATCTTAAATTAGAAACTGCTAAGGATTAGAAAATGCCGAACTGATGAAGGAAGATAGCGAGGATGGCAAGGGGACACACCCATTTCACGAGGAAGAAATAAGCACCGAACCAGCGGCGACTTACAGTTCCCCAATTGGTAAACTCATCGCGCAATAGTTTCTTGGGGAGATACCAACCCACGAAGAGACAAGTGAGGAATCCGCCCAAAGGCAGGAATATCTGTCCCGTCACGAAGTCGAACACATCGAAGAGCGACTTGCCACCGATGCTCAACCACGACCAATCGCCCAACGACAGAGAGCAGGCGGCTCCAATGACAAAAGTGGCGGCAGTGACGATGGCGGCACCACGCTTCCTTGTGATATGCGCCTCCTCAAAAAGGAAGGAAGTGGCTACTTCGTGGAGCGACATGAACGAGGTGATGGCGGCAAGCGACAACAGCGCATAGAACATGAGCGCCACTATCCAGCCCACCACGGGCATACTGGAGAAAGCCTCATTGAAAACGTTGGGTAGCGTGATGAAAATAAGCGACGGTCCTGCATCGGGTTCCACGCCCACTGAGAATGCCGCCGGGAATATCATGAGTCCTGCCAAAACGGCAACAAGCGTATCAACCACCGACACCTGAACGGCTGAACGCAACAGATTGGTCTGGCGACTATAATAGCTGGCGTAAGTGCAGATACAACCCATGGCGATACTCAGAGAATAGAACGACTGCCCCAAAGCACCGAGAAACACGTCGCCGTCGAGCTTGGAGAAATCGGGCTTGAAAAGGAACTCAATTCCCTTGCCAGCTCCGGGAAGCAGACAGGAGGCAACCACGATAACCAGCAAGAGAATGAACAGTGTGGGCATGAACAACTTGGATGCCCGCTCAATACCACCCCGCACACCGTGGATGATGACATAATAAGTGATGAGCAGGATGAGCACCGTCCAGAAAAGCGGTTGAAGCGGGTCGGTGGAGAACTTCTGAAAATAAGCACTCACGAAGGTCGGGTCGCCGTGGAGAAGTCCTACTCCACTGGCATAGATGTAGTGGAGGCACCAGCCTGAGACCACCGCGTAATAGCCCATGATGAGGAATCCTGTCATAACACCCAACAAGCCGACGAATTTCCAGGCTTTGCCGCCCGATAGTTTGGCGTAGGCACGATAGGTGTTGGAGGCTCCATGGCGACCGATGATGAACTCTGAAATCATGCAGGGAATACCCAACAGTACTACGCAACCCAAATAAACCAAGATGAAGGCTGCGCCACCATGCTCTCCCGTCATGTAGGGAAACCGCCATACGTTGCCCAAGCCGACTGCACCGCCAGCCGTGGCAAGAATCATCCCTAACTTACTACCAAACTTAGCTCTCTCTTCTGACATACTAACATTCATTTAATTACACAATGGCAAATATACGAAAAACTATTGAAAAAATGATAACAAATAGCATAAGTTCAACAAAATAGTGAATTATTCTTGATTTATGAACAGGAAACCGGCTCTCAAATAACAATCTGATTTTGTATTTTAACGTGAGTTCGACGAAAATAGTGGACTATACAGATTAAAATCCGAAAGAAATCACTTCAAAAACTATCTACTGCGGTGTGCTGACAGGTGCCAGCAAATCGGGTGCCAAGTGCCACTCGTTGTGGTGCCAAGTGCCAACCATTCGGGTGCCACTTGTCAGCACACACAGATAAGCGAAGCTACGCTCTGAACAAGTTGACAGCGGCGGCTGAAACGCCCTACAAAGGTTTACTGCTACTATATATATATATAGTAGCATAATATAATAGCAGATTGAGTGGAAGAATCCATAATATTATTATAGTAGCAGTCACTTGCAAAATTAAGAGGAAGAATTCGTCGAACCTACGTCATTTTAGTAATTACCGGCAATTTGTCTACATCTCTCCGAACGTTGATTATAACTGCTTATCAAATTCTTCTTATGGAAGGTTGACCCGGATGAACAAACAATACTTGCTTGATTGCTCCATGAAATATGTTGAAATCCCATTAATCAGAAAAAGAAATAGGAGAATAAAGGAGAAATAATAGAGTTTCCGAAAGCGAAGCGGTAGTTGTCTTCCCTTACAAAGATAGGCTTAGAAGCTGCCATTTTATTGACGAAAACGGAAAAATCTCAAAAAGAAAAGCGATATTCCAATTAATATCACTAAATTTGCATGTTGCTCCTCAAAACTCACTTGCAAACGCAACATGGAGAGGGGGAAAACCAAAGACAAATTGAATTAAAAGAAATGCAACTAACCATTAATGTCCGTGGCAAGCTTCTTTCGCTTGCCCAACCTATCGTGATGGGTGTACTGAACTGCACGCCGGATTCCTTCTATGCCGAAAGTCGTATGCAAGACGATGAAGCCATCGCCCGCCGTGCTCATCAAATTGTAGATGAGGGTGGCGCTATCATTGATGTCGGCGGCTGCAGTACGCGTCCCGGTGGCGACGTTTGCGACGAGCCTACAGAGATGAAGCGGGTGCGCGAGGCGCTGAAAGTGGTTCGCCACGAGTTGCCCGATGCAGTTATTTCGGTCGATACTTTCCGCCCCAATGTTGCCCGCATGGCAGTGAACGAGTTTGACGCCGACATCATCAACGATGTGAGCGAAGGTGCCGACCCCGACATGTTCCCCACGGTGGTAGAGCTGCGTCGTCCCTATATTTTCCAGTCGGTCCAACCCACGTTGCCAACCATTGTCAAGTCGATGGCTGCCGCCGTGGAGAAGTTGCGCGACTTGGGTCAGAACGATATCATCCTTGACCCTGGCTTCGGTTTTGGCAAGGACATTGACCAGAACTATGCGGTGCTCAATGGCTTGGACCGTCTGCAAGTGTTTGAGCTTCCCATCCTCATCGGTGTCAGCCGCAAGCGCATGATTCGTCAGCCGTTGGAAATCACCACCGAGGAATCGCTCAACGGAACCACCGTAGTCAACACACTGGCTCTGACGAAGGGCGCCAACATTCTGCGCGTACACGATGTGAGGGCAGCCGTGGAAGCATGCCGCCTCTACTCCAAGATGATTAGCTCACCTATTGACGGTGAAACAAAATAAACCAGCAAGTCTATGCCTTTCGAATTTGGAATAAAAGACATCGTCGACATTGTCCTTGTCGCCCTGATGCTCTACTACATCTACCGCCTGATGAAGGAGAGCCGTTCGCTCAACGTGTTTATAGGCATCATGGTGTTTGTGGTGGTGTGGCTCTTCGTGAGTCAGGTGCTGGAGATGCGCCTTTTGGGAGCCATCATGGACAAGTTGGTATCGGTGGGTGTCATCGGTCTTATCGTGCTCTTCCAGCAGGAGATTCGCAAGTTTCTCTATTCGCTCGGTGCCCATCAGCGGCTGCGTGGACTGGTGAGATTCTTCAGCAGTTCACGTGGGAAAAGCTCCAAGCCCTACCACGAGGAAATCCTCGCTGTGACCAATGCCTGTATGCACATGTCACGTGGAAGAGTGGGAGCCTTGATAGTAGTGGAGCGCAGCACGCCCCTTGACGAAGTCATAGACACAGGTAGCGCCGGACAGGTTATCGACGGTGTCATCAGCTACCGACTTATAGAGAATATCTTCTTTAAGAACTCACCGCTGCACGACGGAGCCATGATTATCAGCAAGCACCGTATCAAGGCTGCCGGCTGTGTGCTTCCGGTGTCCCACGACGATAAGATTCCCAAGGAGTTAGGATTGCGCCATCGCGCCGCATTGGGTATCTCGCAGCAGAGCGATGCCATTGCCATCGTGGTTTCTGAAGAGACCGGCAACATCAGCGTAGCAATCAAAGGAGAGTTCCTCCTGCGTCTCTCAGCCGAAGAACTTGAGAGTCTCCTCACGCGTGAAATGGCTAACGCATAAGATTTGCTATTGAAATATAGACGTTTATTGGAAATACGTGCTTTTTCTGTGCGTGAAGATGTATCAGAAAAGGCGTTGGCAACCCGTAGATTGCAAAATACTGAAAGATGGAATTTCGCAACTTTGCCATCACAAAGCAAGATGAAGATGAATGATAAGAAGACAACAGTAATCAAGCATTATCCTTTCACAATCCTTGCCATCATTCTAATTTGGATATTATGTCTCATACCGATTCCTGAGACACCACTGAGCGGCGTGAGCCTCATCGACAAATGGACGCATTTTGCTCTCTTTGGTGCTCTGACGATTCTGATTTGGGTGGAGACACTGATACATCAAGTGGCGCACACAAAGAAATCAATGGCTTTGTGGGGTGCGCTCATGCCGTGGCTGATGGGCGGATTGATAGAGATAGCTCAAGCCACACTGACCAATGGCGTCAGAAATGGTGACGTATTGGACTTTCTTGCAGACGGAATAGGAGTAATATTGGGAGTGGTTATCGGTATTCTTCTGGAACGATATTCTTCCATTGGGAATAAGGATTAACCAACATTTGCTTGTTGTAGAAATGATAGTCACCCGTCACTTCGGGTCCGATGAAATCGGGCTTTTCAAACGGCTCCTGCGGATTGGACAGTTCCACTTCTGCCATCACCAATCCTGCGTTGTCGCCGAAGAACTCATCCACCTCAAAAGTATGTTTTCCGCTCTTGACAAGCCAACGACGCTTGTCGATTAGCCCGCCACTGCACAGCTTCAACAAGTTGGAAGCCTCAGTGAGGGTGATTTCCTTTTCAAATTCATAACGGCTCAACCCGCCATCCACGCTGTGACCTTTAATCGTAAGGTAAGCCTTATCATCACGCACGCGGATGCGCACCGTCGCGTTCTCGCAACGGATATAGCCCTGCTGAATATGACTGCTCGCAAAGGCGGCGCGCTTATAGGCATCGCCTTTGCGAACAAGAAACTTGCGTTCTATCTCCAGTCCACTCATGAGAACATGAAGATTGAGAACAGCATATAGATGATTCCGAGTGCCACAAGCACACCGAAAATCCAGTTGACCACGTGATTGGCCTTCTTTTCCTGTTTTGCCTGATAATTGGCACGGCGTTGTTTACTTTTATCACTCATAGCTAAATTGTTTTTTAGGTTGTTAATAATCAATCCTGTTCGCCTTCTGTGGGGAACTCCATCAGATAGGCTTTGATGAATCCGTCAATCTTGCCATCCATCACAGCGTCTACATCATTGGTCTGGTAGCCTGTGCGATGGTCCTTGACGCGTCGGTCATCGAAGACATAGCTGCGAATCTGACTACCCCACTCGATTTTCTTCTTGCCAGCCTCAATCTTTGCCTGTTCAGCCATCTTCTTTTTCAAGGCACGGTCGTAGAGTTGGCTCTTCAAAAGTTGCATAGCCTTCTCGCGGTTCTTGGGCTGGTCGCGTGTCTCGGTGTTCTCGATGAGGATTTCCTCTTGCTCACCAGTATCGGGGTCTTCATACTGATAGCGCAGACGCACACCCGATTCCACCTTATTGACGTTCTGACCACCGGCACCACTGGAGCGGAAGGTATCCCAGCTCACCTTGGCTGGGTCTACGTATATCTCAATAGTATCGTCGACCAAAGGCGAGACGAAAACCGACGCAAACGAGGTCATGCGCTTGCCTTGGGCGTTATAAGGACTGACGCGCACCAGACGATGGACGCCGTTCTCGCTCTTCAAGAAGCCATAGGCATACTCGCCGCCCTCGATTTTCATCGTTACACTCTTGATGCCCGCCTCGTCACCCTCCTGGATATTGGAGATGGTAACCTTGTAGCCGTGGTCCTCGCACCAGCGCTGATACATGCGCATGAGCATCTGCGCCCAGTCTTGGCTCTCGGTGCCACCAGCTCCCGAGTTGATTTTCATCACGGCATCCATGGAGTCTTCTTCCTGACGCAGCATATTGCGCAGTTCCAAGTCCTCGATGTTCTTGATGCAACGTGCATAGTCGGCATCTACCTCCTCTTCAGAGACGACATCTTCCTTATAATAATCGTATGCCAACTGAAGTTCCTCGGCATTCTGTTTGACGGTTTTATAATCCTTGAGCCATTTCTCAATTCCTTTCACCTTCTTCATCTGTGCTTCGGCACGCTTAGGGTCATCCCAAAAGTCAGGAGCTTGAGTGCGGAGAGACTCCTCCTCAAACTCCACTTGTTTCTGGTCTATCTTTAAATAATGGTGGAGCTTTTCCACACGGTCCACCACATCTTTCAGTTGGTCTGCTGTTATCATTAGAATTGTTTATTTTCTTTTATAGGTTGAAGCTGTGCGAAGGGTTTAATGTGAGCGGAGTGTTTGTTAGGTGCAGTAGGTTCAGTGGGTGCAATAGAATGCATAATTCATAATGCATAATGCATAATTAATTAGCTTTCGCGCACGTATTCGGCGCAGCAACTCCTATCTCCTAACTCCTATCTCCTAACTCTTTAAGGCTCCTAACTCAGTAATTAGTCTTCGTACATCTTGTCGATGAGGTCAATATAGTTCTTATATATCACGCCACGTTTGAGTTTCAGTGTATTGGTCAACTCGCCCGATTCCATAGAGAAATGATGAGGCAAGAGGGTGATGCGCTTCACCTGCTCGTAAGTGGCGAGACCCTGCTGGAGCGTTTCCAAACGTTCCATAATCATCTTGTTGACTTCCTTCGACTTGCAGAGGTCCTCACGTCCGCTATATTTGATTCCGTGGTCGTCTGCCCACTGCTCCAAGAGGCGGAATTCCGGCACTACCAAAGCAGAGACGAACTTGCGCTGGTCGGCAACGACAGCCACTTGGTCGATGTATTTATCCACCAGCATCATAGATTCCACCATCTGCGGAGCAATATATTTTCCGTTACTGGTCTTGAACAGGTCCTTGATGCGCTCTTTCAAATAAAGCTCGCCATCCTTCATATAGCCAGCGTCACCCGTATGGAAGAACCCATCGGCATCAAACGCCTCAGCATTGATAGAATCGCAATGATAATAGCCGGGAGTGATGGTGGGACCCTTGAGAAGAATCTCACTGTTGGCGCCTATCTTCACCTCAACCTCGTCGAGTGGACGACCCACGGAGCCGATGGTGTAAGGCTTATCCTTGCGGTCGCAGGATACCGTGGCGAGACTTTCCGTCAATCCATAGCCCACAATCATGCAGATGCCGATGGAATGGACGAACTCCTCAACCTCAGGCGATACGTAAGCGCCGGCGGTGGGGAAGATATTGGGATGTAGCAAGCCCAACTCCTTGCGCACAAGACTAAGAATAGAGTTGTTGACTACTTGATACTCAAGATTGAGCCACAAAGGCGGACGCTTGCCGCGTGAGAGATATTCGATATTGCGTTTCTTTCCAATCTTCAACGCATTGAGGAAAAGGCGGCGCTGCATGGGCGACGACTTGTCGATGCGGTCCTTCACAGCCTGATAAACCTTCTCCCAGAAGCGAGGCACCGAGCACATACAAGTGGGATGCGTCTCGCGCATACTGTCTTGAATCTCCTTTGGATAGGTATTGACAATCAACTCGGCTCCCTTCGTCATACAGAGGTAAGTCCAACCACGCTCGAAAATATGTGTGAACGGAAGGAAGTTGATGACGCGGTCCTTGCTCGACACGTCCACAACACGACCGTTGGCTGCCATAGCAGCATGATACTGTCCATAAGTGAGAATCACACCCTTCGACTGACCTGTCGTGCCACTCGTGTAGAGGATGTTGCAGATATCATCCATCGATGCCTGTTTCCACAGAGCCTCCACTTCCGATTGACGCGGAAGTTTTTCACCAAGGGCGATGAAGTCCTGGAAATAAAGGGCATGCGGGTCGTGGGTGGAGATGCGCACACTGGGGTCATAAATCACTATCCGCTGCAAGGTAGTGCAAAGGGGAAAGATGCGGTGAGCCTTGTCATACTGTTCCTGCTCACCGACAAAGAGTATCTTGACCTCAGCGTCATCCACCATATACTGGATTTGCTGTTCCGAGCTTGTGGCATAGAAAGGAATGGTAATCACCTTCACGCCGTAAGCTCCAAAGTCGGTATAGAGATATTGAACGCAGTTTTGTGAGAAAACAGCAATCTTATCACCCGGTTTCAAGCCGAGATTCAACAAAGCATTGCTCACCTGTTTGACCCGCAACGAGAACTGATTCCAATCCACGGAACGCCATTTGACGCTGCCGAAGTTGCGGAACGTTAACGCTTTCTTAGTTCCATATTTCTTGGCTAAGTCGTGGACTAAAACCGAATAGTGACTGTTTATCTGCATGATGCTTATGTGATTTGTTTACACTAAGTCCCGTTATGGCACCCGTTTTTACTAGTCTGCCACTACAGAATTTATGCAAAGTTAAAACAAATCGGCTAAAACTCAAAACAAATGCGCTATTTTCTTTGGATTCGTGCGAAAAGAAGGCAATGTATTTGCACTAAAAAGTCCCCCATTGAGAACCATTTTAACAATGCCAATCACCCTCAACTCCCTTGAAAAAGTGTGAGTTTAGCCACAAAACTCCCTTGAAAAAGTGTGGATTCTGATGAAAAACTCCCTTGAAAAAGTGTGTGGTTAGTCACAAAACTCCCTTGAAAAAGTGTTATCAAGTGGAAAATAAATGGTTCTTTTATTTGTATAATCAAGTGATTTATAGTAACTTTGCCATTGTACGAATGCTATCATTCAACAAAGAGACCAAATCTCTACTCTCATAATACTTCAAAACAACGGATAATATGCCCATATTAAAGCGAAAGATTGAGTCTATATTGACCCATTGGAAAGGCTCACCCAACCACAAACCATTAGTCATCAAGGGCTGCCGGCAATGCGGTAAGACATTCTCTGTGAAACAATTTGCAGACAACAACTACGAGAATGTCGTCTACCTCAATTTTGTGGAGTCCAATGACTATGCTCTTGCTTTTCATGATTCGAAACGAGTGGACGATATTGTGATGAATCTTTCTGCCATGATACCGAGAAGCAAATTTGTTCCCGGTCGAACTTGTTTAATCTTCGATGAAATACAAGAATGCCCCGAAGCACGCACTTCTCTAAAGTTTTTCAAGATTGACGGCAGGTACGACGTGATAGCAACAGGTTCATTGCTCGGTGTGCGTGGCTATGGTCAACATGCGGAAGCCAAAGCCTCGATTCCAGTTGGGTATGAGGATATTGTAGAAATGTATCCTTTGGATTTCGAGGAGTTCCTTTGGGCTAATGGCATACATGAAGACATCATCAACTTGCTACAGCAATGCTATTCACAGCAAAAGCCAGTTCCCGCCGCGCTCCACCAACGTTTGAGACAACTGATTCTTCAATATACGATTGTTGGCGGAATGCCAGCCGTCGTCAACCTATTTTTAGACAGTCATGACTTAGGGCAAGTTCTGACAGAACAACGGGGCATCGTGGCAGGTTACGAGGAGGATATGGTAAAATACGCAGAAGGAAGAGATAAGAGCAGAATCCGTGAGTGCTTCGAATCCATTCCCCGTCAGTTGAGCAAAGAGAATAAAAAGTTCCAATACTCTTTCATCCGTAAAGGCGGAAGGTCTGCCGATTATCAAGGGAGTCTGCAATGGATAGAGGACGCGGGAATCATCAAGAGATGCAGAAACCTCTACATCACAGAACTTCCTCTTGATGGCAATGCAATAGACGACGTGTTCAAAGTCTATATGATGGATACGGGACTCTTCGTCTCAATGCTTGAGGATGGAACCCAAGCCGACATTCTGCGAGGCAATCTATATGGATACAAAGGGGCTATTTTTGAGAATCTGATTGCAGACATCTTCTCAAAGATGGGGCGAAAGCTCTACTACTTTCATAAAGATAGCGGACTGGAAGTGGACTTTGTCATTAGACTGCATGGAGAGTGCGTATTGGTGGAGGTAAAATCAAAAACAGGAAACACCAAGAGCACGTCCACTATACTGAGACATCCGGAGAAGTACCACGTCAACCATGCTATCAAGTTAGGCGACTATCAGATAGGTTGCGAAGCGAATATGCTCACGCTTCCTTTATATATGGCTTTTCTATTGCGCCCAGACAAATGAAAATTAGCAGTAAGAGCGCTTGCATTGCTTCTTGCGTATAAACAAATGCCTGTTCTCGTCGTTGGATGAGAGCAGGCATTTGTCTTATTGATAGGACTGGATTACTAATTGATCTGAATGTGAGTATGTGAAATATCAACACAACCCCAGCTATCAAGATTCTAAGAAAAGTTCGTCTATAGAACTATCTTCCCAACCACGTCTCTGGATTGAGGGTAGCGGTTTCCTTACGGAGCTGGAACTGGAGAACGTTGCCCGGACCTACGGTGCCGAGGGACTGGCGTGCGGATACATGCTGACCGCTATGGACGTTGACACTACTCAAGTTGAAATACACCGAGATGTAGATACCATGACGCACCATGACACCACGCGTTCCACCAAAACCGAACACGCTCGTCACTTCTCCATCGTAGATGGCACGCGCCTGACAACCGGGATTACCCTTAATCTTGATACCCTTATTATCAAGCTGCACATTGTTGAGACCTTCCACATTGTGCAGACCATAGCGACTGATAATCTTGTAACTGCCGGTGATGGGCATGGGCAGTCTGCCACGGTTGGCTTCAAACCCACCATTCATCATGCGGTCTGATGCGGTATAGCGCTCAGCCTCTTGTGCCTGACGCTGCGCACGGGCTATCTCTTTACGGCTCCGCTCCTCATCGGCACGCGCCTTGCGCTCGGCAGCCAATCGCTGAGCCTCAGCCTCACGTGCCTGTTGCTCGGCGGCAGCCTTCTGGCGTTGCGCCTCGGCCTCACGTGCTGCAGCAGCACGTTGCTGCGCCTCCTGCGCCTCACGTTGTTGCGCCTCCTCACGTGCCTTGCGCGCTGCTTCTTCTGCTTCCGCAGCCTTGCGTGCCTGTTCCTTCAACTGTGCCTCACGAGCACGTGCCTCAGCGATGCGCCGCTGGTTCTCCCGCTCACGGGCAAGTGCCTCCTCACGTTGTTTCTTCAGCGCCTCCTTGCGTGCTTTGGCGGCTGCCTGTGCGGCTGCCTTGCGCTTGGCTTCAGCGGCTGCGCGGGCATGAGCCTTCTGCACCTCTATGGCAACCAAACGGTCAATCTGTGCATTGAGGGCAGCATCTTTCTGTCGCTGCTGCGCGATGACCTTCTGGATGGTTTTCTGTTGGGATTGCAGCGATGCCACCACCTGCTTCTGTTCGTCTTGCTGTCCCTGCAACACCTGTCGCTGCTGCACACCCTTGTTGAGGAGCACGTTCTTCTGTCCCCTCACGTGTGCCAACTGCTCATGCTTGGCGTTGACTTGGCGTTGTTTGGCTTTCAGCATCTCGCCCTGTTGGCGTTGGTATTGAGCATATTCGCGGACGAAGCGGAAGCGGCGATACATCTGGGCAAAGTTCTTCGCCGAGAAGATGAACATGAGTTTCTCCTGCACCGTGTGACGACGGGCAAGATAGCGCAGACTGCGGATGTATTTCTGCTGACGGTCCTTGAGTTGCAACTGCAAGGTGTTCAATTGTGAGCGCAGCACCTCCATGTTGCCGTTGAGTCCCTTGATATCCTTCTCAATACCTTCGATGTTGCGCTGGCTCTCTCCAATCTGCGTGTTGAGAGCCTCAAGGTGCTGCAGGCGCTGTTTCACGTCAGCCTGATTCTGGCGCAAAGCCTTTTCCTGCTCCTTGATTTTCTTCTGAATTTGGGAGCGCTGTTGCTGAAGTCCCTTGATGGAAGCGTTGGAATATGACTTCTTTGTACTCTTGGTCGTCTTGGTGCTGTTGGACTTCCGAGAGCTTTTCTTGCTTTGAGTTTTCTTTTTCTTAGTAGTTTGAGTCTGTGTAGTGCGCGTGCGGGTGGTCTGCTTCTTGGTCTGAGCAGGCATGGCACAGCACAGAATACTGAGTACGAATATAATTAGAATGCGTTTCATTTACATGCTGAGCAATTTCTTCATAATATCTTGTGGGTCCACCTGCTTGTATTTGGACGAAACAGTAGTCTGAGCTTCCCAGTTGTCATCGTTGGAGAGTTTGTTCATCTCCAAAGTCACAGTGGCGGAATTATGTTTCTTCAGTGCGTTGGTTTTGAATGAGAACGACTGATTGGCGGGATATTTCTTGGAACCCATACTGCGGAAATCGGAATAGTTCCAAGTCAGCGTTGACTTACTGTTCTGCTTGTTGGCATAAGTGATGAGCGCCTTCAAGATATGTCCGGTCGACTTGTCGGCTGTCCAGACATAGGAAATGTTGCCGTTTTGCAAACTGATGGGATAAGTAGAGGCTTGCGTAGACGAGAGGTCAACATCAAACTTCTTCAAATCGCTCTCGCTCACCTTCTGCGCACCGGGCAGGAGCAACTGATTCCAAAACATTGCCTGCAAACTGTAGAAGTTAAGACCGTTGTCGCGCAGGAAGTCAAGCTGATTATAGTCAGCCTTGACATACTGTTTGTGGATACGGTCTATCACCAGCACGTAAGTCGGCGTAAATTCCAGCCGTCCCACCTCACTGCCAAGGAGCGGCATCTGCAACTGAATGCGGATGACTTGGTCCTTGCGCAGCCGCAACTGTCCGGGCACGGAAATATCCTTGTCGCCCGACTCAAGCGAGAAGGTCATGCTCGCCACGATATTCTTCTGGTAGAGTTGGTTGTCGCTCACCTTCTGCACAAACTGCAACTTGCGCACGGCGGAGTTGGTTTCGGTGGTCGACTTGCTGACGGTCGTAGAGTTGCCGACAGCCTGTTTCTGTGTACCACATGAAGTGAATGCCAGCAATAAGCTGACAGCCACAAAGGGAATATATGATTTCAAACTTCTCATCATGATTTATTCTTCTTTTCTAAGATAAACTTTCTTTTCTCTAATCTTTTTCTCCAACAGGGCATCACCCTTTTTCTTCTTCAGAGCTTTCTGCCAGAAGTCCACCGCCTCATCGGTGAGTCCGCACATCATATAGATGTCGCCGGCGTGTTCCAACAGCGTACTGTTGTCAACGGTATCGGTGTCCACTTGCAGAGCCAAGTCGATGAAACCACGGGCATCGTCGTATTTTTTCTGCATGAAGAGCACCCAAGCGTAGGTATCAATGCTATTGGCATTGTTGGGTTCTCCATTGACCGCCTTCAATGCCATGCGGGCTGCACGGTCGAGGTCACGGTTCTTCAAACTGAGATAATAAGCATAGTTGTTGAGCACCGGATAGTTGCTCTCATTCCATACCAGACTGCTGTCGTAGGCGGCAAAGGCTTCCGGCTCCTTTCCCAATTCGTGGAGCATATCGCCCATCATGCCATAGAGGTCGGATATCCGTTCGTCCTTCCATTCCTTGGAACGGTGGTTGAGTGCAGTGCGGTAGGCATCAACGGTGGTCTGATACTCCTTGAGCTCGTAGCCACCCTGTCCCCAGACGTCATAGAACCAACTCTCTGAGGGATTGTACTGCGCGCCTTGTTTTGCCAATACGATGAGATGCCGCCACGTGCTGTCGCGCTCCTCCTTCGTCATGGAGTCGTTTGGAAGTGATGCCGCAATGAGATATTGCAGCGCCTGCAAGTTGCCGGGCTCCAGCTCCACCACCTTGGCGAAGCATTCGCGGGCTTCAGCCATCTTGGTCGAATCTGAACCGAGTAATTGTCCCTTGGTTAAGAGAAACTGTGTATTGGCGGGGTCGTAGGAGAGCAGCGTGTCAATGAGTTGCATCACCGGCTCATGCTGCGTGCTGTCGGTGAGGGCAAACACCAACTGAAGCTGCAAGATTCCCTGCCGCGTCTGCTCTGGTGTTCGCTTATTGAGCAAGAGCTTCACCCGCTCGTCGTTTTCCTTCACCGAGTCGCCCACGGCACGGTAATAGCTCAGCATGGAGAGCTGTGCCTCAGGACTTTCGGGGTCATCTTTCACCACAGCATCGAAGATTTTCTTAGCTTCGGAAAACTTCTTGCGCGATACTAAATAGTTGCCCAATTTCAGTCGGAACGACTCATCATTGGGATTCTTCTCGATGAGTTCGTCATACACTTGGCGAGCCTTCTTGTGGCGACCCATCTCCTCCAATAGTTGTGCGCGGGCAAGCGTTAGCTCGTCACTGCCACCGCCCAAGAGTTCAATCTTGTCGAGGGTCTCCAACACTTTATCATTTTGGTCGGTATTGTAATACAAGTTGACCAGCACCTGCAGCACGGGCAATTTGTCGTCGGATTTAGCGAGGATATCCTCAGCCACCTTCACCGACTCCTCAAACTTTCCGTCCTTATTATAGGCGTTGAGCAAACCGGTAAGGAAGTAGGTGTTGCTGGGGTCCAAGCCAACGGCTGCCTTCATGCTCTCTTCCATAATGCTGTCATTACCCAAATAGCCATAATAGACAGCAAGATAATAATAGACTTCCGGAGCCCTTGGATTCAGATGGAGGCATTGGGTGAGAAGGTCAAAGGCTGCATCGTGTTGTTGGCTGAACAATGCCACAGCCTGCTGGAAAAGATAGTTGTAGGAAAGGCTGTCGCTATAGCTCATCGTCCAATGGTCAGGCACATTCACTTGGAAATCCACGTTGTTCAGTCCATCCGAATAGCCTCTCCCAAAGTCAACGGCGGTGTCTGCGACAGCGGTGTCGGTCTCAACCGTGTCCACCGCTACATCGCTTGGCTCTCCTTGGAGTCCACCAACATTTCCTTTATTGTTGACGTGTAAGCCCAAAGAATCTACCACCTGTGCCTGTACAGACAACGGCAAGAGCAAGGGCAGAAGCGCAAAGAGTACACGCAATATTATTGTTTTCATTCTATTATGTTTCATTTAGTAACCTCAAGAAGCGAGAAGAAGTTGGCTTATTGGATAACCTTCCCATCGGGTCGTCCCCAATAACACTTCTTCGTGCAGAGCATCAACGTCATTTCACTCCGGTGTGACCGTAGCCACCAGCTCCGCGTTCGGTTTCTTCGAGGTCGTCGACAAGTTCAAACTCAGCCGTCTCATGGCGGGCGATAATCATCTGAGCGATGCGCTCACCGTCCTCCACGATGAAGTCCTCATTGGAGAAGTTCACGAGCAGCACCATCAACTCACCGCGATAGTCCGAGTCAATAGTACCCGGTGTGTTGAGCACCGTCACGCCATGCTTCAACGCCAGTCCACTGCGGGGTCTGATTTGAGCCTCGAAGCCTACCGGAAGCTCGATGCGCAAGCCTGTGGGAATCAATCGGCGCTCCAACGGACGAAGTGTAACCGCGTCAGTGAGGTTGGCTCGCAAGTCCATGCCCGCGCTCTGCTCAGTGGCGTATGTTGGCAAAGGCTGATGCCCCTCGTTGACTACTTTTATTTTAATCATTTCTCGTATTTCTTTAATTGTTGATGCAAAAATAATGATTTATTGTCAGATAACTCAATTTTAGACAATAAAAAACGTTATGAACGCCAATATCGAGTTATGAATGGAGAAGATGTTGCGCAGCCGTAGTTCTCACGATACATAGAGTCGCGAAGCATGGAGGTCTCGCGCTCCGCGCGGGACGAGAGACAAAAAGACTAACTAAGGAAAAATGATGCGAAGTTATAGATTTAATTTGTATTGTTGGTAGTCGTCCCGCGCGGAGCGACGGGACCTCCATGCTTCGCGAGAACAACGATGCGGTTACCGAAACATATTATATAGGATATAGTTTGTTTCAGGTTTGGTAGTCGTCCCGCGCGGAGCGCGAGACCTCCATGCATCGCGGGTCCTCCATTCCCCCCCGCGAATCCATGCATCGCGGGTCCACTGCGGGCTATTAATAGTTATGTGAAGATAAGCTTATATCCGATGCCGCGTACGTTGACGAGGCGCAGACGAGGGTCGTGTTCCAGACGGTGGCGTAACTTCGTGATGAACACCTGCAGACTGCGACCGTTGTACAGACTATCGTCGCCCCATAGTTTCATAAGAATGTCGTGCGTCTCCACAACACTGTTGATGTTTTCCGCCAAAATACGCATCAGTTCTGCCTCACGGTTTGACAGTTCCTCCACCATTCCTTTATATTCCAGTTGTTGGGCAGTGGGATTAAGTCGATAATCACCAATGCTCATCCATTCGCTGGCACTTTCCCTATTTTGTCCCTGAGCCGGCTGTTCGTAAAGTTGTCTTCGCTCAGCCAACCGACGGACACGTGCCATGAGTTCCTGCAGGCTGAAAGGCTTCTTCAGATAGTCGTCACCGCCCATCTTGAAACCGTCTACAACGTCATTGACCGAAGAGCGTGCCGTGAGAAACAGCACCGGCGTCAGCGAGTCCTGCTTGCGTATGCGCCGCACCATCTCGAATCCGTCCATGCGAGGCATCATCACATCGGTGACAAGCACGTCGGGCTTATCGGCAAAGAAAGCTCTCAGACCTTCCTCGCCGTCTGCCGCAAGGGTGACGGTCATGCCTGTCGGCTCCATCGTATCTTTCATTATCATTGCCAATGACGACTCGTCCTCGACCAGCAACACCTTTATCTTCTTGTCATTCATGTTCGTTCTGATTATCCTCCTTTGAAAATTGCAATGTAAACACTGTGCCACGACCCAGCGCACTTCTTACTTCAATGCTGCCGCCCATACGCTCCATAATGGCACGAACATAATAGAGACCGAGACCATAGCCCTTTACATCCTGCTTGTTGCCCTGCGGCACGCGATAGAACTTGTCGAAAATGTATTCCTGTTTCTCGCGGGCAATCCCGATTCCGTTGTCCGCCACTGTGATTCTCTGAGGTTCCAAACGAATGATGACCGTCACTTGCTGACCGGAATACTTGACGGCATTGTCTATCAAATTGCTGAGCACATGTTGCAGTTGCTGCGAATCAGCATAAACGGTGGCAGAAGCATCTTCTTTCTCAACTTGAAACGTGACGTCCTTGTCAGTTTTTAGCTTGTATTCCTCCACCAGTTCGTTCACGATGGGCAACGCATCGACTTGTTGCATGTCGAGCTTCATCGACTTCCGCCGTTCCATGGTCATCTGCAAGATTTGCTCCACGAGTTGCCCGAGTTTCTTCAATTGCTGCATTGAAATCTTCAGATAGTCCTTTCGCTTCTCTTCAGACAGCGACTGGTTGAAATTCAGCAGGGCATCGTTGGCAGCGTAGGCAACAGAAATGGGGGTCTTCAGTTCGTGGGTCATGTTGTTCACAAAGTCGCTCTTCATCTCATTGACCGCTTGCAGTTCACGGATAGAGTGCCACAACATCCAGAACACACCCAACAACAAGAGAAAGACGAACAATGACATGCCGATAACTCCCGCCATATTGCCAAGAACGACTCTACCGAGAGGAGCGCTATAGACACGATAACTCATACGATGGTTGTCCGATTTCCACTGCAACAGTCCAGTTTGTATGGCATGGCGGCTGTCATAGTCCTTTCCCTGTGTGTGCGACACCAATCTGTCGTCTTTCCACAATTCAACTCGCATCTTTCCGCCAAGGCCAAAGGGTGACATCTGCTGCGAAAGCAAATGATAGAACGTTGCCACCTCAGGAACTGCTGCGGTATCTAAAACCTGATGCAGTCCCGTTCGAATTTCCTTAATCATCTTCGCGAAGGGTTTCGACTTGGAGGAATCCATGGAAAGTTCAAAATCTTTGTCCTGGGTCGTTGCGGAGTCCGTTTGCTTGTATCGCTCTATGGTTGTTTTCTTGAAATAGTTTCCCTCTTTTTCTATTCGAATTGATTTCGATAGCGACTTATATTTGTTTTGCAGCGTCGAAACATAGTAGTCGACAGACATGTTGCCGCGATAGATGCGACTGCCTCTGACGAGCAATTCCTTGTAGTCGCACTCAGCGAGCGCGTCGACGAGCTGTTGGCTCAGTTGGGCGCGCTGCATATTGTATTGCCGGAAAAGCCAAAAGCACTGAAAGCCAATAACGGCGGTCAGTGCAACGGCGATGGCGAGGATGATGCGTTTCCACTTCATGTACGCAAAGTTAGTTTAAATTCTTCGTTCAACAAAACGTTGCCTCTTCATTTTCTCAATGTTTGAATCTCGATGTGTCCACATGATTCTTTCTTGCCTTGTAGCCACCGAACTTATAGACAAAGGAGATGCCTACCTGACGATAGAACGAGAAGTCCATCTTCATGTTCTGGTTGGCATAGTGAATGACGGGGTCAATGCCGCGGGTCTCGAAGAGGTCATTGCAGAACACTTGGAGAGTGGCACGTTTGTGACAGAAAATGTATTTCATGCCGATGTTCACATATCCGGAGGCGGGCAGGTCGTAGATGGCTTGGTGAGCCTTGGAACGAATCATACAGTCGAGGTTGAGATAGAGATGGTCTTTCACCAATGTGAAGTTGTTGCGCAGATTCGCCATCACCCAAGCAATGTCACGCTTGAAAGGAATATCGTAAAACTCGGAGCATTTCTCCCGCATCCACACACCGATGACCGTCAGCCGACTGTCGAGGAAACTGCCGAACTTTTGGGGCACGGATGCCTCTACGCCCCACTGCTGCGAGTAGTCGAAATTAAGGTATTTGTATTGCACCGTGAGACGGTCGTGACGCTGATAGGGCGTCTGGGTGAAATAATCGTCGGTGTGGTTGAACCATGCCGCAAATTGATATTTCTTGTGCAACACATAGACCAACTGGGCTTGGTATTTGCTCGATGGCTTCAAGGTCGGATTGCCCACAATCTCGTTGTAGCCTCCGTTTCCGTACGACGTGAAATTCTGTACCGCCCAATATTCCGGGAAAGTCTTGTCGCTGCTGAAACTGAACTGCACGATATGACTACTGGAAGGTATATAAGTGAGTGAGAACGTGGGATAGATGTTCCATTGGTGCCACGCCGGCGAATGGTAATATTCAGCGGCTAAAGATGCCTCAAAGTCAATCTTCTTTCCTATCTTGCCACTGGTTCCGGCATAGATGTTGACAATGTCCTCCGTCTCCCGGCTAAACGAGTTGGTGGGCTCGCTGGCAGTGTTTTCGCCTGTCGGGGTGAAAGTCTGCCAACTGTGGTCGTTGGAGAGACTGTAACGCAAGCCGTAGTTGAGCGCCCATCCGCTTTTCAGTTGATGCTCCTGCCCAAGATGGAATTTCCAACGATTGATGCGTTGGTGCTCGTCGGTATTGAAGTTGAGTTTACCCGTGGGCAGCGTGCTGACAAGCTGCTGCGTGGAGGGCGCATCGTAGTAGGTGTATTCCACATTGAGCTGGGTGCCGGTGGGCAAATGATAGTCGAGCATCACGTCGTGCATGTTTTCCTCAGAGTTGTGATGATTGCTTGCCTCCACACTACCCGTTACCGTTGCCCGCTTGTGGTTGGTGCTGTAGCTGCCCGTATAGCTTAGGCTCAGGAGGTGGTTGTCGGAGAAGGCGTAGTCCATGCCGAGTCGCCATTGGTGCTCATGACCTCTACCGGGCGTCGACTGATAGGTTTCTATGTCGTGTGTGCTGCCGTCGTCGAGGGTATGGATTGAGGTCTCGTGTGCCTTCGCGAAATCGTTGCCGTGGTCGTGCTCATAATTGAAGTCAACGTCCAGTTTTTTCTTGTGATAAAGGAAGGAAGCTCGTTCAGTCCATTTGGCGTTGTGCTGCTGGTTCCAAGCTCCAGTCAGCTCTCCTTGCCACGTGTCCGACTGAGTAGTGTCGGAAGAGATGTCGAGATTGATGCTCGTTCCGCGTACCTCATAGCGTGCGGGAGTAGTGTACATCACCTCGGCATGCCGCAGTCTGCTTGCCGGCAAACTCTTCAGCAAAGCATTGAGTTGTTCGGTTGTCATCTGATAATGCTTGCCGTTGATGAGCACGTTGAAAGTACTGCCCGACAGCGTCAATGTGCCGTTATTGTCGCTGACGCCAGGGATGAGTTTCAGCGCATCGTAGACATTGTCCACACTTTCTTTTTCCAACAAATGAGGCATGTCATAGACCAACTTTCCATCCGCTACTTTCACCATCGGTCGCTCTCCTTTCACCATCAACTCGGGCAGGGAATGGATGATACTATCCATGCGGAGTGAGTCGGCAGTGTTAGACGTTTCGTTCTCTGCCACAACGTTTGTCTGAGCATATATGACAGTGGATGCTAAACTGAGAAAACAAATCAAAGCTATTCTTTTCATTGTCTTATATTCTTATTCACGATGCAAAGATATTGAGAAAAAACTATCGTTCCAAAGTTTCCACCTTACATACTCTTAACCCATTGCTTAAATAGGCTTAAGGCTTCGGTTCCGTGAGGGTATTACGATGCGACAACAAAGGATATATTTGGAGGTCTCGCGATTCATGGAGGTCCCGTCGCTCCGCGCGGGACGAGCGACGCATTTATCAGAATGTATGGGGGCGAGAACTACAATGCGGAAACAAAGACTTGCTATATGGGATGTGGTTTGTTACAGGGTTGGCAGTCGTCCCGCGCGGAGCGACGGGACCTCCATGTGTTGCGTCTATACGACGGATGCTGTTCCCGCGCGGAGCGCGAGAACTACGAAGTTTGGTTCAATAAGCGTCGGGCAAATGCGGATATTGTTCCGCGATGCATGGAGGTCCCGCGCTCCGCGCGGGACGAGAGACAATAAGACCAACTAAGGAAAAATGATGCGAAGTTGTAGATTTAATTTGTATTGTCGGTTGTCGTCCCGCGCGGAGCGCGAGACCTCCATGAGCCGCGACTTCCATACGCCAATGAGAACGACGATACGGCTAAAAGCGAAGTATTCATCGGCATTTTAGGAGTTCGGTGCGGGTACTTATGATTGAACGACAATTGTCGACAAACATGTTAACAATTGCCGACAAACTCGTTGACAATTGCCGACAAGCGTGTCGACAATTGTCGCTCAATCCAAACAACAAGCCTGCCCTTTATTATATATATAATAAAGGCAGAGAAATAGATTAATTTTGCATGGAATGCAAGACTTAGAAACAGGTGCGCCTACCTATCAGAAGAACACAGTCTCATGCAAACGGAAAACAAACAAGAAGATAAAAGAACTCCTTTGGAGTATGAAAACGAACAAATGGCATGCAAGCGAAAAGCGAACAAGAAAATATGGAAGCACTCCTTTGACATAAGGAAAACGAAAAAACATGTAAGCAGAACCCGAACAAAAGAATTATCATGTTCCAGCCAGCACCACACCCTGTTATCCCGACATGCAGCCACACTCAAAAGTAATTTTATTCTGATTTTGCCCGTATCTGACAAGAATTCATTATCTTTGCCAAAAACAAGAAGGCTATGAACTGGCAGCAACTTATTTCAAATAAACGACTCGGACAGGTGCACCGTCATACGGATATGCACGAAGAGAGGTCTGAGTTCAAACGCGACTACGACCGACTGGTGTTCTCCGCACCTTTCAGACGGATGCAGAATAAGACACAAGTGTTTCCCCTTCCGGGCAGCATCTTCGTCCACAACCGCCTCACTCACTCGTTGGAGGTTTCAACCGTGGGCAAGTCGTTGGGCACCGACATTTCCCGGCGGCTCATCGCTATTCACCCGGAGCTGCGCGGCACGCTTTTTGAGGAAATCGGAACCATTGTCTCTGCCGCCTGTCTTGCCCACGACATGGGCAATCCGCCTTTCGGTCACTCCGGTGAAAAGGCTATCCAAACATTCTTCACCGAAGGAAAGGGCGTGATGCTACGCAACGACGTGACGCCGGAATTTTGGAGCGACATTACCCACTTTGAGGGAAATGCCAATGCGTTCAGACTACTCACGCATCACTTCTTGGGTCGCCGGCAGGGGGGCTATCTCATGACCTATACCATGTTGGCGAGCATCGTGAAATATCCCTTCGTTTCTGAATTGGCTGGTGGTCACGGCAAGTTCGGATTCTTCCACAGTGAGCAGGAAAGCTATCAAACCATTGCCAAGGAGTTGGGAATCAAACAACTGTCGAAAGATGGCGAGCCGTTGCGTTATGCCCGTCACCCGTTGGTTTATTTGGTGGAAGCTGCCGATGACATCTGCTATGAAATCATGGACATTGAGGATTCCCACAAGCTGAAAATCATCACCTTCAACGAAGCGAGCAACGCTCTGTTGGGATTCTTCGACGGTGAGGAACAACACAACATCCTCAAGCGGATTGCAGACGAGGGAATCACGGACGTCAACGAGCAGATTGTCTATATGCGAGCCTGTGCGGTGAACAAGTTGGAGCACGAGTGCGTGGAGACGTTTGTCAACCATGAGCAGGAGATTCTTGATGGAGAGTTTAAAGGAAGTCTGATTGAGAACATAGAGCCTTCTGTACGAAAAGGATACGAGCAATGCGTAAAACTGTCATACGACAAAATCTACCAAAGCAAGCCCGTATTGGACGTTGAGTTAGGCGGCTACAAACTGATGGAGACACTTATGGAAACGCTCGTGGACGCAGCCGTAAACCCCAACCGTTTCCACTCCCAACAGATTATCCGCCGTTTCAGCAGCCAATACGAAATCAAGAGTCCCGACCTTCAGACACGGCTTATGGCTGTCATCGACTATATCAGTGGCATGACCGACGTTTATGCCCTCGATATCTATCAGAAGATGTGCGGCATCAGCTTGCCAATAGTCTAAGGTTTTTGGGTAGATTTACGCAATAGTATTTTTGGATAAGAATTTACGATAATATCGTATTAGTAATTACTACTCAATCAACATCGACGAAGGTTCCGCGATGCATGGAGGTCCCGCGCGGAGCGCGGGACGAGTGGCGTAATCTCAAGAAGGTATATAGTTTGTTGCAGGTTTGGCAGTCGTCCCGCGCGGAGCGACGGGACCTCCATGAGTTGCGTCTATACGACGGATGCTGACCAGCGCGGAGCGCGAGAACTACGAAAAAAAGCAGCCACTTCACAGCGGCTGCTTTTTCGTTTTAAATAAATAGTTCTGTTATGAATATTGGATAAATGTTCCGTTAGTGTGAAAGCAGTTTCTTTACGATGTCGGCAATCTGCTTACCGTCTGCCTTACCAGCCATCTGCTTGTTGGCCATGCCCATCACGCGACCCATGTCCTTCATGCTGGATGCACCGGTCTGGGCGATGATGTCGCTGACAACCTTCTCTATTTCTTCTGCCGACAGGGGTTTGGGAAGATACTCCTTCATGACAGCTACCTGTGCGAGTTCACCCTCTGCCAGTTCGGGACGGTTAGCCTGCTTGTAGGTAGCGGCACTCTCCTCGCCCTGCTTGACGAGTTTCTGAATGATTTTAAGTGCCTGAGCGTCTTCCACCGTGCCATTGGCACCGGGAGCCGTGGCGGCCTCAAGAAATACTTTTTTGATATTACGGAGGGTCTCAAGGCGCACCTTGTCGCGTGCCTTCATTGCCTTTTGAATATCTCCGCTTACTTGTTCAAATAATGACATAGCTTTGAGATTTTATAGTGTTGAAGATTGGGGTGTCGTAGGGGATGCAAGGGAATATCAATTCTCATCGGAGAAGCTGATAGTACCCTGCACAGGAGCCTTCTTGGTCTCGCTCGCCTCAGCTATGGGAGCGACCTGACGGCGAATCTCGCTCAACTGCTGACTCGTGCGGCGGTAAGTGGGAATGTCGTCAACCTTGAGAATGATGTCCTCGTTGTCGAGGTCATCAGGCTTGAAGAGGAAGATATGTGGATGACGACGATAATGGGTGTTGCGTCCGTCCTCGCCATAGTATTCCTTGCGGCGCTTTTCCCTCTGTTCCTCTTCCTCAGCATTCTTGCTCGCCATGTCGATTTGCTCCTGCTGTGTACGCGCTGAGATGTGTTTGCTCATGCCGTCCACATCCTTCAAGCCGAAGCCTGTGGCAAGCAAGGTGACCTTCACCTTGTCGCCGAGGTCGGGGTCAACAGAGAGTCCCCATTTGATTTCGAAGTTGTCGTTGAACTGTGACATGAAGTCGTTGACATCGTTCATCTCTTCCATGCGTAGTCCCTGATTGTTCTCGCCCTCGTTGTTGAAAGCGATAGAGAGCAGGATTCGCTTGGAATTGTAAACATCGTTATTGTTGAGCAGCGGTGAATGGAGAGCGTCCATGATAGCCTGCTTGACGCGACCTTCGCCCTCGCCGTAGCCAGTGGACATGATGGCGATACCACCGTCCTTCAGCACAGTCTTCACATCTTGGAAGTCGAGGTTGATGACACCCCGCACTGTGATGATTTCGGCGATGCTCTTTGCAGCAACCGAGAGTGTGTCGTCTGCCTTGCCGAAAGCGTCAAGCACGTTGAGGTCGGAATATACATCGCGCAGACGCTCGTTGTTAATAACGAGAAGCGCATCCACGTGCTTTGCCATCTCTTCCACACCGTCGAGTGCCTGGTCAATTTTCTTTGCGCCTTCCCACTTGAATGGAATCGTGACGATACCCACCGTTAGAATACCCATCTCCTTGCTGATGCGCGCGATGACCGGAGCCGCACCTGTGCCTGTGCCACCACCCATGCCAGCGGTAATGAACACCATCTTCGTACCGTCGCTGAGCATTGCCTTAATTTGGTCGGCACTGTCCTCGGCTGCCTTGCGAGCCTTCTCAGGACGGTTGCCGGCTCCAAGACCCTCGGTGCCGAGCTGCAGATGACCGGGTACGGGAGAAGCATCAAGAGCCTGCGCATCGGTGTTGCAGAGCAGGAAAGAAACGTCTTGAATGCCCTCCTTATACATGTGGGTTACGGCATTGCCGCCTCCGCCACCCACACCAATGACCTTGATGATGAGGTTCTCCTTATCGGGAGCACCAAAGTCAACCATAGTATGATTGTTGTCAGACATATTGCAAATTGTTTTTTAGGTTCATTGATTATCTTCTTCCTCCATGAGGTGCTTCCAGAATTTGGACAGTCCCTTGCGGATTTTTCCACTGGTAGAATTATCCGGGCGTTTGGATTTCTCCTCCTCGTCCTGCGCCTTGCTGTCCTTCTGCTTCTCCTCAGCTGGCTCAGCGATGGGAGTTACCTTTCCGTCTGCCTTAGTGGGGTCGGCAACCGGTGGCTGCACCGTCACCGTAGGACTGGCGGTAGGAGTGCCGTCGTCGCCAAAGAGTTTGTCGGGAATCGGGTCACCGGCACAATTCATATCGCCCTTTGCCAAGAGACCGAGAAGCGTATTGAGCGTACCGTTGTGCTCATTGATTTCCGACTTATTGGATTTGATTGCCTGCTTGACAAACGTAGCCACACGAATCTTGTAATTCTGGTTGACGTTCTGAATAGCACGCTGGATGTTGCGCATATTGGAGCCGCCACCCGTGATAACGATACCGCTGATGAGTTTGTCGGAATACTCATTGGGAATCTGATTGATGGCGTTAGTGACGATTTCCTGCACACGAGCCTCGACAATCTCAATGAATTTCGTACTCTCAATGCTACGGGTAGGATTGATGGAATAGGACAGCGTATTGTCGAAATCATCATTTTCGGTATAGGCACTCCCGTATTGAAGTTTGAGTTTCTCAGCCTCATCACGCTCCATGGGATAACTTTCCAAATCGTGAGTAATATTCTCACCACCTAAAGGCAACACGGAGAGATGGCGGAGAATATTTTTGTAATAGACAGCGACGGTGGTAGTCTCGGCACCGAAGTCAATGAGAGCACAGCCCGTGCGCTTCTCCGTGTCGCTGAGCACACTGTCGGCTAAAGCCACAGGTGCCAGATACATTTCGGCAATCTGCAAGCCCGCACGCTCAAAGCAGTTGTTCAGGCTACGGTAGTGGTTCTTCCGGCAAAGGATATTGAGGAAGTTGCCCTCAATGCGGTGGCACTGGATGCCAACCGGGTCCACTTGATACTGATTGTCTACCTTGAATTCCTGTGCAGTTGGATAAAGAAGCTGCATTTCAGGATAAATGGTAGCCGCATTGTCATCGCGCAGCGAGTCGACGATTTCATCGCTGATACGGGTCTCAAGAGGGAAAGTTCTCTCCTTCGAGTTCTTGACACTGTGGACCGACTGTCCGCCGATACCCACATAGACCCTTCCGATGCGTGTGCCGAGTGTCGTCTCCATACGCGAGATGACACTGTTGATGGCCTGCACGGTCTTGTCGACATTATAAACTGCGCCTTTGCGAATGCACTGATTGGACTTCTCGGCAGCATAGGCAAGAACATTGATGCTACCGTCGGGATTCTTGTGCCCGGCGATGCCTCTTATCATGGATGAACCCAGCTCAATGGCAACATTAAATTCTTTAGACATATCTTAGCTTTATCTGTTTTCTTATCGTTTCTTACAAATTATCTGATTGCAGAATTCCAGGTCGATATAGGAATATTTGTTCCATCCTGCCTTTGAGAGACCATAAACGTAGAACTTGCGCAGCCGTTCCAGCTGGCTGTCCACATAGGTTTTGATTGCCTTATGGCGATACTCTGTGTCGCGATACATGGGGAGGGCGCCGATGTTGACGATATGGTCGCCCACCCGCGGCACCAACTCAACCGAGTGGTCGGGCAGGATGTTTATCTGCACGATTTGGTTGCGCCAGAAGTCGCTCTCGTTGATTGCCTTTGCCAAAGGCGAGACGTAGCGAGTGGCATAGCTTCGGGAGATGCTGCCCGTGGCGATGATGAGGTCGGACGTATAGCGCGAGTTGGGCATCACGCAGTCCTTGTCATCTACGTAGTAGTCGTCGCCGTTGTCGCTTTTGATGCGCACCACCGGCATACGTTGCGTCACGGAGATGTTGACCGTTCCGTCCATCGTCTTGGAGCACTCTGCCTTTTTCACGAAGGCACTCTGTTCCAGCATCTGCTCAATTTCACGTCCCTTGACCGCGCTCAGCGGCTTGCCCAGCGGGTCTAGTTTGGAATCCTTGAGGCGTTTCTTCACCTCGGCAGTAGTGATGAAGCCATTGGTGACCTCATCTTGAATGTATATGTTCATCCTACTGCATATCAACGAGCTTTCATCGGGCTTGTTGAATGCGGTAACGGCTGCTACGAGATAGCCGCCGATGATGACATCCACCGTGCAAAGGAGTATTTTCTTCCAATTAAATCTGAATCGCATGGCTACATTCGTGAATGTATGGTTGAAGAGCTATTGCTCTTTCTGCTCGATGAGTTGAGCAATCTTCGGCACGTAGTCGTCGAGGTTACCGGCTCCGAGCACTTCGAGCACATCAAAGTCGCGGCTCTTGACGAAGCTGAGCACGTCGTCCTTGCGTATCATCAGCTTCTCCACACCGGGCTTGAGGTTGTCGAATATTAGCTTACTCGTGACGCCGGGAATGGGCTGTTCGCGGGCAGGGTATATCTCGGTGAGAATCACTTCGTCGAACATGCTCAGCGCCTCGGCGAAATCCTTATAGAAGTCGCGTGTGCGGGTATAGAGGTGCGGCTGGAAGATGACGGTGATTTTACGGTCGGGATAAAGCTCACGCAGCGAGCGGGCGCTGGTCATGATTTCCTTGGGGTGATGACCGTAGTCGGAGAGGAATACGTGACGCTGATTGCGTATCTTGAAGTCGAAGCGGCGCTCCACGCCGTGGTAGGTCTCCATACCAAATTTGATTTCCTCTGCCGTGCAACCGTTGAGCTGAGCCATTGCCATTGCAGCAACACCGTTCTCCACATTGATGGGGATGGGCTGTCCCAGCTGTACATGCTGAATGTTCTCGATTGGCGATACGAAGTCGAACGTAATCTCGCCGTTCTGTATGCGCACGTTCTCGGCATGGAAGTCACCCTCATCGCGACTGTAGGTGTAGGTTTTCACACCCTCCTGCACATGGGGCTGCATCTCCAAATGAGTATGGATGATGAGCGCGCCACCCGGCTGGATGAGTTCTGTATAATGGCGGAAGCTTTCCAAATAAGCCTCTTTGGTTCCGTAGATGTCGAGGTGGTCGGGGTCGGTGGCGGTGATGACGCTCATCCACGGACGGAGCCAATGGAAGGAGCGGTCGAACTCGTCAGCCTCTATGACCACGAAGTCGCTCTGCTTGGAGAGAATATAGTTGGTGCCGTAGTTCTTGGAGATGCCGCCCAAGAAAGCATTGCAGTCAAGATGACTCTGGTGCATGATATGGGCGCACATGGTGGAAGTGGTAGTCTTGCCGTGGGTTCCTGCAAAGCAGAGTCCCTTGTGGGTGCGCGTCAAGGTGCCCAGCACCTGTGCCCGCTTCTCGATGGTGAACTCGCGCTCACGGAAGAAGCACAACTCCTTGTGCTCAGCGGGAATGGCGGGGGTATAGACCACAAGGCATGACTTCGGGTCGCGACAGGCATGTGGGATTTCATCAACATTCTCCTCATAGTGAATCAACATCCCTTCTTTCTCCAACTGGCGAGTGAGCGCAGTAGGAGTTTTGTCGTAGCCTGCCACTACAAGTCCACGGCTGATGAAGTAGCGTGCAATGGCGCTCATGCCAATACCACCTGCTCCTATGAAATATACAGCTTTAATATCTTTTAGTTCCATTTTGAGCTAATTTAATCACTTCGTCGGCAATCACGTCGGCGCTGTTCTTGAGTCCCAACTTAGCGATGTTGGCAGAGAGTGAAGCCAACTGCTTGTCGTCGTGTACGATTTCGATGGCTCGCTTCAACAGCACGTCGGGAGCCTCAATGTCTTTCACGTAGACAGCCGCATTCTTGTTGACCAAAGCCATCGCGTTCTTGGTTTGATGGTCTTCAGCCACATTGGGACTCGGCACGAGAATCACGGGCTTGCCAATCAGACAGAACTCACTGATGGAGCTTGCTCCGGCACGACTGATAACCAAGTCGGCTGCCTTGTAGGCGGCGCCCATATCCGAGATGAAATCCATCTGCTTGAGGTTGGGTAGTTCACCGTAGTCTTTCAATGCCTGCTTCATCTCCTCGTTGTAGTACTTGCCCGTCTGCCAGATGAACTGCACATCGGGAGTAGCCTTCACCATGTCAAAATGCTGGCGCACGCTCTCGTTGATAGTGCGGGCTCCCAACGAACCGCCCACGAGCAGGATGGTTTTCTTGTCCGGGTCCAAGCCGAACTGCTTGCGTGCCTCCTGCGGCGTGATGCTGACATTGAGCACATTCTGGCGCACAGGGTTGCCCGTCATGATGATTTTCTCTTTGGGGAAGAAGCGCTCCATATTGTCGTATGCCACGCAAATCTTCGTCGCTTTCTTCGCGAGCAACTTATTCGTCACGCCGGCATAGGAGTTCTGCTCTTGAATGAGGCAGGGAATCCCCTTTGCTGCACAAACGTTGAGGGTAGGTCCACTGGCGAATCCGCCCACGCCGACGGCTGCCATCGGCTTGAATTTCTTGATAATGCGCTTTGCCAAATGCTGGCTCTTCCATATCTTGAACAGCACGACAACGTTCTTCAGCAGATGCTTTCTGTCGAAGCCGCAAATCGGTAGTCCTTCAATCTCATATCCCGCAGCCGGCACACGCTGCATTTCCATCTTGCCCAAGGCTCCTACGAAGAGTATCTTGGCATCGGGATGTTTTGCCTTAATGGCATTGGCTATTGAGATAGCGGGGAAGATATGTCCTCCAGTGCCGCCACCACTGATGATGATTCTCAGTTCGTTGTCCATGACTAATATATATCTTAGTGAGCCTCAGCTCTTTAATTTTCTTCTCATTACGATAGCCTCATCCAACAGATGGTGGAAGGGGCGGTTATCCCACCAAATGCAAAAGTAATGAAAATCTTTCTTTTACGGTTGCTTTTTCATCACTTTTATTTCCTACTTTCACTTTTTCGGTTGCCAATGGCTTCGTTGCGCTAAGCAGAAACGGTAGAACTCACCTGCGGAGGGGTGCTGGGGGTCTTCTCACGTTTCTTGGCGGTACGGCTCACACTGAGTATCGCACCGATATAGATGCAGTTGATGATAGTGGAGGTTCCACCCTTGCTCACCAACGGCAACGGCTGACCCGTGACGGGTGCCAAGCCCACAGCCACCCACATGTTCATCACCGCCTGAGTGGCGAGCAGCAACGCCAATCCCATCGCTAAGAAGGCGGGGAAACTATTCTCACAGCGGTTGGCGATATAGCGGGTGCGGAAGAGCAGAATGATGTAGAGCAACGCCACGAAGATGGCTCCAATGATTCCCATCTCCTCGATGATGATGGCGTAGATGAAGTCGGAGAACGCCTGCGAGAGGAAGTCGCGCTCCACACTGTTGCCGGGACCTTTGCCGATGATGTTCGACGAGGCTATGGCAATGTTGGCGTGTGCGCGCTGAGCGTCTTTGTCGAGGTCTACGTCTTTAGGCGAACCTTTGAAGCCCTCCACTTGCTTGATGATTCGAGTTTTCCAAGTGGAAGCGCGGTGGAACACTTTGTCCACGACTCCTTTCTCCTCTTTTGGCTGTATGGTCTCCGTGAGTTGGTTCTTCGGATTGGGCTGTTGGGTCTCATCTGTACCGATGAGCATCACGGCACTGAGAGCCAGCACCACGATGGTGATAGCTCCTCCAGCCACTACCCGCAGATACTTCCACGACACGCGTCCAATGTCCATCATCATAAACACAACCACGGCGAGCAACACGGCGGTGGACAGATTCTCAAAGAAGATGAGTCCTATCAGCACAGCACCAACAATACAGATGTATTTGAAGGCGTGGTCGTCGGCTCCCTTATCGGTTTGCATGGCACTCAGAATCTGGGCTGTGGCGAGCACCATGCTTCCTTTCGCTATCTCTGACGGTTGGAACTGAATGCCGAAAATTGATATCCAGCGCTGAGCACCATTGGTGGACTGACCTACCAAGAGTACTGCCAACAGCGTGATGACCGACACTATCAGGAGTATCATCGTCAGAATGCGGAAGTATTTGCAGTGGATGTGGCAAGTGATGATGATGCCAATCAAACCTACAAACAACACACCCACATGTTTCATCACCGGCGCCCAATAGCTTCCACCCTTATAGGTCAGCTCCGAAGAGGCGCTGAACACCTCCACGATGCTAATCAGACTAAGGAAGAGGAATACCATCCAGATGACCTTGTCGCCTTTGAATATGTTGCCTATTTGTTTAAACATTTACTGTCTCTTTTCTGGTGGAGCCATCATTCTACAGTAACCATAGATGCTACAGAGACTATCAGAACGTTACTCACCCTGTTACAAGTTTCTTACACACTCCTTGAACTGCTCACCACGGTCCTCCATGTTCTTGAAGAGGTCGAAGCTGGCGCAGCAAGGACTCAGCAGTACGGTATCGCCGGGCTGAGCCAAGTCGTAGCATTCCTTCACGCAATCCTTCATATTATGCGTATCGCGGATGGGAATGCCCATGTTGTCGAAGTTCTGATGCAGTTTGGTGTTGTCGGCGCCGAGGAACACCAATGCACGGCACTTCTGCTTCACGAGGGGTTTGATTTCCGTATAGTCGTTGCCCTTGTCTTTGCCACCAAGGATGAGCACGGTAGGAGTTCTCATGCTCTCTAACGCATACCAGCACGCGTCCACGTTTGTTGCCTTGGAGTCATTGATATAAAGCACGCCACGCACGGTGCACACTTTCTCCTGGCGGTGCTCCACACCGGGGAAGTCACTCAGACTCTTGCGGATAACCTCTTTCTTGATTCCTGAGATATTCGAAGCCAGACCAGCAGCCAACGAATTGTAGATATTATGCTTGCCGGTGAGCGAAAGCTCCTCCTGCTCCATGTTGAAGGGCGTGGGGTACTCCAACTTGTACTGTCCTTCCTCAATATAACCGATGGAGCCTTTCTCCTTCAGTTCTGAGAACGGACAGCGCACGGCTTTGATGTCGAACTTCTCCAACTCCTTCTTGATGACTGGGTCGTCATTCCAGTAGATGAAGCTGTCCTCGGGAGTCTGGTTCTGCGTGATGCGCATCTTAGCGTCGGCGTAGTTCTCGAACTTATTGTCATAGCGGTCCAAGTGGTCGGGCGTGATGTTGAGCAGGATAGCAATGTTGGCGCGGAAGTCATACATATTGTCCAACTGGAACGAGCTCAACTCAATCACGTAGTAGTCATGAGGCTGCTCAGCCACCTGCAATGCCAGACTCATACCGATATTTCCGGCAAGACCTACGTCATAACCCGCGCTCTTGAAGATATGATAGATGAGCGACGTGGTAGTGGTCTTTCCATTGCTACCGGTGATACATATCATCTTAGAGTTGGTGTAGCGACCTGCAAACTCAATTTCGCTGATGATGCGGGTGCCCTGCTTTATCAGTTTTTGAACCATAGGCGCCTCTTTCGGAATGCCGGGACTCTTCACCACCTCGTCAGCATTGAGGATTTTCTCTGCCGTGTGGTGTCCTTCCTCCCACTCTATTCCGTGGTCGTTGAGTAACTTCTTATATTTGTCCTTGATTTGGGATGTATCAGAGACAAACACGTCGAAGCCTTCTTTCTTTGCCAGAACAGCGGCTCCGGCTCCGCTTTCTCCGGCTCCCAATACTACAATTCTTTTCATTTTCTTTATTTTTTTGAGGAGTAGGTGTAGTAGGTTCAGTAGGTGTAGTGGGGAACGCTCACTCCTAACTCCTATCTCCTAACTCCTAACTTATTTTGCTCCTAACTCTAATTATCTTATCTTCAGCGTAATGATGGTCAGTGCCGCTAAAATGATAGAAATAATCCAGAAGCGGATAGTGATTTTACTCTCATGCTTCGGACTGCGAGGGGTCTTGACGAGGTACTTGCAGTCGGGGTCAAGCTGGTCGTCGGTCACACGGAAGTTGTCGTGTATAGGCGTACGCTTGAAGATGCGTTGTTTCACGCCCTTGCGCTTACCCTTCTTGTAGTACCACACCTGCATAATCACACTCAGACTCTCCACGAAGAAGATACCGCAAAGGATGGGCAGCAGCAACTCCTTGTGGATAATGATGGCTCCCACACCGATGATACCGCCAATGGTGAGCGAACCCGTGTCGCCCATGAACACTTGTGCGGGATAGGCATTGTACCAAAGGAATCCGATGAGGGCTCCCACAAAGGCACAGAAGAACACCACCAACTCCTGCGAGCCTGGGATATACATGATGTTCAGATAGGCGGCAAGGTTGATGTGCGAGCTTACGTACGCTAGGATACCTAGCGCCACGCCAATGATGGCGGAGTTGCCCGCGCACATACCGTCCATACCGTCGTTGAGGTTAGCGCCGTTACTCACGGCTGTCACCACAAGGATGGTCATCACGACGAACAGAATCCATCCGGCGGCAGTCTTATACTTGCCACAGAAACTCATGATGCGGCTATAGTCCAAGTTGTGGCCTTTCACAAATGGAATGGTTGTCTTGAGCGACTTGCGCGCTTCGGTTCTGTGCTTCACCACCACCTCCTGTCCATTCTTCTGCTCTATGGCAAGGTTCTCGTTGATTTTGGCATCGGGCGATGCCCACAGCACCAAACCCACGATGAGTCCGATACTCACCTGCCCCACAATCTTGTACTTACCTTTCAAGCCTTCCTTGTCGCGCTTGAAAATCTTGATGAAGTCGTCCATGCCACCAAGGAAGCCCAGCCACACGGTTGTGATAATCATCAGGATAAGATAGATGTTGCGCAGTCGACCCAACAGCAACACGGGTATTAGGATAGCCACAATGATAATGACGCCGCCCATTGAGGGCACGCCCACCTTCTTCACTCCAAAGGGGTCTATCTTGGCGTCGCGCTGAGTCTCTGTAATCTGTTTCTTCTTGAGATATTTGATGAAGCGCTCACCAAACCATGCCGAAATGGCAAGACTCAGTATCAGTGCCAGCAAGGCTCTGAAGGAGATATAGCCCCACATGTGGGAACCACTGATGCCGAATTGCTCTAAGAATCTGAAAAGATAGTATAACATGCCTTTCTATTTGATGCCGAAAATTTCTTTGATTACTTCATGGTCGTCGAAATGATGCTTCACGCCCTTAATCTCCTGATAGTCCTCATGTCCCTTGCCAGCCACAAGCACCACATCGCCTTTCTGTGCCATCATGCAGGCGGTACGGATTGCCTCTTTGCGGTCCACGATACTCACCACCTTACGCATCTGGTTCTTGTCGAGTCCTGCCAGCATGTCGTTGATGATTGCCTGCGGGTCCTCAAAGCGTGGGTTATCGCTGGTGATAATCACCTTGTCACTCTGCTTCACGGCTTCCTGCGCCATGAGCGGACGTTTGCCGTGGTCGCGGTTTCCACCGGCTCCGCACACGGTGATGACGTGTCCCTTGCCGTTGAGCACCTCGTGAATGGCATTGAGCACATTCGCTAAAGCGTCGGGTGTGTGAGCGTAGTCAACCACAGCGGTGAAACCTTCCGGCGAATGGATAGGCTCCAAACGACCGTTGACGCTGTGAAGGGTACTCATCACCACGAGGATATCCTCTGGCTCCTTACCTAACATGCGGGCGGCGCCATACACGGCGAGCAAGTTGCTCACGTTGAACTTGCCGATGAACTGCACACCCACCTCGTGACCGTCGATGTCGAGATACATACCCTCAAAGTGCATTTCGATGATGCGTGCCTTGAAGTCGGCGTCGCGCTGGGTGGAATAGGTCTTCACGGTTGCCTTGGTGTTTTGCACCATAATCATTCCATTCTTATCGTCGGCGTTGGTGATGGCAAAGGCATCCTTGGGCAGACCGTCAAAGAACATCTTCTTGGCATTGCGGTAGTTCTCGAAAGTCTTATGATAGTCCAAGTGGTCGCGGGTTAGGTTGGTGAAGATACCACCTGCGAACTTCAGTCCGCCGATACGCTTCTGGTGGATGGCGTGGCTGGAACACTCCATGAAGGCATACTCACAACCCGCAGCAACCATGCGGCTCAAAAGCTCGTTCAGTTCAATGGGGTCGGGAGTGGTATGGTCTGCGGGAATAGGCTGTCCGTCGATGTAGTTGCACACCGTGGAGAGAAGCCCGCACTTATGACCCATCTTGCGGAACATATTATATAATAAGGTAGCAATGGTAGTTTTACCGTTGGTACCGGTTACGCCCACGAGCTTCAACTTCCTCGACGGGTCACCATAGAACATAGTCGCCACAGGTCCCACGGCATCCTCTGTCGAAGCCACCTGCACATAAGTCACGCCTTCTTTCTTCTCTTCAGGCATATCCTCCAAAAGCACAGCCTTTGCGCCTTGCTCGATTGCCTTGCCAATGAATTTATGGCCGTCGACTTGGGTTCCCTTCATAGCCACGAAGAGGTGACCGTCCTTTACCTTGCGTGAATCGATATCCACGCCGCTGATGTCAATGTCGTCGGCGCCAATAATGGCGAGGGGCTTGACTTTCTTGAGCATTTCGTTGAGTCTCATATCTCTTATATCTTTAATTGTTTCTATCTTTTAGAGCGGCTTCTCGCGCGCGAACATACATATATTATATTATAGGGGCGCAGGGGTGTGGTCAGTTTAGTAGGTGTAGTGAGTGCAGTAAGTGTAGTATGTGGGATGCGCAGCCAATTATGCATTGTGCATTGTGAATTATGAATTGTTGTGGCGCAGCCAATTATGCATTATGCATTATGCATTGTGCATTATTCAAGTCTTAGCGTCATCACGTCGCCCTTCTTGATGATTCTTCCAGGCTCCAGATTCTGCTCCACTACTTTGCCTCTGCCTTGCAATTTCACTTTTACGCCACGGCTCTCCACCAAATACACAGCATCGCGGGCACCCATGCCTATCACGTTGGGAATCTGATTATAGCGCCACAAGGGTCTACGGTCAAGTTTCACCCTGCTGTTGTTCTCATCCTTTGCCTCACCCCACACAGGATTGCCCTGCACGTCGAAGTTGAAGTTCAGCACGGGCTTGAATCCCAATGCGTTGAGCACGAAGTCGGCAGCGGTCAAGTTGCCGTTCTTCACTTCGGGAACAAACACCGACGATGAGTCACGGGCATCGTTCACGTCGAGCTTGATGTATTTTGCCATGATTCCTTCGGCAATCTCCCTAAACACGGGTCCGCTCATGCCGCCACCCGATGCAGGAAGACCTTTCTTCTGAATGCAGACGATACAACTGTAGAGGGGCTTCTCGGCGGGGAAGAATCCCGCGAATGACACCAGATAGTGGGTAGTGCCACTGTGATAGCCGCCCTTTCCTTGACTGATTTGGGCTGTACCGGTCTTGCCAGCCACATGGAAGGATGGACTTCCTGCCTTGCGTCCCAGACCTTGACTCACCACGTGGGTCAAAATGGTCTGAATGGTCTTGATGGTGGCAGGCTTGGCAATATGCTCGCGCTGCACTACGGGAGGGAACTCCATCACAGTCTCGCCATTCTTCACCACGCTCTTCACAAACCTCGGGCGCATCATCTTTCCGCCGTTGGCAATAGCATTGTAGAACGTCAATGTGGAGATAGGCGGCAGCTGGGTTTCATAGCCGATACTCATCCACGGCAGGGATGTCTTGCTCCAGTTGATATATTGTCCACGGCTGTTCTTCTTGGGTTTACGGATGTGGGCGGGCGTGGAACCCACAAGGGGAATGTGGAGGTCGTCAGCCAGTCCGAGACGGTAGATGCCATCGACAAACTTCTCTGGTTTGTCGTGGTAGAACTGGTCGATGATACGGCTCACGCCCACGTTGGAGCTTACCTCCAGTGTGCGGGGCAACGAAATCGTGCCATAGCCGCCGTGGGTCCAGTTGTGGTCCTTCATCTTGCGGCCATACATCTCCCATATACCGTTGCCAGTCTCCACCGTGAACGTGGTATCGCACATTCCATCGTCCAAAGCCACCATGATACTGGCGGGCTTAAACACAGAGCCAGGTTCCAAAAGGTCGCTCACGGCGTGGTTCTTGATTTCGCGATATTCACCGTCGAAGCATTTCTCCATGTTCACGATGGCTTTCACGTCGCCCGTTGCCACTTCCATGACGATGGCAACGCCCACGTCACCGTTGATTTCCTTCAGTTTATTAATCACCGACCGCTCAGCAAGGTCTTGAATGCCCACGTCGATAGTCGTCACGATATCGGCTCCGTCAATGGGTGGTGTATCCATGATGCTCAAGAACTTGTTGAGCACCTTGCGTCGGTGGGTGATACCATTGGTGCCTCGCAAGATGGAGTCATAGCTCAACTCCAATCCACAGCGGGCGGTATCCTTAGCACCAAACATCTCGCCAACGGTTCTACCTGCCAAAGAACCATAGGGACGCTGGCGGGCGTTGAACTCCTCTACGTGGAAGCCACCCTTATACGACACCAGACGGAACACGGGCAGTTCCTTCACCTCCGTATAGACGTTGTAGTTCACGCGTTTGTTCCAGATAGGCCAGTGGCGCGATTTCTTCTTGCGTCCCTCCTCCAAATCAGCCATAAACTGCTGCTTGCTCTTCTCAGGGAAGATGCGGCTGAGCATCATGCACACGCTGTCGCGCTTGACCATCCAGAGCGAGTCTTTCTCAGCCTCGTGAAGGGCACGAAAGTCCATGTAGAGCTTAAACTCGGGCAGCGACGACGCCATCAGTTCTCCATCGCAACTCAAGATGTTGCCGCGAGTGGGCTTCACATACATGCTGTCGCGCTTCTGCCGTTCAGCCACTGCCATCCAGAAGTCGTGCCTCACGGTCATGATATAGAGTGCCTTCGCAATCACAGCCACACATGCCAAGGTCAGCAACCAAGCATAGATGCTGTAGCGGGGTATGATTTTCTTATAGTTGAATTTATTCATCGGGTACTACGATAATGTAAGGGGGCTGATTGGGAATTTTCAGCACACTGTCTTTATTGCTCTGCAATTGGTTGAGCACGTTGCTCTCACGCGACCGCTCGGTGAGTTCGGAGCTTGTCGAAAGAGCTTTGTATTTTACATCCTGCAACTCGTTGTGCAGTTTGTCTATCTTGATAAGGTCCTGCTGCACGCTGTAGCGGTTGGCAATGTATATTACCAAGAATAGAGTGATGAGCAGGAACAGTCCTATCTGGTTTTTGATGAAGTTAGTATTGAGTATATCTCCACCGAGCACCTTCCTCAGGGAAAGGGTCTGCGGAGACAAACCATCGCCTTCATGGGCTTCTGCCTTAATCACCTTCTTGAAGGTACGTAAATCTTCGGCGTCGCGCTCCTCCTGCGTCTTTTCCTGCCTTTCCTTGGCAGTGGACTCTTTCTTCTCATCCTCTGCCTCAGCCTTGGCGGTTGGACTATTGGTCTCAGCGGCTTCAGCCTTCACGCTGGTCTCCTTATGATTTATTTGCTCTTCTTCCATCATCTCTGTTTTTCAGCGATTCTCAGTTTGGCACTGCGGCTACGTGGGTTGCGCTGCTGCTCAGCCTCATCGGGAATGATGGGCTTAGTGTTGACGGCACGCAGGGGCGACTGAATGTTGCCATAAAAATCTTTCTCTATTTTGCCTGCCACATTGCCCGCGCGCATCACGTTCTTCACCATGCGGTCCTCAAGCGAGTGATAAGTGATGACCGACAGTCGTCCGCCCTCGCCGAGCAGCTCAGTAGCGGCGGTGAGCATTTCGCTCAAGGCTGTCATCTCGTGGTTCACCTCTATGCGGAGAGCCTGAAACAGCTTTGCCATGTCTTTCTTCTCACGCTCTCTGTGGAACAGGGGTGTCACCACTTTCACAAATTCGTTAGTAGTTGTAATGGGCTGACTGCTACGTGCTTTCACGATGGCGGCGGCGATGCGACGGGCGTTTTTCAATTCTCCGTAGAGATAGAACACGTCGGCAAGCTGCCCCTCGTCGTAGTTGTTTACTACATCTGCAGCGGTCATGGTGGCACTTGCGTTCATGCGCATGTCAAGCGGGGCATCGAAGCGGAACGAGAAGCCGCGGGTCTCGTCGTCAAAGTGATGCGACGACACGCCGAGGTCCGCAAGCAGTCCGTCGATATGTTCCACACCATAATAGCGCATCCAGTTTTTCAGATAGCGGAAATTACTCCTCACGAAAGTGAAGTTGTCGGCAGTGAAGGGATTGTCATCGCCTTCGAGTTGTTTTTCCACGTCGGCATCTTGGTCAAAACTGTAAAGATGACCTTCCTCACCGAGGCGTCGCAATATCTCACGGCTGTGTCCGCCTCCGCCAAAAGTCACGTCTACATACACGCCGCCGGGCTTTATCATCAGTCCGTCGACGCTCCGCTCCAAAAGCACTGGCACATGGTAGCCGTTTGCCGTTGTCACACTATTTCCATCCACTGTCACCAATTATTTCTCTTTCACTCTCCCGAGAGCGATACTCATGCATATCGGGAAACGGAAATATTTCATTTATCTTCGCTATTCATAACTTCTTCGAGCGCCTGACCAAACTCTTCAGGACTCATGCCGCCCTTTTCTGGACTGTCACCCCAAATCTCAATGGTGTCTCCCATGCCGATGAAGCGCACGGTCTGCTCAATCCCAGCCATCTTCATATAACGCTTGGGGATGAGGAGTCTGCCGTTGCCGTCGAGGGTGATAGGCTCCACGTCGCTGACGAACATGCGGAAAACTGCCTGCTGGCGCTGGTCCCAACGGGAGAGGCGGGCACGCAACTCGTCCATCTGTTCATTCCAGACACTTTGAGGATAGAGTACAAGACACGGCTGGAACACGTCCTTGCGCAGGACCATGTTCTCCTCGCCGGCAACCTGCAACTGCTTGCGGAATGCCGCTGGCAAAAACGACCGCCCTTTCTGGTCTGTCTTAGCTTCTATAGTGCCTAAAAACCGCATCAATACCTATTTTATAAAGATTTCAGCCCCAAAGTTACACATTTTCCTCCACATTCCCCCACTTTTCTCCACAAAAATTTATTTATCGCTGAAAATTAACATTATAGGCACCCCACACTCACCCTTCCACCACATTTCAAACAAGTGCTGTTCAGAAACAGAAAGACAACCATAAAGCACATACCGCAGCAGTTCTTGCAAATGGGGGATAGAGTTTCGTTAATAACCGCCTCACAAATACGTTCTACAAGCACAGACAACCGTAACTGTTTTGCAAGACAATTAATTTTTTGGAGAAAATGGTAACTTTTTCACCATTTTTTAGCCTTTTTTGAAAAGAATATGTTATTTTTGCACGATGTTATGATTATGTTATGAGCGAAGAGGTTATCGAGAAAACAATTGACTTAGATAAAATCATTGCAGGAAAGATGGGCAGTAAGGCGAAATACGTTCCACGTTTCGCCATCAACTGGCTACGCAAAACTGTCCATGAGGATGAGGTCAACAGCTTCCTCTGGCAATCGCGAGGCATCAAAGGTACGCCGTGGCTTGAGGAGTGCGTGCGCTATCTCGACATGACGCTCGACCTCGTCGGGGAAGAGAACCTGCCTAAGAAAGATGACGGCAAGCTCTATACCTTCGTCTCCAACCATCCTTTGGGAGGTGTTGACGGAGTGGCATTGGGAGCCATCATCGGTCGCCACTACGACGGACGGTTCCGCTATTTGGTCAACGACTTGCTCATGAACCTCCCGGGACTTGCTCCTCTGTGCATTCCCATCAACAAGACGGGCAAACAGAGCCGTGACTTCCCCCGTATGGTAGAGACAGGCTTCCAGAGCGACAACCACATTCTGATGTTTCCCGCCGGTCTCTGTTCTCGCAAAATCAACGGCAAGATTCATGACCTGCCTTGGAAAAAGACATTCATATCAAAGAGTGTGGAATACCAACGCGACGTGGTGCCCATCCACTTCAGCGGAAGCAACAGCGACAAGTTCTACCGAATTGCCAACATTTGCAAAGCACTTCATCTGAAATTCAACGTGGCAATGCTCTTCCTCGTAGATGAGATGTATAAGAATGTGCACAAAGAGTTCCGAGTGGCTTTCGGCAAGCCTATCCCTTGGCAAGCTTTCGACAAAAGCCACTCTCCGCGGGAATGGGCAAAAATTGTAGAAGATAAGGTTTACGAATTATAATTATCATGGAAGAAGAAATCATCCAGCCAATCGACCGGGAACTGCTCAAGAAGGAACTTACACCAGAGCGGCAACTGAGAATGACCAACAAGAGTCACAATGAGATTTATGTGGTCACGGCAAATGAGGCGCCCAACGTGATGAAAGAGATTGGGCGACTCAGAGAGGAGGCTTTCCGTACTGCTGGCGGCGGCACGGGAAAAAGCATGGATATAGATGAATTCGACACGATGGAAAACGGTTGCAAGCAACTCATCGTATGGAATCCGGAAAGCTACGAAATCATCGGCGGCTATCGCTATCTCTTCGGAAAGGACTGGAAGATTCAGCCCAACGGACAGCCCTATCTTGCAACGAGCCACATGTTCCACTTCTCGGAGAAGTTCATGAAGGAATATGCACCTTACACGGTGGAGCTGGGTCGCTCTTTCGTCAGCCTCGACTATCAGAATGTGAGACAGAACACAAAGTCCATCTTCGCCCTTGATAATCTGTGGGACGGATTAGGGGCACTCACCGTCATCAACCCTGACTGTAAATACTTCTTCGGAAAGATGACCATGTACCCCAACTACATACGTCGTGGACGCGACATGATTCTCTATTTCCTGAAAAAACACTTCGACGACAAAGAGAATCTTATCATCCCTATCAAACCCTTAAAAATTGAAACTCCTATTGAGGAGTTAGCCAAAATCTTCCATGAGGATGAATTCAAAGCCGACTATCGCATATTGAAAGAGGAAATCCGGAAATTAGGCTACAACATCCCACCTCTCGTCAACGCCTACATGAACCTCAGCCCTACGATGAAGCTTTTCGGTACGGCAATCAACTATGGTTTCGGCGACGTGGAGGAAACAGGCATCTTGATAGCCGTTGACGAAATCTTCGAGGAGAAGCGCATCCGCCACATCGAAAGCTTCGTGAAGGAGCACCCCGAAGCCCTCCACTTTACAAGTGGCGCCAACAACGTGATTTACAAGGAGAAAAAACCGTAACATATTAAGTTAGGAGTTAGGAGATAGGAGTTGCTGCGCCCCCACAGAACCTACTGAACTTCCTGCACCCTTTCCAATAGTGCGCAGCCAATTATGAATTGTGAATTATGAATTATGAATTAATAGGGTGCGCGCAACCAATTATGCATTATGCATTGTGCATTATGCATTGTAAAGGGCTAATTATGAATTATGAATTAATAGGTGCGCAGCTCCTTTAACTCCTTAAAAAAACTCATTGCTTATGAAACAGGAACGCGGACATTTTGCTTCTAACCTTGGCATCATATTGGCCACTGCAGGCTCGGCTGTGGGACTCGGCAACATCTGGCGGTTCCCCTATATGACGGGTCAGGATGGAGGCGCGGCGTTCATCCTTCTTTATTTTGCCTGTGTCCTGTTGCTGGGCATTCCAGGTATGGTGGCGGAGTTTGTTGTGGGACGTCACGGCGCCGCCAATGCCGTGAGGGCCTATGGCAGAGTGGGCGGCAACCGGTGGCGTTGGATAGGTTTGCTGGGCGTTATCACCTCTACAATAATATTGGGTTTCTATGCCGTCATCGCCGGTTGGTGTATGCAGTATTTCTTTGCCAGCATCGGCAACCAAATCCACGGCGACACCAATGCCGTGGCCCATTATTTCAAGCAGTTTTCCTCCTCGCCCCTCCCACCCGTGGTGTGGACGGTGGTGTTCATCCTTTGTACCCATTTTGTCGTTATCCGGGGAATCCGCCGCGGCATCGAGCGTGTGAGTAAGGTGCTGATGCCCTTGCTCTTTGTCCTGTTGCTCATCATCGTTGTAGCCTCGTGCAGTCTGGATGGAGCCATGGGAGGTATCGACTTCCTCTTCCATCCTCATTTCGACAAACTTACCTCCGACGTGTTTCTCGACGCACTGGGGCAGGCTTTCTTTTCCCTCTCGTTGGGTACCGCCTGTCTCTGCACCTATTCCAGTTATTTCTCACGTCAAACCCATTTGCTGAAGTCGGCTACGCAGATTGCACTCGTGGATACCCTGATCGCCATCCTCGCCGGTCTGATGATTTTCCCCGCGGCCTTCTCAGTGGGTGTGACCCCTGACGCCGGTCCCCCTCTCATCTTCATCACGTTGCCCTCCGTATTTCAAGATGCATTCTCCTCGGTTCCCGCAGTGGGCTACATTATCTCCGTGCTTTTCTATGGACTGCTGGTGCTGGCGGCCCTCACTTCCACTATCTCCATGCACGAGATTGGAACCGCCTTCTACTATGAGGAACTTCATATCTCGCGCCATGCCGGAGCCTGGATTATGACTGGCATCTGCTGCGCGTTGGGAGTGTTGTGCTCGCTCTCGCAGGGAGCCGTCGATATCAGCGTGTTGGGAATGGACTTCCTCGACTTCTGCGATATGCTGACCAGCAACTTCCTTTTGCCGCTGGGTTCACTCGCCACCTGTATCATGGTTGGATGGGTGGTGAGCCAGGAGGTGGTGAAGAGCGAGTTCACCAACTGGGGTACCGCCTCGCAGAAGAGCTATCGTGTCTGGCTTGTGCTGGTGAAGTTTGTATGTCCCATCGCCATTGCCGCGATATTCTTGCATCAGCTAGGTGCAGTGTAGACTAAAAAGGCTAAGTAGTTACCATAAAAGGATACATGGGGAAAAACAGACTACCCTTCAAGCCACGTTGCGATTCCGTTCTACTCTATCCACAACACAGCTCGAACCTCCACTTCAGGGACGATGTGAGGCAAGAGGGGAGTTGTTCTGTTTCGTATGCTGCATGGCCAGTAAACTTTGGTAAGATAAAGCTAGTTCCTCGCTTCATCTTCCCACCAGTCACAGACCGTAGCAACTTATCTGTAATTCTTTCTCCTTAGGATATGGTGACACATAATTGCATAAATCTGCTCACACGCAAAATTTATTTTGCATTCTTGTAGATTATGGAAACATAATTTATCGATTCGAGAATAAATAAATTGAGTCCACAGTGGACTCAATGAATTATGAATTATCTTCGTGAATTATGAATTGTTTAATGCTTCTCTTTTGGGCATGAGGATTCACGCGCTACTCATCTAACGTAGTTAGATGAGGAAAATCGGCTATTCTCAATTCAAAATCCTCAACAAATCACTTCAAAATCTTGCTACTTAGAATTGAGCGACAAGTGTCGCTCAATCCATTCTTGCCGATGGCGGAATCGTAAAGCCATAGTTTTCAAGCCATCATGAGCCGCTTGAGAAATAATAAAATCAGCAGCAGATTCTTGGGAAAAATAATTTTCTTTCTATATTAGTAGAATTCACGTTCATATAAGAACACCAAAATCATCAGTTTTTTGTCGATTTTTTGTATCTTTGCAACAACAAATACCAACTCACCATGTTGTCAAAGACCTGCTTCCATAAATTTCTACTTACCACTGTTTTCCTCTGCTTTCTCATGCCAGCCCACGCAGCAAGACAGAATGAGAAGCGGGAGTTCTACGACCGTTGGAGCAGCACTCCGTCAGAAAAGTTAGCAAGCCATGCTGCCGACCTTATCCTCAACAATGGTAATTTGGATTCAGCCTACATCTATCTCAATGTGGTCTATAACCGCTACGTGGAGGACCCCAATGACAAGAAGAAGCAAATATTGGCGTCAAGGGCTCTCAACAACATGGGGTATCTGATGTTTTTCTATTACTTCGACTATGAACGCGCATACACGTATCTCTCTGAGTCTTTGGAACTTGCCAAAAAAAACAACTACAACCGTATTCTTCCTTATATCTACGTAAACCTCGGCAACCTGAAGGTCACACAGAGTGCTTACGTGAACACAAAACAGGAGAAGGATGCCCTACCCTACTATAAGAAAGGCTTCTACCTTGCAGCCAAGTTCCACGATTGGGAGGCATTGCTCGTCAACTTTGCCAATATGGTATCAATGGTAACGAGCCTCACCTCCTATCTTGAACCAGAGAGCATCAGCAAGGAAGTGGCGTATTTTGACAAGCTCAGAATTCCTGCCGAAACCAAGGGGTTGGCGTTTTACAGGCAGATGTCACTCATTTACAAGGACATGGCAAAAGGCATGTTCAACAATGCCATCACCCAAGCAGCGGCATCACTACCCACGATTCCTAACGGTCCCGACTCGCTGCGTTTCGTGGCAACCGTCTATAACACGGAGGCTTCCTGCATGATGCGGATGGGGCGTTACAAAGATGCTGTAACAGTACTCAATGAACAACTTCGGATAGTACAAGCAAAAGGCATCAAGGATTTGGTGTCGGAAACCTATTATGACTTGATGACTGTTTGCAAGAAAATGGGAAATCAGCAACTCACCCACCACTATGAGTATCTTTATTTGAAATCGAAAGACGAGATGCTGATTGGCAGAAAGATTGCCAACTTGGAACAGACGAGGCTCATGATACAGTTGAACAAGACCAACGAGGAAGTGAAGGCGGCAGCTCGTCGTGTTCAGTTACTCAAATGGGGCGTGATGATAGCCTTGGTGTTCATCCTCACCGTTACAATCTTCTCTATCGCCTTGATACGCCGCAACCGAAATCTGCGCGAGAGCTACCACAAACTCTATCAGACCATGCAAGATTCTCTTGGACCGAAAACCAAGAAAAACACAATGGACAATCAACTGCGCAAGGAAATCATAGACCAAATAGAGGACATTCTTTCGAATCTTGATGAGCTATGCCGCGAGGACATGTCGCTGAGTCGTCTGTCGGAACTCACAGGGTTGTCACAGAAGTTGATTTCGCAAGCCATCAACGAGCAATGGCAGAAAAGTTTTCCTCAACTCCTTGCTGAATACCGCATCCGTGAGGCATGCCGCAGAATGCAAGACCCTGACCACTATGGCAGCTTCACCATTGAGGGAATAGGGCAAAGCGTCGGCTTCCATACCCGCAGCAACTTCTTCGCTACTTTTAAGCGAATCACTGGACTTACACCAACAGAGTATATCCGTGAGGCAAATAGAAGTGAGGCTCTTCAAAAAAATCAATAACAGCCATCTATTTCATTAATTTTCTCCTAACAATTTATGTGAAAAGGGGGTATTTTTCTATTAAATCGAGTCCTAAAACTTGATTTAGGACTACACTTGCTTCCAAGTCGTTCGCCTTTCAAATTGTTTTTGCTATTATTGCAATCGGTTGAAAAGAAAGAACCAGCGACAGGCGGCTTGTTACAGCCCGGCTTGCCTCGAGTTGGAAAAAATCACAAAGGGCTGTTTTTTATTTTGAAAGGTATGTATCAATCTACTTGGACTAAGACTATCGGTATCATGCTTGCGGTGGCATTTGTTACGGTGGCTTCAGCGCAACCCCCAAGGCAAAAGTTTAATCCTCAAAGCATGATTCCTACCCGTGTCGTAACACCGGTAAAAACAAAAGTAAGCATTAACAACGCTCAACCTATCGAGCGTGGACTCTACAAATTGACACCCAAAAAGGTGGAGTCACAACAGACTGAATTAATTAATGAGGACTTCACTAAATTTACAAATGGAAGTGAGGATAATCCCGACACCATCAACTGGGTAGCTAACACATGGAAAGGAACCAACAACGATATTTCTTCAGACTTGACCCAGAAGGCTGGCTGGATTGGCAACTTCGTGGCTCAGGCAGGCGGTGCTGCAGGGCTGCGCTCACCTGGTGCTGCCTATCAGACTTCCGCATGGATAGCTACACCACCCGCAGACTACTCGGGCACAGTTACAGTAACTTTCCGTGCTAAGCGCTGGGTTGGATACAAAGGTAACGTAAATATTCAAGGTTATCTATCCGACTTCAACGGCAATTACTATAACTCCGAGGAAGCCTCGCCAGTATTCCGCATTTTCGGAAGTGACGAAGGCTGGCAATATTATACTTGGACTTTTGACTGCTACGATTCCAATCCAGCTTACAGAATAGCTCTTCTTACTTACGACATGGTCATCATTGATGATATCAACGTTAGAGTATCTGCTGATAAGTTTGTCGCAGAACCTACAATGAAAGAAATCACAAACGTCACAGACTCTGGTTTCACCATCAACTGGGAAAATGTGCGTGCAGCCAACACCTACCTGATTGGATTGAAGAAAAAGGTATGGACTGGTGACGAGGAAACCCCAAGTTATTTCTTCGACTTTGAGGATGGAACTGTACCTGATGGATTCGGTGGAAACGTGTCGGTTGAGGAAGGAATCGGACTAAACGGCACTAAAGGTATGACCACTGCTGACACTCTTATTCTCCCTTCCAACAACGCTTTGCTTAAGAAAGCCGAACTGTATATGGGCGTGATAGGACCTGAAAACGCATCGCAAGAAGATTTAGGAGTCAGCTATATCTACGTTGCTTATCATAAAGACGGCAAATGGACGAGTTCCGGATTCTATGAAGCCCGCTATTTCCTCAATGAGCTTGTTTCAGAGAATCTTCTCGACGGTGGTTGGTATGGGAGTCTTGCCGATAAATACGACGCTATCAGATTTACTCTTTCGGACTTCCCTGAAGGTTACAAACTTGTGATAGACTCCGTGGCGCTCACGACAAATAGAGCGTTTGACTATGAGATGATTAATGAGCCGGGCAACTTCTACAGCTATGGTGACAACTACGACTTCGATACTGGAGAGGGAATCATTGACTGGCACGTAAGCAGCACCATTGATAACCCCACTACCAGCTATACCATCAAGGACCTCGATGAGGTGTTTGACCCATACGACCCGAGCGCTGAATACTACTATGCAGTGATTGCGCGTCGCTATAAGACAAACTCTACTTATACCTGGTATCATGCTTTCTGTCCCTCTGCACCAAAAGCTACGACACCAACAGATGTAGACGCACGCGGTTCCTACACTGCCAACTGGACGAAGTCGGTTAAAGCTACACGTTACTCAGTGACCAACTATGGTGTGTATATTGCAAAGGAGGACGAGGAGAATCATCCCCTTATCGACGAGGACTTTAGCCTCATCAACAGTGATGTCACTTCGGCTAATGACCCGGCAAATCCTGAAGCACTTGGCAATGACTATAGCATCATGTCATTCGATGGCTACACCAAACTTCCAGGCTGGAGTGGTCTCTGCAATACCGTTGCCCAAGGATACCTCGGTTGCACAGCAGCTTATTATTACGTTCCGACTATCGTTACTCCAAAGTTCCAAGCCGATAACGACAATTCCGTCACTCTCGACATTTTGGCTTTGGGAACCGCCGGTGACAACTTGGTACTTACTCTACAAAATGGTAACACCTATCTCGCAACATTCGATGAAGACGGTTATATCGACATCAATACAACGATTGAAGAATCAGCCAAGGAAATGCAAATTGCCTTCACAAGCCAGAACTATCAGCCTTTCATGCTTGACGAATTTGCAGTAACGCAGAACTTGAAGGCTGGTGCACAGGTTTACACGCCGCTCGAGACGGTCATCGTGAATGCTCCGGACACAAGCTACACCTTCACGGGTCTCACTGATGAATACGAATATTACGCCTACGACGTGATGGCTCTGCAAGACCTTGACGGTCAAACAGCAGCATCAGACCCGTCCAATAGAGTAGTACTCAATCTGTCAAAGCCCGACGACCCAATCGTTGACGGCATTAGAGACGCATCAATGAACGATAGCAACTCTTTGGCAAAGGTGATTACGCGCTACGGCATCGACGGACGACCTGTAAATGCTAACACCAAGGGTATTCAGATTCTGAAACTTTCCAGCGGGAAGACCGTGAAAACGGTAGTAAGATAAATTATTTCATAAACACTTTCCTCCCCAGCTTGCAGAAAAGGATAATACTTCTCCGCTCGCTGGGGAATTTTTTTAATTCATAATGCACAATGCATAATTGTAATTCATAATTCACAATTCATAATTCATAATTGGCTGCGCGCACCCTTTGATAATGCATAATGCACAATGCATAATGCATAATTAGCTTCGCCCCCTTTGATAATGCATAATGCATAATTGGCTGCGCACTTTGATAATGCATAATTCATAATTGGCTGCGCACACGTGTTCGGTTGCATGAATGTTCCTGGGGGCGCAGCAACTCCTATCTCCTATCTCCTAATTCCTAACTCATCTGTTTTTTCCCTCTTTTTTTGCTCGCTTATCCACTTTTATCATTAACTTTGCACACAAATGAAACCTATCCGTTATAACTGTATCATCGTGGGAAGTGGACTGGCGGGTCTCTATACCGCCTACATCGCCGCAGCCCATACCAATGAGGACATAGCCATCATCACCAAACAGGAGATTGACGACAGCAATTCCCATCAGGCGCAGGGCGGCATCGCCGCTGCCACCGACGCCACCGACTCTCCTAAACTGCACTATTTAGACACTACTGAGGCTGGGAGAGGACTCTGTGAGGACGATGCGGTGCGCGTGCTCACGGAGGAGGCTCCGCAATGCATCCAAGACTTCATCCGTCTGGGAATGCATTTCGACATGGACACCCACCATCACTTGGCTTTAGGGATGGAGGGCGGCCACCACCACCGTCGTATCCTTCACGCCGGTGGCGACTCCACGGGTAAGATGATGACCGACTTCATGATTGGAAAGGTGATGCAGGTGCCCAACATACACGTGCTCACTGAGCGACAGGTGCTCTCCTTGCTCTGCGATGAGGAGGGCTGCTATGGCGTAACCCTATGGAACTGGAAAACCCAACAGGAAGAGCACGTCTTTGCTCCCCACGTGGTAATGGCAACGGGTGGCTCCGCAGCCATCTATCAGCGCACGACAAATCCCGACGAAACGGTCGGCGACGGTATCTCGCTCTGCTACCATGCGGGCTGTACGGTGCGCGACATGGAGTTCGTGCAGTTCCACCCCACGGCTTTGGCAATCCCCGGTCAGCGGGCATTCCTCATCAGCGAGGCGGTGAGAGGCGAGGGCGCATGGCTGCTCAACGAAAACGACGAACGATTCATGGTGGGCAAACACGAATTGGCTGAACTGGCGCCGCGCGACGTAGTGGCACGCGAAATCTTCATGCAGATTCGCAATGCCAAAAAACTACCTTACGTGAAGCTCTCGCTCAGTCATCTTTCGGATAAGAAAGAACAACTCTTGAAGCGTTTCCCGACCATCGCCAAGCATTGTGCCGACTGCGGATGGGACTTCACCGATTGGATTCCCGTGGCTCCCGCCGCACATTATACGGTTGGCGGTGTGGAGACTGACCTCAATGGACGCACTTCGGTAGACAACCTCTTCGCGGTGGGCGAATTGGCGAGCACAGGACTCATGGGGGCCAACCGACTTGCCTCCAACTCCCTCATGGAGTGCTTGGTGTTCGGACGCAGAGTAGGACTCTACGTCACCTCCCACGAGGGACACACGCTGCCGGAAACCGATACGCATGATTACGAATTCAACAACTTAGAGGGCAAGGAACATTATGTGGACATCCGCAGTCGTCTTGCCCAACTGATGATGCAGAACGTAGGAATCGTGAGAAACGAGCAGGGACTGAGCGATGCACTCCGTCAGGTAAAGGCAATGCGCAATGAATACGATTTCGATTCGCACAGCGTTTATCGCCGTCTCACCTGTTTCTTGTTGGACGTTGCTGAGATGATAGTCAGCAATGCGCTGGAACGCAAAGAGAGCCGTGGCGGTCATTACCGCGACGACTATCCGCAACCCGACCCGAAACAGCAGCACCACCTCGTGGCAAGGCTACAATGAGTTAGGAATTAGGAGATAGGAGTTAGGAGTTGCTGCGCCGAACACGGGGGACGCAGCCAATTATGAATTATGAATTATGAATTGTGAATTAACAGTAGCGCCCCTACTGAACCTACCGCACTCCTTCCAATAGTGTGCAGCTAATTATTATTGCAGCTGCAAAGAAAATAAACAAAACGATATAAACTATGAATGTGTTTTCTCAATACGAGAGTTTAATTGACAAAGCTATTGCACTTGCCTTCGAGGAGGATGTGCAGAACGGTGACATCACGACGAATGCTATCATTCCCGTCAGTAACGAAGAGACGGCTCTGCTCACCATGAAAGCAGACGGCGTCATCTCGGGTCTTGACGTGGCGGAGCGCGTGTTCAACTATCACGAGAAGGTGGAGTGGAAACCTTTTTTCAGAGATGGCGACCGTGTGAAGAAAGGTGACGTCATCGCACAAGTAACAGGCAGCTACAGCAACTTGCTACAGTCTGAGCGCACGGCTCTCAACTTCTTGCAGCGCATGGGCGGCATCGCCACTGCCACTTCTAAGTTTGTGGAGGCAGCACGCCCCTATGGCACGACGATTCTCGATACTCGCAAGACGGCTCCCTGCCTGCGCGTGTTCGACAAGATTGCTGTGCGTCACGGTGGCGGCATGAACCACCGCATGGGACTCTACGACATGGTGATGCTCAAGGACAACCACATCAAAGCTGCCGGTGGTATCACGCCCGCCATGGAGGCTGTGAAGCGTGTTACGCCACTGAGCATCAAGATTGAGGTGGAAACCACGACGCTCGACGAAGTGAAGGAAGCCGTGGAGAACGGAGCAGACATCATCATGCTCGACAACATGAGCAACGACACGATGGCTGCGGCAATCAAACTCATCAACAAACGCGCCAAGACGGAGGCTTCCGGAAACATGACGCTTGACCGCGTGGCTGAAGTGGCTGCATTGGGAGTGGACTACATCAGCGTTGGCTCTCTCACGCATCACGTCAGTGTGCTCGACATCAGCATGAACTTTAAAAACTAAAAACCTATGACCGTTGAAGAAATCAAAGCCGAGATTGAAAGGCTGAAAAAAGAGAAAAACGCTGTTATCCTTGCCCACTTCTATGCAAGACCGGAAGTGCAGGACATAGCCGACTTCCTTGGTGACTCCCTGCAACTATCTCGCCAGGCTGCATCCACCAACGCGGACATCATTGTGTTTTGCGGTGTCCACTTCATGGCAGAGACGGCAGCCATTCTGTCTCCCGAAAAGAAGGTGCTCTCTCCCACTCCACACGCCGGTTGCTCGTTGGCGGAAGGCATGAGTGTTGAAGGAATAAGGAAATGGAAGGAACAACATCCGGGCGGAATCGTGGTGAGCTACGTCAACACCACGGCTGCCGTGAAGGCTGAGAGCGACTACTGCTTCACGTCGTCCAACGTCTTAGACGTGGTGGCGAAGTTGCCCAAAGACAAAGACATTCTGATTGGTCCCGACCGCAACCTCGGTGCATACGTATTGGAAAAGACAAAACGCAAGATGGACTTGTGGAACTCCGACTGCTTTGTCCACAACCGCATTGACGCGAAGAGTCTGTTGCAAATGGCAGAGCGCTATCCCGAAGCCGACGTGCTGATTCATCCCGAATGTTCTGGCGCCACGAGCCGCGAGGTCATCGACCATCCGCGTTGCTACATGTACAGCACCGCCGGAATCTTGAAACACGCCAAACAGTCACCCAAGAAACAGTTTGTCATTGCCACGGAACCCGGTGTGATGCATTTGTTGAAGAAGCAGAATCCCACGAAGGAATTCATTGCTGTACAGCCAGAAAGCGTCTGCTACCACATGAAGGAAGCAGGCCTCTGGGAGGTTCTCGAAACCCTACGTGACGAGAAATATCAGATTACCGTCGATTCAGCTACGCGCGAGAAAGCCCTCATTCCCCTCCAGCGAATGTTAGGATAGCTTCCCGCAACCATCCCACGTATCGACCCTATCATCAAAATGTTGGGATAACCCCTCACAACTCGCACAAGAATCTCAACACATCCACTTGTTCTTCGACGGAAATCCTATAGCAGCCGCACCCTTCCCGAGTGCGGCTGCTATATTTTGTGCCCTTACAAAATCACCCAATATGAATTGACATAGCGTCGCAGCCAATTATGAATTATGAATTATGAATTGTGAATTATTAATTACACCTACTATACCTACTGAACCTACTACACTTACTGCACCCCTTCTGATAGTGCGCCAGCCAATTATGCATTATGCATTGTGCATTATGCATTAAAACACCTCTCTCACCACTTCAAGTGTTCTCATCTCTGGAAACGCAGGGATGTGCAACCGATAGAACTCAAGAATCACGTCAACACAACGGTTGCGCTGTTGGCGCGACATACGGAAGAGATGCATAGTAGTGAAGTTGAGCCTCATCAAGTTCATCATCGCTTCAGCCTCTTCTGCTTGAATAAAGTCGGGATGGGGAGGGATGGAAGTCGAGAAGCAACCACTCCGCAAGTCGAAGCATGCTCCCGCAACATAACTGTCCAAATTGGGGAAAAAGCCTAAGAACATCGACAGTCGAATCATAAACACCAGATGGAAGTTGGCAAAGCCCTCGCGAGCCATGTCAAACCACTCCACACTCCCCACGATATAATCAAACAAGGTATCAACGTCTTGCTCATCGCGCGTTGCATAGCGCAGAAACTCCGCAAGGAAGAATACCACCGGAATCTTGTAGGGGTCGGTGTTGAGTGTGGTCCACGGTCGTGCGAGCCTCACTTCAGAGAAGCGCTGCAGCGAGCGGGCTGGACGTGGCGTGAAGTCAATGGCAAGCAGGTTCAAAGGCTGGAAGAGCTGCCGACGCATACGTCCATGCGGACTCTGCGAGAGACGGACGATGAATGATTGCCGACCCATCTCACGCGTGAAGAGGTCTACGATGAGCTGGTTGTCGCCGTAGTTCACCGCTGAAAGGACTAATGCAGTTGTCTTCATACAGAAAGGCTCGTATAGTTAGCAAAAATAGTAAAAATCAGTTGTATAACGAAAATATTTAGAAGAAAATTTGCGCATCTAAGAAAAAACAGCTACCTTTGCACCCGCAATTAAAAGCGATGGTCCCTTCGTCTATCGGTTAGGACGAGAGATTTTCATTCTCTAAAGAGCAGTTCGACTCTGCTAGGGACTACTAACAATAAAAACAGAACAATAAAGATGGCAAATCACAAATCATCACTTAAAAGAATCCGCCAGACAAAGGTGAGAACGCTGCACAACAAGTATTACGCAAAGACCATGCGTAACGCTGTGCGCAAACTGCGCGGCACAAAGGATAAGGAAGAGGCCGTAAAGCTTTATCCCGCTGTTCAGAAGATGCTTGACAAGTTGGCTAAGAACAATATCATTCACAAGAACAAGGCTGCCAACCTGAAATCAAGCCTGAGTCAGTATATCAACAAGCTGGGCTAATCTTCTAAGCACAAAGAAATACTTTACTGAGGCTGCAATTCCAACGAATTGCGGCCTTTAGCGTTTATACCCGTCCGAGACATCTTGAAGACTATCAGGTAAACGACAAGTTCATTCTGAAAGGAAATAAAGTAAGCGGCTGATTCATTCTGATAGGCTATCAAGTAAGCGACAAGTTCATTCTGAAAGACTATCAGGTAGAGACTGGTTCATTCCCCGTAGTAACCGGCAGCATAATGCTTCAAATACGGTTCGGCTATTTGGTACCGAATCTTGTAGGCAGCACCAGTATAGTTGCGTGCGGGTCCTATCACTACTATCCAACCGTCGATGAATCCCACGTCACCCACATAGAGGTCTTCAGCGCGACTTACTTCCATCGGCAAATCCCCACGGAACTGCCACATTAGTTTCTTGATTTGGCTTTCTGAGCAGTTAAACACTTCTTCCGCCGAAAGTCTATGCCCGTCTTCCTTGCTGAACGTGGCACAGTCTTGCGATGTCCAGATGACGCTGTCTCGGTCGCGCACCGTTGCTAAGAACGTAACGCAGTCGGGGTCTTCAAACGCCCATTCTATCTCCACCGACCGTTGTCCGTATCCCGCTTTCACATATTCGTCGGCAGCTTGCTCAAGCAACTTGGGAAAATCGTCGCAACTCACCCGCAGCGGAGCGTCAATGCCCAACACCTCGCACACCCACTGACGAGCCTGGATGAGACATGCGGCGGGTCCCACAGAAGGAAAATCCACCCGTGCGTCAAACGATGATTCGCCTTCCTGCTGCTGACAGTTGTAGCTCTGCACGTCGAAGAAATCCTCTGCATTGAGAGGCGTGGCAACGTGCAGGAAAAGACAAAGAACCAAATATCTGAAAACCCTTTCCATTTATGTCATGCAAAGATAATAAAAAGATGGCAAAATTTCCTCATTTGGGCTTTTTTTGTTATCTTTGCATGTTAATTGACGAATACAAAAGAAATGGCAGAAAATCAAGAAATAGAGAACAACTATTCCGCCTCCAACATCCAAGTGCTGGAGGGTCTGGAAGCAGTGCGCAAGCGTCCTGCTATGTATATCGGCGACATCAGCGAGAAGGGACTTCACCACCTCATCAACGAGACGGTGGACAACTCCATCGATGAGGCTATGGCTGGTTACTGTAAGAACATCGTTGTGACGCTGGGTGCCGATGGAAGCTGCACCGTCGAGGATGATGGTCGTGGTATTCCCGTAGACGAGCACAAGAAGCTCCACAAGAGTGCGTTGGAGGTCGTGATGACAGTGCTCCACGCTGGCGGAAAATTCGACAAAGGCTCTTATAAAGTCAGCGGCGGTCTGCACGGCGTGGGCGTGAGCTGCGTCAACGCGCTCTCTTCTCACATGATTTCCCAAGTGTACCGCGATGGCAAAATCTATCAGCAGGAATATGAAAAAGGCAAACCACTCTATCCCGTGAAGATGATAGGCACCACCGAGAAGCGAGGCACGCGCCAGCAGTTCTGGCCCGACAAGAGCATCTTCACCACGACTTCTTTCAAGTGGGACATTGTTGCCAACCGTATGCGTGAGCTTGCCTTCCTCAACGCCGGTATCACTATCAAACTCGTGGATGAGCGTCCCGACCCGGAGACGGGCAAGACGCGCGAGCAGACCTTCCACGCCAAGGACGGTCTGAAGGAATTCGTTCGCTACATCGACCGCCACCGTCAGCACCTCTTTGACGACGTGATTTATCTCAAGACGGAGAAGCAGGGCGTGCCTATCGAGGTGGCTATCATGTACAACACCGACTACAACGAGAACCTCCATTCCTACGTCAACAATATCAACACCATAGAGGGCGGTACCCACGTGACGGGATTCAGAATCGCTCTCACCCGTACACTGAAGAACTATGCCGACAACACACCTGCCATCGCCAAGCAGATTGAGAAGGCAAAGATAGAGATTGCCGGCGAAGACTTCCGCGAAGGACTCACGGCTGTCATCAGCATCAAGGTGGCAGAGCCTCAGTTTGAGGGACAGACCAAGACGAAGTTGGGCAACAGCGAGGTGGCTGGAGCCGTGCAGCAGGCTGTGGGCGAGGCGCTCACCAACTACTTGGAGGAGCATCCCGATGAAGCCAAGCTGATTTGCAACAAGGTGATTCTCGCCGCCACAGCACGTATCGCCGCCCGCAAGGCGCGTGAGAGCGTGCAGCGCAAGAGCGTGATGAGCGGTGGTGGACTGCCGGGCAAACTTGCTGACTGCTCCATCAAAGACCCGAAGGAAACCGAGATATTCCTCGTGGAGGGTGACTCGGCAGGCGGCTCGGCAAAGCAGGGTCGCGACCGCTTCCACCAAGCCATTCTGCCGCTGCGTGGTAAGATTCTTAACGTAGAGAAAGTGCAGCGCCACCGTGTGTTCGAGGCTGAATCAGTAATGAATATCATCCAAAGCATCGGCGTTCGTTTTGGCGTTGATGGTGAGGATGACTTTGAAGCCAACATCGACAAGTTGCGCTACGATAAGATTATCATCATGACCGATGCCGATGTCGATGGTTCCCACATCGACACGCTGATTATGACGCTCTTCTATCGCTATATGCCGCGCGTGATTGAGCAGGGGCACCTCTACATCGCTACGCCTCCTCTCTATAAATGCACGTACAAGAACAAGGTGAGCGAGTATTGCTACACCGACCAGCAGCGCCAAGCCTTCCTCGACAAATACGGTGCTGGCGTGGAGGACAAGAACATCCACACACAGCGCTACAAAGGTTTGGGAGAGATGAATCCGGAGCAACTTTGGGAGACGACCATGAACCCGGAAACCCGTCTGCTGAAACAGGTGACGATAGAAAACGCAGCCGACGCCGACGAGGTATTCTCCATGCTCATGGGCGATGACGTAGAACCACGCCGTGAGTTCATAGAGCAGAATGCCACCTACGCCAACATCGACGCTTAAACATTCCCTATATTGCGTCCCCGAGCCTACCACGACTTGGGGACGCTTTTAATTCATAATTCATAATTCATAATTCATAATTGCTGCGCCACACTAATTCATAATTAGAGCGACCCCTAACAATTCATAATTCACAATTCATAATTCATAATTAGCTGCGCCCCTACTACGCCTACTACACCCACTATACCTACTGCACCCCCATCATCCGCACCCCCATTAACACACCTCTTAAAACATGCGCAAAACCTTCATATTTCTTTTTCTTCTATGCTCTCTTGCAGCCGCTGCGCAGGAGTTTGGAATGAATTGGATTCGCTGCAAAACTGAGGCGGAAGGACAGGGCGTGCTGTTTCGCAAAATGGTGGTGGAAACAAAAGTTCCGGATTACGCTTGGTTGGAGGTGGCTTCCGAAGGCTACTTCGACGTGTACGTCAACGAGCGCAATGTGGACCGCTATTGTCCGGTGGTGAGCGAGGAGGCGCCTATCACCGTACGTCGCTTCGACATCACGCCCTTCCTGCGCGAGGACACCAACGTGGTGGCGGTGGAATACTATCCGCGCGACGTAATACCAGTCGGACGTCAGATAGATATCAGCGTCTGGGGAAAATACACCGACGGCTCTCCCCTATCGCTGCAAACCGACGCTTCGTGGCTCTGTCGCCCTTCTCAGAGAGCGTGGTTTGACAATGACGAAGAACTGCAGGATGCAACCATCACCACCGAGGGCTGGAAGTCGACCGACTACATGCCGGCACTATGGACGGGTGCCTGCGAATATGTGGGAGAAGATTGCCTTGAAATGCAATCGTTTGATGACTATACCCTACCCTACAAGCCGAGTCTCGTCACGGAACAACGATTCTTCGACAACGGCGACTCGTGCACTTATTACGACTTCGGCACAGCCATCCAAGGCTTTATCCGCGTCACGCTCCGAGGACCTAAGCGTGGCGACGTTCTTCATTTGGGTCCGCTCACTTATATCTGTAATGGCGAGCTCGACGAGCAGGCGCTCACCAAGTTCATTCCCCGCACCATTCGTAGGGTCAAAACGTGGGGAGAAGACCAATACGACCGCGAGTGGATACAATTCTTCCAAGCTGTGGGAATCAACTGAATCGAAGTTCCAAACTGACCCATTTCTGACTGAATTCTGTTTCTTAAAGAACCTCTTGGAGAAACGTCATCCTTTTTGAGAATCATATAGGATTTTCTGAACTTCTCAATAAATTACCATCCATTGCCACTAACTCTAAAAAAAACGAAAAAAGACAACTATTGTTAGAAAATATCGTTATCTTTGCAGCAATAACACTTAAACAACATGAGCAATCTTACCACCATCACGATAGATAAGATGCAGGAAGTGAATGCCGGACCTACCATCAAAGGACAAATAGCCGTTATTGACAATGTTCGCCTCCACGAGCTTCCCTATCAAGCACAATTAGCTGACTGCCATTTGCTGTGGCTCTGCGAAGCAGGTTCAAGCAAATATACTTGTGATACGAAGGACTACGTGACATCTCCCAACGATTTCAGCATCATCAGCCGAGGACAAATCATCGAAGGGTTCCAGACCAGTCCAGACTATCGCGGTGTCGGTATGGTCATTACGCAGGAGTTCTTCACCGAGATTATCCGCAACGTCCACGAGCTTGCCACCATCTTTATGTTCGCCCGCAACAACCCGGTGTCCCACCTGCTCGACACCGAGGCAGATACATTCAGGACATACCTCGAAAAAATCAAGGAGAAGATTTCAGAAACCAACCACATGTTTCGCACCGCTGTAGTGCAATCGCTTTTCACCACGATGGTCTATGACCTTGGCAACGCCATCTTCCGTATTGAGAAACAGCAGGAGATGTCATCGGGACACACGCGCGCCGAGGCGATTTTCTTCAACTTCATTCAATTGCTCACCGACAACTACCGTTCGGAACGACATGTGGGATGGTACAGTCGCGAAATGAGCATTTCTCCCAAATACCTCTTCGAGATGGTGAAGGAAGTAAGCGGGCGCACACCCAATGAATGGATTGACATGTATGTGGTGAAAGAGATGCGCTTGATGCTGAAAAACAGCAACCTAAGCGTCAAGGAGATTGCCAATGAGCTTCATTTCAACAACCAGAGTTTCATGGCAAAATACTTCAAACTTCACGTGGGGCTAACCCCAACCGAATACAGAAAACAATAGATATATATGATGACAAAAGTCCACTTGCTCACGCAAATGGACTTTTATTTATCCCCTTACTTCACAGCAAGAAAAGATAATATGTTTTACGGTAAAACCGTATTTTACTTCATTTTACGCTCGCGTCCGATACACTTACCAGACGCTGCGGAAATCATCCCGCATTTAGCGTATAGGTAATAAAATATTAACCAAAATCCTTATGTTGCAAAATTAGTAAAAAATCTATAAACTCCAAACTTTTTTAGAGAAAAAGAATGGGTCTTTACTCGAAATTTATCGAAGCCTTCAGCTACGGGGCAGAGAGACTTCTTTCGATGGAAGCCCATGGAGACAAGCCGTTTTCATGAGCGAATCTCCGTCTACTTCCTTGCTGCGGGAGCACGCTCAAGCCTTGCAAAGCTGTTCTGCGGCTGCACAAAGTTCCTCATACCATTCTTTTCCGAACATACGAATGAGAGGAGCTTTCAGAAACTGATAGACCTTGAGATGAAGCTCATGACCTTTCTCAACAGCGTCCTTGCAGACGCTCCAGCGGTGATAGTTGATGCCGATAGTTCCATCTTTGAACCGTTTCATCCGAATGGGGTACAGGGCACAGGAGATGGGCTTAACGAAACCTATCCTGTCTTGCCGGTAAGCACGCTCCAACGCACAGAGACAGCAACCGTTTTCATAGCAAGTAAACACACAGTCGCGACCGCCCACGATACTCGTGACCAGCTCGCCGTCAATATCGGTATAGGCAACGCCCTGCTTGTCGATGACGGCTTGGGCAGAAGCGCTTAGGTCTTGCCAAACCTCGTCGAGCGAATCCTCTATCGCCATCACCTCATCGAGCGTCACTGGTGCTCCGGCATCGCCTTCCACGCAACACTGCCCCTTGCAGCGTTCCAAGTCGCAGCAAAACTCCTCCGTGAGGATATCGGGAGAAACGAGAACATTGCCAATTTGCAAGATATGTAATTCCATAAGAAGTTGGTTTGTAATAGCCACTCGATGACCCTTCAAGGGACGAATGGTCGAAGAGCGGAAATTACCAGTCGATTTCTTCCTCTCCGTTCTCCTTCAGATAGGCGTTGCAGCGGCTGAACTGATGCTGACCGAACCAGCCTCCACGGTTGGCGCTTAGGGGTGAGGGATGGGCACTTTCAAGGATGAGGTTACGCGTGGGGTCGATGAGCGCCTTCTTGCTGCGTGCGTAACTGCCCCACAACATATACACGATATGACTGCGACGGGCATTGAGGGCAGTGATGGCGGCATCGGTAAAGATGTTCCAGCCCAACGGCTGATGGCTGTTCGCCTGATGTGCTCTCACCGTCAGCGTGGCATTGAGCAGGAGCACTCCCTGTCGCGCCCAACGCGTCAAATCACCGCTCGCAGGCATGGGCTTGCCAAGGTCGTCGTGAATCTCCTTGAAGATGTTGACGAGCGACGGCGGCATCATGATGTTCTGCGGCACGGAGAAGCTCAGTCCCATTGCCTGTCCCTGCTCGTGATAGGGGTCTTGCCCGATGATAACCACCTTCACCTTGTCAAACGGACAGAGGTTGAAGGCATTGAAGATAAGCCGTCCCGGCGGATAGCAGACGTTGTGGCGGTATTCCTCGCGCACTGCCGACGTGAGCTGCTCAAAGTAGGGCTTCGCAAACTCACCGCCAAGGGCATCGCCCCACGAAGGTTCAATCTTTACGGATACCATGTTATTAGGAGAGGTTGAAAAAAACTCCCCGCCCCTTGGCGATGAGCCTATGAGACGGGGATAGGAATGAAAAAAATTATTTGTTGTCCTCTATCAGACACTCACCGGTCATATCCTTTGGCTGCTCCAATCCCATGATATGGAGAATGGAGGGAGCGACATCGGCAAGACGACCGTCCTTCACAGTGGCTGAGTTGTTGTCGGTCACGTAGATGAAAGGAACGGGGTTGAGAGAGTGAGCCGTGTTGGGAGTACCATCCGGGTTGATGGCATTGTCGGCGTTGCCGTGGTCAGCGATGATGATAGCCTCATAGCCGTTTGCCTTGACAGCCTCAATGACATCGTGAACGCAATGGTCAACAGCCCACACAGCCTTAGCGATTGCATTATAGACACCCGTATGACCCACCATATCGCCATTGGCGAAGTTCACCACGATGAAGTCATACTGCTGGGTGTTGATGGCACCGACGAGCTTATCCTTCACCTCATAGGCACTCATCTCTGGCTTCAAGTCGTATGTGGCAACATGAGGAGAGTGAACCAAGATGCGGTCCTCACCGGGGAACGGAGCCTCGCGACCGCCATTGAGGAAGAAGGTCACGTGGGCATACTTCTCGGTCTCAGCGGTGTGCAGTTGGCGCAGACCTTTCTTGGAGAGATATTCGGCAAGCGTGTCGACAACATTCTCCTTCGGGAAGAGAACGTGCAAGCCCTTGAAGTTGGCATCATAGGGAGTCATGCAATAGTAGTGCAAGTCTTTAATGGTATGCATACCCTCTTCGGGCATATCCTGCTGCGTGAGCACGGTTGTAATTTCCTTGGCGCGGTCGTTGCGGAAGTTGATGAAAATCACCACATCGCCCTCACCGATGGTTCCATCGACGGTGCTGTTGTTGATGGGTTTGATAAACTCATCGGTCACACCCTCTTCATAGCTCTCGTCCATGGCTTTGAGCAAGTCGTCGGCTTGCTTTCCCTTGCCTTCCACGAGTAGGTCGTAGGCTTCCTTCACGCGGTTCCAGCGCTTGTCGCGGTCCATGGCGTAGAAGCGACCCACGATGCTTGCGATGTGGGCATCGGTCTCCTCACACTTCTTCAGTGTGTCAGCGATGAAGCCCTTGCCGCTCTTCGGGTCGCAGTCGCGACCGTCCATGAAGCAGTGGACGTAAGTATTCTTCAGTCCGTACTCCTTCGAGATTTCGAGGAGCTTGAACATGTGGTCCAAATGAGAGTGGACGCCACCCGTAGAGGTGAGTCCCATGATATGCAGTTTCTTTCCGCTCTCCTTGGCATAGGAGTAAGCGTCGATAATTTCCTTGTTCTTCATGATGGAGCCGTCCTTGCAGGCGCGGTTGATTTTCACCAAGTCTTGATAGACCACACGTCCGGCTCCGATATTCAGGTGCCCCACCTCAGAGTTGCCCATCTGACCGTCGGGCAGACCCACGTTCTCGCCAGAAGCCTGCAGCTGTGAGTGAGCGCAAGTAGCGTTGAGATAGTCCAAATAAGGTGTAGGCGTGTTGAAAATCACATCTCCTTTTCCATGCTTACCGATTCCCCAACCATCGAGAATCATCAATAATGCTTTCTTTGCCATTGTTTAATAATTGAATAAAATCTTATTTCAGAATGCAAAGTTACTGACTTTCAGTCAAACAGCAAAATAGACGATGAAGATTTAAGATAATTCAACTATCGCATGTTGAGTTAGGGGTTAGGAGAAAGGAGAAAGAATGAGTTAGGAGATAGGAGATAAGAGTTAGGAGATAGGAGATAGGAGTTAGGAGTTGGAATTACCCACTGAACCCACTGAACCTACCGCACCTACTCCTCACAAGAAAGTTTCTTCGTTCTCCAAAAATTATCCACGGATGTACACGAATTTTCACAGATATTATTGTACCCGCTTCGTAGTTCTCGCGCTCCGCGCGGGAACAGCATCCGGCAGTGGGTCGCTTCACGATGTTTACGTAGGTTCTTTGCCTGTTCCCGCGCGGAGCGCGAGAACTACAATACGGGCGGTTGAAAATCCGTGAAGATTTGTGTAGATTCGTGGACGTTTCGTAAAATATGGTTTTTGTTCCCGCGCGGAGCGCGAGAACTACAATGCAGGGCGGTTGAAAATCCGTGAAGATTTGTGTAGATTCGTGGACGTTTCGTAAAATATGGTTTTTGTTCCCGCGCGGAGCGCGAGAACTACGATGCAGGGCGGTTGAAAATCCGTGAAGATTTGTGTAGATTCGTGGACTTTTTCTGAATACGGATATTGTTCCCGTGCTTCGCGGCGAGAACTACGGCTTCGCGGAACATGCTTCTTCGCCACTTATCATTCCCTTACTTTATTATATATATAATAAAGTGGCTGGCTTGTTGTGATTGAGCGACAAGTGTCGACACGCTTGTCGGCACTTGTCAACGAGTTTGTCGGCACTTGTTAACATGTTTGTCGACACCTGTCGCACAATCCCCAGTAGCCTATCTCTGCATCGTCAAGTCCTATCTCTGCATCGTCAATAAGTAGCTTGAAACCCCATAAAATCTACCTTTTGGGCCTGAAAATCCACTCTAAATGTCCTTTTTCTTATATAAATGTGTTAAATTTATTATTATTTTGCGTTGTTTCTTGTTTATTTAATTTTATTTGCCTATTTTTGCATCACACATATTCGTGTTGTAAAGCCTATATTACCATTCGTACTGCTTTCCGTGCAGGCGTGCTGAAATACCTATATAATAAAGAGAGATGATCACGGACGCAGTTGCGATGCTGCTAACAGATTTTTTCAAAGTTTGATTGATGTATAACTTAAGAGAGAGTTGATTATGGAAAATTGTATATTTTTTATCAGGGCTGTACTGTATCCATCAGATGCTGTAGCCCAAATTGCCGACTTTAAGAGTCAGGCGGTATTGTAGTACCAACTTTATTGCGTGCTACAGACGTTGGGGTTTCAGCGTCGCCCAGCGAAGATATTTCTGCGTCTTGGGTTCGATATGGCAACCACCTTCCCTTGTCGTCCACTTGTTGGAACATTCTCTACAGTTAGAGTATAGACAGAACTTGAATTTTCATCTATTGAAAACGTTTCTTCAGATGTGGCGCGGAAGTGTAGTTTCGCTTCTTGTGAGTATTTACTTTATTATGTTTAACTAACCAACAAAATTTATGGATAAAAGACTTTTAATGCTTTTGACAGGCTTTTTCCTATCCTTGGGGATTGCCGTTGCTCAGAATGAGGTGAAAGGCGATGTCGTTTCCAGCGATAGAGGTGTTCCTGTTATAGGAGCCACTATTCGAGTCGTTGTAAACAACAACACCGGTACAGCCACCTATTACAATAGTGACTTCACCCTCACAATCCCCAAGAATGGATAAACCTCTGTGTAATTCATTGGCTACATCTGCCAGAAACTGGCTGCCAAATCAAGTATGAATATCGCAGAACAATACTTCGAGAGAGTTTAATATAATAATAACGTTTAACTTTTAAGAGAGAGATCGTTTATGGGAAAACGAATTAGTATCTTATTGGGGCTATTGCTCATATCAATAGTGACAATGGCTCAGACCAAGGTAACCGGTAGCGTTACCGACGATCAAGGCGAACCCGTCATTGGCGCGTCCATCAAAGTTGTGGGCACCAACGAGGGCACCATCACCGACACAGACGGTAAGTTCTCACTGACTGTGCCCAATTCAAATTCAAGACTGGAAATATCCTACATCGGCTTGCAGCCGCAGACCGTAAAGGTTTCGCCCAACATGAGAATCACCTTGCACAATGAAGAAAACGAACTTGACGAGGTGATAGTCGTGGCTTACGGAACCGCCAAGAAGTCCGCCTATACGGGTGCGGCTTCACAGGTGAAAGCGGACAAGATTGAGAACCTGCAGATAAGCAATGTCTCCAGTGCTCTTGTTGGTAGTGCTTCCGGTGTGCAGGCTCTTCAGACAAGTGGTCAGCCCGGTGAGTCTGCCACTATCCGCATCCGCGGTGTGAGCTCCATCAACGGCTACAACGCCCCGCTATATGTGGTGGACGGTGTACCTTTCGATGGCGATTTGTCGAGCATCAATCCTGAGGACATCGAGAGCATCAACGTGCTCAAGGATGCTGTCTCAACGTCTCTGTACGGTTCGCGTGGTGCCAATGGTGTGGTGATGATTACCACCAAGAAGGGTCAGAAAGGAAAGGCAAGAATTAGCGTGGACGCCAAGTGGGGTGCTGTATCGCGCGAGCTGCCCAACTACAAGACTATCGGCAACGCCTCCACTTATTATGAGACTCTGTACCAAGCCTATTACAATAGCCATTATTACAATAGCGGCTATTCGGCAAGCCGTTCACACGATCTTGCCAACAGCGAGGTACAGTCTGTCACGGGCTATCAGATTTGGACTGTCCCCACGGGAGAGTATCTGATTGGCACCAACGGTAAGCTGAACCCCAACGCAACGTTGGGCTACAACGACGGCACCTACTACTACACGCCCGATGACTGGGAAGACGAGACCTTCGACACCAAGCTCCGCCAAGAGTACAACGTGAGCATTTCTGGTGCTGACGACCGCTTCAACTACTACACCAGCTTCGGCTACCTCAACGACCAAGGTATCATTGAAGGCTCTGGCTTCAAGCGCCTCAACACTCGTTTGAACGTGGAATACGAGGCTACGGACTGGCTGACGGTGGGCACTAAGCTCAACTACACACACTCCAACAGCCTCTATCCCTCTGAGCAGAGTTCTGACTACTCCAACTCATCAGGCAACGCCTTCTACATTGCCAACTTCATCGCACCCATCTACCCGATGTACGTCCGCGATGCCTCCGGCAACATCATGCACGATGCCTCTACGGGTGAGAAGATTTACGACTACGGTGACGGAGCTTCCACTCCCTATGCACGCAACTGGATGTCTATGGCTAACCCGAAGGGTGACTTGATTTACGACTTCCGCGAGTACAACATGGACATCTTCAACGGCAACTGGTGGGCAAAGGCTGACCTGACTCACGGTTTCAGTGTGACAGCCCGTCTCGGTCTCCACACCGACAACACCATCTTCCACAGCAGCTCATCGAGCATATATGGTCAATCGTCCAACTACGGTGGTGAGAACATTCAGGAGCAGACCCGCACCTCTGCCTTCACACACCAGTATCTGCTCAACTACCTCAACAGCTTCGGAAAGCACAACCTCAACCTGACCGCAGGTTTTGAAGGCTATCGCCTGAAGATTGAGGACTTCTATGCTGACGGACAGGACAAGTACCGTGAGAACGACTACACTGTGGGCAACGTCATCAACCAGCGCACTGGCTCTGGTTCGGTGAATGAATACCGCACTGCCGGTTTCTTCTTCAGCGGCAACTACAACTACGACAACCGCTTCTTCTTCAACTTGGGCTACCGTCACGACGGAACCTCAGCCTTCTCAAGCGACAACCGTTGGGGTGACTTCTACAACTTCGGTCTCGGCTGGGATATGAAGAAGGAGAGCTGGATGGAGACCGTTGACTGGCTCGACCAGTTGAAGGTGCGCTTCTCGTTCGGTCAGACGGGTAACGACAACCACTTGGCTTCATCATACTACTACACCTTCTACGCCTACGCTGACCAGTACACGCTCACGGGTGCCAACAGTGTATTCTCAGACGGTACACTTGCCTACAAGGGCAATCCCGACTTGAAATGGGAGAAGACCAACGCCTTCGACTTCGGTGTTGACTACGCTATGCTACAAGGCAGGCTCTACGGTTCGTTAGACTACTACTACCGTTCGACGAGCAACCTGCTCGACTTCAAGAACGTAGCCATGTCAAACGGCTACACCCAGATTCCTGTCAACGTCGGTACCATCCGCAACTACGGATTTGAGTTTGAGGTTAACTACGATATCTTCAAGCAGCAGGACTTCAACTGGACGGTGTCCTTCAACGGAACTTTCCAGACGAGCAAGATTCACAAGATGTCATCCGACTATACCGACGGACGCTACGTGAGCGGCTACCGTATTCTTGAGGAAGGCGACCCGCTCTATCAGCTCTACCTCCCCCACTACGAGGGTGTTGACCCTGAGACGGGCTTGGCTCTCTACACAGGAGTGCAGGTGGACGAAAACGGTTCCCCCGTTACCGACGAGAACGGCAACTACATTGAGGAATCAACCACCGACTACAACAACGCCTACACCTACAACCGCAAGAAGACCGGCGACCTTCTGCCCGACTTCTACGGCGGTCTGAGCACAAAACTCTATTGGAAGGGCATCGACTTCAGCATCCAGACCAGCTTCCAGCTCGGCGGTACGATTTACGACGAAGGCTATCAGAACTTGATGGCATCAGGCGGCACTTCCTTCCAAGCAGGTCAGAACTGGCATCAGGACATTCTGAATGCTTGGACATCCGAGAACAGATACACCGACGTGCCACGTGTGGACGTGAGCGACCAGTATGCCAACAGCGGTTCCGACCGCTGGCTGAAGAGCTCTGACTACTTCTCCATCGACAACATCACCTTGGGCTACACCCTGCCTAAAGTGTGGACTCGCCACATCGGCTTGGAGAGCATCCGCATCTACGGTTCTGCCGAAAACCTTTGGGTATTCTCCGCACGCCAAGGTCTTGACCCCCGCTTGGGCCGCATCTACATTTCCAATTCATGGTACTCTGCACGCCGCACCATTTCGGGAGGCATCAAGATTGTGTTCTAAACCATTCAACATTTAAAAAGGAACAATTATGAAAATATCAAAATATATTCTTCTTGCCGCAGCGCCACTGATGTTGACAGGCTGTCTTGACACAGAGCCTTTAGGAAGCAATCTGACCAGCGACGAGAAAGCCTCCACAGTAGAGGAGAACCCAGACCGTTTGGAGGCAAGTGTAAATGCCATCACGGCTGCCTTCTCACAATATATGAAAATCCGCTCTGCCCACTCCGACTTCGGATATCCCGCCATCATGCTCCACTTGGAGAGCCGTGGCGTGGACATGGTGAGCGATAACATAGGCTACAACTGGTTCGGTTTTTCGTTGACTTACGACAACATCGACTATACCTACGGCAACGACCGTGAGATTTGGGGAACGCTTTATAACCAGATTTACGCTGCCAATGCCGTGACTGCCACGGTTGACTCTGCCACAACGGACCCCACCCTGCAATATTATTTGGGACAGGCACTCGCCATCCGCGCCTTCGACTACTTCAATCTGATTCAGATTTACCAGAAGACGTACAGCCAAGTGGACCCGACATCCGCCAAAGGCGTGCCAGTCATCACTGAGAAGAACAGGGATGAAGCTGCCACCAACGGATGCTCACGCGGTACCGTTGAGCAGACCTATAACCAGATTCTCTCTGACCTCAACCGTGCCATCGAGCTTTTCGATGCCAGTGGCATGACCCGCGCCGACAAGCGCTACGCCAACAGCAGTGTGGCACACGCCATCCGCGCCCGCGTCTATCTCGTAATGAACCGCTGGAGCGAGGCTGCTGCAGACGCACAGTATGTCATCAACAACTCCGGCTGCACTCCCAAGAGCATGAGCGAGGTGGGTGTACCATCGTTCAACTCGCTCGACGAGGCAGACTGGCTTTGGGGTATCAAGATTGAGGAGACCGACGACGTGGTGGAAAGCGGTATTGTCAACTGGCCCTCGCACATGGGTTCTCTCTGCTACGGCTACGCAACGGTCGGAGCTTGGAAACGCATCAACAAGAAACTCTACAACAATATCCCCTCAACGGATAAGCGCAAGACTTGGTTCACTGACGAGAACGCACAGTCGGCTGGCCTGACTGCCACTCAGCAGGCATATATTGACGAGCAGGGCGCTCCCGGCTACGTGCATGTGAAGTTCGCACCCTACAACAACGAGGTGGGTACTTCAATCAACGCCAATGATATTCCTCTGATTCGTATTGAGGAGATGTACTACATCCTCGCCGAGGCCCAGGCAATGGCAGGCGACGTTTCCACAGGCCGTCAGACCTTGGTCAACTTCGTGACCACCTACCGTAACCCGTCCTACACCTGCACGGCAACAACCGGCACCGGTGTTCAGGAGGCTTGCTTCCAGCAGCGCAGAATCGAGTTCTGGGGCGAGGGTCTGAGCTGGTTCGACTACATCCGTCTGAACAAGGACTTCGACCGTCGTGGTGGTGGCTTCGGAACCAACGAAGTGTACAACATCGCTGCCGGCGACAACGCCCTCATCTGGCGAATCCCCTACAATGAGATTCAGTACAACGCCCAGATTAGCGAAGAAGACAACAACCCCGTTCCTACGCATCCAGTGGCTGTAGAGGACGAATAAAACGCAGTTAAAGGGAGTAGGTTCTCAACTCCCACAACACCGCAAAGAAACTCAATTAAAAGCAAACAATATGGACAAAATATTTCAGAAAATCAGTATTTACGCCATGGCGTTGTTGGGCGTGATGACACTCGCCTCCTGCGACGATGGCGACGAGGACTACACACCAGGTGAGCAGGACTCCGGCTACTATCTCTACTCGACCAGTTCCAGCTACACCGTTAATGCCGATGAACAGGAGGTGATTTCCATCTACGTGGCAAGAACCGACTCCTCTGAGGCTGGCAGTGTGGACCTCACTTGCGACAACAGTATCTTCAACTGTCCCTCCTCCGTGAGCTTCTCGGCAGGGGAGAAGACAAAGGCAGTATTGATCCCCTTTGACATGGAGATTGGAGAGACCGAGACCGTCACCATCAGCGTGCCTTCCGCCGAAGCCACCGTATATGGCACAGACTCGCTCACACTGACCGTGACACGCGACTACAACTGGGTGAGCGCTGGAACAGCAACATTCTATGATGACTTCCTCTACGGACTCACTGCTTCCGTGGACGTACAACACGCCTCCGGTACTAACATATACCGTCTCTTGCAACCTTATACTGTAGCATTCCAGGCTGCAGGAGAGACCACGCTGCCCGTGAGCGATAACCTGCAGTTCACAGCTGACTCTGAGGGTAACGTGACGGTGAGCGACGGCTTCTTCTATCCCGACCAGACCAAGTCGGTCATCCCGTACTTCCTTTATTATGATGCAGTCAACTATCCAAGCTACTGCAACGTAGTAGTGGAAGGAACGAAGGTTACCATCAACTGCTTAGGAGGCTCAACCGATGACATGGCAGTAGCCTACGTAGGTGACATCGCCTTCGACTGGGTCGACGGTTGCCCATGGAGTGAGTAACATACAAACGTTTTTAAACATAAGATGAATGCCTCTGACGATGAAATGTCGTCGGAGGCATTTTTTGTAGGAATAGTGGAACGTAATTACACAAGTGCAAACGCGAAACTGCAACAGACGGAGGTCCCGCCGCAACTCATGGAGGTCTCGCGCTCCGCGCGGGACGACAACCGAACCAATAGCCAAAGAAAAACGCGAAGCCGTAGTTCTCGCGCTCCGCGCGGGAACAGCTACCAACAATAGCCCAAAGAGTATCCGCAACTCACGGAGGTCCCGTCGCTCCGCGCGGGACGACAACCGAATTTGCCAAACGGATATTGTTCCCGCGCGGAGCGCGAGAACTACGAGTACGCGAAAAAATTCGTGTCATTCGTGAAATTCGTTGGCAGGAAAAAAATGGCGAGATGCGTCGGTCGTCCCGCGCGGAGCGCGAGACCTCCATGAGTTGAGACTAAAAGACGGATATTGTTCCCGCGCGGAGCGCAAGAACTACGAAAGCGAACTCTATCTGATTCCCTATAGTTTTTTCAACTAACGCCACAATACGAAAAAGGCTGCTCCGTATGTAATGCAATCGGAGCAGCCTTTGTTAAGTTATATTCGCGAGAAACGCGTTATTTCTTCATAATCTTCTTGGTCTTGCCATTCTGCTTTACAATGTAGATGCCCTGAGGAGCAGTGGCGATGTTGACAGAGCGACCGGTCAAGTCGAAATACTGTGCCTCACCAGCAACGTCTGCGTTCACATCGTTGATGGCACTGGGGTCAGCTGCCAATGTAGTAACGACTACATTGTTAGAAGGCAACGACTCGTCACTACCCTGAACAGCCACAACACCAAAGGCATAGTTGGTGGAAGGATTCAAGTTGGTGAACTGATAGTAAGTGTTCGTTGTGGAGACGGGATCGCCGATGGCTGAATACTCCCAGTCACGATAAACCAACGTCACATCGTCAAGGTAGAGATAGGTGTTGCTACCAGAGAAGAGCACACGCACATAGCTTGCCTCGTCGAAGGTCCAATCGCCTTGTGCTGCCTGTCCATTGGAAGTAGCCGTAGCAACATTGGTCCACGTCTCACCGTCATCAGATGTCTGTACTACGAGCACAGAGTTAGACTTCGGCATATAGTACCAAGCCTTCAGACCAAGAGCCTTTGAAGGAGAAGCGACATCCATGCGCAACCATTCTGTACGCGGTGCAAGGCGTAGAGAAGGAGCAGCAGTACCATAATGCGTAGTATTGAACGTAGTAGAGTTGGTTGACCAATTCTCGGGAATCTCCTCATCGTTGAAGTTGCCCACCTGCTCACTTGAACCCGTGAAGGAACTGTTGTAGAGCGTCACCAGATAGCTGGTGGCACCATCCAATGCTTCCCAGTTGGCTTGGAAAGAGTTGCTGGTAATATTGGTGGCATCGAGCGCATTGACAGAAGTCTCAGTAAAAGTCAGCTCCGTCGTGGTGAAATTGTTAGTGGCAGCATCTGAGTGATAAGTATTATAGAGGGTGTAAACATACACCAGATACTTCGTCTGGGCTGTGAGACCCGTTACCATCTGCTCGGTAGCAGTCAGATTGTCATACACAAGAGTGTCCGTAGCGGAACCACCTTCAGGAACTACCTTAAGCTGATAACCCGTGGCTGCATCCACCTTATCCCAACTGATGGTGGCTGTGGTACCCGTGATAGGATTGATGGTGACATTAGTAGGAGCACCCAAACCAGCAGCACTACCTCCAAGACGGATGGTGACAACTTGGTCGTTCTCCTGCACGTCGGCAATAGAGAAGAGATTACCATTGGACCAAGTGTCGAATGAGCGTGTGTGAATGTCATCATTTCCAGGGAAAGTTGCTCCACCATAAGGAGGATATTCACTGTTGGCAGCCTCTACATAAACACGGGGATGGGACTCATCGTTGTTAACCGTATTGTAACTCCAACTGAACTTGTTGTAATGGATGTGCCAAACCAAGAGTCCGTGACCAGGCAGATAAGAATCGAAGCCAATAGGCTGGCGGTTCTCAAGAACAAAGAACTCGGTGTCTGGATTCTTAGTGCTGCTCACAAACAGAGCCCTGTGGTCATTGACGAGGTTGGGAACGGTTACCTCTGTCGTGGTAGAGAGGGAGAGCTCTTCAGGCTCCAGCCATCCCAAAGAGGCACGTTCGAATGCTGAATAGTAGGGAGGCACATAGCCGTTGTGGTTGTAAGAACCTTGGTCCATAGTGTCCCACATTCCGGGAGTGTAAGTAGCGTATGCATCTTCCGTGTTGTAGTGGTCGGCAAAGCCCAGCACGTGACCGAACTCATGAACGAATACGCCACAACCTGTGTATGCACCATTCTGACCGTTGATTTCCTGAGAGCAGGCATAATGACCAAGATACACACCATCCAAAGACTTATATTTATAATAAATTGTCGAAGAATGGGGCCAGATGGTATTCTCGATGCCGGAATCTGCTTCGCCATAGCCCGCATAAATGATGTAGACATTATCAACCGTGCCGTCACCGTCGGTATCAAATTCGCTGAAATCAACCTCGTCGTCTGCATCCTCGCAGGCTGTGACAATCATATCAGCCACTCTGCTTGTAGAGGTCGCGTTCGCGCCATAGTATTCTACCGTATTGGGCATGGTGTAGGGACCAGCAATAACAAACTCGGGTTGGTAAAGATCATTGGAGGATGTGCGATAGAAATCCTTCACACTACCAGGAGTACCATAATCATCGGTATAGCCTTCCGTGTTGAAGGCGTCCTCATAATGCTGCTTGGCGTCGGTCATGGTTGTGAAGGAACAGTCGGAGAACTGCACCAAAATGATGAGCACCTTGCGTTGTCCGGTAGTAGGAATGGAAGAAGTGCGCATGTTCTTAATGGCACTTGAAGAGACGCGCTGCACACCCGTATTCTGAACATTAGATGCACTGCGTGCAGCTGCGGATTGGGTCTTATAATACTGGTTGACATCGCTGAGATTGACCGTTGCAAGGAACTCACGAGCCTCAGCAGTGCGCTGAGCCTCATTGGCTGCAACAATGCCGCTGCTGCGCATCACGCCGTTGGCGAGCTGAGCATACTCGAAATTGCGAGTCTGAGCATTATACACAAGTGGATAACCGTCAGCGGTGAACGTCTGATGAAAATATTCATCGCCGCGTTTGATGATGGCGAGCTCGGTGCCATCACTCTGGTGGGCGCGGATGACGCCCGGATAAGCTGGTACTGCGTTGGCATACTGCACACTAAGCGCGCACAAAGCAACAGTACATAGTAAATTTTTAATGATTTTCATAGAGTTAATAATTTGTTGCAAATATACTCAAATTCTCTCAATATCTGCAATTAAATATTAATAAAATAATTTAAGGCGTAAAAAAAAAGAAAAAGAGGCGCGACCTAAACACAGGCCACGCCTCTCGAAGATATAGAATCATTTAGAGAGAGAACTCTTACTTATTCAAGTACTTACGACCGTTCTTAATCACAATACCCTTAGTGGCATTGTTGACACGCTGGCCAGCGAGGTTGTAAGTACCATTGTTGCCCTTGCCATTCTTGATGTCGTTCTCAACGGCAGCAATACCATCAGCAAGAGTAGCATCGCCCTGAAGTACGATGATAGGATTGGGAGACTTGAAGCCCTTGCCCTCGAGCCAGATTGTGGCTGCACGGCCGGTAGTTCCGGAAGGAAGTGCCTCGCAAACCGGAGTGATAACAAGCTCACCTACACTGTAAGTGTTGCCCTGATACTCCTGATACCAATACTGGTCGTCAACATTGAGTGTCATCCAATCAGGAACCTCATAGGAATAGTTCTCAGCACCATCGCTGTCGAGCCAGGGGAATGCGGTCCAAGCAATAGCTGCACCGAGGTTCTCGCTGGAAGACTTGCCCTCTGTAGAAACGGTCTGACCGTCTGCAGAAACTCTCAGAACATTTGCATCAGTAATTGTGCCGTTCTGGCTAACGAAGTCCTTATCAACGCTCACATAGTCCATCAAGCCATTGAAGAAGACTTCAAGGGCAGTGCTGCTATAGTAAACAGGATTGTCTGAACCCTCGAAATACTGCATAGCAGGAAGCTGCTGACGCTCCTCATCGGGATTGTCATTGTAGTCGGCGTCACGTGTAGAGAAACCATGACCGAAGAAACCGACATCAACACCGTCGTTGTTGCAACCCTCAATAACAATTGCGAAAGGCTGGTCAATAACGAAAGGCTGAGCTACCTCAATGCCCAATACTGGGTCTTCCACCTTCTGGGTGAAAGAAAGTCCGTACATATTGAAACCACCCGTCACGGTAAGATCCTTCACTGAAGAAGAGAAGTTAGAGTAAACGAATGCTGTATCGCTCGGTGTACAAGTCAACGTGACAATGGGGTTATCAGAATCAAATGTTGTATCAGTCAAGTTGGCGGGATAAATCGTCATAGTGAGTTGAGCATTGTCATTGTTGAAAGCCTTTGTGGAGCTGACAACCAATGCATGAACATCATTAGCATACAAAGGAGAAGCAGGAGCATCGAAGTACTGAACAATGTAGCTGGTATTAATGTCAGAGCCATCGCTTGTACGATAAGCACCGGTACCATAGAGATACATACCATACTGGAAGCAATTACGGTTCTCATCAGAGTTCAAAGATCCCCAACCGAAGCGTGTACCAGCATGAACATCAAAGTAACCCAAGTCTGCTAAGGTATCTGTAGCGACAAGAGAGCCTGTAGTGTTGAAGTCACCCCAGCTGTATGAGGTAGAACCAACAGCAATAGTCGGCTGATAGAAGAAGCCGAGTGGTGAATAACTGGCGACATAGTTTCCGTCTACGAGGTTGGCATCATCCACATCATTTCCATTAACGCTCCATGCAGCGCTGGAAGCATTGGTGCAGGCGTTCTCATAAGTCATATCCGTGAAAGGAGGAACTACCAAGAAAGAATAGGAGTAGCCCATACCATCATAAGTCCATCCACGGAACATAGCGCCCTTAGGAGTGAGATAGTAAACTCCATCGTCGTAGGACTTGCGAACGGCAGGAGCGTCTGCTTTTGTTAGTGCCTTGGCAGGAACCATACTGAAATTAGTACACTGTTTCTGCATCATCTTGGCATTGCCTTGAGCAAAACCCGCGTTAACGGTTGCAAGCAAGCCGATTGTGAGTAAGAATTTTGCTTTCATAATTGATTGTATTTAATTAGATTAATTCTTTTAACGCAACAAATATACAAAGAGAATCTGAAAACACCAAAAATAACTGTTAAAGTTTAGTTAAAAGGGTGAACCAGCATCAATTTGTTACTGCCTCCCCGCGGTTGGCTATTACTTGCCAGCCGCGGAAAAGACAGATAGATTTTTTACATATTATAAATAAACCAAATATTGCTGTCGCTAACCGAAGTGAACTTGAACGTAGAAAGGTTGAAGTTGGTTGTTCCAGCGGAAACGTTGAGTGTGCTGCACAGTGTATTCAAGAGCGTGGCGAAATCGGGAGCACGGTCAAGAACGATGTTGGCAGCATTGGTGGTTCCATCCACGAGGGTGAACGTCACCTGAGGATTCTCACCTTTCGAGAAAGTGATGTTATAATCAAGTCTCAGCGTAGCGTGTGAAGAAGTTTTCATAGTCACACGGATGCTATACGTGTCATCAGTCGTGTTGTGCATGAGCACAAGAGAATTGAACGTATAAGTGAGGCTCTTCAAGTCGCTCACAGCTGCATCATAAATCTGTTTAAAGCTCTCCGACATCTTGTCGCTATTGGTATTGAGCGTAAAGTTCTTGGCACCTGATAACTGTAGATTGAAGAACTCGTAGGGGTCAGCACCCGTGAGATAGATGTTAGGATTGTCCTCATCATAGAAGATGTCCTGTGTAGCATCGTAGCGAAGCTGTTGGAAAGTAGAGTCTGTGCTACCTCCATAGCTGATGGCATCGCGGAAGCGCAGATAATAGTTTCCGTTACGCTTGCTGAAGAGGAACGGATGGAGTGTCTGAGTGGAGACAGCGTCCTCACCCACCTTGAAGAGACGGATGATACCCGTAAAGCAAGAGTCCACCTGCATGGAGTCACCGTTAATCATCAGATACTGAGGGTTGGGTGCACCATCGACGAACGTGCGTGCCGAGAAGCCCTCAATATCGTTGACATAGCTCTCGAGGGTTGTGGTGTCGGGAAGCTGGAGCATACGGTCGTAGATACCGCGCTTCTTGCCTTTGAGGAAGATTTCGGTCTCATCGTCCGAAACACTCGTGATAATGAACTCATAGTCTCCGCCAACGCCTGTTCCCTGCTCGTTTTCGCCAGAGGCTGTGGTGTAAGGAATATCCTCAGGAGTAGAGAACTGATGGAGGTTGTCGTTCCATGTGTTGAATGAGAGCACAGGACCATCATCGGTGATGACCTCCCACATGGAAGTATCCTCACGATATACGTTGTTAGAGAAGAGGTTCTTCATACCAATAGAAACAGAAGAGTTGGTGAAGAACTGCATGGTCATGAGATAACCTCTGCCGGTGTATTTGTCTGTGGAATTTGTGGGGAAATATTCCATTGCCCACTTAGCGGTGCCACCAGTCAGAATATTGCTATATTTCTCGCTGGCTTCGTTGAGTCGCTCTGCTGCAGACTGGTCAAAGAGGTCGTCCTCCTCATCGGAGCAGGCAGTGGTGAGTGCAAGCGAGCCCAAAAGTAAAGCGGCTGTGATAATTCTATATGTTTTCATTTGAGTCTAATATTTAAAATAGTCTTCACATTAAAATGTCTCACTGTTGCAAAGCCTTATACTGGTTAATCCAGTCCATCAGCTCGTCCATCAGAGTCCTGGAGGCATCATCCTCGGCAGGAGCCGTTAGCTTGTTGACGAAATTACCCCATGAATCCTTTTTGAAGGTTCCGTCGGCATTCTTCACGTAAGAACGGTTCTGAACCTCTTCACGGAGCGCATCAATGTCTACCTCGAAATATTTACTGAGCCATTCCCTTACTAAATCGAGTTTCTCCAAGATGACAGCCTTTCCATCAATGTTGTCTGAGGAGAGATACTGGATATTACCTTCCTCATCCAAGGCTGCGGTTCCATTGGCATTACGGGCGATAACCTTGCGGTCAATCACGTAGTCGCCATTGTCCAATTGACGGAAATAACCCACTGAGTCACGGTTGGCACCACTGCGAATCAAATTGCGGATGGAATCCTGGGCACTTGAAGACACCTTCACCTCTTCCCAGTCATAGGAAGCATGCTCAAGGCGCTGAGCCCATGTAATGGAGTCGTCGCAAATGTAGCTTGCCATCACCTCCACCCAGTCCTCACGAGCCTGTGAGGAAGCATAGTTGGTCACGAAACCTTTACTGCAAGAGATAGAGTCGTAAGCTGAACCCCAGTTGCTCGGGTCGTAGAGTCCGTTCGAAATAGTGTTGAACGAAGTAGGACGCTGATGGGTCTGGTCAAGGATGTGGCCGAACTCATGGTGCATCGTGTGGAAGAACAAGCTGTTCAACAAAGCGATGTTGGACTCATCAAGAGAGTTAACATTGTAGAGCGTAATCTTCAATCCACCTTCGGCTGAACCCAGAGTCTCCGTACCCGTTGAGGGGTTGTAGGAAGGAGAACCAATCACGTGGATGATACGGGGTGAATAGAGGGGAAGGAAGTCGTTCGGCGCGAGTTTGGCGTAAACATCGTACCAGAGATACTTGCTCAGCACAGCGAGCTTGCAGCTCTTGTCATAATCAGCAGGCACAAGGTTCTTCTGCATATCAGAACTGATATCCTGCATCTTGTAGATGAAGCGGAGGTTATAAGGCTCCAAAAAACTCACCTTCAAGAAGGAATCCAGAGGAAATGTTGAAGAGCTCTTGTCAAGATAGTCTATCGACGGGTCGGTGTCATAGATAGAAGCACCGAGGTCGTCATCGCTACACGAAGTGAAGCCGAGTGCGAAAAGTGCGGCTATAGCGGCGAATATTGTTGTGATGCGTTTCATAAGTTATATCCTCCTTCTTTACTTCTTGATAACATAAGAATCATTGTTGGTCTTATTTGTTTCGAACGAGAAGCCTTCAGACTCTTCGTCGGGGTCAGAAACAAAATCAGCGAACGGAATCTTCTTGGCAGAAGACTGCGAACCCGTAGCTGTGGTAGAGCGAGAAGGTTGCAGACCAGCCTGGATTACCGTAGCAGGAATCTCGATGGCGCGGCGCTCATCGTTCCAAGTCAGAGTGTATTCCACTTTGTCAGGACCATAAATGTGAGAATACTCAATGCCCCAGCGCTTCAGGTCAAAGAAGCGGAGACCATCCCACAGTGTCTCAAAGCGGCGCAAATCGTTCAGACAGTTCATATACTTCACAGCAGCCTGTGGAACCACGAAGCTGGAACTCATGTTCTGTGTGAAATCCCAGTTGGCGAAACAGTTGGGGTTGGATGTATCTAAGTAGTAGTCATCCAGCATATATTCCTGCAACGGGACAAGACGAGCCTGAGAAACGTAGGTCTTCTTAGTAGCGGTAGAGAACTTCTGGTTGCCTTCGGTGTAAAGTTGCATGTCCTTGAAGGCAGCGTCATATTGACCTAACATAATCTCAGCCTCGGCACGCTCCAAAAGCAACTCGGCACGCGTGAACTCGCGGCGCATAGTATGAACGTAGCCGGTTCCGGCGAGACGGTCCACATATTGGAAGCGCTCAGCAATCTTGGCACAGCTGTAACCGTAGTCCTCACCACTCCAGAAAAGATAACCTCCTACCAAGGCAGCGGGGTTAACCACGTAGCCTGACCACATAGGATGCGAGTGGAACAAGACGTCGCGGGCGGGCTGACCTACGAGGGCAAAGCGGTAACCGAGAGAATGACGGAAGATGGCTGAATATGTACCCAAAATCATCAAGTTGTTGGAAGAACTATAATCCTGCCAAACCTTTGCATAGTCAGTAGAGGAAGAGCAACTGTCGAAAGGAGCCCAGTCCATCAACTGAGAATAAATCGTTGCGGAGTCGGTGCCCAGCACATAGTTGGCGTGCTCAATCACCTTTGCATAGTCGCGCTTGAACAAATAGAAGCGGGCTGCGAAAGCGTGAGCGGCGTTGATGTTGAAGTGATACTTAGGAGCGGTCTTATAGTTGGCATCGCTGATTCCAGCCAAGCCTTCCTCCAAGTCCTGCTGTATCTTGTTGTAGGTTTCTGCAACATTGCTGCGGTCGTACTTCACGCCGGTGTTGGTCTCAGGCACTGTCACATACGGTATACCCAAGTCATTTTTGCTTGCCACAGAGTCTTTGTAAGCCTGGCAGAACACGTTGACCAAGATGAAGTGGTCGTAAGCGCGGATGAGTTTTGCCTCTGCCGCTGCAACATCCAAATCGTAGCCAGATTCATCGTCATTAACATTTCCTTTGTCAATTGCCTCAAGAACATAATTGACAGAGTGGATAGAAGAATAGAATACGTTCCAGAGGTGAGTAGGCGTATCCTGAGAGGTACTCGACACACCAGGTTCGAAACGATACATTTCATCATCAGTACGGTCGTATGTTCCCAGGTTATAGTGGGTCTCAATCTGCTTTGCATTGGGACTGGAAGGATAGTGAGGAGCATTGTTGTCAGCGATGTTATCGCTGGAAATCTCACAAATCCATCCATAGTTGGACTCGGGATAAGAAGTGTTGAGCAATTGCACGCACTTGGTCGGCGTAGTAATCTCAACACGCTCATCCGGTGTTTTGTCAAGGAAGCTGTCGCTACAACCTGCAAACACGAAAGCAGCAGTTCCAAAGACAAGTGCTATATATTTTGTCGATTTCATAATTTCTTGTAATATATATAATGTACGTATAATTAACTAACTGTGATTAGATGCCCAAACGGAGAGTGAGGGTGAACTGCTTAGAGAGCGGTGAAGCCACACCACCGGAATTGACGAACTCTGGGTCTTGTCCGTTGAGTTTATCATCGGAGTAGATGAGGAAGAGGTTCGTAGCATCAATCTTCACGGATGCAGAGTTGAGACCGATGTGGCTGATGAGTTTCTTATCGAAATCATAGGTCAGCGAGATATCCTTCATACGGATGAAGCCACCGTCAGCCACACGTGCAGTTGAATAGTTGTATGCATTGTAAGCATAGCTCAGATAGTAGTCGTTGTAATACTGACGTACAGAAGCGATAGCCGGGACGGTTGTGATGTGCTCGTCGCCAGGCTCCACCCAACGGTTCTTGAACTCCTTAGGCATAGCGCTCATATCTGAATAGCTTGCAGAGAACACAGGGTCAAGGCGCAGCTTATTGCCGAAGCTGTAAGTGATGAAGACGTTCAAACGCCAGTTGCGCCACTTCAAGGTGTTGTTGAAACCACCGGTGAAAGTAGGCTCCGTAGGACCTTCATACTTCAAGAAGCTCAGTTTGTTGTACTCCTGGAAGTTGATACCTGTAGTAGTAATTTCACCGTTCTCATTGATGATGGTAGGAATACCTTCATCGTTCAGACCCACGAACGGGATAGAGAACAATGCACGGTGAGGATAGCCCTCGAGAGCGTAACCGCTGGAGCTAACCAAGCTGATGACGTTGGAGAACGAGAGCAGGTCAGTAATCTCTGTTGTAGCCCAAGAGAATGTAAGGTCGGAGGTCCAGTTCCAATCCTTGGTCATGATGTTCTTAGTAGAAAGAGTAGCCTCAATACCGTGAGACTTCATGGAAGCCACGTTGGCGAGCTGACTGCTGTTGGTCTGTGTATAGCGATAACCAATCAAGTCGTAGTTGTCACGCCAGTAGAAGTCGGTTACCAAGTTGATGCGGTTGTCGATGAAACCGAGGTCAACACCGAAGTTGAACTCATGCTTCTTCTCATAGGTCAGTTCATCGTTAGCAGGCTGGCTGTAGTAAACACCGATTTCCTGCTGGTCGGCATCGGGACGCCATACCTCAGTAGAACGGAACACAGCCAGAGCATTGGAAGCACCTGTAGACTCACCGGTCAGAGAGTAGCTCAAACGCAACTTGCCATAAGAGAACCAGTTGTGATGCTCGCTTGCCCATTTCTTGAACCATTCGTCCTCAGAAGGAGTCCAGCTTGCACTGACGTTCCAAGTAGGCAACCAGCGGCTCTTGTGAGAGCGACCCAACTGGTTGGTACCATCGCGACGACCGGTAAGGTTGAGACCGTAAACACCTTTATAAGAATAGTTGAGGTTAGCGAAGTAAGCAAGACGGCGGTTCCAAGACTTGGAGAAGCTTGTCAGCACCGTACCCTCTTCCTTAGCCTGCTTGTAGAATTCAGGAGTGATAACCACCTGACGAGCATTCTCATAATCCACACCGAAGTCGTTGTGCTCAGAAGCATCGTAGTCAGCACGCTGAGCCTCCATACCGATGAGGATATTGAAGATATGGGTATTGTTCCATACGTGGTTGTACTGAGCGGTGCCACGGAAGTCAAGCTGCTTCACATCGTTGCGGTTGCCAGTATAGATACCACCGGTAGGCATCACTGAGATAGGCAGTGAGTTGGGTTTGTCGGGGTCTTGGTACAGATAGGGGTTGCTGTACATGATGTTAGGATTGTCAACACCTGCGCGGTAAGCCTCAGCACGGTTAGAGTGGTTGAGCACGTAGGTATCGCGGAAAGCCTTGTAAACACGGTAGCTACCGAGGAGGTTGATTTCAAGTCCCATAATAGGCTTGTAGTTCAACTCACCTTGGAACTTCATATCCATTGTCTGCACCTTGATGTAGTTGTTTGCCAACTCATTGAAGATGTTGAAGTCTGCGTAGTTACGCGTGTATGTCATATTCGGGTCAAGCGTACGCGAAGTATTCAAAGCGTAGCTGAAGGGGTTGATATCGAAGGAGCGGCTCACCTCACCACTCACCACGTCGACGTTCTGGTTCAGAGTACCGGGAGCGGTCTGGTCACGGTAGCTGTCGGTGGTACGCAGGGTAAGAGAGAGCTTCTTGCTCAGATTGAACTGTGCGTTCACGTTGGCGGTGTAACGCTGTACCTTAGAGTCAAGGCTCCATCCCGGGTCATAGTAAGCAGACAGAGAAGCGTAGAGGTTTGCCTTCTCTGTACCAGTAGAGATACTCACGGAGTGGTTCTGCATGATGTTGTTCTTGAACAACAAGTCAAACCAGTCTGTGTTGCGGTACTCAGCCTGCTGCAAGTAGGCGTTCATAGCCGATTCAGTATAAGGCAGACCGAACTCACCGTTGGTTGTGTTATACTGGTCGATGAGAGAGTACATCTTGCCGTAGAGACCTGCGGTAGAGCTGTTAGCAACCTGAGAGAACTCCAGCCATCCCTTGGCTGCCATTTCCTTATATATACCCATCTGCTCCTGAGAGTTACAGATGTTGTAGTTGTCATAAGAAGGTTTCAAACGATAAGTAAACTCACCCGTATAGTTGATGGAAGAGTGACCTGCACGGCCTCTCTTAGTGGTGATGACCACCACACCAGCCATTGCACGTGCACCATAAATAGAGGTAGCACTACCATCCTTCAACACTTGGAAGCTCTCGATATCATCGGCGTTCAAACCTGCGATAGCGTTTGAAATCAACGTTGTAGCATCACCAGACGAAAGGTCATCGGCGCTGACGTCAACTGCATCCTCCATAATCACACCATCGACCACCCACAGAGGGCTGGATGAACCGTAGATGGAGGTAGCACCACGCACACGGATTTTAGGAGCCGTACCGAAGGTACTACTCACGTTCTGCACACTCACACCAGCAGCACGTCCTTCAAGGGCACGTGTCACATCGGCAACACCATCAAGTCTGGCATCGTCGGCGTCGATTTTCGTCGTAGCACCGGTAAACAAACGTTTATCCATTTTCTGGATACCCGTCACCACGACTTCTTCGAGTTGGTGGTCGTCAGCCGAAACCATGGTAATCTTCATGTTCGGCTTTGCTTTAACCGTAACAGGTTTCATACCGATGTAGGTCACTTCCAAGACGGCATTATTTGGGACATCCAAAGTGAAATGTCCGTCCATGTCAGTTGCAACACCGGTTTTTGTACCTTTAACCATTACAGAGGCACCGATAATCGGTTGCCCGTCTTCCTGAGAAACTACTGTACCAGTAATTTTCGTTTGAGCCATTGCCATCCCTACAAATAGGAACAGACAGCTCAAAATCAAAGTTAGTCTTCTCTCCATACAATTATAGCTGTTGCTCATTAATAAATTATTGTCAGTGTTAAGTTAATAATCTAATCTTCTTCCAGTTTCTAAGCCGGTAAAACAAGTTCTCTCTAAATGCACATCGCTTTGTAGTAAAAGCCGATTAACAGGTTTTCGGTAGGAGACTCTTGGAAAAAATGTGCGCGCTTACAATTTAAAGCCGCATCTAATTCATTCGGTCTCACCTTGCAAATATAGTATAATTTTGTTAACGTAACAAATTATTAACTTAATTCGAAGTTCTATTAAACATAATTTAACTTTACAAGAACTCAACTTTAACAAAGAAGCAAAGGGATAGTATCACTTTCGTATTATCAATTTGAAAGCAAAATACATGCCAACGTTTACACAGAAAAGCTCATGTGTCTTAGATGATGTAATAATAGCGTGAAAAAAGGTATGAAACTTTACAGTAGAAAAACAAAGACATCCGCTATAGAACAGTTAACTGTTTTTTTCGCTATTAGCTGCTACGGATGAGTTCGAGCTATCGAGACACAGAAGGAGAACTCTTTTACTTGGAAGAATGGCTCTTTGACTCTGATTCGGAATCCGTGCCAAACAGATGGACCTTCACAAGGAATACCCGACGAATCACCATGCAGCTTTCCATATTAATATAGGTAATAGAAACAGCCTCATCGACTGCAAAACATTATTGTAGTTTTCATCATCTCTCCTATGAATTTTCCAAGACATTCTAACATTTTGTCACCGCCACATCATCACGATACGATAAATTATAATTTATTAACATAAAAATAATATCGTTTTATTAATTTTTTCTAAATTTGCGAACAAAGGACAAAAAACCACCTGTTTGTTGGTTGCCAGTATTTACAATTATTTACTTTTATAGACGGTGATTGGAGGAACGTCTATTGAGTAAACAATAAATATTGACGACCCGACTGATGGTTTTATCATTGTGCTTTTGTAACAGTAACAATATGTTTAATTTAAAACGGAGAACGCATGAATAGAAATTTCTGTTTATGGATGATTGCTCTTTTGTTTGTACCGCTTACTTGTGCGGCGAACAAGGACCATCCGATTAAGAAAGCAACTGCCTTGATGCAGAAAGCCACAGAGGGTGTTCAGTTTACAGTCCCCCCACAGAAAGACATCTCGCAGTCTCAAGGCGAAGAACAGTGTTTGGATGAGAAAACCGCAACTCCCTGGGATGCCAAGTTGCTTAATAGCCAGAAGGCTCAGCCTGCTTCCCAATGGACACCCGTGAGAATTCCTCGCGCTGCCGGGCAACGTCCTGCTCCTGCCTTGACAGAAACGGCACAGCTCATTGAGTTCAACACTTCCATGCAGGACGATTCGCGCGGTTGCGCCGGAACTGTCACCTTCGTGCCTTTAGGCAACGACAGCATGACGGTGTACAACCTCTGGAACTACGTGGACACCCTGCAGGGCCACTATGATGCCACACAGGGCACGGTCAGCATCTATCCGGGTCTCATCTATACTCACCCCACCTATGGTGAAATCTGGATTGTGCCTATCAAAACCGACAGTCAGGGACGCTTATACTACACCACAAAAAGCCCCATCACGGGTACGGTGGACGACGATGGCAATGTGACTCTCGACGCATGGGCAGTCCTTGTGACCTCCGGCGATTATGCCGGCAACGGCTTCGCCTTCTACTCGAAGTCGGAGATACTCCAGCCCAACGCACAGATGAGCAGTGTGGTTTACTATAAGAAGAACCGCAAAGACTCAACTATCACTTATCCTCTTTATATAGAACAACCCTACGACAATCAGATTAAAATCTACAACTTTGCCAACAACACCAGCGGAACACCCGTCAACGGCGACCTCTACGGCGACAGCACGTGCGTGTTCCTGCCGCAGGTGATTTTCACCAACACCCTCTACGGTCCGTTCTGTAACTATCCAGCACAGTGGGTGAAGAACACTACAGCCGCCGACGGCGTGATGACAAGCAAGGTGGAAAAGGGCATCATCAGGCTAACCGACTGGGGCGTCTTCGCGAAAGCCTCCAAGTCGATGCGCTCCAGTGGTGCTTGGTCCAGCGAAATCACCTTCGAGGACGGTCTCTTCACTGTTCCCGAGACGAAGAGACTCGACTGGTCGGGCGACGGAACAGAGAGCAGCCCCTACTTAATCACAACAGCCGAGGAGTGGGCGGCATTTGCTGAAAGCGTAACGCTTGGTACCAACTACAAAGACAAGTTCGTTGCATTGGGCAACGACATCGACCTCTCTACCCTCACTGAGAGCCAGCGCTGCGTAGGCAACGACAGTATGGTCTTCAGTGGAACGTTCGACGGACAGAGCCATAAGATTTCCAGCGTCAACCTCAACATTGGCGAAGTGGAAAACTGCGGTCTCTTTGCCTTCATCGACAGTGCTGCCACTGTGAAGAACCTGACGCTCGAAAACCCGAGCGTACTCTGCTACGGAACCAATGTGGGTGCCGTGGCTGGTACCGTTCAAGGTAAGTTGAGCAACATCACGGTGACAGGCGGTAGCGTGAGATACGCAGAGAAAGTCGGTGGCATTGTGGGCTACTATTATGGAATTAGCCTCGACAACCTGAGTTTCACTGGCTCCGTCATCGGATACGGTGGCGTAGGCGGTATCGTAGGTGTCGGCTTCGGCGATGCTTCCAATCTGCAGAGCCACGGAAGCGTACAGTTCAGAGCTTATCTGACAAGCATCTGGAGTTCAGTAGGTGGTCTCATTGGAGAATACATGAGCGGAAGCAACAGTTCGACACTGAGCGACAGCTACAACGATGCCATCGTGACTTCAGATTATTCAGACGGTACTGTAGGTGGCGCTGTGGGCGTCGCAGTAGGGGCAACAGTGGAACGTTGCTTCAATGCTGGTCCCGTCTCGGCACAGGGTACGAACCCCTCCACTACAAACGCCTCCGTCTATGCATGCATAGGCGGATTCATGGGCAGGGCTTTCGGTGCTACCATAACCGACTGTTACAACAGCTCGAGCGTTGTCAACAGCTATCAAACCGACCGCGTGGGCGGCTTTGTGGGCAGTGTCTCTACTCCTATTAAGGTATCCACCAGTCAGCCCGACGGAACATGGTTGGTGACGTGGCGCAACGTTCCACATTTCAAACGCTGCTACAACAGTGGTCAGGTGATTCTCCCCGACCCCACTCCCAGCCAAGGCTTCTACGGCGTTACTTATGAGGACAGCGTCTTCACAAGCTGCTATTACGACAAGCAGGTTACCGCCGTCACGCCTGCCGACAGTTCTACCGTGACCGGTCTGCTCACCAACAATATGGGCAGCAGCACCTACTTAAGCGGATTCTCCACTGACATCTGGAGTTTCTCCACAGGACATTATCCCGTGCTCAAGAATTTTGCCAGCACCGAGGCTTCTCAGCTTTCCGCAGCTCCCGCCATCTTCAAGTCTGACGAGAGTACCGCATTGGTAAAGACTACTTTCAGCATCTCTACTGACAACGGTGTCACTTGGCAGCTCTTTGACGGTAGTTCCTATACCGATGAGACTGACGCTCTTAAGATTAACGGCAACCAAGTACAGGTGAAGGCAAACTCCGATGAGCAGATACTCGTGGCGCGCTCCAAGAGCAACAGTACCTTCAAGCTCTACAGCCTCACCACGTTCAACGTGAGCAACTTTGCCGGAACCGGAACGAAGATTGACCCGTATCTCATCAAGACCAAGGCAGATGTGATGCGTCTCGACAGTTGCGTGCGTGTTTACGGAATGACATTCGTAGGCAACTACTTCAGCATGACCAACGACATTGATATGGCTTCCGACACTACCTTCAAGGGCATTGGCTATGGCGGCAGCAAGTATATCAAGTTCAGCGGCGACTTCAACGGAAACGGCCACTCCATCAAGAATCTTGAAATCAGCAAATACACCCTCGACGAGGAAGGTGAAGTGACTAAGAACAATGCCGACTATGGTGTTGGATTCTTTGGCGTGACGGGTCCTGAGGCTAATATCCACAATCTCACGATAGCCTCTGGTCATATTACAGGTCTCGGAATGGTAGGTGCTGTAGTGGGTTACAACCAAGGCACTATCTCAAGCTGTAAGAACTACGCCGACGTAACGTGCCTCAACTACGATGTTGGCGGTATCACGGGCTACAACAGCGAGGATGGCGAGATTGAATATTGCTTCAACGCCGGACATATCGTCACGGGTAGCAATACTGGTGGCGGTATCGTAGGTACCTCCACAGGTGACGTGGTCTATTGCCAGAACGTGGGTCTGGTTGAGGGCAAGTATGTCAGCAACTACCACACTGGCGACTTGGAGTATAAGGTTGCCGGTATCGCCGGATTTGGCAACATCGGTTCTATCTCCGGCTGTGTCAACGGTGGAACCGTCACAGGTGCACGTATGGTTGCCGGAATCGTCGCCGACTCAGGTCCCTACCTCAGCATCATCAAGAACCTCAACTATGGTGAGCTGTTCTATACCAAGGGAGATGGAACTATCGGTGCCATCATTGGCGACGACGTTCAGGAGACGAATGTCATCGAGGGCAACGTGTTCGACTCCCAGCTTGGCTATTACGGCTCATGCTACGCCACCAACATTCCGGGTACTACCGGCTTGCTCACACGCGAGTTGACGAGCGGCAACAAGATTGACAGTCTCAACGTCAGCCACTTCGACTTCGAGGCTGGTCTCTATCCCGTACTCGACGAGTTTGTCGACGAGACTCCCGTAAAGGCAAACCGCAAGATGGTTGTTACCTTCGCCGACTATGACTCACCCGATGACTTCAACGACCCTGCCGCTCTGGCACAGGCTTCTGACCTCAGCTGGAAAGTACTGAAAGGTGAATACTTCACTATCGACGGCTCATCACTCAACGTGAGCCTGCCTGAGGATGAGACTTCCTATCGCGACACCCTCGTGGCGACTGTGGGTGACTACACCAAGGTGATTCCGCTCCGCTCGTTGCCTAATGCATTTGAGGGAAGCGGCACCAAGGAGGACCCGTTCCTCATCCGCACAACTGACGATATGGAGAAACTTGCCAAGCTGACAAACGATGAGCAGTTCCCGTTCAAGGGACGCTACTTCAAGGTGATGAACGACCTCGACTTTGCAAATCTGGAGTACCACGTGGTGGCTGTTGACGGAGCCAACTTCCAAGCCGATTTCGACGGTAATGGAAAGAAGTTCTCAAATGTTGCCAACACGATGGCTAAGACTACTCAGGAGAGCATAGGCCTCTTTGGCAAGGTGGGCGACGTGGCACGTATCCACGACCTTACTCTTGAGAGCGGCACGCTCAAGGGCTACCGCTACGTAGCTGGTTTCGCAGGACAGCTCTACGGAACGATTGACCATTGCGAGAGCCACGCTCTCATCTCTACCACGCGCAATATGGGTGCTGCCGGTATCGCTGCCGTAGTCAACAAGGGCGGAAAACTGAGCAACTGCACCAGCTATTCAACCTTCTCCGTCGGCGGCAACTCCAATGGAGGTGTGGCATTCCGCATCATGCCTGGCGGTATCGTTGACAGTTGCTACAACTACAGCGACCTTCAGTTCACCAGTCGTACTACAACGGGTGGTATCGTGGCAGAACTTAGAGGTACGGTGAGCAACTGTATCAACTACGGCAACATCAATTCGAAGAGCATCATTGGCGGTATCGCTGCAAAGTCTACCAATGGCTCCAAGATTCTCAACTGTGTCAACTACGGCGATGTAAGTGCCACAACAGGCAATTACGTAGGCGGTATCATCGGTCAGAATGCCAAGTCAACTACACCGTTTGTGATGACCCACTGCACCAACTATGGTAACATCACTGGTAGAGGAAGTCTGGGCGGCATTGCCGGATATCTCTATCCTGGCTGCAAGATCAGCTACTGCTACAATTTCGGTCCCGTTACGAGCAGCAAGAGT
>JBMNUV010000010.1:0-108682 GCA_050946455.1 Prevotella sp.
GTCAAAGGAGTTAGAGGAGTTAAAGACAACAGTGCTGAAGGGTATCAGAATCCTTCAATAGTAATGTCTTAACTCCTTTGACTCCTCATAACTCCTTTGACTCCACCATAAATGCAAAAGTTAAAAATCTTATAAATAGAACAATGCCGGTAAGCAAGGAAACTTACCGGCATTGTTTAATTGCATGTTCACTCCACTATGAAATAAAAGTAAACTACCAACAGAGAAATGATGATTGCGAGAATCGAGAGAATTGTAAACAGCAAGTTTGAGATAAACTTGCGCTTCTTTTTCCTCTGCTTTGTTCTATCGAAATAATAACCATAGGACTCACCATGATGATGGTGGTGATGGTGATGTTCCTCAGAATGATGGTGCTCACCGTAATGATGATGTTCCTCAGAAGAGTGAACTTGTTCTTTACTTACTTCAGGTGCATTATCTTTCAACACTGTAAATCACTTATTAGTTTATTAATTAAAAGCGGAAGTCTAATTCCACATCTATCATATTATAATTCTCTTTCTCTAAACTTCGGTCAATAATATGGGCATACTCGGCATTAATCTGAATGTTCTTGCTGAAGAGGAAATTCAAACCTGCCTCGTAGGCGTTCCGTGCCTTTGAACCACTGCCATTAGGAGTATAATAATCATAACGAGCCTTTGCATAGAGCTTCTTCTTGATGACAGGAGCTATCACGAGTGCGTAAACACCCTCTGCCTTGTCACCGTTGGAAGACAGCGTACAATCCTTGGCATCGTCAACATCTTGGTATGTTGTTTTGAAGGCATAACCCGTTGAATGAATATACTCAGAACGGATTGTCCAGTCATTAGCCTTATATTCAGCAGAAATGGCATAACGGCGCTGTTGCAGACTTCTTGTTCCAGAGTGGTCTACAGTGTTGCCGTTTTCGTCTGTAGTCGTCCATGTACCTTTGCGGGCGAAAGAACCCGTCCAGCCGAACCAGCCCAGACGCATACCCTTGATAGGCATGAACCAGATACCGCCGATGACATCCTTCTGCTGGTCAACATCCTTCACATTAATACCCTGTCCGTTGTAGACACCCACCTGATAGTGGAAGAGATAACGGTTGTTGGTATTCTTCAGGAAGTCACCCTGCACCTGAATACCAATATCACGACCATTGCTGGCGTGGTCACCGTTGCGGTCGTTGAATCCGGCAAGTTTCAGCACGTTCTGACCATAACTCATGAAGCCTTGGTCAATAGGATTCATGGGGTTCTCAAAAGTAAACGCACGCTTGAACTGTCCTACCTTGATGCGGGCAAAGTCATATTTCTGCCACTCCACGAACAAATCCACTACACGGGGAGAGCTTCCCAGCGTAGACGTGTTGCCATTGAACTGAATCTGCGTTTTCCAATAAAAATCGTTGAGAATACGTCCCTCTAAAGACGCACGCAGCATTCGCAAGTTGAACGAATTGGACTTACTATTGGCTTGTGAAGAATACTGATACTGCGTCAGAGCGTAGCCAGACAACTTCACGTTGCTGAACCATTGTTTGCTTTCTTGAGCAGAACTTGTCAACGCCAGTGCTGAAAGAGCAACTGCGCAAAACAATTTTTTCTTGTTATTCATCTCTTTTATTTTACTATAATATTTCTAAGTCTTTGTTTAATAAATACCAGCCTTGCCAACTCGGTTTCTTGTGGTCTGCAAGCAACGGTCACAATTTCCAAGATATGGTTTCCAGCAGGGGCCATCAAAACAACCGTGCAAAATTAAACAGAAACTTTGAATTAAACAAATTTAATTTGTGTTTTTATTAATAAACACTCGTTTCTTTTCTTCTCCCCCTATTCGGTCGGTCTCGGAAACGTGCAAAATGCTCTTTTGTGGTCTTCATAAGTGAAAGGTTATCAAAGCAAAAAATCCATCGTCGGCTCTCAAATAGCCTCTTATTCTGTCCAAATAAATAAAAATGAAAAGCGCCGCAAGTTGTTCTGCTTGCAGCGCCTTTTCTGTAGTCGATGGGAGACTACTAAACTTTAATGCAAACTTCCTATTAATCAACGACTTACATTTTTAGAACTTCCATTTTTCCCGACGGATTCCCGACATAATTCGTTCCTCATGTCAGAAAAGCCATCAAAAAAGGTGTGACTATCTCTCGACAACCACACCCAAAAAAAGGTTTTAATAATTCTGATTCACTACTGAATCAACTGCAAAGATAGTGAAATTCTCCCGATTGTCAATATCGGTTTCAACTTATTTTCTAATTGTAAATTTTTCTCCCACAAATCGGTTTCAGAATTTTATTGTTTACTCCAGTTCAGGTGGCGTTTCACCACCTACCACCCCCTCCAAAAAACGACTGGGGGGGGTAAAGAGTGTAGCATTTTGCGACATCCTCTCCCCCACATTTAAGCAGGTCGGTCAACCGTCGCGCTCACTGGTGTCAGGTTCAAACCATCAACCAGTATTTTAATGTTCGGGTTCTTTCTCTCCATAGCTTCCAAAACCAGTTCCGCATCAGGATTCCTGCTCTTTTGCGCGAGGATGTAGTCAGCAATGCTGAGGCTCTTTTGCCGTTCCTCGCTGATGTTTCTCTCCAATACGTCGGAAACATTGATGCTGACACCTTTGCCCGCCAGTTCGTCCGCTATGCTCTTCCATCGGTAGAACTCTCCACGCTTAGGGAACGACGTTACCTTTCGACCTTTGAGAACGCTCATTATCTCCGCATCTTCCGCATTCTCTTTCTCACCGACAGCCAGCCAAACCATTTCAGGGAACGCGCAGGAGCAAATGACCGCATCCCGTTCATCGTCGACCAAACCGACGGACTTGTTACGGTTCTTGGGATGCCTCTCCACATTAAGCAAGTGTTCACCGAACAAGCACTGAACCATTCTGAACCGATGGAAATCCCCGATGTCATTCTTTGCTGTCCTTGATGTACTCATGCCAGCATGAAACTTCTTTGCCCAGTACACCGACCACAGCGTGTTCTGTCTGTATCTCGTTCCCGTTGTCTCCCCGCTATGGGGATTCATATCGACTTCTTTAACGGCTCTTATTCGCCCATTGAAATCGATTTGAAGGAAGTCCACATGACAGCTTGAACCAAAGAAATGATAGTCAGACAGCACTCTCATCAACGTCTTCGAGACGAACTTGTCGCTCAGAAACAGCAGCAAGGCGTTCTCGAAGCTCTCGCTATCCGTCGGCAACAATGACTGAATCATCACAGGTGGAACGAAATCCATACGTTCATTGCCGAACCGCCTCAGCTCTTTAATCTCCTTATTGGATGAGGCTGCACGATTCACCGACTCTTTATTGTAATTGAAAAAAATAAATCCCATGATATTAAAAATTAAAGTAAAATAATTTAACGGTAGGGTCAGGGTTCAAAGTAGGTTCAAATGAGGTTTGACCCTTGCGCGGTTAAGGTAGGGTCAAAGGTTCACGCCTATTTATAGGGCGTGATACCTGAACCTTGAGCCTTTGAGAGTGAATATTTCCCGCTGGTTGTCAGCATGATAATTCCCTTCTCTTTTGCGAACTTCACATCCCGTTTGCCAGTCGAGTCTGATGCAGCCGCGTTCAAAGCGTAGGAGTGAACCAGCTCGTTATACCCTAACTCAGTGCTGTCCTTAAATACGTCGTTCATTACTTTCTGAACCTTGTCAACCTTTGAAATCTCTCTCGCATCAGTGTAGTTGGACATCATCGGGATGCCGTCCCCGTCCAAAGTGAACGCGAACTTTTCAATCGGGATGTTTCTGCTGTCTGTCTCCTCAACGTTAAAGATAGCCTCGTCCGCTTTCTTGGTTACTTCCAGCACGTCGCTCGCCTTCTGCAACAGCAGCGTTCCGATATGACCTTTCATGTTTGAGTCATCCTTAGCCTTGTTCGTGTGCAATACGCAGCACAATGAGCAATCGCATTCCGCGGAAATTCTCATCATGCGTTCAATTACAGCCTCAGACTCCACATTGTCATTAAAGTTCATCATCAGGTCTGCAATCCCGTCGATTACTACGAAGGTCGGTTTGATGTCGCGGATGACCCGCTCAATGTAGTCGAAACGTTTGTCAGCATCCATAGTCCTAAGAGCGTACACCCTGAATCGGTCATTGCTCTTCTTGCTGTCCCATCCCAGTAACGCATGAACCCTTTTAGCGACCTTCGCAGTGTTCCTTGGGTTCTGTTCCGTGTCAAAGAGACAGACTGACGCATCAGGTATCTCAGCCGACCAGTCCCCCAACCTCTTGCAGCCTAAAACCACCGCAATGAGGATGCTGCATAGGAATGTCTTACCGTTTTTCGACTTAGCCTTGACAGCTTGAATGTCTCCGCGCGGGAACGTCCCTATACCGTTGAAACGCATAGTGTAGACGGGTTCAGGATAATCCTCGGACAAATCTATCTCATATTGGTCTTTAGGCTGTTCTGAGGATGGAGAAACCTTAGAAGCGTCTTTCACCTCGTCCGCTATTCGGGAGAATAGATTTAATGACTCGCTCATAGCTCCTCCTTTTTTATGAATGACAACTCACGAGGCTCACGCTGTATTCTCTCAGGGTCAGCAGTGTAGTACTTAGCCATGTAGCCAGTATGAACGTCTTTCCTCTTGTAGACGCAAATCAGCACGCCCATCTTCTCGAAGATGCTGACATACCACGTAATGCAGTTGCGAAGTACTCCAGTCGCAATGGCTGCATCCAGCGTTGTCCCAGTTTTATAACGAAAGAACTCTAAAACCTTGGTCGAATCCTTGGTTTTTCCTATCTTTGCACTTGTGGGGAACAAAGCATAACGTTTATGATGCCGACTCATGCCTCGCCTCCCTTCTTAGAATAGCCGTTATTTTCCGCGTAACGGCTTTTTTCGTCTCTATCGGGTGACAGCAAAGCCTCAACGTCTGAGAGCTTGTAGAACGGTTTTCTACCGACCTTAATGGGAGTCAGGTAACCCGTCTTGCTCCACCTCCATAGTGTGTTCTTGCTTACGCCCAATTTGTCAGCGACCTCATCTTGCGAAATGAGCTTCGCTTGCTGAGGCTCTTGCGACTTGGCTGCACTGGTTAAACACTCGTTCACCACCTCAATGGCAAACTCTTTTAGTTCTGCTGGTCTTACGGATATTGTTACGTTTGCATCCATAGACAGCATTTCTGAAATTCTCATAACTTCAATTTTTTTATGAGATTTACTTTTAATGGGCGCGACGGTAGTCGACAGCTATCCCGCGCCTGATGACAACACTGTCGAAATGCGGTCATCGTTACGGTTACAAATGTAGAGAAATAAAAATGAAAAAAAATTGATAGGATTTGAATCAAATGCCATCAAGTCCCATCAAATGGATTTTAACACTTTATTCTCATTCGCTTAATTATCTCCCCATATCTGATATTGTTTTGTTCGCAGATATGAAAGAACGTTGCTATTCCCACATTCCCGCTTTTGGAACGCAACAGCTCGTCGAACTTCTTGTCTGTCTCGCGCGGGGAGTATTTTGGATATTGCCGACTGACCGCATGGAAATAGCTACGACCTCTTTCGCCCAGTGACGCGAGCGACATCCCGACCCTGAACCAGTCATCGTAACTGGTCGTTATGTCAACGCGTCTTTGTTCTATCTCATGACAGCACACAGACAAAGCCTCCTCAACATCCATTTGTCCGCCTCTACCGACTTTATAGGTCTTTTGAGATAGGTTGTCCAAAGCATAGGAATTAAACGTCTCATGGGCGGGAAAAGACGGTTGCTGAGGCTTGCACTGATATTCCTCAGCGTAGAAGTTCCAAACTGGGTTTTCGTCAAAACTAAGATACCGAACGCGAGAGACGTTCTTGCATTGCCTATCGGTAACTATCCCCAACTTGCTCAGGTAATCCGCAGAAATGCACCCGTAAGCCTCAGCGTAGTTTGTGCTGACTCCTACGTTATGAATGCAGAAAATCCCCCTTCCTGAAACCGACAGCGATGCATAGCAGACAGACTTGAAGATGTCAGCACAGACTCTTTTCAGGTCATCCCAATCGTAAACAGTAGGGTTCTCGTCCGCATCAATGTCAATGCATAGGAGTCCCGACGGTTGAGTCAGCATCTCATTCTTTCGCTGTGGATGGAACGTCCCCGCTATGGTCGCACATGGTAACATTGCTTTTAACCTCCGTCGCTCATCCTTGTCACTCGTCGCTCTTACCTTGTCAATAATCTCACGGTACTGGGACATCCCGCCCAGTCTTAGAAAATCATCCAATAGAATGACTCTTGACTGAACTGATGTAATGCTGTCATAAAAAGAAATCGGAACTAAAGAAAACACTTGTTCCGTACACTCATTTATCGTCTGCATCATAACATTTAATTTTACGGCTACATGATTGCAGCCTATGTCATAATGCAAAGGTAGAAGAAAATAGAACGAATAAATTTGATAGGATTTGAATCAAGTGTCATCAAACCCCATCAAATGGATTTTTAACATTAAGGTAACAAAATAAGGTTGTCAACCAATCTTGTGAAATGCTTATTTAAGTCATAATTCCTAAAGTAGTTATGAACCGCTTGATAGCTATTGGCGCAATTAGGGAACTCGTCGAATAAAGCCTCTCTGTTTGGATAATCATAAATCAACTTCATACGGTAGGCTTTTTCTATGACAGCAGCCACCTCAATGGGTTTTTTACCGTCAATCAACTTATGGAGAGTCTTTAGCAATTTATCAGGATTGTCAAATTGAATCAGGTCTCTGAAGGTTGTTTTTACTTTCTTCTTACGTTGAGGCTGCACTACCTTTGCCGACTGGTCATTCTTAGACTCATTCCAAAGATTTAGCCATGCATCCTGAACTTCACTCTCCGCATGATGCAGCAGCGTCCAATAACCCATAATCGGGCTAAACTCTTTCATTTCGGCTGTACGGTCAAACTTCTTTAATGCTGACAGATTCTCTTTCAGGTGTTCCAAATCTTTCATTATTCTCCCATCGTCGGGATGGTTCACCGTGTAATCGTTGACCGCCTCACAGATTGCAGAAACTTCCTTTATCTCGTTTAGCAATTCCTCCAACTTCTCAGGAGAGTCTGCACTCTTAGCGTCACCACCACATAGGCGGGTCAATGCTTCCCTATGACCGAAGATGATTGCTCCGCTCCTACGGATGTCCCTTACAGCCTCAGCTCTATCGTTATACTTAATCTCCATCTTGCTGTTACTTTATGGGACACCAGCAGGAACTCCGCCAGTGTCCCGATTGCTGTTACTCTATTTGCTTGACAACTTCTTTTAATGTAGAATCCTCTATCCTACGATAACGGGAGAATGCTTTTGAACCTTCCACATGACCCGACATCTTCCCGATGATGTTAGGGTCTGCAACATGAAGATAAGCATTGCCGACAAAGGTTCTCCGCGCCAAATGGCTACTCGCTATCTCGTTGAGAGGTCTCATTTCCGTTTCTCCAGTCTTGGGATTCTTGACCGCAACACTTCTCACGATTCCCACCTTGGTGAATATCTCCTTGATGCTGTCATTGTACTTCTGTGAGGAGATGAACGGGAACAAACGTCCCTTTGGGTCGACTCCGTTGTACTTGCTGATAAGTTCTTTAGCTTTGGGGAGCAATGGAACTCGCGCCTCGACTCCAGTCTCATCCTTTGTCTTGTGCGGAACGTAAACGAGGAATCCGTCAACAATGTTTGCACAAGTAAATCTCATCAGGTCGCTCACTCTGCAACCGACTAAGCATTGAAATACGAAGATGTCGCGCTGGGTCTCCAGTCGTTTGCAGCCTGAAAAGTCGTAGTCGGCAATCTGATTCCTCTCGTTGACGGTAATGTAATAAGGGTCTCCGTAGCTCTCAGAACCTATCTCTATCCCGTCAAAAGGATGGTTTGATGTAATCTCGTTCTTTGCCAGCCAAATGAAGAATGAACGCAAATTCCTCTCTAACTTCACTATCGTATTATTGCCTCTCTTCACTAAGTTGGTCTGTCCCTTCCTGATTCCAACTGGGTAGGATGTCAGCAGACGAGCGAAGATTTGAGGGTATTCATCCGCCAAATCTTTCTCATTGCGAAGGTAGCTAAAGAAATCCTCTATGTCGTTCCGTGTCACTGAATCCACGTCGAAGGAGAAATGCTGTCTGTTCTTGTCGGTAGCTCTTACGAATCCTTGATAACGCAGGATGTCACGTATCAGAACCCTGACTGCATTCTGATTTACGTAGCAGAAACCCTTGTCTTTGATGTAGCTCTCAGACAATTCAACGATGTCTTTCTTCCCACCAGTCAGGCGGTCAGGATGGTTGAACGCGTCAACGAAACGAGACAGCCAGTCGCGAGTTATTGTCTTTCTGTCAGCACTCTCAAATGCTGTCTCAATAGCCTCTCTCATGCTGTCAATCCTCCTCAGTTGTTCACGATGATATTTAACCTCAGGAGTCTCCACGCGCTTACGCACGACGAGCAAACCGCTATTTTTCAGGATGTAATGAGACTTGTCAGCATCAGCTACGGTAGCAGTGACTGTCTTTGATGGAACTCTCACGCCCAAAGACTCCGTTTTCGCTCTGTCGACATAATACTCGAAATAGTCGGGACTGACATAAACCTCGCTCTTCGCATAGAGGTCTATCCCACGCCCACCAGTCAGACGGATGAGAATCTCACGCCTCCCCGTCTCGTCAAAAACCTTGTTTGAAAGTCTGAATGAAATTGTTGCCATTATTGTGAATTATTAAAACCTGAATCTACTTGAAGGGATGCACTTTCAAATATCCCTATTGCAAAGGTACAAAAAACCGTCGGGAAAAACAAGAAAATTCCCGACCAATTCCCGACCAATTTCAAAACTAACATAAATTAACGTAAACGAATCAAATCAAAGAATATCCGTAAATAGTTGATTTTCAATGGGTAAAAGAAAAAGACGTTTTCAAATGAGCGCACAAAATCCCATTCAAAAACGTCTAAAGTAGTCGATGGGAGAATCGAACTCCCATGCCAAGATTGAGAATCTTGTATCCTAACCATTAGATGAATCGACCATTACAAGGTTTCTATTCCTCAGCGGAAGCTGGGGGATTCGAACCCCCGGTACGCAAACGCGCACGGCAGTTTAGCAAACTGCTGGTTTCAGCCACTCACCCAAACTTCCTTACCGGAGAGGTTCTCCTCTGAAATCACATCTCAATTCCGAAATGCGAGTGCAAAGGTAGCGATTAAATTCCATACCCACAAATTTTCAAGTAACTTTTTTCTAAATATTTTCAATTTTCTACACTATCCTCTAAAACGCCCCCTCTACCGAGAAACGTCAATAACACCACCCCTTTCAAATTGTCACCATCAGATTTGCTCAATAGGGAGAATCTTCGTAACTTTGGTGAGAAACATGCATCAAACATATAGCACAATGGCACATTCCCCTGAATTCGAACAATTCCGACTGGAGGTCTATAATATTGTATCACAGATACCTAAAGGCTACGTACTCACTTATGGACGCATAGCTGAGTTGGCTGGCTGGCCCCGCCATTCACGGTTAGTGGGACGAGCTTTGAAGCTCTCACCCAAAGACAAGCCGCTGCCCTGCCACCGCGTGGTGAACAGTCAAGGGCGAACGGCACCCGGATGGACGGAACAGCAGGAGCTGTTGGCTGGCGAGGGTGTCGCCTTCCGCAAAAGTGGATATGTTGACCTTAGAAAATGCCTATGGCATCCCGAAAGGGAAAACTATTGACCGCGGAAAAAGAAATAATAGATGACGATAAGAGCTGCCACCAATATAGCAGTGAGCACGCTCTTAATCATGCAACTGGCTACTTTCTTGAAAATAAACACGCCAAGGATGATGGCGATGAGGACATATATATAATAGGTGAAATCCATAATCTTTTATTGTTTTATTTAAACACGTGGAGGAAAGCCGAAGGAATGGGCGTTTCAAACTCCATGCGCCGATGAGTTACAGGATGATAGAAGCATAGCACGTAGGCATGCAGGCAGAGCCGCCCACAGGGGTCGTCACCATTGCCATACTTGATGTCGCCGCACACGGGATGCCCCATGTCGGCGCTGTGGACGCGAATCTGATTCTTGCGCCCGGTCTCCAGACGGAACTCCACCAAGCTGTGGTCGATGCTCCGCCGCAAAACATGAAAGTGAGTCACCGCATACTTGCCGCCATTGTCGGTCGGACTCGAATAGGTGACATAGGCTCGGTTGTCCTTCAGCCAGTTGGCGATGGTACCCTCGTCGTCCTCCACCTCTCCGCTCAGCACCGCCACATAGCGGCGGTCGTAAACGATATGATGCCAGTCGGCTTCCAAAGTCAAAGCGGTTTCCTTGTCCTTGGCATAAATCATCAGTCCACTGGTGTCACGGTCCAAGCGATGAACCACGTGTGCGGTGCAACGCTGACGGCTTCTTCGAAAATACTCATCCAAGACCGCCTTGACATTCAGCGATTTATGACCAGCCTCCATCGAGAGGATGCCGATGTTCTTTTCTATCACAACCAAATATTTATCTTCATAGACCAGTCGAAGATAGCGGCTATGGAAACTGTCGTTCTGTTTCGATTTACTCACAGCGACCGTATCTCCTGGTTTCAAAGCCCAGTCAAACTGGGTCCTGACTTTGCCGTTCACTTTAATGCCGTGACCGTGAAGGGTTGCCTTGATGCGGGTGCGGCTCTCCCCTTTCAGATTCTCCAAAAGCCACTCCAAAAGGGGTTTCTCTGTCTCTACCCGATAAGTATCGTAGTTGTTGCGTTGTTGATAACTCACTTGCTTCATGGCGGCAAAGTTACAAAAAAGTTGAGAGACCAGCCACTGCCCTACTCTTTTTTTCACCTTCCCATCATTTTTAGCAACAAAAGCAACACCCAACATTTCAAGTGAATATTATTCATGAAATAAATGCTGATATGGACCTTTAGAAGAAGGAAAGATGTAAGCAAAAAAAGGAGTATGATTTGGCTATACGAACAAGAGTTGTTGCATCATGCACCAGATTAAATAAAAATTCGACCTAAAGGAATTAACTTTTTGAGATATAAATCGTCTATATCTAATGGTAACATACTTATGTTGCCATAGCTGGCGGAAATTAGTTTGAAATCCAATTAATATCAACTCAAGATTCTTCTATTGAGGATTGAGCGACAGAAGTTTCGCAAGTTTGCAACTTGCTTACTTCGAAGGAGTTTAAAGAAGTTAGAGAAGTTAAAGATAACAATGCTGAAGGGTATCAGAATCCTTCTATAGTAATGTCTTAACTCCTTTGACTTCTCCTAACTCCTTTGACTCCACCAAATATGCGAAAGTTGAATCACTGAAAAACAAAATCAAAGAAGGCTATCTCAATTTTTATTTGTACCTTTGCACGCAAATCCATATTTAGATAAGAAAAACAAATGATTACATTAACGAATCTTGCGATTCAATTCGGAAAACGAGTTTTGTATAAGGACGTGAACATCAAGTTCACACGCGGCAACATTTATGGAGTCATCGGTGCCAATGGAGCCGGAAAATCCACTCTTCTGAGAGCCATCAGCGGTGACCTCGAGCCTAACAAAGGCTCTGTGGAACTCGGACCGGGCGAACGCCTGTCGGTATTGGAGCAGGACCACTTTAAATACGACTCCTACAGGGTACTTGACACTGTACTCATGGGTCACGAGAAACTTTGGGCTAACATGAAAGAGCGCGAGGCTCTCTATTCCAAGCCAGATATGACAGAGGAGGACGGTAACCGCGCCGCAGAACTGGAATTGAAATTCGCCGAGATGAACGGATACGAGGCAGAGTCGGATGCTGCACAGTTGCTGCAGAACCTCGGAGTGAAAGAGGAACAGCACCAGAAGATGATGTCGGAGCTTAGCAACAACGAGAAAGTGCGCGTGATGCTTGCCAAGGCTCTCTTTGGAAAGCCCGACAACTTGCTGCTCGATGAGCCAACCAACGACCTTGACCTCGACACCGTGGAGTGGTTGGAAGACTATTTGGCAGACATCGACGAGAATCAGACAGTGCTTGTGGTGAGCCACGACCGCCACTTCCTCGACGCTGTCTCTACTCAGACGATTGATATTGACTTTGGCAAAATTACAGTCTTTGCCGGCAACTACAGCTTCTGGTACGAGAGTTCACAGCTCGCCCTGCGTCAGGCTCAGAATCAGCGACTCAAAGCCGAGGAAAAGAAGAAGCAGTTGGAGGAATTCATCCGCCGCTTCTCTGCCAACGTGGCAAAGAGCCGTCAGACGACAAGCCGCAAGAAGATGCTGGAGAAACTCAATATTGAGGAGATTCGCCCGTCAAGCCGCAAATATCCCGGCATCATTTTCCAGATGGACCGCGAGCCGGGCAACCAGATTCTTCAGGTAGAGGGACTGAAAGCCGTAGACCCCGATGGAACGGTATTGTTCGACAATGTGAACTTCACCGTTGAGAAAGGACAGAAGATTGTGTTCTTGAGCCATAATCCCAAGGCAATGACAGCCCTCTTCGAAATTATCAACGGCAACCGTAAGCCCGAAGCGGGAACCTACAAGTGGGGCGTGACCATCACCACCGCTTATCTGCCGCTCGACAACACTTCCTTCTTCCAGAGCGACAAAAACCTCGTGGAATGGCTGTCGCAATACGGACCGGGAAATGAAGTCCAGATGAAAGCCTACTTGGGACGTATGCTTTTCCGTCAGGAAGAAGTGGAGAAAAAGGTGAATGTGCTCTCCGGTGGTGAGAAGATGCGCTGTATGATTGCACGCATGCAACTGCAAAATGCCAACTGCCTCATCCTCGACACACCCACCAACCACCTGGACTTGGAGAGTATTCAGGCATTCAACAACAACCTTGTCACGTTCAAGGGCATCGTGCTGTTCTCAAGCCACGACCACGAGTTTATCGAGACTGTCGCCAACCGCATCATTGAGCTTACACCCAACGGCACTATTGACAAGCTGATGCCTTACGACGAATATATCCACGACGACCAAATCAAAGAGCAGAAAGCCAAGATGTATGGCATGGAATGAGCAATGAGCCAAAGACACTGACTGACAGAGTGATGTCTTTGGCACATTATTTGCACATTCACCCGTAAACAAGTTATAACATTATGGCACAAGAAAAAGACAACAAGAAGAATATTCAAGTCGAAGGCGAAGAAACTCCGCAGGATTCGAAACAACAAGCCGAAGAGGCACAGTCGAAGACTGAGGAGCAACAGACCGACGACAATAAAAAACAAGAAGAGAATCAGGACGCTCATGAAAAGAATGAGGCTGAACCTGAAAAAGAGGCACAGGATGCCGAGAAGAAGGAAGAAAAACAGGAAGAGGACCCATTGAAAAAAGCATTAGAGGAAAAGGCAAAGTTGGCAGACCAACTGCTCAGAACAATGGCAGAGTTTGACAACTACCGCAAGCGCGTACGCAAGGAGAAGGCTGACCTTATCCTCAATGGTGCCGAAAAGACCATCACTGCCATTCTGCCCATCATGGACGACATGGAGCGCGCCGTTGCCAATGCCGACAAGACTGACGACCCCAAGAAGCTCGAAGAGGGCTGGGAACTGATATTCCAGAAACTCAATAAGACCTTGGAAGGATTGGGCGTGAAGAAAATCGACACGAAAGATGCTGATTTCAACACAGACTATCACGAGGCTGTGGCAATGGTTCCCGGTGTGGGAGACGACAAGAAAGGAAAAGTTATCGACTGCGTACAGACTGGCTATACCCTCAACGACAAAGTGATTCGTCACGCCAAGGTGGCTATCGGTCAGTAATGAAGTAATCGGTCAGTAACAAGAACAATCATAATAAATCATTGCATATCGCCGCGCGCCGCCCCTTGCGTTGGCAAATTAAGGAAAGCAAATAATGGCTAAACGAGACTATTATGAAGTCTTAGGCGTCAGCAAGGACGCTTCAGAAGATGAAATAAAAAGAGCTTACCGCAAACTCGCCATCAAATATCACCCCGACCGCAATCCGGGTGACAAAGAGGCAGAGGAGAAATTCAAGGAAGCCGCAGAAGCCTACGATGTGCTTCACGACCCACAGAAACGTCAGCAATACGACCAGTTCGGCTTCGACGGTCCTGGCGGAGGTTTCGGTGGCTTCGGCAGCACGGGAGGTTTCTCCATGGACGATATCTTCTCTGCTTTTGGCGACATCTTCGGCGGCCATACGGGGTTCGGCGGTTTCGGCAGCGGATTTGGCGGTGGAAGCCGTCAGCGTCCGCAATATCGTGGAGCCGACCTTCGTCTGCGCGTCAAGTTGACATTGGAAGAAATCGCCACAGGCTGCACCAAGAAGTTCAAGGTACACAAGGATGTGGTTTGTCCCCATTGTAAGGGAACAGGCTCTGAGGACGGCAGCGGAGCTACTACCTGTCCCACCTGTCACGGACAAGGCGTTGTGGTAAAGACTGTCCGCACCATGTTGGGACTGATGCAGACCCAGACCGAATGCCCCACTTGCCACGGCGAAGGCACTGTCATCAAGAACAAGTGCCACGAATGTGGCGGCATGGGAGTCGTGAAGGGTGAGGACGTTGTGGAAATCAACATTCCGGCAGGTGTTTCCGAAGGAATGGTGGTCAACGTTCCAGGCAAAGGCAATGCAGGTCCTCATAATGGAATCAACGGCGACATTCAGGTTTATATCCAAGAGTTGCCCCATGAGACTTTCGTTCGCGACGGACAAGACATCATCTACAACTTGCTGCTCGACTTCCCCACTGCCTGTCTGGGCGGCGATGTAGAAGTTCCCACCATCGACGGCAAGAAAGCCAAGGTGAGCATCGAGTCGGGCACGCAGCCCGGCAAGGTGTTGCGTCTGCGCGGCAAAGGACTTCCTGCGGTGAAGGGCTATGGAAGTGGCAATGGCGACGAGGTCATCAACATCAGCGTCTACGTGCCCAAGAAACTATCCATGCTCGAGCGGAAAGCCGTGGAGAAGATGCGTGAAAGCGACAACTTCAAAGGCGATAATGCAACGAAGAAGAGTATCTTTGAGAAATTCAAGAATTACTTCAACTGATGAATTACAAGCAAACAGTAGAATATCTTTTCAATAGCACCCCTGTTTTCGAACATGTGGGTGCTTCTGCGTATAAAGAAGGCTTGTCCAACACATTGGCGATGGATGAGCACTTCGGTCATCCTCACCGCCAATACAAGACCATCCACGTGGCAGGCACCAACGGCAAAGGTTCCTGCTCCCACACGCTGGCTGCAATTTTGCAGCAGCAGGGCTATCGCGTGGGACTCTACACAAGTCCGCATTTGGTGGATTTCCGTGAACGCATCCGCGTGAATGGTAAGATGATTAGCGAGCAGCGGGTCATCGACTTTGTAGAGAAGGAACGTGCTTTCTTCGAGCCTCTTCATCCCAGTTTCTTCGAGTTGACAACAGCTTTGGCGTTTCTCTATTTTGCCGAGCAGAAAGTGGATATCGCCGTTGTCGAAGTGGGACTCGGCGGCAGACTCGACTGCACCAACATCATCACGCCGCTATTGAGCATCATCACGAACATCAGCTATGACCACACGCAATTCTTAGGCAACACGCTTGCCAAGATTGCCGGAGAGAAAGCCGGAATCATCAAACAAGGCATTCCAGTTGTGATTGGCGAGGCGGTGGACGAGACCCGTCCCGTGTTTGAAGCCAAGGCAAGAGAGCAGAATGCTCCGATAATCTTTGCTGAGGACGAGCCAGAAGTATTGTCGTCCGTAGTCGGCAAAGAGGGCGGTCGCGACTATGAGACCCGTTCGTTCGGCAAAATCCACGGAGAATTAGGCGGTGAGTATCAGACCAAAAATATGAACACGGTGCTCACTGCAATCAAAGTGATAAACGAGCGGCAATTGCTCCCTCCTATCCCATTGAATGCTCTGAAAGCAGGAATGGCTGATGTCTGCGAGGCGACAGGACTACTGGGTCGCTGGCAAAAAATCCACAGCCATCCCACGGCAGTTTGCGACACAGGTCATAATCCCGGCGGTTGGGAATACCTTAGCAGACAAATCAAGAGTCAGACAGCGCGTACCAAGCGCATCGTATTCGGTATGGTTGACGACAAAGACATAGATGCCGTGATGGAGATGCTACCCAAGGACGCTGTCTATTATTGGACACAACCCTCCTCCAAGCGCGCTTTCCCAGCAGAGAATGTGGCACAAAAAGGTGAGGCTCATCATCTTAGCGGACGAATTATCAAGGATGTGGATGAGGCATACCGTCAGGCGTTGAAAGATGCCGCTCCTGATGACTTTCTTTTTGTCGGCGGAAGTAGCTATGTAGTTGCCGATTTGTTAGCCAAAGAGCTTTAAACGTTTTTAACGTTAGCAGAAAACGTTTTTTCCGTTGATAATTTGTGGTTATCATTTTTTTTGCTTTACTTTGCAATAACAACATCCAAAACTAAGAACAATATAGAATAAGAATATGACGAACACTGATGAGACACAAAACATCTGTGGTCTGAAACGTGAGGATTTCCAGACCACTATCAACGGAAAGAAAACAGATCTTTTCATACTTAGAAATAGTGAAGGTAATGAGGTTGCTATTACGAATTATGGTGGTGCAATCGTTGCAATCATGGTTCCCGACAAGAATGGAGTGAGGGCTAACGTCATTCAAGGCCACGACAACATTCAGGATGTCATTAATTCGCCAGAGCCTTATCTTTCTACGCTCATTGGGCGCTATGGCAACCGAATCTGCAAGGGCAAGTTCCAACTGCACGGTAAAGAATACCAGTTGCCCATCAACAATGCTCCGAACAGTCTTCACGGCGGTTTCAAAGGTTTCCATTCCAAGGTTTGGGAAGCCCTCCAGATGAACGACCAGACGCTGGTGTTGAAATATATCAGTCCCTACGGCGAAGAGGGCTACTCAGGTGAAGTGAAAGTGACCGTTGTCTACCAGTTCAACAACGACAATGAGCTTCACATTGATTATATGGCCACAACCAACAAGATGACCATCATCAACCTCACGAGCCACGGATTCTTCTCATTAGCAGGAATCGCCAATCCTACACCCACTATTGACGACATTGAGTGCCAAATCAATGCAGACTATTACCTCCCTATTGACGAGACAAGCATTCCCACAGGCGAGATTCGTTTTGTAAAAGACACTCCATTTGATTTCCGTACTTGCAAGCCATTGGGGCAAGACATTGACGCTGACAATGAGCAAATCAAGAACGGACATGGCTACGACCATTACTATGTGCTCAACAAGAGAGAAGAGAACGAACTGTCGTTTGCAGCCAAGATTAAAGACCCCAAGAGCGGCCGCACGATGGAAGTCTACACGACAGAGCCTGGCGTTCAACTCTATACCGATAACTGGGCTGATGGCTACAAGGGACAGAACGGAGCTACCTTCCCCCGTCGCTCGGCAGTATGCTTCGAGTGTCAGCATTTCCCCGACTCGCCCAATCACCCCTATTTCCCATCTGTAGTTCTTCGACCGGGAAGAGAATACAGACAGAAGACTTTCTATCGCTTCGGGGTTGAAAAATAAGTAAGTTTTTGTCAGAAATCAACTAATAATATAATAAGTAGGGCCTGCTGTGAAGCGGCCCCACTTAAATTCAGTCTAAGGAAATAACAAATTCAAATAATAAAGACCAATGAACAATCAAAAACAACATGGAAGCATAATTGCCATCATTACGATGATGTTTCTTTATGCTATGATTTCATTCGTGACCAACCTCGCTGCACCTATCGGCGTAATTTGGAAGAACGCATTCCCTGGTGATTCAGCAAACACCATCGGTATGCTGGGTAACGCCATGAACTTCTTGGCCTACCTCTTCATGGGTATTCCCGCCGGTAAGCTCCTCACAAAGATTGGTTATAAGAAGACTGCTCTTGCAGGTATCGCTACTGGATTTTTCGGAGTTCTTATCCAGTTCCTTTCAGGTAAGGTAGGCGGCGACGCAACTACGGGATTCGCTGTTTATCTCTTCGGTGCATTCGTTTCCGGTTTCGCTGTTTGTATGCTCAACACAGTGGTCAACCCTATGTTGAACTTGATTGGCGGCGGTGGCAACCGTGGCAACCAGCTGAACATGATTGGTGGTACTCTGAACTCTTTGGCAGGTACACTCACTCCTATGTTGGTGGGTTCACTTATCGGAACCGTTACCGCTTCCACAAAGATGGCTGATGTCAATCTCGTGCTCTACATCGCAATGGGCGTATTCTTCTGCGCATTCATTGCCCTGTCGTTCATCCCCATTGAAGACCCCGAGATGGGACGCACCACTTCAGAGACAGTTTTCGAACACAGTCCTTGGTCTTTCCGCCACTTCGTGCTGGGTACTCTCGCCATCTTCGTTTACGTAGGTGTTGAGACAGGTATTCCCGGAACACTGAACTTCTACATCTCAGATACAGCCAACGGCGCTTTCGCCGGAATGAACGGTATCGTCAATGCTGCCGCCATTGGTGGCTTCCTCGCAGGAACCTACTGGCTGCTCATGTTGGTAGGACGTTTGGTTTCCTCTTTCATCGCTGACAAGGTTTCCAGCCGCACTCTGATGCTCATCGCTACAAGCGTGGCTATGGTATTCCTGCTCTGCGCCATTCTTTTGGGCCGTAGCTCATTCGTCAGCATGCCCGTATTCACGGGTAGCGGCTTCCAGATGGTGAGCGTGCCTATTGCAGCCATGTTCCTCGTTCTCTGCGGTCTCTGCACCTCAGTGATGTGGTCTTGCATCTTCAACCTTGCCACAGCAGGACTCGGTAAGTACACAGCCGCAGGCTCTGGTATCTTCATGATGATGGTTGTCGGTGGCGGACTCATCCCTCTGCTTCAGAACTACATCGCAGACAATGCAGGTTACCTCATTTCCTACGTTGTACCGTTCATTGCGGTTGCCTACATGTTCTTCTATGCTTTGATAGGCAGCAAGAACGTCAACAAAGACATCCCTGTGGATTAACTTGAATTGGTTGGGTTCTAAAAGTCAAGTCTACTTGGTTTTTAGAACCCATTTCAATAATAGAACATCATATACTAACCCTAAAAACTGAAACAATTATGGATATAGAATTCGTAAGAAGTCGCTTCATCAAGCATTTTGACGGCAAGACAGGCAACATCTACACCTCTCCCGGTCGCATCAATCTCATCGGTGAGCATACAGATTATAATGGAGGTTTCGTATTTCCGGGCGCCGTCGATAAGGGTATCATGGCAGAGATTCGTCCCAACGGACTGAAAACCGTCATTGCTTATGCTATCGACCTCAAAGATAAGGTAGAATTCAAAGTGGATGACCCCGTTGGTCCCCGCACTACTTGGGCACGCTACATCTATGGCATTGTGCAGGAGATGCGCAAATTGGGGGTAGATGTGAAGGGATTCAACACGGCTTTTGCCGGTGATGTTCCATTGGGAGCAGGCATGTCGTCTTCAGCCGCATTGGAGAGCTGCTTCGCCTTTGGTCTGAACGATTTGTTCGGCGACAACAAGGTTTCAAAGTGGGACCTCGCATTGGCAGGTCAAGCCACAGAGCATAATTACGTGGGTGTCAACTGTGGTATCATGGACCAGTTTGCATCTGTTTTCGGTCAGAAGGGTAAACTGATGCGCCTCGACTGCCGCAGCCGTGAGTTTGAGTATTTCCCCTTCGAGCCTAAAGGCTATAAGCTGGTGCTGCTCAACTCCAAGGTAAAGCATGAGCTTAAAGGCTCTCCCTACAACGACCGTCGCAAATCATGCGAGAATGTGGTGAAGGCGATTGCCGCTGCTCATCCCGAAGGTCATTTCGAGACTTTGCGCGACTGCACATGGGAACAGCTTGATGAAGTCCGCGCTACTGTTGGTGAAGAAGACTACAAGCGCGCCCACTACGTATTGGGTGAGAAAGACCGCGTGCTGGCAGTTTCTGATGCTTTGCAGAAGGGCGATTACGAGACCGTTGGTCAGAAGATGTATGAGACCCACGAGGGACTGAGCAAGGAATACGAGGTTAGCTGCGAAGAGCTTGACTATCTCAACGATTTGGCGAAGGCAAACGGCGTTACGGGTTCCCGCATTATGGGTGGCGGCTTCGGCGGCTGCACTATCAACTTAGTGAAAGATGAGGTCTACGACAAGTTCATCAATGATGCCTGCGAGAAGTTCGCTGCCAAGTACGGACATAAGCCTGTCGTGATTCCCGTTGTCATTGGCGACGGCTCACGCAAGTTATGCTAATAGCTCCTCAACAGGGACTCTATAAAAAATTAGCTGCATATCCTCCAAGAAGATATGCAGCTTTTATTATTCTTCAAATAAGGTTCAGCACTCCATCAGGAAACGCTGAAGCTCTTTTTGGTTGCTATAGTCGGGAATCACCACATCGCTCAATGGACGAATGCTGTCCACTGGATTTGTCGTGGCAAGTCCCACCACGGTCATCCCCGCTGACCTCACTGACTTCAGTCCGTTGAAACTGTCCTCAAAGCCCACGCAGTCCTTAGCATCCAGTCCAAAGCGGGCGGCAGCCTTCAAATAACAGTCGGGCGAAGGCTTGGACTCGTCGAAATCCTCAGCTGTAAGGATAGCCTCAAACATGTTTTTGAAATCGGGATAGCGTTTATAGACATTCGCCATCTTCATCTGGTTACTGCTTGTGACGAGTGCCGTATGCGCTTTGATATCTTTCAACCAAGAGGCAAACTCCCTAAAACCCGGAACAAACGGAAAATCCATATCAGCTTCAAAATCATCCAACTGATTTTGAATCTTAGTGCGTTCCTTCTCCAATGGTCCGTTGAAATAAGAACCAAAGATTTGGTCCAGGGTCTGACCCTTAATACGTTGTGCAAAGTCGGGCATCTCAGGATGGTACTTCTTTCCCATTTCACCCCAAAACTCAGAATACAAAGGCTCAGTGTTTAAGACAACACCATCCAAATCAAAAAAATAACCTTGTAGCATTACTAAATTTATTATGGTTTTTCAGCCAGTTTGCGCTCTATCTTGTCTATTCCCTTCTGCGTGGCAATACCTCGAATAGTCACAAACACAATATTACGAAATATCTTTTGCAAGCTGTATTTTTTATATAACTCTTCTTGCATGATTGTACGCATGGTCAAGTCGAAGATATTGCCCATCACTTCAAAATCAATATCCTCCCTGATGTAGCCTTCCCTTTGTCCGCGCTTGATGAATTCTATACCATCCTTACGCCTATTCTCATGGTTCTTCGCCAAAAAGTCTGCCACCTTCTTGTAGCGGAATATTTCTGAAAGAAACATGGGAGCGACACTGGTCATCGACTCCATACGAATATGGAAGAAGTCAACGAGTATATCCATCACGTCGGCACCTTCACGCTCCGACCTTCTCTTAATCTCCTTGATTTCCTCCTCGCTGCAATATTTCACGCATTCATAGAGCAGTTCCTCCTTATCAGCAAAAATCTCATACAGCGTACGCTTCGATATCACCAATTTCTTGGCAATATCGTCCATCTTGACGGCCTTTAGTCCCCGATGAAGGAACTCCGTCATAGCCGTCTTGAGAATTTTCTCGCGCAATTCCTTTCTGTATGCTGTAGGATTTGCCATTTTGTTCCTTTTTTAATGCGTTCCTAATTCACCTGCAAAAATACAAAAAAACTATTAAACTCAACTCGGTTTTTGATTTTTTGTGAAACGAAAGTAGTTTTTTAGTTTGCTTGCATTAGATTTTAGACAATACAATGTCTTGCGACATACCATTAACATAAGTTCGATATTAGTTTCCCCACCACAGAGACTCAAAGGGGTGGCATACGTACTAAACGAAAAGCAGCAGGAAGCAAAATTCGCAACCTGCTGCCAAAGAGAACATAATATTAGATAGCGAGATACTGCTACATAACTACCTTTGAGAGAACCTTACCGTTTACTTTTAAGATAACTACTCCAGAGACAGAAGAAGGAACCTCTATACGATTCGTTCCTGCACCGATGTTCAGACTCATGAGAGACATACCATTAGCGCTAATCAATTCCAGATGATTGTTTTCTGAAGAAGAATTGACGATGATGGTGTGATTCTCTACCGTGACATTAGGTTCATCATCTGAAAGCGAGCGAACGCCTAAAGCCACTTTATCAAATTCAAACTCAGTCGTGCTGGGCTGCCAACCTGCTGATTGAATTATCATCTCATGGTTGGTAGTAGTATCTGACAGAGCCGATACAGGAATAGCAATTTGTCCCGACTTGAGTTGGATTTGGTCAAGACTCACTTGATTTCCATCAACAGTCACACTATTAATTGAATCGCGCCAGTAGACATCGTCCTCAAAATTGAACGGCAAGTAATCTTCTACAGAACTATTGTCCATTGTCAAGATTGGAGCCTTGCCCACAGTGATGTGGATGAAGTTGGAAACTGCTGTATATGAGTCGTTGGTATAGAGCGCCACGAAATAATTTCCAGCCTTTTGTTCTCCTGCCGGAACCGTGATGGTACCCTCTGTTGCTCCATAAGTATAGTAGAAACCATCAAGTTCATCCTCGCCAATCGTCTTTCCTTCCTGATAGAAGCCTATCCAGTCTTTCGGTGTACCGGGACCATCTGCATAGTCTATCAAGATATCCTCATACGGCTTGAAGTCCTGCTTATCAGTGGAAACGGTTGAAATTTCATCACCTACAGAGAAGAGTACGCTGTCGGCTGGCTGGAAATATCCACCGCGAGTGAAATAACCCACATAATAGTAGCCCTTATCAAGTCGATAAGCGGTTCCGTCGCCTGTAGAGAGCATGAGGGTATCGGCAGATTTACCTTGTTCAACATATTTCCACGAAGAGGAAACCACTCCTGATGAGCCGGGCACTTGTCCCATCTTATAAACGCCAATCCAGTCTTCGCTGAATCCGGGCGCGTCACAATAGGCAACCTTCACAGTATCGCCTACTTCGTAATGGCTCTTGTCGGTCTTCAGTTTTGGAGCAGTACCCACAACGAAGGGGATTCTTTCGGTGATTTCTGTGTAACCACCGTCTTTAAACAGAACAACGAAATACTCATCAGGCTGGCTCAAAGAAGCCTGCATAGTGCCACTTGCCGATGGAGTGTATTTCCACCATGTTGAATAAGTTGTGCCAACCTTGTCGCCCTTATGATAGATTCCTATCCAAGCGCTCTTGCCTACAGGGGCGAATTTATACGTGATATTGATGGGTTCATTGGGAGCATACAGTTTCTTATCAATAGCTACACTGCTCACTCCTTCTTCCAGTCCTTCAACCTTGAACGTCTTTACATCCGACCACTCAGACCAACTGAGGTTGTCATCGCGGTATCTCATTCTGACATAGTAAGTGCCGTTCTTGAGCAAGTCACTATCCACGGGGCACTCTGTGATGTCCACACCCTCGTTGAGGTCAATCGGAATGCGTAAGGGCAAGCCTGTAGAACCATAGAGGTCTTCCACGTCACGCATCTTGTCGAAAACAACGGTCGCGAAGTCTGCACTAGTGGAAAGTTGCACTTGAACAGAATTGAGCGGTTGGTCGCTTGGCGAGTGATAGGCATTGCCTTTAATCACAAGAGGGAACGAAACTTTCTCTGTGCCAAATTCGTTGGTGATGGTGGGTTTGTCAGGACCTTCCACACCAAACTTCTTATGGAAACTGTCAATCAGCAAGTTGTCCGTCACAATATCTTTGTTGCCAATGGCATAGCACTTGGCGTTCATTTCTTTGTTCTCAAAGTCGAAATCGAGAATCTGATATCCCCAATAGTCAATGGTTTTCTGAACGTCGTCATAGTCTTGTTCCGAGGACATGCCCCACAACTGATTCCAAGAAGCCGCACCGTTAATAATATGATAAAGCGGATACTCCTTTAATTGTCCACGATGATAGAGATGGTGGTGGGCACCAATGTTGAGCACATGTTTGGGAGTCTGACAAAGGATAGGTATAATCTCATTGCGAACCCAAACAGAGTAGTCGCCGATATACTGCTCACACTGGATGGGACGGTGACAAACGCTGATAACAAAATCAACATCTGGGTCGTCTTTGACAGCATCAACCACCTGTTGCACCCATTGCTTCTGTGCATCGCCCGTATGCTCAGTGCTTAGAACCACAAAGAGAATTCTGCCAATTTGATAAGCATAGTAGTTCTCCGTGCCACTCTTTATACCTTTATATTGAAGGTCTTCATAATGGAAATGTGCTGCATAGGTTTTCATTCCTGTGTCACCGTATGTCTCATGGTTGCCCACACATGTCATGATGGGAAGATAAGGCGAGAGGAAAGAGGACTTATAGAGATGAATCTGCTCATACTGCTGAAGCACGCCCATATCCACTTGGTCGCCATCATTCATAATCATACTCACGCACTCGTTGATAGGCTTGCCGTAAGTCTCTTCAATCTTCCTCTTCGCAGCCTTGAGCAGCCACTCGTAACCGCTGCGCGACTTAATCTGATGGTCACCCATGACGAGGATGCGCAAGTGTTGATTGCTACCTGCCTTTGGAGCAGTCATAAAACTGTAGGATGCTGTGGTTGAGTCACCACTCGTCACTCGGTAGTTATATTTTGTATAAGGCTCCAAGCCCGTCAGGTGTACCGAATGCCAATAGTACTTGATACCCAACTTCTCTTCTGTACCCTCCACCTTGTTAGCAAGGTCTTCTGTGCCATATTCCACGAACCCTTCCTGTGAACTACTGGTTTTCCAGCAAATCCATATAGATGAATCGGTAACACATTGCAGGTAGGGCTTTGTCATTTCTGTCTCATCAGGCGGAATAACTGTCAAGCGGTGAGCAGTATAGAGTTGTCTGCCTCCAGCCGAGAGTCCGTTCTTCTCCAAATAGATATCTGCCAACGACTCTTTCTGTCCAGCTATGTCAGCTTCCTCACCCTCATTGATAGTCACATCTTCCACATTCGTAATGGGTCTGCAGATGGAAATATCGACAGAGAGCGTATCAGTTGTGTCGCCTGTGTATTTTACAAGCTCCAGTTTTCCGTCTTGCGCTAAGAACGTAGCCCACATACGAATGGAGTTTGTGCCTTGACCAGAGACGATGCGGCATCCTCGTGGGGTGAGCCAACGTAGAGAATCACCGGGCGAAGCCACGTCGTAAGAATATTCGAGCGTGTCGTTCACTCCGATTTCTGTTTGTCCGCTGATGCCGTTCTCTGTCTGGGCGAAGAGACCCTGCACGGCAAAGACACTAAGCAACAGCAACTTAGAAAAAGCGTTTGAGTAATGCATTTAATTAATAATAAAGATGTTCATTAAATCAAAAGCAAAAGTAAAGGCTTGATATTTCTTCCGCTTTACGTTGCTTTTACAAACTCAATGCGGAATTTACGATATCGTTTCAATGGTGAGTGAGAACGAACCGACAAAGGACTTCGCGCAATCTATTACGATTCTCTGTTATTCGGTTAATGTTTTATTTCTCTTTCCTTGTGTCTAAAGAATGCTAAAAACGAATACTATTATTTTGTTCTTCGAGCAATTTGCACTAACTTTGCAAGAGAAAAATTTGTGGAATCAGAACGTACTTAATCCAACATTAAAGTAAATAACATTAAATCGATATGGTAAAGATTACAAAAGAGGCTGCTCTCGAATATCACGAGGGTAACCGACCCGGTAAGATTGAGGTGAAACCCACCAAACCATTCCGCACTCAAACCGATCTCTCGCTGGCTTATTCGCCAGGAGTCGCCTATCCCTGTTTGGAAATTCAGAAGAACCCCGACGACGTATATAAATATACTGACAAGGGCAACTTGGTGGCAGTTATCTCCAATGGAACTGCCGTGCTCGGTCTCGGCGACATTGGTGCCATGAGCGGTAAACCTGTCATGGAAGGTAAGGGATTGCTCTTCAAAATCTACGGCGGCATTGACGTGTTCGACATTGAAGTAGATGAGAAAGACCCCGAGAAATTCTGCGAGGCTGTGGAGAAGATAGCTCCTTCCTTTGGCGGAATCAACTTGGAGGATATCAAAGCTCCTGAGTGCTTCTATATAGAGAACCGTCTCAAGAAGACCCTTGACATCCCTGTGATGCACGACGACCAGCATGGCACAGCTATTATCTCCGCTGCCGGACTTCTCAATGCCTGTGAGGTTGCAGGCAAGAAACTCAGCGATGTGAAGATTGTTGTCAACGGCGCTGGTGCAGCCGCCATCAGCTGCACAAGCCTTTACGTGTCGCTCGGCGCGAAGAAGGAAAACATCGTCATGTTGGACTCCAAAGGTGTCATCACCTCCGACCGTCCCAACTTGACTCCTCAAAAGGCTCTTTTCGCCACAGACCGCCGCGACGTCCATAATCTGGAGGAGGCAATTAAGGGAGCCGACGTATTCGTGGGTCTCTCCAAGGGCAACGTCCTCACGCAGGATATGGTACGTTCCATGGCAGACAAGCCCATCGTTTTCGCCCTTGCCAATCCCGTACCTGAGATTTCCTATGAGGATGCCGTTGCTGCCCGTCCCGATGTGCTGATGGCGACAGGCCGCTCCGACTATCCCAACCAAATCAACAACGTCATCGGCTTCCCCTACATCTTCCGTGGAGCACTCGACGTTCACGCCCGCGCTATCAACGAGCCAATGAAGCTTGCCGCTGTCAAGGCTATTGCCAAACTTGCCAAGCTCCAAATCCCCGATATTGTCAACGAGGTCTACCACGTGAACGACCTTCAGTTCGGACCCAAATACTTCATTCCGAAGCCTGTTGACCCGCGTCTTATCACGGAGGTATCTACAGCCGTTGCCAAGGCTGCCATTGAGAGTGGCGTGGCTCGCCGCAATATCACCGACTGGGATGCCTACAAACAGCATCTGCGTCAGCTTTTAGGTCAGGAGACCAAGCTCACCCGCAATCTCCACGCCACGGCTGCCCTGCATCCTCAGCGTGTGGTATTTGCTGAGGGTGGTCACCCCACGATGATGAAAGCTGCCGTCCAAGCCAAGCAGGAAGGTATCTGCCACCCCATCCTATTGGGCAATCCCGACCGCCTCAACCGTATGGCAAACCGCTTGAAACTCAACCTCGATGGTGTAGAAATCATTGATATGCGTGCCGACAACGAGCAGGGGCGTCGCGCCACCTACGCCAAGCATTTGGCTGAGAAGTGTGCCCGCCGTGGCTACTCTTTTGAGGAGGCATACGACAAGATGTATGAACGTAACTACTTCGGTATGTCTATGGTGGAGCAAGGCGATGCTGATGCCTTCATCACAGGTCTCTATACCAAGTATTCCAACACCATCAAGGTGGCAAAAGAGGTAATCGGCATCCGTCCCGGTTACAAGACATTTGCCACCATGCACATCCTCAACACCAAGCGCGGTGTCTATTTCGTCGCCGATACGCTCATCAACCGCCATCCCGACGAGAACGTGCTCTACGATATCGCCAAACTTTCGGCTGAGAGCCTCAACTTCTTCGGCGCGACTCCAGTTATCGCTATGGTGAGCTACTCCAACTTCGGCACCGACGACCAAGGCTCACCCGTAAAGGTACATCAGGCTGTGGAACGTCTGCAACAGGAATTCCCCGACTTGGCAGTCGACGGTGAGATGCAGGTCAACTTCGCTCTTGACACAGAACTGCGCGACAGCCGCTACCCCTTCACCCGTCTAAAGGGAAAGAAGGTCAACACGTTGGTGTTCCCCAACATGTCATCAGCCAACAGTTCCTACATGCTCATGAAGGAACTTGAACCCGACATTGATATTATAGGCCCGATTCAGATGGGACTGAACAAGCCTATCCACTTCACTGACTTCGAAGCTTCAGTTCGCGATGTGGTCAACGTCACAGCCGTGGCTGTCATCGACGCTTATGTGGAGAAGGTAAAGAAAGGTCAGAAAGGCAATAAGAGCAACTAAAAACATTGCTCACTTGATATCCAAGCGTGAAATGCCAAAGGAAGAATTTCCCGGCGTTTCACGCTTGTTTTTTTGTTTAAAGAGCAGACAATTCTTGAGGTAAATTTAGACGGACTTCAAATCAATAACAGCCCGCTTTTTCATCAAATCTGTGAGATGAGAGAATCTTATTCTTTCAAATACTTCAAAGTTGATAGTTGCCATAGGAGGAACAATCTGACAAAATTTCCTTCAGTTCTTTGAGAGATGAGAAAAAAATATTTAATACCATGTCACACTTTGCCTTGAAAATTCGTTTAGTATGTAGATGAAGCTGAAAGAGTTCAACAAGCGAATTGTTACGCTTAGACCCGAACTCCTCAGTATCGCCAAAGCGATGACCCACGAGGAGCAAGATGCCGAAGACGCAGTGCAGGAGACCCTGCTGAGCCTTTGGACGAAGCGTGACAATCTCGACAGCCATCCAAACGTCAGGGCTTTGGCGATAGCCGCTCTGAAAAACGTGGTGCGCGATAATTGGCGAAAACAGCAGCGAGACTTGACCGACAAGCATACCGAGTTGGAACAGGCACGCTCTGAAGTGCCACCCGACTTCGCCGACGAGATGGAACTGATAGGCTACATCGTTGACCATCTGCCGCCCTTGCAAGCAAAGGTCTTCAGAATGAAGGAGATAGAAGGCTATAAGTCTGATGAAATCATTGCCATCACAGGCTGCTCCGCTGATAATCTGAGGCAACGTGATGAAGAACGACGGTACGGAGATGCAGAAGATTTCCAGTTCCACGTTTGTGGACGGACAGGAAGTGGAACAGGTCTTTGTAACGTCGCCTTTCATCCCCAATCCTGCCAAGCGTCAGCAGAATTTCATAGGCTCGCTGCCCGGTGTTTATATAGGCTGGGACATTCCTACGGGAGGTACCTTCGGATTTACGGGTGCCGACGAGATGCACGTGAAGGACTTCTCCTGTGGAGAGTTCGAAATCTCCACCATCAACTTAGGATTGCCTTTCAACAATTTGAAAACATTCGGCTTAGTGACGGCACTACAGTTGGCTATTCAACCATACACTTCGACAAACACTATCAGTATGCCTATGTGGACGGAAAGAATGAAGTGATACCCATCGTCAGCGACAAGAAACTGAAGAAGAGCTGGATGAATTATTGCTACATCCGTATTCCAGTATTGTTGGAATGGCAGAAAAAGTTCAACAACTCGCAACGCTTCATTATCGGCGCGGGATTGTCGGTTTCGATGCGTTCAGCCATTCACTCACGCTACAAAGACGAGGACGGGCGGCACAGTGTGACGAAGGAAATCAACATGAATGCCTTCGGACTGGGATTCGACGCCCACGTTGGCTACACGGGCATCCAACTCTATTTTCATACCGACCTCACGCCATTGCTGAATACTTACAAAGCCCCCAAATGCTACAACACAAGTTTGGGCATAGGATTCTGCATCTAAACCGAATGGGTGGAGTCAATAGAGTTAGGAGTTAGGAAATAGGAGATAGGAGTTGCTGCGCCCCCACTGAACCTACTATACCTACTGAACCTACCAAACTCTCTGTAATAGTTAGCGAAATTATGCATTGTGCATTATGCATTTATTTAACGTGAGTTTGATGAAAATATAATCGTTTGGAAATTCGGAGATACCCTGAAGGAAAAATACACAATAAAGCCCGAAGGGAAACGGGAATAATACTCTTTGGGTTGTAGACGACATGAAGCCGTTGGAATACAAGGCTTTTGTGAATATGCCCAATCGTCTTGCTTTTCTGTTATTTACAAGATACTTACGGTTACTCGTTTCCCCAATCCGTTAAAGATACGGAACAGAGTGGAGAGCTGAACATCTGCCTTGCCATTCTCAATCTTGGAGATGTAGCTCTTCTTAGTACCAATACGCTCAGCCAACTGTTCTTGCGTCAGTCCGGCTTTCTTGCGCTCATCTTTCAAGCATTCTGCCAGACAGAATGTTTGGGCTTCATTCTCATACTTGTCGCGCTCTTCCGTTCCTACTTTGCCATATTCGGCATCAAGGAGCTCGTCAAACGTATTAGCGTTCATAATAGCTTGTTTCTTCTTGTCTTCCATATTATTTACCCTCCTTACTTGAAAAATATTCCTTTTTTAGTTTCTCTGCCTGTCGAATCTCGTCCGTGGGCGTTTTCTGCGTCTTCTTTTGGAAGCCTTGGAACAACACGACGACAGAACCTTTGTCCATGCAACAGAGTATTCGGAAGATGTTGCCGCCATACTCAGCCCTAATCTCATAGAGTCCGTCAGAGCCTTTGATGTTGCGGAAGAACTTCACAGGAACAACACGTTGAGTCTCTACCATCGTCAACGAATAGTTGATTTTTCTCCTTACTTCGCCGGGCTGTTGGACATAAAAGTCCTTGAAATAGTTCTTGTAGAACGTAATCTTCCTGTACCTTTTGCTTTGCTCACTCATACTGCAAAGTTAATCAATTAATTAACTTGAAACAAATAATTGGGTAATTATTTTTAGAAAAAAGGTGAAAGAAACAAGACTCAATGTCAGGTTGGCTATCAGGTGAGTTGCTTTGGCATTGACGTCGGCGGTCGCCATTTTCGTGGCTTTGCAGAGGTGGGATTAGGTTTTCAGGGCATCATGATTATGGGACTGAAATATTGCTTCTAACTCTCCATAGTCAAGTAAACAAGTTGCAAACTGCAATCAATCAAAATAACGGGAAAGTTGCCATAGAAGGCAGCTTTCCCGTTTATTATAGTCTGTTTGTTCAAGTATATTAGTCGAGGTTCAAGCTCTTCTTGATTGCCTCAACCTTAGCCTCAGCCTCCTTGGTGCAGCGGTCATAGCAGCCAGCGCACTTCATGGTGCCCTTCACCTCAATATAGAACTTAATCTTAGGCTCGGTGCCGGATGGACGGACGGAAACCTTGGTGTCGTCGTCGCAGAACCACTGCAGCACATTGCTCGTTGTCGGCATATCGAGTTTTGTCACGGTACCGTCAGCATGGCGAGCCGTGAGACTCTCATAGTCCTTCCATGTAACAACTTTGCTGCCGCCCAACTCCGTGGGAGGATTCTTGCGGAAGTTCTCCATCATTGCCTTGATTTCATCAGCTCCAGCCTTGCCGGGACGAACCACGTTGACAGTGACCTCCTTGGAGAAGCCATATTCCAGATAGATGTCCATCAAAACGTCGTAGAGCGTCTTGCCCTGGTCCTTTGCCCAAGCGCAAATCTCAGCCAAAAGGCTCATAGCGGAAACGGCATCCTTATCGCGGACGAAATCCTCTGCCAAGAAGCCGTAGCTCTCCTCTCCACCGCCGATATACTGCTGCTTGCCCTCAGAGAGACGAATCTCACGTGCAATCCACTTGAAGCCTGTGTAGCAGTCGCGCATCTCAATGTGCTGCTTCTCGGCAATCTTACGAATCACCTCAGTAGTAACGATGGTCTTGACGATGAAATCACCGGGTTTCATCAGTCCCTGAGCCTTACGGTTGGTGATGATATAATAAAGGAAGATGAGGCAAGTCTGGTTACCGTTGATAAGCGTCCACTCGCCCTTGTCGTTCTTGCAAGCCATACCCACACGGTCAGCATCGGGGTCGGAAGCCATCACGATGTCGGCGTCGATTTCCTTGGCATCACGGATGGCAAGAGTGAGAGCCTCGCCATTCTCAGGATTAGGAGATACAACTGTGGGGAAGTTGCCATCCTTAACCATCTGCTCCTTGACGCAGTGCACATTGTCGAAGCCCCAGAGTTTGAGCGACTGCGGTATGAGTTTCATGCCCGTGCCGTGAAGAGGAGTATAGACAATCTTAAGGTCGTGCTGGCGCTTAATAACAGCCGGGTCGATAGACAGTGTGTGGATTTTCTCCAGATACACCTTGTCAATCTCCTCACCGATAATCTGAATCAGGTCTTTATTGCCTTTGAACTTCACGTCCTCCACTTTCACCTTGTTCACCTCTTCGATGATTCCCGTGTCGTGGGGAGAAAGCACTTGTGCTCCGTCATCCCAGTAAGCCTTGTAGCCGTTATACTCCTTGGGGTTGTGGCTTGCGGTGATATTGACACCTGCTTGGCACTTGAGCTGGCGAATGGCGAAAGAGCACTCAGGAGTAGGACGCATATCGTCGAAGAGATAAACTTTGATACCGTTGGAAGAGAAAACATCGGCAACCGACTCAGCAAACTTGCGGCTGTTGTTGCGGCAATCGTGGCAAACCACCACGCTGATGTCCTTGCGGTCGGCGAAGTTCTTCTTCAGATAGTTGGCAAATCCCTGTGTAGCCATGCCCACCGTATAGATGTTCATGCGGTTGCTGCCGGCACCCATGATGCCGCGCAGTCCACCCGTTCCAAACTCAAGGTTCTTATAGAAAGCCTCTATAAGGTCAGTTTTGTCTTCCTTGTCGAGCATCAGCTGCACACTCTTATGCGTCTCTTCGTCGAAGTACGGCGAGAGCCATTGCTTAGCTTTAGCCTCACACTGGGCAATTAATTCTGCATTGTTCTCCATTTGCTTATGTTTGATTAGATTTTATTAATTGATTTTTATTTCAGTGAGACAAAGTTACGAATATTTTTCTATAAAACATAGAGTAAACCAAGAAAAAAGTAGTAAATTTGCCACATGATACATATAACAGGAACAATTATAGCCATTTCTACGTTTCTCATCATCGGTCTTTTCCACCCGCTGGTGATAAAGACCGAGTACTATCTGGGCACCCGTCCTTGGTGGCTATTCTTAGTGGGTGGCATCGTGTGCGTGGTGTTGTCGCTGCTGGAGGCTGACATCATCTGGTCGTCTCTATTAGGCGTGTTGGGAGCAAGTCTGCTCTGGTCAATAGGCGAGTTGTTTTCCCAAGAGAAACGAGTGCTGAAAGGCTGGTTTCCCATGAATCCTAAAAGAAAGGAATATTACGAAAGGAAAAGGAAAGAGAAAGAATTTGAATGATTAATGAGAGCTGAACTCATTTTGGTGGGTAAGACCACCGACAAACATTTTGCAGCCGGCATCGACGACTATTTGGAGCGCATCAAACATTACTTGCCTTTCAACATAAGAGTAATACCGGAACTGAAGAATACAAAGAGCCTATCCACAGACCAACAAAAGGAAAAGGAAGGCGAAATGATACTGAAACTGCTGGACGAGGGCGACACGGTGGTGCTGCTCGATGAACACGGCAGAGAAATGCGGAGCGTAGAGTTTGCACAATGGCTCCAGAAGAAACAGTCCACCACAAGAAAACTGATATTCGTTATCGGAGGTCCTTACGGTTTCTCGGCTGCTGTCTATGCAAGAGCCAACGAGCAAATAAGCCTGTCGAAGATGACCTTCTCGCATCAAATGGTGAGGCTCATTTTCACAGAGCAACTCTACAGAGCCTGCACGATTATTAAAGGAGAGAAATACCACCACGAATAGAAATAACGGATACAGCGCAACAAGCTGTACTCATCTAAGCTATGAAGTTTGGCACGGTGTTTGCTCGTAATTAACCGATAGGGAGTCCCACACCCTTACAACAAGGATGCGCTCCCAACAGATGAGTTACAAACTAAATAAAGAAAGGTAATACAAGGATGACAAGTCAATTTTCACCAAAGGTTTCAGAAATCCTCGCTTTCAGCAGAGAGGAGGCCACGCGGCTGGCTAGCAGAAGCGTCGGTCCTGAGCATTTGCTGTTGGGTATCATCCGTGAGAAAAACAGCGTCGTAAGAGAGCTGTTCGACCGTATGAAAATTAACGTACAGACTGTAAAGGAAGAACTCGAAGAGCGTGTCAGGGAAGACGATGTCAAAGAACCTCTGAATACAAGCGAGCTGGTTTTGAATGAGAAAGCCAGTAACATTCTGAAGTTGGCCGTGCTTGAAGCACGGATGCAACACACACAGACTGTGGACGTGCAACATCTGCTCATGGCAATATTGCACGACCAGATGAACAATGGCGCCAAAGAGGTGCTTGAGTTCAACAACGTCACTTATGAAGATGTAGTTTCCTACCTGCAGGCACCCGCCCACAAAGACGGACTGGAACTGCCCGGTGAGGACTATGAAGAAGCAGATAATGACGACAACAGCGGAAGAGAATGGCGCAGTTCGGGCGGCAGTGGCAGAACCACTCGTACTCAGTCACAGCACGATGGCGGCGGTAAGACCCCCGTGCTGGACAACTTCTCTACCGATTTGACGAAGGCTGCATTGGAAGGAAAGCTCGACCCCGTTGTGGGCCGCGAGAAGGAAATCCAACGCATCGTTGAGATTTTGTGCCGCCGCAAGAAGAATAATCCTATCTTGATTGGTGAGCCTGGTGTGGGCAAAAGTGCCATCGTGGAAGGATTGGCACAGCTCATCGCCAAGCGCAAGTGCTCGCCGATGTTGTTCAATAAGCGAGTGGTGAACCTCGACATGACGGGTATCGTGGCTGGAACCAAATACCGCGGACAGTTTGAGGAACGCATCCGCGCCCTCCTCAAGGAGATTGAGCAAAATCCGGATATCATCATCTTCATTGATGAGATTCATACGCTCGTCGGTGCCGGCTCGACACCGGGTAGCATGGATGCTGCCAACATCATGAAGCCTGCGTTGGCTCGTGGCACGATACAATGCATCGGTGCAACGACGCTCGACGAATACCGCAACTCTATCGAGAAGGATGGTGCATTGGAGCGCCGCTTCCAGAAGGTGCTGGTGGAACCCACTACTGCCGAGGAAACGCTTGAGATTTTGCGCAATATCAAGGGTAGATATGAAGACCACCACCACGTTACATACAGCGATGAGGCTATCAATGCCTGTGTCAAACTGACAGAACGCTATGCCACCGACCGGTCCTTCCCCGACAAGGCAATCGACGCGCTCGATGAGGTAGGTTCTCGCGTACATCTGCGCCACGCCAGTGTGCCGCCTGAGATTCTCAAACTTGAGAAAGAACTCGACGACGTAAAGGCTAAGAAGCAGAACGCTGTGAGAAATCAGAACTTCGAGTTGGCAGCCATCTACCGCGACCGCCAGACGGAGATTGACCAGCAACTGCAGGAACTCAACGATAAATGGGCTCACAATGATGACCAAGAGCGGCTCACGGTGACGGCTAAGGACGTTGCCGACGTGGTTTCTCTGATGACGGGTGTTCCCGTACAGCAGATTGATGAACCCGAGAGCGTGCGATTGAGAACAATGGATAAAGTGCTGAAGCAGAGCATCATCGCCCAAGATGCCGCCATCGACAAAGTGGTGAAGGCAATCCAGCGCAACCGCGTGGGTCTGCGCGAGCCGAACCATCCCATTGGCGTATTCATGTTCCTCGGTCCTACCGGTGTGGGCAAGACCTATTTAGCCAAGAAGTTGGCTGAATACATGTTCGGCTCCAAGGATGCGCTCATCCGAATCGACATGAGCGAATATACAGAGAGCTTCAACGTCTCTCGCCTCGTGGGTGCACCTCCCGGATACGTGGGCTATGAGGAGGGTGGACAGCTTACAGAGCGTGTACGCCGCCATCCCTACTCCATCGTCTTACTCGATGAGATAGAAAAAGCCCATGCCAATGTGTTCAATCTTCTCTTGCAAGTATTGGACGAAGGCAGGCTCACGGACGGCAACGGACGCTTGGTCGACTTCCGCAATACCATCATCATCATGACTTCAAATGCCGGAACCAAGCAACTGAAGGAATTTGGACGCGGAGTTGGCTTCAACGCTCCTGGCGAAGGTCTGACGGAATTCAACGAGCAGAACAAAGAGCATGCCCGCTCCATCATCCAAAAGAGTCTTAGCCGCCAGTTCGCACCGGAGTTCCTTAACCGTCTGGATGAGATTATCACCTTCGACCAGTTGGACCTCAATGCCATCAAGCGCATTATCGAACTTGAGTTGAAGGACCTCTACAAGCGCGTGACCGATATGGGCTACACCATGTCAATCAGTGACGAGGCAAAGGAATATGTGGCAACGAAAGGCTACGACGTACAATTTGGCGCACGCCCGCTGAAGAGAGCCATTCAAAACTATATTGAGGATGGTTTGTGCGAGTTGTTGCTTTCAGACACGCTCAAGCCTGGAGACAAGATTGAAGTAGAGAAAGAAAAGGATAAGGACAGTTTGAAGTTCAATGTGGTGCCGAAGGCGATTGAGTTGCAAGGCGCCGTGGAGCCTTCAATAGCTCAATAAAACTCCTCTGATTCTTATCTTTGAAACTCGGTAAACATAACTTATATAGCCCCAATCCGCATGAATGCGGGTTGGGGCTTTTTCTTTGTTTTACATCACCAATTTATTCTAATCAGTTTCCGCAGCGTTTACTTTCGATTGCTGACAGGTGCCAACCGTTCGGGCGCCAAGTGCCACCCGTTGTGGTGCCAAGTGCCAGCAATTCGGGTGCCACTTGTCAGCAATCCTCGATAAAAAGAACCAGCTTATCATTCGCCTATTTTCATCTTATAAATGGCGACTGTTCATCAGTCGAACTCACGTATTGTTTACCTGAGAACGGTATTTTCAATAGCAAAGATAATAAAAAATAAGCAGAATTCCAAATGAGGGGTTCTACCTATTTGATTCTTTCCGTATTAAAGCTGAGCGGACAGTAAAAAGATTTATTACTGTCCGGTAAACTTAACCTCTCATGTGCCCCATCCTCATCTATAGAGGGGTTGGGGCTTTTTACTTGTCCGATAAGCACATCTCACGATGCCTCTTCCGCATCACATGGCAGGTTGGCTCAATAGGCTCTTAATTCGACCTAAAGCCCTATTCGTCACTTCTTTGCCCATTCCAGATGGAAAGATGTTCCGTCTCAGTCTGCTGAGATGTTGCTGAGATATTGCTGGGATGTTTTACCATCTATTCATGTACGTAAGGGTTTTTCTTTCAACGTGTTAGATGCTTTGCTGAGATTGCTGAGATGTTTTTTCAACTAAAAAAACTCAGAGGAAGCACCCGTCATGGGATTTGTTTGATTTGGATTGTCGATTGTCTCTAAGTGATGGCTTGTTCCCGCGCGGAGTGCGAGAATTACGGTGCGGATAAACAAGGGGCATGCGGCAGTCGTCCCGCGCGGAGCGCGAGACCTCCATGCGATGCGGCTTCACGAGGAAATGATTAGCTCCACAAAAGTTGACTATAAAGCCATAAAAGATTATGCCCCTGCGAACGGAACTTATCTTCCAGACGCAGGGGCATAATGTATGTTTTACGTTTGGGAAACACCTCATGTGTTCCCGCAATTTAAATATCCATTGAGCAATATATTAGAAGGGCAGTTCTTCCGAGCTATCAGCAGCCATTCCGTCAATAGGTGCATTGGGGTCTGGACCAGCTGTGGGAGCTGCGCCGGCAACGGGAGCGGCACCACCCATAGGAGCTGCGCCGGGAGCTGCAGCGGCATAACCGCCATTAGCCATTCCTACTGAGTTGGGGTCAACATGTTCCACACGGTAAGCGCGAACGTCGTTGAAATATCTATCTTCCCAAGCGTGGGCGTTGATGTCGAGCCAAACATGCACGGTATCGCCCAACTTGATATTGAATTGGTCTATACGGTCAGAACCAAATACGGTGAAATCGCACATACGTGGATAAGAGCCTCCACCCTGTTCCTCAATTACAAATTCCTGTGATTTCCATTCTGAGCCACTGCGCTTTGAAACACCAGATTTAAAGTCGTATACTTTAATAATCTTTCCGATTACTTCAATACCTGATAATGCCATTATTTTTGTATTTTATTGTTTGTTTGTGCGAAATTAATAAAAGATTCTCAATCTCCCGAAATATTTTCTGCTTTTTTTTGTCTAAGAACTTTTTTTTCCGTATTTTTGTATCTATAAAGACAAAACTAAAACAAATAAATATGAATTTTACAGTTTCAAGCTCAGCCTTGAACAGCAGGCTGCAAATCCTGTCGAAAGTGCTCAACCCCAAAAATTCTCTTCCAATTTTGGAGTGTTTCCTCTTTGAAGTAAAAGGCAATAACCTCACCCTTACTGCCAGCGACGGTGAGAATGTAGCTACGGCTCAATTGCTGTTGGAGAACTCAGATTCGGACGGCAGTTTCGCTGTGCGCAGTTCTGACATGCTCGACACATTGAAGGAGTTGCCCGAACAACCCATCAATTTCAGTGTCAATCTCGACGGCAACACCATCGACGTGCGCTATCAAAACGGTGAATATCATATCGTTGGCGACGATGCCAACGTCTATCCCCACACCCCGACATTGGAAAGCGAATGCTCTGTGTTCACAATCGACGCCGGAGTATTGGTCAACGCAGTGAGCCGTTCCATCTTCGCCATTGCCAACGAGGAGATACATCCTGCCATGAACGGTATCTGCTTCGACCTGACCAACGATTACCTCGCTATCGTATCTTGCGACGGTCACAAGTTGGTTCGCTCGCGTGAGCACGACATCAAGACTGAGACACCAGCTTCTTTCATTCTGCCCCGCAAACCGGCTGGCGTGCTGAAGAGCATTCTCGATAAAGGTGTTGGTGACGTTGTGATTAAGTTCACCAGCCAAGCCGCAGAATTCAACTTCGAGAACGGTTCTCTCTACTGTCGCCTTATCGAAGGCAAGTTCCCCAACTACAATGCAGTGGTGGCACAGCAGAATCCCAACGAGATGGTGATAGACCGCAAGAGCATGCTGAGCTCTATCCGCCGCGTTCTCCCCTTCGCAAGCGAGAGCAGCGAGTTGGTTCGTCTCCATGTGACAAGTGGCAACCTGGAAATCAGCTCTGAGGACCTCGACTTCGCCAAGAGCGCCAAGGAAAACCTCTACTGTGAATACAACGGCAATCCCATGAGCATCGGCTTCCGTGGTACGGGTCTGATGGAAGTGCTCTCCAATCTGGAGTGTGACTCGGTGCAGTTCGACCTCGCCGACCCGTCGCGCCCCGGACTCATCCATCCCACCGAAGAGAGTGGCAATGAGGACGTGCTGATGATGCTCATGCCGATGTTGTTAAGCGAATAATCATGAATTTAAACCTCACTAAGCCTCTTATCGTTTTTGATTTGGAGACAACCGGTCTCGACTTCAAGGACCGGATTATACAGATTTCTTATATAAAGGTATATCCCGACGGCAAGGAAGAACGCGAGAACCTCTTTGTCAATCCGGAGATTCACATTCCCGCCGAGGTCTCAAAACTCACGGGAATTACCGATGAGAAAGTGAAGAACGCCAAGACGTTCAAAGAACTTTCCGGCTATCTCGCCGACAAGTTTAAAGGCTGCGACTTTGCCGGATTCAACAGCAACCGCTTCGACGTACCCTTGCTCTGCGAGGAATTCTTGCGCGCAGGTGTGGATTTCGATTTCTCCAAGAGTCGTCTCATTGACGCTCAGGTGATTTATCACAAGATGGAGAAACGCAACCTCGCTGCCGCCTATAAGTTCTATTGCGGACACAAGATGGAAGATGACTTTGAGGCACACCGTGCCGACCAAGACACCGAGGCTACCTACCGCGTGCTGATGGGACAAGTGGACCACTATGCACCAGGCAAGCAGGACGACCCGGAGCAGGTGCTGCCGAACGATATGAACGTGCTTGCCGAATTCTCCAAGCAGAACGATAACGTCGACTTTGCAGGTCGAATCATCTGGAAAGACTTGAAAGATGCCAAAGGCAACCCCATTCTCGGTAAGGACGGAAAGCCCGAACGCATTGAGACTTTCAACTTCGGAAAATACAAGGGAATGCCGGTGAAGGACGTGTTGCACCGCGACCCTGGCTATTACAGCTGGATGCTCGATGCCGACTTCCCTCTCAACACGAAACAGGTACTCACTCGAATCCGTTTACGTGAAGCAAAACTAAATGGCTGATATACTTCAAGGAAAGAAAATCGTACTGGGCATCACGGGTTCCATCGCTGCCTACAAGTCGTGCCTCATTATCCGCGAACTGGTGAAGCGCGGGGCTGAGGTGCAAGTGGTGATTACCCCCTCAGGCAAGGAATTCATTACGCCGCTGACGCTTGCCACTCTCTCGCAGCATCCCGTCATCAGCGAATTCTTCTCCCAGCGCGACGGCACTTGGCACTCCCACGTAAAGTTGGGTCTGTGGGCAGACGCGATGATTATCGCTCCCTGCACCGCCAGCACGATGGGAAAGATGGCACACGGCATTGCTGACAACATGCTTGTGACAACTTATCTCGCCATGCGTGCCCCGGTGTTCATCGCTCCGGCAATGGACCTCGATATGTATCAGCACCCTTCCACACAAGCCAATATGACGATACTCCGCAGCTATGGAAATCACATCATCGAGCCTGAGAGCGGATTCCTCGCCAGTGGACTGGAAGGAAAAGGACGCATGGAAGAGCCGCAGAAGATTGTGGAGGAAGTGGCGAAAGAGTTGAGCCGCCGGAAGCCGTCAGCCAACGGCAAGAAGGTGCTGATTACGGCGGGACCCACCTACGAGAAGATAGACCCCGTGCGATTTATCGGCAACTACTCTTCGGGCAAGATGGGCTTTGCGCTCGCCGAGGAATGTCTGAGCCGTGGATTCGAAGTGTATTTGGTTGCCGGACCCGTCAGCCTCAACTGCTCACCTGCCATCCATCGCATCAACGTGGAAAGTTGTCAGCAGATGTATGAGGAAGCCACCAAGCTCTATCCCGACATGGACGCTGCCATCCTTTGCGCCGCTGTAGCCGACTTCCGTCCCGACCATGCCGCGCCGCAGAAAATCAAGCGCGAGGGCGACGACCTCATCTTGAGGCTTCAACCCACAGAGGACATCGCAGCGGCGCTCGGCAAAATGAAGACCTCCAACCAGCGGCTCGTGGTGTTCGCCCTCGAAACCAACGACGAGGAGGTCAACGCCAAGAAGAAATTGGAAAAGAAAAACGCCGACTTCGTGGTTCTCAACTCCACACGCAATAAGGGAACCACGTTCGGAAGCGAAGACAATAAAATCAGTATCATCTCACGACAAGGGCAAAAGGACTATGACAAGAAGCCGAAGACTGAAGTTGCTCGCGACATTGTTGATGAGCTTTGCAATATCCTTTAGCGCCACAGCGCAGGAACTCAATGCAACCGTGACCATCAATCATAACCAGATTCAGGGCACGGATGCGAGTGTATTTGACAATCTCAAGGAGACACTGGAGAATTTCCTGAACGACCACCAATGGACCAACTTGAAGTTTCAGAAGAACGAGCGCATCGTCTGCAACTTCAATATCACCGTGACCAAATATGATGTGTCGACCAACATGTTCACCTGCAAGGCGCTCATCCAAGCCAACCGCCCGGTTTACAATTCGTCTTATACCACCACTCTTTACAACAATACCGATAACGACTTCAACTTCGAGTTTGCCCAGTTCGACCAACTCGAGTTCAACGAGGAAGTTATCGACAACCAACTCACCGCTCTGTGCGCCTATTATGCGTTTCTCATCATCGGACTCGACCTCGACTCCTTCTCCCCTATGGGCGGCGAGGACGTATTGCAACGCTGTATGAACCTTACCAACAACGCACAGAACCTTGCCTTCACAGGATGGAAGAGTTTCGATGACGACCGCAACCGCTTTGCCATCATCAACGACTATCTCGACGGAGCTATGCAACCTTTCCGCCAGTTGCAATATGATTATTACCGGAAAGGACTGGACGAGATGGCGAACAATGCTGAGCGCGGACGCACTGAAATCACCACCGCTCTTGAAAACGACTTGAAAAAAGCACACGAAAACCGCCCCTTGAGCCTCCTGCCTCAGATTTGGACTGACTACAAGCGCGACGAACTTGCCAATATATATAAAGGTAAGGGGACTCAAAAAGAGAAAGAATCGGTTTATGAGATTCTTTTCAGCATCAACGCTTCCCAAAACACTGCATGGGATAAAATAAAGGAGTAACAATGCTCAAGCAATTATATATCAAGAACTTCACGCTCATTGACGAGCTTGATATTCCTTTCCATCCCGGTTTCTCTGTCATCACGGGCGAGACCGGTGCAGGAAAGAGTATCATCCTCGGCGCTATCGGTCTGCTTTTGGGCAACCGTGCTGATGCCCGTCAAATCAAGCAGGGACAGCGCAAGTGCATCGTGGAGGCTCACTTTGACCTCCAGCGATACAACATGAAGGATTTCTTTGATGAGAACGATATCGACTACGAGGACGAGTGCATCATCCGACGCGAAGTGAACAGCAATGGCAAGAGCCGCGGATTTATCAACGACCAGCCAGTCACGGTGGCTTTGATGCGCGAGTTGGGCGAGCACCTTATCGACATCCACTCCCAGCACCAGAACTTGCTTTTGCAGAAAGATGACTTCCAATTGCAAGTGGTTGACATCGTTGCCAATGACCAGAGCCAACTCTCTGCCTATCAGTCAGCTTTCCACAAATGGCAGGATGCCAAGCGACAGCTCAAGGACTTGCAAACGGAGATTGAGGCGAACAAGGAAAAGGAGGAGTTCATGCGTTTTCAGTTGCAGGAACTCAGCCAGGCAGAACTTCAGGACGGCGAGCAGGAACAATTGGAGAAAGAGGTGAGCACGATGAGCCACGTGGAGGATATCAAACAGGCTCTCTATGAGGCTGACGGCATTTTATCGGCAGAGGAGTCTGGAGCCGTTGAGAAGGTTCGGGGAGCCTTGTCCGACTTGCAGAAAATCAACGAGCTTTATCCCGACATACAAGAACTGAATAATCGGCTCGACAGTTGCTATATCGAGTTGAAGGACATCGCCGGTGACATTCAGAACCATCTTGAAAGCGTGGAATTTGACCCAGCCGACTATCAGCGCAAGTCGGAGCGGCTCGACTTGATTTACAGCTTGGAACAGAAGTTCCACAAGGACAGCGTTGAAGAGCTGATTGCAGAGCGCGACAGCCTATCCGTCCAACTTGACCGCATCGACAACAGTGAAGAGGAACTGGCTCGCCAGCAGGAACTCGTGGCTGCATGTCTCACCGAATGTCAGAAAGCAGCCGAGACCTTAACTAAAGCCCGTCAGCACGCCGCCGACAAGATTCGCAAGGAGATGGAGAAGCGCCTTCAGCCTCTCGGCATCCCCAACGTGCGCTTCAGTATTCAGATAGACAAGAAAGAACTCTCTCCTAATGGTGCCGACAAGGTTTGCTTCCTGTTCAGCGCCAACAAGAGCACACCCATGCAGCCAGTTTCACAAGTGGCATCGGGCGGTGAGATTGCCCGCGTGATGCTCTCCATCAAGGCAATCATCAGTTCGGCAGTGAAGCTACCCACCATCATTTTTGATGAAATCGACACGGGTGTGAGCGGTCACGTGGCGGAGAAGATGGCGCTCATCATGCGCGAGATGGGCGACAACAACCGACAAGTCATCAGTATCACCCACCTTCCTCAGATTGCCGCAATGGGCTCCCACCACTACAAGGTGGAGAAAAAGGAGACTGCTGAGGGCACACTGAGCCACATGCGACTCCTCAACCCCGATGAGCGGGTGACCGAAATCGCCCAAATGCTCAGCGGCAGCAACGTCACTAATGCCGCAATCGAGAATGCAAAAGAACTACTAAAACAACACTAATAAAATGACCATACATTTCAAGAAACATTACCTTATATTAGCCCTCGTGCTATTCTGCCTTCCCATGAAGGCTCAACAGGCTGCTAAAGCAGTCTTTCAACTCACCACCTACAAGAAGGACGGTTCCGTTCTTGCCCAATGCAATGGCTTCTTCGTTGACAACAACGGCGAGGCAGTCGCACCGTGGAAACCGTTCGTGGGTGCTGAGCGTGCAGAGGTGACAGACGCAAAGGGAAAGAAAACCGAAGTGAAGACGCTCATCGGCGCCAACGAACTCTACGATATCTGCCGTTTCAACACTGAGGAAGCCTCCACTCCCGTCCAACTCGCCACTGCCCCCGTTGCCGCCGGCGATGCAGTGACCGTGGTGGGTAAGAACAACGTGAGCATGAAGGTGAGTAACGCGGAGAAATTCAAGCAGTACAACTATTATACGCTCACTGTCGTCAACGACAAGCTCTATGGTTGTCCGGTGGTCAACAAGCAAGGCAAGGTGATTGGTCTCTATGCCTCCACCACCATCGCCACAGCCACCGACGTGGCATTCACTAACGACTTCAAAGCCAGCGGATTGAGTCTCAACGACCCCGTGTTGAAGGCTTCCGGCATCCGTCCTGCCCTACCCGACAAGCTCAAGGATGCCATGCTGATTCTCTTCCTTTCATCCGAACAGAACAATCCTGCCCGTCACAGAGCCTACGTGGATGAATTCATCAGTAAATTCCCCACTTCTGCCGAGGGCTATTCGCAGAAAGGCACCATCCTTGCCAACCAACAGGACTTTGCCAACGCATCAAAAATCATGGAAGAGGGCATCAGTAAGGCTTCAGCCAAGGACGAGGCACACTTCAATTATGCCAAAGTCATCTATCAGAAGGTAATCCATTTCCCCGATTCGGTATATCCCGCGTGGAACGCCGACAAGGTGATTGACGAGTCGGATAAAGCCTATCAAATCAAGCCGATTGCGCTCTACAAGCATTTGAAGGGTCAGGCGTACTTCGTTAAGAAAGACTACGACCAGGCTTATTCGATATTCATGGAACTGACGAAGGACACGACCTTCAAGAGCAGCGAAGTATATTATGAGGCAGCGATGTGCCGACAGATGCAGAATGCTCCCAAGGAGGAGATTCTGACGCTTCTTGACAATGCGGTGAATTCCCAGCCTCTCTCCTACAATTCTGCTCCCTACGTGCTCGCACGTGCCCAGTTGCTTGACGAGATGGGACAGTACCGCAAGGCTCTCCTTGACTACAACCGTTACGACACGCTCACGTTGGGACGGTCGAACGACAGTTTCTACTACATGCGCTATGCATGTGAACTGAAGCTGAAGCAATATCAACAGGCGCTCAACGACATTGCCCACGCCATCGTGCTCAACCGCAATGTCGCCGGTTATTACGCTGAGATGGCGCAGTTGCAGATGCAGGTCAAGATGTACGATAAGGGAATCCAGACTGCCGACCTTGGACTGAAGGTATTTCCCGACTATGGCGACCTCTACCTCCTCAAGGGACTATGCTATATTTTCAGTGGCGACAAGAAACAAGGACTCTCAATTCTTGAAGAAGCAAAGAGTCATGGCGCTGCAGAAAAAGCGGATGCGCTGATAAAGAAATACAATTGATAATGCACAATGCATAATGCATAATGCATAATGCATAATTCATAATGCATAATTAGCTGCGCCCTCGTGTACGGCGGAGTGACTCCTATCTCCTAACTCCTATCTCCTAACTGGAGTCAACTCCTAACTCCTAACTGGAGTCAACTCCTAACTCAAAAAACTCTTAGCTGGGATTATTGTATATAAGAATTCCTTTGATAATAAAGACAGCATCTGTTGTCTATTTCAATTTATCTATATGTGAAGGGAAAGCCGGTTATCCAGCTTTCCCTTCATTCTTTAGCAGGGTCTGTCGGTAAGCAAGTGGGGACTGACCGAAGTTGTCGCGCACATACGTACAGAAGAAGCTACTATTGGGGAATCCCATCTTACTGCTGATTTCCTTTACTGTCAAGTCGGTGGTCTTCAATAAGAAAGTGATTTCGGACAGCGTTGACTCCTTAATCCACTGTGCCGCTGACTTTCCCGACTGTTTCTTGCAGATGTCGCTCAGATACTTCGACGAGATAAAGAGTTTGTCGGCATAGTAATCCACCGTTTGATGCTTCTTGTCGTTGTGCTGCAAGATATCGAGAAAGCGGTTGAAAATGATATTAGACTGTTTGGGCTTCGTTTCAACGGGAGTGTCCATGTGCTTGAGCCGATAGCAAATACCATTCAACGCCACACAAATCACATGATTGATGACAAACTTCCACCATTCCGTATCTATGTTTTGTCTGACCTGCCGCAGTGCCGACTGCAGGATGCGGTAGAGTTTGAACATGAGTTCGTAATCGTCGGGGTCGAGCGAGAACGACACGAAGCCCCGCAAATAGATGGAACGGTTCCAAATGTTCATATTTCCACGGAGCATCTGCTGCAAGGCAGGCGATGAGATGCCCAAGGCGAAATAATGGAAGTTGGGCGACAGCACGGTTTCTGTAATCTTGCTGTCGGGCGGACAAATCGCCACGTCCATTTTCTTCAGTTCCACTTGATGGTCGTTTGCCTTGAACAACGCATACCCTTCGGTGCACATCACCAGACAGTTCATGCCTGCCTTCACCGACTTTCCTTGGATGAATATTTCAGGATTGTCGAGCACTACAAGGTCGGTATCCTCATAACTGGGCATGGTGATTTTCTCCGTCTCACCGCCCATAAAGAATTCTGCTGGCTGTTTGGTTTTATTTATTTTCGTCATCGTTGTTTTTATCTTTCCTACTGCAAAATTAGTGCTGAAACTTTTAAATAAAACACCATCACGGCATCGCAAAGATACAAATTAAGCATGAAAAACAAACATTTTTTTAGAATTTTTCCAAAATAGAGCATCATAAAAGCCATGTTGGATTCTTACCATCAACAAACTATATTCCATTTTCAGACATCATCTGACTGTGATTACCTAACGTTCTGATTTAGGAAATTTACGTTGATTGATGCTACTTTCCCGTTGAAAAGCCAAGAAAAGCGGGATTTTTCATTTCTGAATTGATGATAAAGATGTTGGATTTTGGAGTATACTACATTTTCCGACATCATAGTGGGCGATTACGAAACGCGATTTATCATTCTTATCCCTACTTTTGCAAACATAAAACTTAAAAATAAGAAATAAGATGAAAACAAAGATGATCACATTATTGAGTGTATTGTTAATTGCCAGTTCAATCACATCATGCGATAACCGCAAAGCCGCCCCTGCAGAGAAAGCCGTCGTGGTAGGGACCATCACGGCAGGAACGGCAAGTGCGCAGTCCTCTCAAAGCTATCCCGGCACCATTGAGGAGCTCAATGGAACCAGCCTGAGCTTTGCCACTGGCGGCACCATCAAGCAACTGAGGGTGAGCGAGGGACAATGGGTAAGAGCCGGCGAAGTAATCGGAATAGTCGACCCCACCACGTCAGGCAATACGGTCGCCATGGCAAAGGCATCCACGCGTCAAGCCTTAGAGACCCAGAAGCAGGCTGAGGATGCCTACCGACGCATGAAGATTCTCCACGACCGCGGTTCCCTGCCGGAAATCAAATGGGTGGAAGTGGAGACGAAACTGAGTCAGGCTCGTCAGATGGTGCATCAGGCACGCGCCTCGGAGAAGATTGCCCGCAAAGGACTGAGCGACACGCGCCTCGTGGCTCCCTTCAGTGGCTACATCAGCAGCAAGGACGCCGAAGTAGGACAGAATGTCATGCCGGGAGTGCCGGTCGCCAAATTAGTGAAAATCGACCAAGTGAAGGTGAAGATTTCCGTGCCGGAAGGCGAGATGTCGAAGATAAAGACGGGACAGGCGGTGAGTTTTACGGTGCCATCGTTGGGCAACGTCGCCTTCACGGGACGAATCGTCGAGAAGGGCATCTCCGCCGACCCCATGTCAAGGCAATATGAGGTTCGCGTATTGGTCAACAACAGTCAGCACAAGCTCCTGCCCGGCATGGTCTGCGACGCTTCCCTCAACGCCACCACCACCTCCAGCCACATTCTCCTGCCCGCAAACGTGGTGCAAATCGACATCGACAACCATCCTTTCGTTTGGACTGTAAAGGGCGACAAGGCAAAGAAAACCTACATCACGTTGGGTCCCAACATCGGTTCCAACATCATCATCACCCGCGGTCTGCAAACAGGTCAGAAGGTCATCGCCGAGGGCTATCAGAAAGTGAGCAACGGAATGACTGTCAAGACGATATAAACAGAGGGTAAATAAGATTACATCAGGATACATCCGCAAGGTAGAATAGGACGGGGAACGAAGGGTCAATCCTCCCATCATCCCCCGCTCCCCACCTATTCTCGCCTACTCCACTATCACAAATCTCAAACGAAAACTCATGGAAAGAAAAATCATCAAGCACAAAGCCGTCAAGACCAAGCGCAATGTCGTAGAATGGGCGATGCACTACCGCCAGATTGTCATTCTCGTAGTGACGGTTCTCGTCGCTTTCGGCATTTGGTCGCTCAACGATATCAATAAGAACGAATTTCCCGACTTCACCATCCGCCAAGGCGTTGTGATGGCGGTCTATCCCGGAGCCGACGCCCATCAGATGGAGGAAGAAGTCACCAAGCCATTGGAGAACTATATCTTCACCTATAAAGAGGTGAGAAAGGCAAAGACCAAGTCCTACAGCCGCAACGGTGTGTCCATCATACAGGTGGAACTCAACGAGGATGTCTATGGCGCTGCCAAGGACAACTTCTGGAGCCGTCTCAAACTCGGCTTGCAGCAATATAAGGCCTCGTTGCCCCAGGGAGTGGTCGCCATACAGGTGCAGGACGACTTCGGCGACGCGTCGGCGCTCCTCATCACGATGGAGAGCGAGGAGAAAACCTACCGCGAGCTCAACGACTACATGGACGACCTGAAGGACCGTCTGCGCCGCATCGAGTCGGTGGGACGACTCAACGTCTATGGTATGCAGCGCGAGCAAATCACCGTGGAGGTGAATACCGAAAAGCTGTCGCAATACGGCATCGGACAGAACCTCCTCGCCACGGCGCTTGCTGCAAAGGGATTCTCCAGCATGGCGGGCACTCAGAAAACGCTCACCTATGAGGCTCCCATCCACGTGGCGCGCTCGCTCAACATGGTCAACGACGTGGAGCAGCAGATTGTCTATTCCTCACCCGACGGAAAGGTGGTACGCGTGAAGGATATCGCCACCGTCAAGCGCGAATATCCCAAGCCCACGAGCTTCGTCACCAACAATGGCAAGAAGAGTCTCGTGCTGAGTCTTGAGATTAAGAAGAACCGCAGCATCACCGACATGGGGCGCGAAATCAGTCAGACGCTCCAAGACTTCCAGCAGACCCTGCCCAAGGAAGTGACGATGACCACCATCACCGACCTGAGCCAAGTGGTGAGCAAATCGGTGAGCGACTTCCTCACTGAACTTCTCATCGCCATCATCGCCGTGATTATCGTCGTCATCCTGCTGCTGCCGTTGCGCGTGGCTCTCGTCGCCGCAAGCACCATCCCCATCACCATCTTCATCTCCTTGGGACTGTTCCACGTCTTCGGAATGGAGCTTAACACGGTGACGCTCGCAGCGCTCATCGTCACACTCGGACTCATCGTCGACGACTCCATCGTCATCATCGACAACTACGTAGATAACCTCGCCGAGGGCATGAGCCGGTGGAGAGCATCCGTGATGAGTGCCACCCACTTCTTCAAGTCCATCTTCACCGCCACCCTCGCCATCTCCATCACGTTCTTCCCCTTCCTGTTCACCATGACGGGCATGTATCACGACTTCATGGAGATGTTCCCTTGGACGATGACCATCGTGCTGCTCGTCTCCCTCGCCATGGCAGAGTTGGTGGTGCCGTTCCTGCAGTTCTACTTCATCCGCAAGCCCCTGCAGCAGAAGCTCAAGTCCAACGGCAAACCCGCCTTCTCGTTCCTCAACATGGTTCAGGGCTTCTACAACCGACTCATCGAGCGCTGCTTCCGCCATCCCTATATCACCGTTGGCATAGGTTTTCTCGCCATTCTATTAGGCGTGGCGATGATGATACTGGTGCCGCAGAAGATTATGCCCACCGCCGACCGCGACCAGCTTGCCGTTGAAATCTACCTACCCGCAGGCACGTCGCTCGAGCGCACCACAGCCGTTGCCGACTCGCTGGAGCACATCATGCGCAAGGACAAGCGCATCCTCTCCATCGCGTCGTTCAAAGGAACCTCATCGCCGCGCTTCCAGACCACCTACGCGCCTCAGTTCGGCGGCAAGAACTATGCCCAGTTCATCGTCAACACGCTCAACGCGAGAGCCACCGAGGACGTGCTCCACGACTACCGCATGCGCTATGCCGACGCATTCCCCAACGCCTACGTGCGCTTCAGACAACTGTCGTACAGCACCGAGGACAACGCCGTTGAAATCCGTCTGAGCGGTGACGACTGGCATCAACTGCGCCATGCCGCCGACAGCCTCACGGGAATCCTGCGCCGCGACCCCGCACTCCTCTTGGTGCGCCATAATGCCAGTGAACGAGAGCTCTCCAATGAAATCAAGGTGGATGAGCTTCAGGCGGGTCGCGTGGGCGCCTCCAACGCCAGCGTGTCATGGGCACTCGCCACCCGCTATCTCGACGGCGGACTGCCCGTGGCTCATATCTGGAACGGCGACTACGACATACCGGTCAAGCTCACCACCACCAAGAGCGCGCTTTCCTCTGCCAACGACCTCGCCAACGAGCCTATCCCCGTGGCGGGAGGATTCAAGACGGTGCCATTGCGACAGATTGCCAAGGTGGAACCCATCTGGAAAGACGCGCAGGTGCCCCACCGCAACGGCGTCCCCACCATCACCATCATGGCCGACGTGGCAAACGGCAAGAACGTACTCCATGAGACCAGCCGCATCAAGAAGGAAATCAAGGCGGAGCTGATGCCCAAGGGAGTGAACCTCGAATGGGGCGGCGAGGATGAGATGACGCGTGAGACCCTGCCGCAGATTATCGGCGGACTGCTCGTGAGCGTCGCCATCATCTTCTTCCTGCTGCTGGGCCACTTCCACAAGGTCTCCACCTCCGTGCTGCTGCTCTTCTCACTCCCGATGATATTGTTCGGCGCGTCGCTCGGCGTCATCTTCGCCGGAGTGGACTTCTCCTTCACCTGCTATATGGGCGTCGTGTCGCTCATGGGTATTCTCGTCAGGAACTCCATCATCATGTACGACTATGCCGAGGAGTTGCGCAACCGTGAGGGACTCACCGCTCACGAGGCAATCTTCCTCAGTGCCAAGCGCCGTATGCGTCCCATCTTCCTCACCTCAGCCGCCGCTTCAGTGGGTGTGGTGCCGATGATGCTCGGCGGCACGAGTCTGTGGGGACCCATGGGCAACGTCATCTTCATCGGAACGCTCGTCACGATGGTGCTCATCCTCACCGTGTTGCCCGTAGCCTACTGGCTGCTCATGAGCGGAACCACCAGCCGAAGGAAGCGCAGTCTCATGCTGGAGAAAGAATGAATTAGATAATGCATTATCAATCGTGAATTATGAATTAATTTGAACAATCGAAAAAAAATGAAAAGGAAAAACGTAATATTATTTGTCCTCTCTCTCTTGCCTGTAGCCGCACAGGCACAGACAATGCTGTCGCTGGAGCAGGTAAGACAGCTTGCCATGCAGCATAATATAGAGTTGCGCACGGCAGACAACCATATCCGCATGGCGCAGGAGCAGCAGCGCGAGGCTTTCACTGCCTACTTCCCACAGCTCTCCTCCTCGGGAATCGCCTTCAAGAGCAATGGCGACATGCTCAAGGCGAAAGTCAACACCTCCGACGTGCTCCCTTCCTCGCTCGCGCAAAGCCTTCCCCAAGACCTTCTCTCGCAGGTCCCCTCACAGATGAAGATGGGATTCCTCGACCGCGGACTGCTCTTTGGCGTCACTGCCATGCAGCCGCTGTTCATGGGCGGCAGAATCGTCAACGGCAACAAGCTCGCCAAGGTGGGCGTGGAGGCAGCGCAGCTGCAGCGGCGTCAGAGCGAGAACGACGTGAGGCTCAACGCCGAGCGCTACTTCTGGCAGGTGGTACGGCTCAAGGAGAACCTCAAGACCCTCCATGCCATCGACTCGCTGCTCAGCAGGATGGAAGATGACGTGAATGCCGCGGTCGAAGCCGGAGTGGCGCTGCCCAACGACCTGCTGCAAGTGCAACTCCGACGCAACGAGGTGGAGAGCAACAAGGTGAACGCCGAGAACGGCTTAGCACTCTCCAAGATGATGCTCGCCCAATATATCGGAATGGACGGACAGCCCATCGACGTCAGCGCCTCGGTCAGCCGCGACCGCGTGCCGGAATTCCCGCTCTCCCTCAAGGCAGACCACGACTTGGCGGTGAAGACCACTCCCGAATACGGAATGTTGCAGAAAAACGTGGAGGCGAAGACCTTGCAGCGGCGCTTGGAAATAGGCAAGCGCTTGCCCTCAGTGGCTGTCGGCGCCAGCCTCCAGCACACCGACCTGTTCCACGCAAAGAACGACTTCGCCGCCGTCTTCGCCACGGTGCGCATCCCCATCAGCGACTGGTGGGGCGGCTCCCACGCCATCAAGCGCAGCAAACTCGCCGAACAGAACGCGCGCGAGGAATTGGAGGACCAGTCGCAACTGCTGCGCATCCGCATGCAGAAAAACTGGAACGACGTGAGCGATGCCTACCGCCAGTTGACCATCGCCCACAAGAGCATCTCGCAGAGCGAGGAGAACCTGCGCCTGCACACCGACTACTACAACGCCGGCACGGCAAGCATCAGCGACCTGCTCGAGGCGGAGCAACTCTACCAGCAGTCATGCGACCATTATATCGAGTCTTACTCCCTCCTACAAACCAAAATCACGGAATACCGCAACAGCATCGGACAGTAGTCCCTATTTATTATCAAAAAAACTCCATCTTGTCCCCTTGAGCAAAGAGACAGATGGAGTTTTTGGTGCGTTTTGGGTGAGAGCTTGAAGGTAAGAACAAACTGTTTTGGCGGAATCACTCCCCCACACTTTGTCGGTATTCTGTAATTTTGGTTTGGAGGGTAGCATAAGCGTCGACATAGCTGTCGCGCTGCTGCTGATACTGCTGCTGTGCATCCAACAGGTCGCTCATGTTGACGGTGCCAGCCTGATAGAAGTTGCGGTTGAGCCTTAGGTTCTCCTCGCTCTGCTCGATTCCCTTGTGGGCGAGGAGCAGTTGCTTGTAGGCATCATCCACGTCATCCCAGTTTTTCTGCATGCGAATCTTCAGAAGTTGCTCTCCGTCGGCAAGGCGCTCACGGGCATTCTGCTCTTCGAGCTTCTTGCGCTTCACGGCATGGGAACCGCCCCACCAGTCGCTGATGGGGATGGAGACCGTGGCGAACACCATGCCGAAGTCGTTCTGGGTGTGAACCATATCGGTATAGTTGTAGCCTGCGCCGATGCCCACCGAAGGCAGGAGCTTGCCCGTCTCGATGCGGCGCTCCAAGGTCTTTGCCTCCACATTCTTCTGCAAAAGTTGGTATTCGGGCGTATTCCCCACCGCCTTGTCATGGTCCGCCTTCAGCGCCAATGGGTAGGAAGGCACATGGTCGTCGGTCAGCGCGGAGTCAGCCACGTCGATGGACTTTCCCTCCATGCCGATATACTGAGCCAGCACGCGGCGGGCGAGACGGAGACCATTATCCAACTTGATGCGCTTGCTGTCGATGTCATTCTGCCTGAGCTGGACTTGCAGCAAGTCATTGCGCAGGGTGACACCAGCCTTCACCGCCACGTCAACATCCTTCTCCAACTCAGCGAGCATGGCTTTCACCGCATCAAGGGTTTTCATCTTCTCCTTCAGCGTCACCACCTGCCAATAATACTGCTCTGCCGTGAGCTCCACGTTGTTCTCGGATGTACGCTTCTGCAACTCGCTTGCCTCCACACCAACCTTGGCAAGCTTATTTCCGTTGACGATTTGACCGCCCATGAATACGGGCTGAACCGCCTCTACGCCTGCGATGATGCCCTCGTTGAGCAGTCCCACCTCCAATGAGGAAGGCAGTGAGGAAACTATATCAGAAGGGAGCGAAGAGGCTAAGGAAGAAGGCAGCACGTCGGAAGTATTCACCTTGCCCCGCAGCATGTCCTTGTTGGAATGGAACGCCGAGCCGGTGGCAGAGACCTGCGGGAAATAGTTGGTAAAAGCCTCTTTGCGCTGTTGCTGTGCCTGCTGGATATGACTGTCTGCCGTGCGCATCTCTATATTATGTTCCAAGGCAAGCTCCCTCACCTGCTGAAGCGTGAGCACCTGCTGTGCAGCAACGTCCTGAGCCACAAAGAGAAGAATGGTCAGGATGTATTTGAATAACTGATTCATGATAGTTCTCAAAATTATATTATTCTACTTTCGCATTTGTCGATAATTATGAATTAGAATGTGGGCGAAGCCAATTATGCATTATGCATTGTGCATTATGCATTATTATTGTTGTTCTAATTGTTCACTCTTCTGCCGCTTGAGCGAGGAACCGCTCATCATGAGCCAGTAGGCGATGGGCAGGACGGTGAGGATGAGGAACATGGTGATGATGGTGCCGTAGAAGATGACGTTGCCCATAGGCGCCCACAGTCCACTTCCGCCCAATATCATAGGTACCACACCCATAGAGGCGGCTGCCGAAGTGAGGAAGATGGGACGCATTCGCTCCTTGGCACTGGCATAAATTGCCTCATGAGCCGTGAGATTCTGGGTAGCTCGCAGTTCTTCTGCATAGTCGTACATGATGATGGCGTTGCGCACCAAGATACCCATGAGCGAGATGATGCCGAGGTAGCAGGTGATGGAGAAGTCAACGCCCGAGACCAATACCCCGATAGCCGTGCCGAAGAGGGTCATGGCAAGGGATATGAGCAGCAGCAAGGGCGTGGAAAGGTTGTGGAAATGGGCGATGAGCAGGAAGAAGATGATGATGACACTGATGGAGAGTCCACCGACAATCTGTGGCGTTGCCTCATTGGTGACCTCATCCTCGCCGCCCCACGTCATCGTCACGCCGGCGGGCATCTTGTCTTGCTTCAGCTTCTTCTGTATTGCCGCCGTAACCTTCATGACATTCTTGCCATCCACCACATCTGCCATGACGGTGATGGTGCGGATGCCGTTGCGGTGACAAATCTGCCCGTCGTCCCAACGCGGCGTAATGGTGGCGAACTGGCGGAGCGGTACGGTCCGCAGTCCTCCCAATACAGGGATTTGCTCGTCGGCGATGTCACGGGCATTGGAGGAGTCGGACTTCTCGGTCTTCAACTTCAATGGGATGCCGTAGTCGCCATCCCAAATCGTGGTGAGCGGCACGCCTCCGTCCATATAGCGCGACGAAAGCGTGAGCTGCACCATGGCGTTGCTCACTCCCAACCTGCCAGCCTTCAGTTCGTCGATGTGTACCTCATCGGTGAGCAGGGGCGAATTGACGTCATTGCGGGCGAGGATAAGCTGATTGTCGTCGCGCAGCACTTGGGTCACACTGTCTGCCACCCGTTTCAGTTGAGTCCAGTCGTTGCCGCTCAGCCTTACCTCAATGGAGTTGTCCTCATTGCTGTAGGAGAGTTGCTTGAACCTCACGTAGGCACCGGGGAAAGCATTAGTATAGCGCATGCGGTATTCGGCAAGAACATCCTCGGTTGCCTTGTTTCCGGTAGTGTTGACAATGAACTGCGCGTAGTTCTTGCCACCGAACTGCGGAGCGTAGCTGGCTTGGAAGCGAGGCGATGAGGTTCCCTTGAACGAGGCGATGGAAACCACGCGCTTATCCTTGCGCAGGATATGCTCTAAAGAGTCGGCAATCTGCGCGGTGCGGTTGAGGGAAGCACCGGTGGGCAGGTAGATTTCCACAGCGAACTGGTTGCGGTCGGCGGTGGGCATCATCTTCTGCGGAAGATTGGGAACGATGAGCGCACCCAACACAATCGCTCCGACGCCGACACCTATCACGCCATAGGGATGCTTAAAGCAGAAATCAATGAGCCGGTTATAATGCTTCTGCATCTTATCGAGGAACGAGGACTTTTTCTTGTCGTCTCCTCCATTCTGAGTATAGGAACTGATGGGTTCTCGAATGAAATAGAACTGCAAGAACGGCACGACCAACTCTGCCACGGCAAGCGACACTGCCAAGACGATGGACATCGCCCACGGGAAGAGCTGTAGGAAATCATAGTACATGCCGTTCATCGTGGCGAGCAACGGGAAGAACGTGGTGGAGATGGCAAGCGTAGCCACAAAGATGGACTTGAAGAAGTGGGTAGCACTCTTGATGGAAGCCTGCCAGCGCGGCATGCCTTGAGCCAATAGTTCCATGTAGTTGTCGATGATAACGATGGAGTTGTCCACTATCATTCCTAAGGTCACAATGAGCGCGGCAAGCGTCACCGTGTTCAACTCGATGCCGAAGGCATAGAAGATGCCCAAGGAGATGAAGATGCTCACGGGAATGGTGCTCGCCGCGACGAGGGCGACCCGCATGGGCAAGAGGAGAATCACCACGATGATGACCGCGATGATGGCAATGAGCAGTTCCTTCAAAAAGTCGATGACCGAGTCGCTCACCACTTTGCTCTGGTCGGTGATAGTGAAGAGCGTCACGTCCTCGGGCAAAGTCTTCTGGAACTCGGCAAGCTCTTTTTTGATTTCCTTACCCATCTCGGTGATGCTTCGCCCCTTCTTGATTTCCACACTGAGCACGAGGCACTTCTTGCCATTGTTGGTGACGAAGCTCGAAGGCTTCGGATATTCCCGCTTCACGGTGGCGATGTCCTTCACGCGCACTACCTTTCCGTCGGGCGAAGTATAGACCACAAGCTGCTCCACGTCGTTGACCATGTTGAGCGAGCGGTCCACATGCACGGGAGCCTCATAGCGGGCGGTCTTCTGGGTGCCCGCCATCGTGGAGAAGCCCTTGGCGGCAAGGGCTGTGGAGAGCAGCGTCTGACTGATGCCATACTGCGAGAGGCGCTGCGTGTTGACATAGACGCTTATCTGCTCCTGCTGCTCACCGCTCACCGTCAGACGACCCACTGACTCGATACTGCGGAGCCGGTCTTTCAGGTCATCCATATAGTCATGAAGCTCACGATAGGTCTTGTCGTTGCTCTCCATGGTGATGAGCATAGCCGAGGCATCGCCGAAATCATCCTGCACCTGCATGGCGACTACGCCCTGGGGCAACGAGCTTTTGAACTGCTGAACGCCGAGCTTGAAGCGGCTCCAGAAGTTCTCCTTGTCGGCACCGTCCACATCTTCGTTCAACTCAATCTGAATAATGCTCAATCCGTCCCTGCTATACGACTTGGTTTTCTCCTTCCTCACCTCCTTAAAAGTGAAGATATAGTTCTCCAAGGGCTTTGTCACCTCCTCCTCAATCTGCTGCGAGGTGGCTCCGGGATAGACCGTAGCCACGATGCCCTGTCTGACGGTGAAGTCGGGAAACTCGTTCTTCTTCATGTCGATGAGTGCGTAGATGCCGAAGGCAACCAAGCACGAGGTGATGAAAATGACTATCTGCCGGTAGTGCATAGCCCACTCCACGGCATTTCTCTTTTTCTGCTCCATATCACTGCTCCTTTACCTTGGTACCATTGCTCACCTTCTGCTGTCCCGAGACGATGACCTTGTCGGATGGATTCAGACCACCGATGATATACACGCTCTCGCCCACGTTCTCTCCGAGGGTCACATACGCCTTGCGTGCCTTGCCGCCCACCACCGTCCATACGAAGGGACGGCTGTCGGTGTCTATCTGTATGATGTCGGCTGGCAGCGCCATCCCACTGCCCAGCGTCCTGTTCTCTGCATAGGCATCGCACACCATGCCGGGCAGCAGCTTGTGGTCGGGGTTGTTGACTAAAGCCTTCACCTCATACTGGCGCGATACGGGGTCGGCGGCGACATTCTTCTCCGTCACCTTGCCGCTATAGAGTCTGTTGCCCAGCGACGGCACCCGGAACCGCACTGTCTGACCGATAGTAAGCTTGGAGACTTCCTCGTCGGGAACAGAGATTTTCACTTTCACTTGGTCTATCTTGACGAGTTGAACCACGGGAATGCCGGGACCGACATTCTGCCCCACCTCAGCCAACTTCTTGCTGATATATCCGCTGAAAGGAGCCAAGAGCCGCGTGTCGGTCAGTCCCTTGCGGGCAATCTTCTCCGAGGCGCTTGCCTGCTGCACCATCTGGCGTGCTTGACTCAACTTGGTCTCCACGTCCACCCACTTGATTTCAGGAAGCGAGCCGTTGTCGTGGAGCATCTTCATACGCCTGTAGGCATCCTGTGCTTGCCGCAAGCTCTCTTGTGCCTGCAAGGTCGTGGCATGTGCCACCGCCACTGCATTGGAATTAGACGTGGCATCGATGATACCGATGAGCTGACCGGCACGCACGTTCTGACCCTCCTTCACGTAAAGAGCTTTGAGCGTGCCGGCTCCGGCAAAGCTGAGACTGCTGCCGCTCACCTCCTCGATGGTCCCCGGATAGCCTTGCCCACCGACTGCCTCGCCCGACACGGGCGTTATTGTCTTGACAGAAACGATATTCTGAACTTTCTTATGATGACCGCCTCCACAGCCAGTCATCATGACCGCTGCCGCCATCAATACGAGATACTTAGAGTTTATTTTCATCTTAATAAAGTATTTATGTTCATTTTTACAACTGCAAAATTAGAAATCAGAAAGCGAACACCATTTGTCATTTTCTGAACAAATAAGATGTAATTTTGAACACACCACAAAAAAGAACGTTTTATTTCTAATAAAGAACTTCCTTTTTGTCGGATTTTGATTATATTTGCCTACGATAATAGATGAGTCATAACTATGATGCAAGACAACGATATTTCCAATAGACTTTTCAGTAACGGAACAGGAGTGCTCGGATATCAACCTGAATATCAAGATGACGATATCATCTTAATAGACAACTCCAAGCTGTTCTTCGGGAAAAAGACCCTCAGAACCAATTTCAACTTGTTCGTGCTGTGCTATGAAGGCTCGCTCTCAGTGACCATCAACGACATCCCGCTGAAGCTGAGTCCCACTACCCTGTTGCGCTGCCCCACCGAGGCGGTGGTCTCAAACCCCGTCTTGTCGGACGACTTCAAATACACGGCGCTCGCCATCACCAACCGTGCCTTGCAGTCGTATATGAGGGGCAACATCTATATTTGGAACTTGGTCATCTATAAATATAAGATGTACACGATGCCCATCAACGAGGGCGACCTGACCATGCTGCAGAAGTTCTACGACTTGCTACGCTACAGCCTCGACAAGAGTACCACTGATGACAGTCCCACCTTCAGGAAAGTCATCATCAAGGGACTGGTGGAGACGGCGCTCAATGCCTTCTGCTTCAAGATGAAGCCAGAGGTGAATGAGGCGGGCGATGAACCCAGCCTCCACTCGCTCGACCTCTTCAACCAGTTCCTCAACTCCCTGCAGCAGAGCGAGGTGAAGCGGCGCACGGTGGAGCAGTATGCCTCCGAGCTTTGCATCTCGTCGAAGTATCTTTCCGACATCTGCAAGAAGCATTCCGGCAAGACCGCCAAACAGTGGATTCAGGAATACATCATGACCGACATCACCTACTATCTGCGCAGCACAAACATGAGCATAAAGGAAATCAGCAACATGATGGGATTCCCCAACAGCAGTTTCTTCTGCAAATACGTGAAGGAGCACCTCCACGCTTCCCCCATAGAATACCGACAAAAGTTCAAGGGGTAAAGACCTTGGTAATGCATAATGCATTATTTTATAATTGTTTTCCATGATTTCGTAACAGTGGTTCAACGTTATCTTTGTACTTTTGCAGCAACCGAACAGGCAAGCCGAAAACAAAAGTTGTGAATAAGGTGCCTTCGGAGTTAATTGAATAGAAAAGTTGGAAATGATGGAAAGAAAGATGTGGATGCGCATGGCGCTGTCTGTATTCATTTTGGCGCTGATGGCTGGAATAGCTGATTGTTTCGAGGAGAAGGAGTTGATATTCCCCGAAGTGGCGGCTTTGGCGGTGGGGTTGTGGATAATGCCCAAGCGCATCTGGAATGTCCATAGTATTGAGGTTCCCTTCATTATGACGGTCTCAGCCGTGACGGGGGTGCTTATCGTCCGCTATGTGGCGGCTCCCGTGTTCGTGCAGTTTACGCTCGCCTTCTGCGTCGCAGCCCTGTTCATCATGCTCTTCCACATTCCTTTGGTGCCGGCGCTTGCTGCCATGCTGTTGCCTGTGCTGTTGGACACCCGCACGTGGAGCTATCCGCTGTCGGTGGCGCTCATGACCACATTGGTTGCCTACGGCGCCGTGCTCATGGGACGCTTTGGACTCAAGCCTTCGCTCTCCCCCGTGTCACCCCGAAGCGGCATCACGAGCAGCAGCCTGTGGCATTGGATTTCGAGTTACCTGCTCTTGCTTCCGCTTCTGTTCGTAGCCACTTATTTTGACTTCTTGTTTGCCATCGTACCTCCATTAGTCATCATTCTCATTGAGCTTCGCAACCCGTCCAACATGTTCCGCAACCGTCCCGTCGCACTCCTTGGCGCAGTGGTTTTCATCAGCGTCATCGGCACGCTGAGCCGTCTTGCCCTGTTGGAGTGGATGCAGTTGCCATACGTGGTGGCACTGCCCGTTGCCTATACGCTGTCTCTCATTTATATGTTCCGCAGCAAGTTGATGTTTCCGCCGCTGCCAGCCCTTGCCGTCATCCCCTTCATCTTGCCCGACACTTATCTGCTCTATCCGTTGGAGGCAACTGTCGGTGGCGCCTACGCCATCATCATGGCAAGGGTAGGAATTCCTTCGGTGTTCACGTCCTTGTTCAAAAGGATGGTGTGAGGAAAGAAGGTTGATATGATGAAGCGCTATGCTTCTCATGCAGATGACAATTTTCTAAAAAAAATACTAAGCCGGCGTTCACGATGATGGGTGAGCGCCGGCTTTGTATTAATAACTCAACATTCGCATTTATGGAGGAGTCAAAGGAGTTAAGACATTACTATTGAAGGATTCTGATACCCTTCAGCACTGTTGTCTTTAACTCCTTTTGACTCCTTTGACTCCTTTTAACTCCTTGGAAGTAAGCAAGTTGTAAACTTGCGAAACGTCAATTAATGATAAGTTGTCAAACCGCTACTTATCCGTAGGTCTCAATCAGATATTTGATGAATTGCGGGTCGTTGAACTTCACATTGCCCTCATCGGTCTGGTTCATCTTGGCAATCTTAGCCATGTCATCGTCGGAGAGCTTGAAGTCGAAGACATCAAGGTTCTGCTTCATGCGTTCCACATGGGTTGACTTGGGAATGGCGACGATGCCCCGCTGGATGAGCCAGCGCAATGCCACTTGTGCGGGTGTCTTGCCATAGGGCTTTCCTATTGCCGTCAGCGTGGGGTCGGTGAAGAATCCGTTCTGTCCCTCAGCCAAGGGAGCCCACGCCATGGTTTTCGTTCCAAACTCATTGAGATAGGGCTGTATGGTGTTCTGCTGACTATAGACATTGGTCTGCAACTGGTTGACCATCGGTTTGATTTCGGCATGCAGGGCAAGGTCAACGAAGCGTCCTGCTTGGAAGTTGCTCACGCCGATGGCTCTTACCTTTCCCTCTTTATAGGCACGTTCCATGGCGCGCCATGTGCCATAGTAGTCGCCGTAAGCCTGATGGATGAGCAGCAGGTCGATGTAGTCGGTTCTCAGCTTGCGCAAGCTCTCCAAAATAGAGGCGTAGGCTTTCTCCTCACCGGCATTGCTAATCCAAACCTTGGTGACGACGAATAGGTCTTTGCGGTCCACGCCACACTTGCTGATGGCGTTGCCCACTCCTTCCTCATTATAATAAGCCTGAGCAGTGTCGATGAGCCTATAACCCACCGAGATGGCGTCGCGCACGCAGCGCTCGGCTTCCTCGGGCTTCACCTGAAAGACGCCGTAACCCAACTGGGGCATCACGACGCCATTGCTTAACGTGATTGTCTCCATCATATCTTAATCATGTATTTTATGTGTTCCTATGGCTCTGGTAATGCCCAAATCCATGTCATCGTAAATAGTACTCTTGTTCAAGTCCATATCGGCAATGGTCTGCATCTCAGCATCGGTGAGCGTAAAGTCGAAGATGTTGAGGTTCTCCGCCATGCGCTCCTTGTGGACCGACTTGGGAATGATGACCACGTTGCGCTGGTTGAGCCAGCGGAGGACCACTTGTCCCACAGTCTTCTGGTGATTGTCGGCGATTGCCTTCAGTTTGGCATTGGTGAATATGCCGTTGTTTCCCTCAGCAAAGGGCGCCCACGCCTCATGCTGTATGCCTTCCTTCTCAAGGAACGCATGGGCTTCTTTCTGCTGGAACCAAGGATTGGTCTCCAACTGATTAACGGCGGGCTTCACCTCATTGTGCAGGAAGAGGTCTTGCAGGCGCTCGTTGGAGAAGCTCGTCACGCCAATTGCCTTGATGCGTCCTTCCTTGTAGAGCTTCTCACAGGCACGCCACGCTGCGTAGTAGTTGCCGTAGGGCTTGTGGAGCAGGTAAAGGTCTACATAGTCTAACCCTAACTTCTTCAGTGAGAGGTCGAAAGACTTCAGTGCGTCCTCATATTCATAGTCTTGCACCCACAGTTTCGTGGTGATGAAAAGGTCCTCGCGCTTCAGTCCACTTTGGCGGATGGCGCTTCCTACACCCTCCTCATTCATATAAGAAGATGCGGTATCAATCATTCGATAACCCACTTCAAGGGCATCGCTTACGACACGCTCCGTTTCTGTCGGCGGAACTTGATAGACACCGAAACCAATCGCCGGCATCATCACTCCATTGTTTAATCTAACTTCTTTCATCTTCATGTTGGGTTTAATTGTTTAACTGCTGCAAAATTAAAGGAAAAAGCAATGCAACCTGTTATCTTTTTCTGCTGAATATTTGCACTTTTCGTGGTTTTTACTTATTTTCGTCCCATGAATGACAAACTATACAACAATCAGGAAACAGGTTCAGTAGGATTCAAGTTCTTAAACACGATAGATGAGTTGGCGGGAATCGACATCTCCGACCCTGTGCTTCATGTGCTTTGTTTGGCTGGAAGCATGAGTTTTGTTTTTCAAGAGGTTTATTATCATATCGTACCTTCCGACTATGTGATTCTTCCGAATGCCTTGCTGGCTTCCGATTTTCGGGTGAACTCTGACTTTCGTGGCATCATCATGGTGTTGTCCGAGCGTCAAGTGGGTACGATGGCGCTCAACAGCAATTATGGCATCATCGGTCATCTCTCGCTTCTGCGAAACCCCGTGATGCGGCTCACAGAAGCGGAGATGGAGATGTGTAAGGAAGATATGTTGCTGTTGCGGCATCGGGAAGCCAACCACCAACATCTGTTCCGACAAGAAATGCTGTCCCACTTGTTGCTTGCCCATATCCTTGACCTCTTCGACATCCATGCCCGAAGATACCATGCCGAGACGGTGACAAAGCGCAATGCGGAGATTTTGGGACGTTTCATCGCAATGCTCTATCGGGGTGACTACCTTGAACACCGCGACCTTGACTATTATGCCTCGGCACTTTGCATCACGCCCCATTATCTTTCTGAAATCAGCAAGAAGGTCTGCGATGTACCCGCTACCTATTGGATTGACCGGTCACTGCTGTTGGAGATTGTGAAGTTATTGCACAAAAAGGAACTGTCGCTGTCTGAAATCAGCCAACGGCTCCACTTCTCATCCCTTGCTTATTTCAGCCGTTATGTCTTCAAGCATACCGGCATGTCACCCTCTGAATTGCGAAAAAGACAGGAATAGCGTTTAGGATAGCGGAAACCTGCGCCTCAGAAGCGGTAGGCAACCTTGGCTCCGAGAGTCATCACGTGCATGTACTCACGGGTATTGCCACAGGGCGTCTGCAAGCTGTAGTCGAGGAAGATGCCACCACTGAGATGACGGTGTACTTGAAAGTTGAGCGAGATGCCCGTTCTCATTCCCCAACCGTTCTTTGACGGAATGGTGATGTCGCCGATTTGGGTTTTGGTGTAGCACGTGAAGAGGGGCATGAGCTTGCTTCCGATGCTCCAGCGGAGCGATAAAGGTATGTTGAAGTAAGCACCTGCGCCAAAGCCATAGAAGTCAAAGGTATTGTCGGGTGCCTCTGTCTCATTGACGATGTATTGCAGATTGGAAACATAGGCTTCACCGCCGATTCCAAAGTAGGGGTTGAAAAACCATGCGCCCTCCACTCCCATCGTGGTGCCGGTGGAGGTTCTGAACTCATGTGCCTCGTCGATGTCATAGTGGCTCAGTGGCAGGTTGAAACCCGCATAGAGCGAAAGAAAAGAGGGTGAACTTCCCCGCTTGATTTCATCGTTGTAATGACTCACAACGTTCTTCCCTTTTCCATGCATCATCAGGTCGGCAAGCCAATAACCTATTTCTGTGGAGATGATTCCTATTCCCGCACCCACCATCACATCACTGAGCCAATGCTTGTTGTTCGCCATGCGCATCAGTCCCGTTGCGGTAGCCGCGGTGTAGGCTCCAACACCCACCCAAGGACTCAGATGCCCATACTCTTTGTTGAGCATGGTGGCGGTCATGAAGGCGGTGGCGGTATGCCCCGAAGGAAAACTGTGGCGGTTGGAACCGTCGGGACGCTCTACTTTGGTGATGCCCTTCAACGTCCAAACCGTCGATGCCATGATGGCTGCGGATAAACCATCGGATACAATCATGCGTGACCATGTGGATTCTGAGGGAACTCCCGCTACTTTCATGCCCACGAGTACGGCTGCCGGAAGAAACTGCATATAATTGTCCAGCGTCCTGTGGAAATAGGGCATAAAGTCATTGCGCAACTGTCGGAATTTGTCATCCTGATGCTTCTCGATGAGACCACCCACGATGAGCGGCACGCCAATATAAGTTGCCTTGAACAAGCGCGACTCGGTGACACGGTCGATGAAAACCGTCTTTGCCGTGTCTGGACTTATCGAATCCTCAGCAATGATACTGGTATCTATTTCCTCCACGCTCAAACAAGTGTCTGCCGTTTCCTTTGCCTCCATAGGAAGACAAAGGAACAGCAGACTGAGGGAGAGGTTGATATTACAGGCCTTCGTCATATTTTATCTCGTTGTTTTTCTTCTTCTGTAAACCAAAGTTCCATACGGCTCCCACATAAATGATGCGTGGGTTGCGGCGCATTTCCACTCGCTGTTTCATGTCGCCTGTGTCAAGTTCCTGCGACCTCTTGTAGGTGTCGAACAGGTCCGTGACGGAGGCAATAAACGAGAGTTTCCATTTAGGAATATCGTATTTGGCACCTAAGTTCATTCGGAAGTCTCCCTTGCGGTATCCCTGTGAGAGGGCGCGGCGAGAGCGGTAACGGGTGTTGAGCTGCAGGGTGAAGTTCTTCCAAGGCGTGAGATTGGCGTTGACCAACATCGACCAAGACCACGAGTTGTGATTGCCTCCCGAACCTTGCGTTGTTTGCGTAATCTGACTGTAGAAACCATTGAGATTGCAGTTGAAGTTGAGCCAACGGCTCACAGGATGACTCCATACGATTTCTACGCCCGCCGCATTGTGGCTCTTGGCGTTCTCAGGTCGCGACAGTAGCTGACCGTTGTCGAGATTGTGCGAGGTCCAAACAATCTCATTTATCGTATAACGCTCATACAACGTTGCCATGAGGTTGGTTCCTGCTTCGGTCTCCCATTGCCATCCCACTTCAAACGAGTGGGTCTTCTCTGGTTCCAAGTCGGGGTTGCCCGAACGCAGACTCAACGGGTTGATGGATTCGGCAAAGGGATTGAGCCAGTCGCCGTCGGGGCGCTGCACGCGAAGGCTGTAGCTCAGCATTAAGGTGTGCTGCTTGTTCATGTGCCATGAGGCATGAAGCGTGGGATAGACGTTACAATAGTGCTGGCGCGTGAGCGAGTCGAGCGTATAGAGATGGCTGCGCTGCGTGACATACTCGCCACGAAGTCCTGCAAGAAATTCCCATTGATGAAGCGTGAACTGCAAGGTAGTATAGAGGCTGTGAATGATACGCTTGTTGGCAAAGTCGCTGGAATGAGCGGCATCGGGCACATACGACGTTCCGTCGAAGTTGGATAAGTGGAAGCGTTGCACACGTCGCTCAGCCTCCAACTCATAACCGGCTTTCAACACCCAATTCTTACCGAAATGATGTTCCCAGCGTGCGGAAGCCGTGTTGAGATACATGGCATCCCACACATGCTGATTCTCCAACAGGTCGGTAGAGGTGCTGTCGGTTTGCGTAATGGTGTGGTAGTCGTTTCCCTCGTCCTCAGCGAGTGAGTTGTAGGCATAGTCCACGTCAATGCGGTTCTCTTCGCCATAGGTATGCGAATAGTGGAGACTGCCATTCCAGTTGTTTTCTGTGGCATCGGCGCTTCGTGTGCGGTGATAGGTGGAGAGACGGTTGCCATCATTGCTGTCATCGTTGGAGTGGATGTCCTCACTGCGCAGGAAGTGGCGACGATTGTATCCTCCTTGGGCTTCGAAGCGGTCCTGATTGGTGATGTTCACGCCAAATCCTAAATTAGTTTGATAGGAAGTGGGATGTCCTAATCCGTACTGATTCTGATGGATGACGTGGTCGGAATATGTACGGTCGTCTTGCGTCATGCGGTCGTAGCGGTCTTTCTTGTAAGAGAACGCTCCGAGGAAGTTCCATCTGCCTGTATGGTAGTTGACGTTGACTCCGGCGTTGTAGCGTCCCTTGCTGCCCACATTGGCAGAGACAGAGCCGTTGAGTCCCGGCTTGACATTCTTCTTCGTGATGATATTCACCACACCCGACACGCCGTCTGGCTTATATTCTGCCGAGGGATTCGTGATGACCTCAATCTTTTCTATCTGCGAAGCCGACATCTGCTGGAGAATATCGCCACGGTTCTTCGAGTTCATCTGTGCGGAGGGTCGTCCGTCCACGAGAATCATCACGTTGCTGTTGCCCCGCAGACTCACGTTACCGTCTATATCCACATCGAGGGTTGGCACGTGCTGGAGAAGGTCACTGATGGAGCCTGACGTTGCCATGATGTCATTGCTTGCGATATAAACCTTGCGGTCGAGATGCTGGCTGAAGGTGGGCTTATGACCAGCTACCACTACTTCATTCAACTGCTGGCTATGAGAGTCGTCAAGGTAGATGTCGCCAAGCGACTGGTCGCTCTTCACGTCCACCTTTGCGAATAAATCCGACAGACCTACATAGCTGTATCTTAAGATGTAGGTTCCCGAACTGATGCCCTTCAGCGTGAAACAGCCCAAGGAGTCGGTCGTAGCTCCGTCAGCCAATGTGCTGTCACTTCTGAGTAGTGAGACCGTGGCAAATTCGAGGGGTGTCTGGTCCGATTTTGCCAGCACCCGTCCCGTCAAAGTCCATTTGTTCTCAGCATTCACACCGAGACAACAAAGGAATAATCCTACATACAATATTAACTTTCGCGTCATAAAATAATACATTTGAAATTTATTCTCGACGGCAAAGCTATAGGGCAATATTGGAATTTTCTTGTAGAATGTCCAATCTTACCACGCATTAATATTGATTAACAGGATTTCGAGAAAGAGCCAACTACCCCTTTCTCTCAGATAAATTTCTTAGTCCACATCCCGATGAAGCCAAGAAATTTGTGTGGACACAAAATCCGAATACTGAAAAAATCACACCTTGAAAATCAGAAGGTTAACTCTTCAATCACTGCAATGTGGAGTGTAGTTCTGGGGCAACGATGAAGAATTAGAAAGCATGTTCTGGGAGAAGTACGAACACAAAGAGTTTAGGTTAGGTAGTGATGGTGCTTATCAGCAAGCACCCAGTCATTAGTTGTTCCAACACTATGTGTGCGGACGAACTTGCTTCGTGTTACATAGCGAGGAACAGAAACCGTTGTTTAGCGGATGCCCCATTGCCAAAAGAGCTCCGGGGCAGAATCGTTTGCTGAGAGAGTGCAGACCGTTCATTCAGAAGCCTTGTTATAGACTTCCTGTCACTTGCAAAGTTCAGCGATGGGGTGTCGTCACTTTTGTGGTTCCAAGAGGTATTCCTTGAACATCAGATTCGCAACCGTGTCGTATATGTTCCAGTTGGAATAAGTCACGATGTAGAGTTTCTTTTTCTTGTAGGTTCGTACGATGCCGTTGAAGTCTCCTTGAGAGTCTTTAAGCTGATAATAGATGTCGCCATTCTTTGTCTGCATCTCTTTGGAAGCATCACCGAAGGCATGAATCCAAGCGGCTTGCAGTGCATCAGCCTCCTGCTTGTCCTTGCAGAGGTTTCGCATCGTGTAGGCGGCAAAGCTGTTGCCGTCAAAACTTACATCCACTTCTTCAATGGTCTGCCCTTTAAACTGATAGTTGTAGAAGGTAGTACTATTCTCGCCGCGAAATTGTTCTTGGTCTTCTCTTCCGTTGTAGCCTGAGAATACCTGATAGACGATGTCCGGCTTGCAACCCCATGTTAGTCCTGCTATTTTTTGAGCGTGAAGAGAATAGCAACCTAACAACAAAAATGATATTACTAAAATACTTCTATTCATAACAATCATTATTGGTTATCAAATTAACAACGTTTATATATCAAGAATGATTGAAAGTGGGGTTCAATCACTCACGCTGTGTAAGTTTCCTTGGATTTCTGAGAATGTTATACCTTGTGAGTACCGAGAGAGTGCATGAGGGGGAATCCTCTGCCGGACATTCGCGGAAGTGATATCAGAGGCAGAGCACTCTGATTTCGCCATTTGTCATCTTGATGATTTGGTTCATCGACTTTTTGAAATAGACACTTTGGATAGCCTTGTTGATGATGCCGTGACCCACAGCGAGAACCGTCTTGTCGGGGTAGGTCACTTTTAGCCACGTCAGGAAGTTCTGGGCACGACTCTTCATGTGGTCCAGCGACTCTATGTCGGCTGGCCACTCCTTGTCCTGCAGGTCGGGAATATATTTGCCCGTGAAGCTGCCCCAGTCGCGCTCGCGCAGAAGGGGAGTGGTGACGACTCCGGGATTGCCATGCGGCTCGGCGATGATACGGCATGTTTCGATGGAGCGCTGCAAGTCGCTTGCCACAAACACGTCTATCTTTTCATCCTTCAGCTTGTCCCTCACCTCTCTCGCCTGTTCGCGGCCTCGCTCGTTTAGCTCGCCCTGCTCCTGTCCTTGCAGAATCTGGGCTGCGTTGTCGTAGGTCTCTCCGTGGCGTACTAAAAATAATTTCGTCATTTTCTGAATAATATCTTTTTTCCAACTACAAAATTACAGAAAATTATTAACTTTGCAACAACAAAAGGCAAAATGCGTATGTCGTTCAAGCAATTCTTCACTCTTTTAAATTTTTTTTGCCCTTCTCGGTTGTCTCAAAGACCGTGGGCAGAGAGTGCGACAGCAACATTAATAGAAAAATAGAATAGGACCGGGCTGTTGCCATAGGTTCATACATTCAATAGAAATCAATATTCAGACATGAGATTATTACAAAGTTCTGTTTTCCGCGCCATTGTTGCAATCATCATCGGCGCATTACTCGTGAAGTATCGCGAGGACACGGTGACGTGGCTCACCATTGCCGTAGGCGTATTGTTTTTCCTCTCTGGACTTACGTCGGTCATCATCTACTACGTCAACAAACGCAATCTTGCGCATGCCGTTACCGTTGAAAACTCAGAGCCTTCAGGCTCAGTCATGACTCCTGCCTTTCCCATTGGCGGATTAGGCTCGATGGTACTCGGTGTGATATTGGCTTTCATGCCCGTCACGTTCATCCGCTGGATTGTCGTTATCTTAGGGGCAATCGTAGTCTTGGCTGCTGTGGGGCAGTTTGTCAGCCTTGCCCAAGTTCGCCGCTATGGCACGGTGCCCTTCATCTTCTGGCTCTTCCCTAGCATCTTGTTTATTGTGGGCGTTTATTGCATGTTCCAACCCATAGACTCCGCTTCCATGCCTCTTTTCATCATCGGTTGGGCAATGATGTTCTATGGTGTGGTTGAATGTGTCAATGCCATCAAGATTTACCGGCTTCGCAAAGCATGGGAGAAGATGGTACAAGCGCAGCAGCCCCCGCAGCCCGACGTGCAGGATGCTGAAGAAGCTACGGAAACCAAAGAAACGAAAGAAACAAAAGAAGGGGAATAGACTAAGAAAGAGCCTGTTCATAGTCTATATCTGTTTTCGGTCTATATCTTAAATGAAGAAATAACATGAGGCTGAACCTCTCGTCTGGGGTTTCAGCCTCATTTCTTTATATTATTACTGTCCGGTAAACATTTTGAGGAAAAATGGTGCATCCGAAATAGAGAGTCATTCTGTCTTGACCCTTCATAGAAAGGGATGGCTTCCTAAAGTTTTCCCATCACGGTGCTTCCTCTGAGTTTTTTAGTTGAAAAAACATCTCAGCAATCTCAGCAAAGCATCTAACACGTTGAAACAAAGGCTCTTACGTACATAAATAGATGGTAAAACATCCCAGCAATATCTCAGCAACATCTCAGCAGACTGAGACGGAACTTCTTTCCATCTGGAATGGGCAAAGAGGTGACAAATAGAGCTTTAGGACGAATTAAGAGCCTATTGAGCCAACCTGCCATGTGATGAGGAGAGTGTCCACTCTCGATTGTGCGACAAATGCCGACAAACTCGTTGACAATTGCCGACAAACATGTTGACAATTGTCGCACAATCACAAGGTGAGATGGGATGTGTATAAAGTGATGTTTTTATAACCATAAAATAGCAGAATTCACACGATAGATTGAATCCAATGAATCCTCGAAATCGCGGTTGATAGGGAAGAACAGACGCTACTTTGGGCAACAAGAGAAACTAAGATAAAGAGGAAGAGCGTTGCAACTTAGGATGTGGAGTGAAAATCAGCCTGATTACTTATCATTCACTCCCGTCGGCAAAAGTCGCTTAAATGACATCAATGTGCAGAGGGGAGAGGATAGAGAATAATAACCAAGAAGGACAAGTAGAGTCTATGAATTGAAAGAAAAAAATGAAGATTCTAATACCCATAGCATAAAGTGTAGGTACATAGAACTTGATTTTACCTTTAGAATGCATTATCTTTGCATACAAGAGGCGGAAGAAGAAGATAGAAACTGTGACGTTTGAGAAAATGTTTCACAGCATGTTTTTTCAGATTTTCTGAGGAACAAAAGTCTCCCAAGTCTGGTCGTCATAAAAGACTCTGATTTCTGTAATCCGTCGAGGCTTTTTTTCAACTATTTTTACTACTTCCTTAGGTTGCTGACGAGGAGCCTGAGATGGTGCGAAAAAGGATGGTTCGACCACTTTGGTTTGAGCCGAAGGCTGACCTTGAGAAACAGGTTCACCTTCATCTGGGGCAGGGGAGGGAGAAGATTCAGAGGGAGTTTGAGGAGCAGGAGTAACCTGTTCAAACATCTCACCTTTGCCAAACAGAAGCCAATCGGTTGAGATTTTGGGAATTTTATTTTTAATAGCCTCTACTATATTAAGAGTGGGTTTTGTTCGTCCGGTGAAGATGCTGCTCAGGGCACCCTCACTCATACCGATGAAATTAGCAAAGACTTTTTGAGTCTGATGTTGATTTTCCATCACGAGACGGATTCTATCTTTCATTAACTCTTCCATAATTCACGCTGCTAAATTTGTAGTTAAGCCCTAAAAGGGTAGAAAAAAGTCGATTTTCATTCGATTTACAAAGGTAAACAATATTTTTGATACTCACAACAAATGTGAAGACTATTTTGTGATTTAAACTCTTTATTTTGAAATTCAAATATCAATAATTGAATATCAAAAGTTGAATTGACGGTGTTTAAAACTACAAATCAAAATTTGCAGGTTTAAACAGGCTTCAAGATGCCTATAGAACGAATTTTTGCAATAAACTGGGTGATAACCAGTTGAATTTACATTTTTGATTGCCTATACATGTATTTTGGTTCATGAGAAGGTGAAAAACCTAGAAAAGTTATCGATTTCCTCTCAACAAAATTGATATCTAATTGGGATTCAAAGGTTTATGTAGTTTACAAAAGTAGTAATAAATATCCGTATTGGTTTTTAAATCTTAATATTTTGAGTTGAATATCAATATTAAAACAAAGATATTTGAATTTGTAATTGTTGATTTATAGTTTTGTATTGTAAACAACAGTTTGACTATAGTCGAATCAACAATTTAAAATCAACAATTAAAAACGTTAAAGGAAGTGAAAGCTAAATTTTAACAGTTGTTGAGACCTAATTTTGGGCGTTTTGCGAGTATTTTGAACGACTGGCAATAGCGAACGAAAATTCGCGAGTTTTGAGATGGGTAAATTTGGCTAAAACTCTTATGTATAAAGGAATTAGCGCAAAAATTTCCTACCACAAAAATAGGGCAAATAACTCAAAATAAGGCAAAAAATGGGCAAAAATTGACGTAAAATGAGCAAAATCGAGACGAATTCTGAAGTCTCGAAAAGAGTTGAAAGGAAACAAAAACAGGTCATTTCGGCACCCGAAACGACCTGTTTTATAGCTCTTTACAGCGAAAATTGGAGAGAAAATGAAGGGAACGCCTCTCTCCTATTTCAGTGCATGATGAAGAACAAAAGCTCTTTCATGAGTTCGGCTGGTGGAGTATTGGGGTTATCCACGCCCTTGTTCTTCATGTCAGTTTCCTGAATCTTCTCCAAAATTTTCATGACCTTCACACCAGAATAATTTCTCATTCCGATGAGATAAGGACGAGCCGCCCAAGGAGATTTCAAGTCGAGATATTGAGCAACGCTTGCCTCTGTTTTCTGCCCAGGAGTGTAATAGGCAATCATCAGATTCTGGAAATAATTATAGAGTGTGGGCAAGAGGATGAAGAGTCCCGCCGTTTTGGAATTTTTGTCAAAATAATCGATAATCTGATTAGCTTTGAAAATTTGCTTGTTGGCAATAGCATCACGAAGCTCAAAACCATTAAAATCTTTGCTTACTCCTATCTCATGTTCCACGACTTCTGGAGTAACCCTTCTATTGTCTTTTGGAAGCGATATGAGAACCTTGTCAAGTTCTGATGTCATGCGATGTAAATCCGACCCGATATGGTCTGCTATCATCTGGGCAGCCTTCTCGTCAATGGATGCTTGATGCATCTTGAGATAACCAGAAATGACCCCCGGCAGTTCATAATCGCGTTTCTTCTTACTTTCAAAAACCACAGCCGATGGCGGAATCTTCTTTGCCACCTGCGAACGACCATCAATCTTGCCTCCCTTGTGGCAGAACACGAGGATAGTAGTGGGGACTGGTTTCTCAAAATAGCGTGCCAGTTTGTTGGCATCACCCTTGAGATTCTGACTTTCCTTGACAATAATGAGCCGATGGTCAGCCATCATGGGATAGGCACGCGCCTCATCCACCACACGCTGGTCGGTTGTATCAGCCCCGAAGAGTATCACCTGATTAAAATCACGCTCCTCAGGTTTGAGAACATTCTCCGCCAAATAGTCGCTTATCTTATCTATATAGTACGCCTCTTCGCCCTGCAAGATGTAAATGGGGGCGAATTTGCGGTTTTTCAGGTCACGCATGATAGACTCATAAGTGACCGTTTGTTTCCTCTCTGCCATAAATATCAGAATCTGAAATTAGGAATTCAAGTTTTTTTGCTAACTTTGTAGCCATGCAAAGATAACAAAATGATTCCAATCAACCTACCAGATTACGATATAAATTTAGGCGGGACCCCAGAGAATCCTACCATTTTAGACGTTCTGCGCCACCGCTACGTAGCTCTGACACCGGAAGAATGGGTGAGGCAGCACTTTGTCCATTACTTGATAGACCACCTCCACTACCCCGCTCCGCTCATGGCAAACGAGGTAAAACTGACCGTGGGCAACAAGAAACTCAGAGCCGACACCGTGCTCTACGACCGCAACTTGACTCCGCGGATGATAGTGGAGTATAAAGCCCCCAACATCAAATTAACCCGAAAAGTATTTGACCAGATTCTCGCCTACAACACTTTGTTGCATGTGGAATATCTTGTCGTGTCGAATGGCATCACTACCTATTGCTGTAAGCTGAAGAGCGAGGGACGGGAAGCCGAATTTCTAAAGGAAATCCCACAATACGACCAACTCTGAAGCATGAACGGGAAAATTCTTGATTGGGTCTGACCAAAGGCAAGCGAATAGGAGCGGATAAACCCGAAATGGAATCCCACTCAAAACTCGCGTATTTTTCGCCGCCCCACCCATCGGTCGGAAATATTAAAAATATGAGGAAGATAATTCACGTGGATATGGACGCGTTTTTTGCGTCAGTGGAACAACGCGACCACCCAGAGTTGAAAGGAAAACCGGTGGCCGTGGGTTTTGACGGACCACGCGGCGTGGTGGCTACTGCCAGCTACGAAGCGCGACGGTTCGGCATCCACTCCGCTATGGCTATGGCACGTGCCAAACAACTCTGTCCCGACCTCATTATCGTAGGCAGTGAGCGGAATCATTATAAAGAGGTGTCGATGCAGATACACAATATCTTCCGGGAATATACCGACTTGATAGAACCCCTCTCCATAGATGAGGCATTTCTTGATGTTACCGAAAACAAGAAAGGCATCGAGAGCGCAACGGAAATAGCGATAGAAATCAAGCGACGCATCAAGGAAGAGACACAACTCACGGCATCGGCAGGAATCTCGTATAACAAGTTTCTTGCGAAGATTGCTTCAGACTATCGCAAGCCCGACGGTTTATTCTGCATTCCTCCCGATGAGGCGTCCGACTTCATTGCCCAACTACCTATTGAAAAGTTTTGGGGGATTGGTCCCAAAACAGCCGAACGCATGCACCAGATGGGAATCTTCACAGGGGCACAACTGCGATTAGTCTCGCGCAAACATTTGGTGGAGGTTTTCGGCAAAGCGGGAAACATCTACTTTGACTTCGCCCGCGGCATTGACGAAAGACCCGTGGTGGTGGAACACGAGCGGAAATCGGTGGGATGCGAACAGACTTTTTTAGAAGACCTCACGCTGCGGGGACAAATCATCATAGAACTTTACCATACGGTAGAGGAACTGGTAAGAAGAATAGAGAAATCAGGATTTGAAGGTAAGACGCTCACGTTGAAGGTAAAATACGGCGATTTCACACAGATTACCCGTTCGCAGACTTCAACTCAGACACTGAAGACGAAAGAGCAGATACTTCCCCTTGCCAAGCAATTGCTCCAGCCCGTTGAGTTTTCTCCCGCACACCCTATCCGACTTCTCGGGCTGTCGGTGAGTAATCCATCACAAGACGAGAAGAATGGTCCTCATTGGGTGGAAGGCTGGCTCCCGCTGGAATGGGAGTAGAGACTGCGCCTTCACTCAAAGCTCACACTAATCCGCCACACCGCTCTTGCGATATTCCTGTGGAGAAAGCCCCGTGTGAGACTTGAAATAACGGCAGAAGAACGATGTATCAGAAAAATGATAGAGCCACGAAAGTTCCTTGATGGTGATACGACTCGTCCGCAACTGCAACTTCAACTGCACAACAACATAATGGTCGATAATGGTCTTAGGATTGCGACCCGTTTTCTTACTGACAATCTGCCCTAAATACTTGGGCGAGATATGGAGTTCAGAAGCGTAAAATGCCACTTCGCGCTGTTCCCGATAATGTTCTGCAACCAAGCGCATAAACTCCGAGAAGAGTCCGTTGATGCGGTCACTGCCTAATTCTTGCGGTCTGCGGAGAGGATTGCGCTGCAGGAAATCACTGAAACCGAGGAAGAACGCCTTGAGTTGAAGCAATACCATCTGTTCCAGACAACGACAATTAGGCTGGGAGAAAAACACTTCCAACAGATTCATCATATTCTTCACAATCGCAGCCACAATAGGCTTGTCACCACGGCAGCGGTCGGCTCTCAATAGGGCATAGACCGTGTGCTCCATCTGCAACGATGCCTCTCGCAGCAACGCTGTATCGTAGCAGAGCAATCGGGCACAAAAATTCTCGCCCTGCTCCACTTGTACCACGTCGCCCGGAAAAAGAATGATGACGCTGTCGGTGCTGAGTCGCCATCGTTCAAAGTTCACCTGCAAATCCGCCTCTCCCGACAAGCAACAAACCAATACGCCCTCGCTCAATACTACCGGCGAATGGCACCAGTCGCCAAGGTCTGAAGTGTAGAGTCTTACCCTATGTAGAGTCGTTAAATCTTGGTCTATCATAATCGTTTTAGTCCGTTTTGTTCCGCAAAGTTCGGAAATTTATACCACATTTCAGCCGTGTTATTCCGAAAAATACCATGAACCGAGGAATTTCGTCAACGAAATAACGCAGGATTAACCGTAACTTTGCAGCCGATTTCAAAGAAGAGAGAAAACATGTACAAAATGAGAAGCATGCTGTTAGGAGCTATCTTTTTAAGCTGCTCCCTCCACATTACAGCACAATCATCCATGAGAATTTCGCTTTCAGAGCTATTCCAACTTGTAGAGAAGAACAATCCGTCGCTGCAAGCCCAAAGAAGCTATTCAGAAGCAGCCGACGAGGCTCTGAAAGCAGCCAAAAGTCAGCGTTTACCAGACGTGAACGCCTCGCTTTCTGCCAGTTACATCGGTAATGCTCTGTTGACCGACCGACACTTCGGTGACGCACACGGATTACATTCGCCCCACTTTGGCAATAGTTTTGCCTTGGAGGCTGCCCAAGCCATCTATGCCGGCGGAGCCATCAACGCGGGGATTCGTAAGGCAGAGATTGCAGGACAGATGAGCAAGTCGCAGTTGAACCAGACACGATTGGAACAGCGTTTCTTGGCGCTGGGTCAATGGCTCGACCTATACCGCAAGGACAATGCCATCAACGTGGTGAAGAAGAACATCGAACTCACCCGCCAACTCATTGACCAAATCAAGAACCGCCAGCAGCAGGGACTTGCCTTGAAAAACGACATCACCCGCTATGAGCTTCAATTGCAGCAACTGCAACTCCGGCAGACGCAACTGACAAATGAACGGCTGATTGCCAACCATACGCTCAATAACACGTTGGGACTGGACGAGAAGACGTATATTGAATGTGATTCCAACGTTATCGCACAGGCTTTCGGACGTGACCCAGAGCATGAGTGGCAACAGCTCGCCTCGACGGAGTCGCCCCGATTGCAACAGGCACGCCAAGCAGCCGAAATGGCTCAGCAGGACGTAAAATTGGCGCGTGCGGCACTGCTGCCGAAGGTGAGTATTTTCGCAGTCGACAACTTCAATGGTCCCATCACCTACGAAATACCGCCCATCAACAAGAACATCAACATCTGGACGGTGGGAATTGGCATTAGCTATCCCATCTCTGGTCTGTTCAAGAGCAACCATCAGTTGCGCCAAGCCCGCAAAGCCCAATCTGCGGCACAGAGCGACTATGCCGCAGCCGCCTTGCAGACCAACAATGCCGTGCAGCAAGCCCATACTCTTTACGAGCAGAGCTACGTGGAACTTGCCACAGAACAGAAAAACGTGGAGTTGGCACAGCAAAACTACAATGTGGTGAGCGAGCGCTATCTGAACCAATTGGCGCTTATCACTGACATGATTGACGCCAGCAACACCAAACTCGACGCTGAACTGAGTGAAGTGGATGCCCGCATCAACATCGCATACGCTTATTATAAAATGAAATTCATCGCAGGTACTTTATAAGATATGAAAAATAGAAATATGAAGCGGCTCTACAATGCCGTAGTGATTGTGATTATCCTTTTGGGAGTAGTTTACGCCGGAAGCCGTCTTTTCCACTTCGGCTCCTACGAGTGGACCGACGATTCTATGGTGGTACGCCATATCACGCCCCTTAACACCCGAATAGAAGGTTTCATCAAGGAAATACGTTTCGACGATTACCAATACGTGCATAAGGGAGACACGCTTGTCATTATCGAGGATGCCGAATACCGTTACCGCTTGGCACAGGCTGAAGCCGGTGTGCATGGGCAGCGGTCGGGCAGTTCTGCTGTTGCCGCTGGCATCACTACCACAAAGAGCAACGTCAATGCAGCCAGCGCCGGCGTTAAAGCCGCAGAAGCAGCCGTGAACGAGGCAAAAGCCAATATGGAGAATGCCAAGCGCGATTATCAGCGTTATGAGGCATTGGTGGCGAAAGACGCTGTTACCCAACAGCAATACGACCAGATGAAGACCCGCTACGAAGAAGCCCTCTCTCGCTACAAGGCAGCAGTGGCACAGCGTCAGCAGGCTTCGGCTTCCCGCCACTCCACAGCCCTCACCACCAACGAGCAAAATGCGCGCCTCTCACAGCAGACCGCAGGAGTGAGTGTGGCACAAGCAGCACTCGACATTGCCCGCCTCAACCTCTCCTACACGGTGATTACAGCGCCCTGTGACGGTTATATGAGCCGCAAGGACATCCACGTGGGGCAATTAGTGAGGCCGGGCGAAACGCTTGCGAAAATCGTTGACGAGGGAACCGTCTGGGTATTGGCAAACTATCGTGAGACCCAACTCAACCATATCAAGATTGGCAGTAGCGTGACGTTCAAAGCCGATGCTGTGCCCGGTGTAGTGTACCACGGTCATGTGGAATCCATCAGCGCCAGCACGGGAGCCGGTTATAAAGAAATGCCTGTTGATAACGCCACGGGCAACTTTGTCAAGGTAGAACAAAGAGTACCCGTCCGCATCGTTTTGGACAAGAATACGCCAGCAGCAGACGCCAAGAAACTATTGGCAGGACTGAACGTAGAAACAAAAGTGAATTATTGATATGGCAGGACCTTTACCCACAGGCGGACCATTTACCATGCCCATGTATCGCGACTTCGTGCCGAAGGCGATACAACCGTGGATTTACTTGTTCTTCCTGTTCGTCTTTCAGCTAACGGGCGTCTATTATTTAGGAGCCGCGCAACAGATAGCCGGCACCACATCGCTGATGAACTACGATGTGATGATGGTCGGATTGTGCAATGTGGTGGGAGTGAATATGCCGTTCCCATTGTTGTTCCGGTTCAAATTCCGCTTCACCAACCACCAACTCCTTCTTAATGCCGCCACCATCATCTTGCTGTGCGACATCGGTGCCCTCTACACCCGTTCTTTGTTCGTGCTGTGCGTGTTGAGTTTCATAGGAGGATTCTTCAAACTCTGCGGAACGTTTGAGTGCGCTTCGAATATTCAACTCTGGATGACCCCCAAGCGCGACTTCCGCGTATTCTTCCCCATCCTCTACATCTTTGTAGTAGGCGACATCAGTCTTTCCGGCTGGATGGCTCAGACGCTTACTTATTGGTGCGGCTCATGGCAGGCTATGAATTGGTTCATCGCCGTCTTGCTGCTCATCGTGATACTATTGGTGTTCTGCCTGACGAAGAACTTCCGCTTCATGAAGCCCATCCCACTCATCAGTGTCGATTGGCTTGGCTGCATTCTTTGGTCACTTATGCTGTTGGAGGTGATATGGCTGTTCAACTATGGCGAATACTACAACTGGGCACAGAGTCGAGTGTGGCGCACAGTGCTGCTGATGCTCATCGTAACGACCGCTATCAACATTCCACGAATGTTCTTCATCCGCCATCCCTATATAGCGCCAGGCGCCTTCTGCTATAAGACACTGGTGCCGACGCTCCTGCTTTATTGTGTAGCCGAATTTATGACTTCAACGCCAAAAGTATTGGAGAACACCTTCACGGGAGCAGTTATGCATTGGGGGTCCTACACGGTGTCAATACTCAATCTGTTAGGTGTGGTTGGAACCATCTTGGGATGTGCATTCACTTTCCTATGGTGCAAAGTGCTCAATCTCCACTATACGCGGTTGTTGATTCTTGGTTTTGCGGCATTGTTGGGCTATCAAGTGATGATGTACTTCTACATCACTCCTAACCTACCCTTGTGGCGGCTCTATCTGCCCACCCTGCTGCGCACATTTGGCTATGCCATCTACTTCACAGCCCTCACCATCTACTTGGAAGAACTAATGCCCTTTGAGCATTTCTTCATGGGACTCACCATTTCAGGTTTTGCCCGCAACGGCATGATGGAGGCAATCTCAACGGGAATGTTCAGCTATGGCATTCGCTATCATGTAGCCGACAACATGGCAAGGGCTCTTCCCTTCGGTCCAGAGGCAGCCTTACTCACCAGCATCAAACAGATGTTTGGATTGGTCTGCATCTTCGGAGTGTTCTTCCTGCTCATCTACATGCTCTACGATGTTCCACCCGTGAGAACCACCATGAAGAAGATGCCCTATTGGAACCAAGTGGGCAAGCAACTCATTCGTTCCTTCTCGCGTCCTCGTCGGTTCAAACGCATTGGATAATACAAAACGGCATTGGGAAAGCGAAAATTCCCAATGCCGTTTTATTGTTGATAGTTTCAAACATTTTCTCCACCAATATCTACCACTTTCACCGTACTTTCCGAATTGTGCCCTTGACGGTCAACTTGTATTTGCACGCCAATCCGCTCTTTGAGTTCATCCACATGGCTGATGATACCCACGCGGCGCCCCAATTTGCTATGGAGATTTCGGAGCGTGTTGATGGCATTGTCGAGTGGCTCATCGCTCAGCGTGCCAAAGCCTTCGTCGATAAAGAGCATGTTGACGCTGTAGCGGTTGTCGATGTCGCTCAAGGCAAGAGCCAAAGCCAATGAAACCAGAAAGCTCTCACCGCCCGACAACGTAGAAGCCGGACGCATATCACCACACTGATAGAAATCTTCCAACATGATGAGGAACGTACCCGCCTTTACATGAAGCTGATAGCGGTCGGTGAGGGAACGCAGATGAACGTTGGCTGCACGGATTAGACTGCCTAACACATAGGCTTCGGCAATTTTCCGGAAGTCAGCTCCGTCTGCCCTGCCTGTCAGGTTCTTCAACTGGCTCCACTTATCAAATAATTTTTTAGCTTCATCGCGCTGTTTGATTCTCTCCTCGTGCTTTTCACGATTCGATTGGTCATCTTTCAACAGTCTATCGATGTTTCCAATGGCTTGATTTTTCTCGTTGACCTGTTGTCGCAAATTGGCAATCACGTCCTTCAAGGAGTCTACATTGTCAGCCTCATCCAACTGCGGTTGTTTCTTCTGATGTTCATCCAACCTTCTGCGAGCCGACTCCAATTGAGCCTTGCTGGCTGTCAATGCCAACTGTTTTTTCTGTACATCGTTCCTGACTTTCTGTATTCTCTCTGCCTGAGACAGAAGAGCTTCCAAACGCTCATCCGTAAGGTTAGGTTTCTGCTGCTGAATAGAACGGAGTTGCTTCTCAGCCTCTTCCCTCTCCTGTTGAGCCTTGAACTTTTGGTCTTCTGTATTTCGGATGTCGGCAACAAGACGTGGAGCCTTATCCAATAGATGCGCCACCTTATTCGGAAGTCCAGCCTCATCTTTCCATTCAGGCTCCAGTTGTGCCACATCATTCAAATTCTGTTCTATTCGCTCCAATTCTTCCCGCGCCTTCTGTAAATCGTTTTTCCATGTTTCTGCCTGCTCCTGCTGACGATTATATTCTTGTACTGCAAGCTGAAGTTCATCCACAAAAGCCTTGGGAGACTCGCGCCAATCGCTATGCCAAACGGTATCTCCAAGCGTCTGACCTACTTGTTGCAGGTTGTCGTTTTCCATCTTACGATACTCCTCTATTCGCGCTTGGGAAGTATTCTGTTGCGCCATCGCTTCTTTCAGCAGATTTACCTCTTTTTGTTGGTCTAACGTCTGCTGATTCACAGCCGACTGCAATTGATTATAGGTTTTCTGAGCCGTTTGCTGCTGGCGCTCCAATTCCTCCCCACGATGGATTTCATCTTCTTTGCTTTTCAATTCTGCATCCATCGCAGCCTTCATTTCCTTCAGTTTCGGAACCTCGCTCTCCCCTACTTGTTCGCAAAGAGTCTTGGCTTCCTTCTCAGCGTTTTCCAAGCCCTTATCTCTTTCGAGTTCTCTTTCCTTATTTGAGATATCTCTATGAGTTGTAGCAAGAAGAGCGTGATTACGATTCAAGTCCGTTTTGGCACTTTCCAAATTCTTCTCAGCCTCGTCCAAATCCGACTTTGCTTTCTGCAGAAGATTTTTCAGCACAGTGTTTTGAGGAGGCAACTTCGCCACAGTCTGCCGGCAAAGCGGACACGTACACCCTAACTTCAACTTTGTCCTCTTCGCTTCCAAATCGGCATCGTTGGCTTCTTCTATTTCGTCATACGTATTTTTCGACTTATCGCGAAGCGCAGTCATCGTTTCCACTCTTTGTTTCAGTTTCTCGGCAGATACCTCCAAATCGGTATTATTCTTCCGTTGGCTCTCCAAATCATGTTCCAAACGCTGACGGCGTTCCCGTTCCTCATCAACCTTACCCAAGGCTTTGATGGCATTCTCAACCAAATGGCTTCGATTCACCAACTTGTCTTTCTCGTCCCGTTTGTTCTGCAAACCGAACTGCTCCAGCTGTTGCTGCAACCCCTCCAACTTTTGCTGAGCCTCAGCGCATTGCTGTTGGGTCTTTTGCAATTCATTTTTCTTCTGTTCCGCACGGGCTTGATACTTTATTATCTCTTTATCCCGTTCGTCGATGAGCTGTTGTTCTTTCGAGATATTCTTGCGGGCAGCGACTACGTCCTTTAGCTGTTTGACGATAATACTGCTCTGTTCAAACACTGGTTGACGTTTTTCTTCGTTCTTTAGTTGGTCTTTCAGTTCGTTCAACTGTTGGCTCAACTTCTCTATGCTTTGCTGTTCAAATGCTTTTCCACCGAGCAATGTTCGATAATCCCGATGCAGATTCTCCAATTTCTTTTCAGCAAGATTCTGCTCCTTGGCTTTCTGACTTCGCAGGTTCCATTGGTTGCGAGCCTCATCGCTTTCATCCCAATCAGTTAAGAGACGCACTTTGTCGGCAAATTCCTGCCCTTGGGTCACGCTCTCGGCTTCATTCTTCTTAGTCTGCGCCGTTTGCAGTTCTTGCTGATAGGTAGCCTCATTTTCCAGCCAAGTCTTCTTCTCTGTTGCCTTATTTATCTGATTTTCCAATTCATGGGCATCATGAGAAAACTGTTTCCGATCTTGTTCCTGTTTCGCCTTCTCCTCTTGGGAGAGCAACGTGATATTATTCAGTAATTCTTCTTGGCGATTCCATTCACTCTCCGCATCCGCCCAATGTTGATGGATGCGTTGGGCAATTTTGGCGTAGATACTACTGTCGGTAATCTTCTCTAAAATGAGTGCCTTGTCGTCGTCGGTACTGTTGAGAAACTTGGTAAACTCTCCCTGAGCCAACATCGTGGTACGACAGAACTGGTCAAAACTTAGCCCTATCACTTGGTCTATCTTATTCCTGATGTCTGTGGAACCACTGACCACGTCCTTTGTCTGCAGATTGGTCCACGTCCATTGGAGATTTTGCAGGTTGCCCTCAGCCTTTCCGCGAGAGCGCCTCACCTGCCATTCTGCCTCATAATCTATGTCGTCGTTGCCACGAAAGAGCAATTTCACTCCGCCTTCACCCACCCCGCGCCGTAGGAGTTGACGGGTATCAGTTGCTCTCACGTTTCTCTCTGTGATTTCCCTGTTATTGCCCGCCTTCATGCGAGGAGTCATATTGTAGAGCGCCAGACAGATAGCGTCAAGGAGGGTAGTCTTGCCTGCTCCCGTCTCACCCGTGATAAGAAACACGGTTGAGTCACTCAGGGGCGCAGCCTCAAAATCAATCTCTGCGTCAGCAATTGAAGCGATATTGTGTATAGTGAGTTTTTTGATTATCATTGGTTATTCCTCCTGATTGTTTTCTCTCTCTACTTCGTCAACTACTTGCTTGAAAATCGTTTCCATATCGTCGGTGAAAGACTTTCCAGTATCTTTGGTGTAACGCTTGATAATATCCAACGGCTCGGCTTGTTGGAATTCATGAATATCCATATCGAATTGCTCTTGTTCCTCCACTTCCGTGTGTTCGATATTGATAACACAGTAACGGCACCGCTTGCCTTCCACAGCCTGCCGAGCTTCCACATCGGGAGCGGGCGGCAATTTCGTGTCGGAGGCAACATTCAATCTGATATAGGCTTCCTCGTCGGCGGGAAAATCCTTGAGCTTCTGCATCAGTTCGTCCCAATCTCCATAGCCTTTCTCGGGTAGTGTGATGAGAGGGCGCATAGGTTGAATGCTCACGGTCTTCAGCGATGGAACATCCCCGTGATGACCAATATCAATAATGGAGACGCTATGCTCATAGTTCTCATCAAAGCTAACGGGAAGGGGCGAACCGCAATAACGGATTCTATTTGCTCCGCCCAGCCATTGTGCATGATGGATATGTCCCAAAGCCATATAGTCAAAACTGCCGTGCAGTTTGCCCATATCCACCGCGTCGAGTCCGCCAATCGTTGCCGTACCGATGCGCTTATGACCCGTAAAGTCGCAACCGCCAACGGTGATATGAGCCATCACTACGACTGGCTCCTTCTCCTCGTTCTGGCTCTCCACATATTCTATCAACTTGCGGAACACTGAGGTGAAGCTTTCCTCACTGGCATAGAAATAGGGCAAAGCCACTACCCACGCCTTACCGGGGAAATGCAAAATATGGTGGTCGAGGGGTTGGTCGCGGTCGAGCAGCCCAAAGGAATGCACACGGAACCGCTCCCATGGTTTGCTGAAGATGTCGTGGCGTGCGCCACTGTCGTGATTTCCGGCGGTGACGACGATATCCATATCGGGGGCTTCCTCGTGAAGCGTCACCAAAAAATTGGCAAACTCATGTTGCACCGAAGCGGGAGCCTGTGCGTTGTGATAAATGTCGCCGGAGAGCAGGAACAAATCGGGCTTCTGCTCTTCAACGATGGTCTGTATTTGACGGAGCATGTCAAGCTGCTCGTCGTTACGGTCATAGCCGTAAAGCGAGTTGCCGAGATGCCAGTCGCTCGTATGAAGTATTTTGGTCATGGTTCAATGGTTTTAAGATGATATTTCGGTCAGACTACCTCTGTGAGTTGGGCGAAGCGTTCAAGAGTTCTCATCCGCTCATGCTTGAAAGGCTCCACCTGCTCGTGCTTCCAAACGGCGTGGAAGGGAACGTAAACGGCACTGGCTCCTACTTCCAAAGCTGGAGCGATATCCGACTTGAGCGAGTTGCCCACCATGCAGAGTTCCTGTGGCTCTACTTCCAACTCGCGGCACAGGCGACGGTAGCTGTCGTGTGTTTTGTCCGACACGATACTCACTACGTCGAAATACCTGCGTAGTCCTGAGCGTTGAAGTTTATTCTCTTGGTCAAGAAGCTCGCCTTTGGTAAACACTGCCATACGATAACGACCGCGCCGCCGCAGGGTGTCCAATGTTTCAACAACCCCCTCCAACGGCGTGGAGGGCAGCCGCAACAGCGAGCGTCCCAATTCCAATATAGCCTTGACAGTGTCGCCAGTGACGCGCCCGTCGCTTATCTTCACGGCGTTTTCCACCAACGACAGGGTGAAAGCCTTGGTGCCGTAGCCCAGTTCTTCCATGTTGGCAGTCTCGGTTTCAAACAGCGAGGCTGAAACCTGCCGTGGCTTGGCAAAGTTGGAGAGCAGTTCACAATATTGCTGTTCCACTTTGTCAAAATACGACTGGCAGTCCCACAACGTATCGTCAGCATCGAAGGCGAGCGCCTTCACGTTCATCAAAGGTTCCATATCCATCGTTTTTCCAAATTCACAGTCGCTCTATCAGTCGCTCTGCTTCGGCACGTGCCGGCTTCTTCGTTTCCGTCATCGGCAGGGCATCCACATGGTAATAGAACTTGGGTTGCCAATATTTGGGTAGCGCCGCCTCACACACGCTTCTCACAGCCTGCAAATCGCTGTCTTCCGTGAGAAGAACCACCACTTCGCCAAACTTCTCATCCTTTTTCCTGCTCACCATGAAAGGCTTGGCAAGGAGGGGCTGAAGCCGTGCCTCCACCTCTTCAATCTGAATTTTGATTCCACCCGAACAGATGACGTTGTCTATTCTGCCGAGGATGCGGAAGCGGTTGCCACGGATTTCCACACGGTCATGGGTAGTTAGTTTTCCGTCGTGTACCAATGGGGCATCAATGACGAGGCATCCATCGGCATTCTGACTGATGTTGACGCTCTCGAAGGGCGTGTACCACGAACTGGCTTCTGGTCCATTGAGACGGCGCAGGGCGATATGTGACAGCGTTTCCGTCATGGCATAAGTGGACCAGACAAAGTTGGGAAACTGCTTGAGTTCTTTTTCCAATGTAGCGCTGATGGCTCCGCCGCCAATGATGAGGTGGCGCGTCTGCATGAGCCTCCGTCTCTCCTCAGGAACTTGGAGCGAGTTGTAAACCTGCAGCGGCACCATTGCCACCAAATCGAAAGGCTCACGGGCTTCGTCCCCTGCCATCGGATGCCCCGAAGGCTCTACGCAAACCAACTTCAGATTTCGCTCAATGCTTCTCACCACCATCATCTTACCGGCGATATAGTCGAGCGACATGCAGAGCAATGCCCTGTCGCCGGGATGAAGATGAAGGAAATTACAAGTGATGCGGGCAGAATTGAGCATCTTCTGTTTCTCCACTTCCATGGGCTTCGGCTTTCCCGTTGAGCCACTGGTATGGACGAGGAGAGTGGGCGAAGGGCTCCGCCAGTCTTTCAAGAAATCATTCAGAGTCATACATCTTTCTTTCTAAGGGTATCTTACCATCACGCGCACTCAATGTATCGGGCTAAACGAAATGGCACGCACTATTTAATGCATAATTCATAATGCATAATTAGCTGCGCCCTTTGATAATGCATAATGCATAATGCATAATTAGCTGAGCACCTAATTGCTGGAAGGAGATTAGTAAGTTCAGTAGGTGTAGTAGGTTCAGTGGGGGCGCAACAACTCCTATCGCCTAACTCCTAACTGGAAATAACTTCTATCTCCTAACTCCTAACTGGAGTCAACTCCTGTCTCCTAACTCAGCTATATTAAGGGAACTGCGGATACTTGTCGAAGTCGGGCTTGCGCTTCTCCAAGAAGGCGCGACCTCCCTCTTGTGCCTCGTCAAGGGTATAATAGAGCATCGTGGCATCACCTGCCAATTCCTGAATACCTGCCTGACCATCGAGTTCGGCATTGAATCCAGCCTTCATCATACGGATAGCCAAGGGCGAGCGCTCCATGATGGTCTCGCACCAAGCAACCGTCTCGTCCTCCAATTGATTGAAAGGCACCACCTTGTTCACCAGTCCCATCTGTTCGGCTTCCTTGGCTGAATACTGTCGGCAAAGATACCAAATCTCGCGTGCTTTCTTCTGCCCCACGATTCGGGCGAGATAACTGGCTCCGAGTCCGGCATCGAAGGAGCCAACCTTAGGTCCAGTCTGTCCGAAAATGGCATTCTCAGAAGCAATGGTCAAGTCGCAGACGACATGCAGCACATGACCGCCGCCGATGGCATAGCCATTCACCATCGCAATGACGGGCTTTGGCAAACGGCGAATCTGCATCTGCACATCCAGCACGTTGAGACGGGGTACGCCGTCCTGTCCCACATAACCGCCACGTCCCTTCACGTGCATGTCGCCACCCGAGCAAAACGCCTTGTCGCCTGCGCCGGTGAGTATCACCACTCGAATGTCGAGCGTATTGCGGCAATAAGTGAATGCCTGACTCATTTCCCAAACCGTCAGGGGAGTAAAAGCATTGCGGTAGCGGGGACGGTTGATAGTAATCTTCGCAATGTGGTTGTATTCCTCAAAAAGGATTTCCTTGAAGTCGAATCCTTCTATCTTTTTCCATTCTCTTTCCATAGTTGTTTCAGTGATTGAAGGTTGTTAATGTTTCTCGTGTTTGTTCTCATGCTCCACAGGTTTGCCGCTTGACATGATATAATTGGTCACCATCACGGTCGAGATGAGCCGCCCGCCTGTGTTGGTAATGTCGATTCGCCAGTTGTGGAGCGTCCTACCTTTATATATAAGGTGAGCCAGTGCAGTTACGGTGTCACCCTCTAAGGCGCTTTTCACGTGGTTGCCGCTCACATTGATGCCCACGCAAATCTTGTCGGGGCAAAGTGCCAAGCTCCCCACTCCAGCCAAATTCTCAGCCATTGCCAATGAGGCACCACCCGAGAGAAATCCAAAGGGCTGACTGTTGGTTTCGTCAACTTTCATACGGGCTGCTACTGTGTCGGGGTCGGGTGTTGAAAGAAATTCTATTCCTAAAGTACGGGAAAGACCATCATTCTGCAGTCTGAAGGCTTTCAGTTTTTCTATATCCATAGTTTCTGTATTTACTTGTCTTTACATGCAAAGATAATCATTTCTATCTCCATCACCAAAAATCTTATCAACATTCGATATGGATTGAGCGACAAATGTCGACATACTTTTCGGCATTTGTTAACATGCTTGTCGACAATTGTTGAAAAGTATGTTGACAATTGTCGCACAATCGTCTATAGGCGCTGACAAAACGAGAATAGACGGTTATTGAAGTGAATAGCTGCGAATTTCAAATCCAAAATTTCCCGTTACCATATTGAACTATGAGAGATGATGAATGAAGGGAAAGAGAACCATGAGAAGCAGTAGCAGTGAAAGAACGGGTAAGTTGACGACCGATTTCTGCCACGATGTCACATTAAAATGTCAACTTGGCGCTTTTTCTTCGTTGGTATGTTTGTTGTTCTTGATTGAGTGTAAACAAACAAAATAACGAATAAAATTATAGGAGATTAAGATATGTATAACAGAAATTTTTGGCTTCCCGAAGTCTTCAACGACTTCTTTGACAACACGAATTTGGTTCCCGCTAAGGCTACCGCACCTGCCATTAATGTGCTTGAGACCCCAACCGCATACATCGTAGAGCTTGCAGCTCCCGGACTGAGGAAAGAGGATTTCGACATCAACATCAATCAGGATGGTAACTTAACCATCAAGATGGAGAACCATCGCAAGACCACAGAGGAACAGGCACACTATCTGCGCCGCGAATTCTCCTACACTACCTACGAGCAGACACTTCTCCTGCCCGATGAAGTGGACAAGAACAAGATTGGCGCACGTGTTGCCGACGGTGTCCTCACTGTCACCCTACCCAAGATTCAGCAGGAAGAGCAGAAGGTCGGCAGACAAATTGAAATCGGATAAAGGTGTTTGTTGTCGCTTCCCGTTGGCAATTGCCCGGAAAGCCCAAGGATATTCGTGATGAACGTCCCGACAAGATTCACCAAGAGTAATAAGTTGTGTGATTGTTAGTTTTCGCCTCGGATATGAAAATATTCGAGGATTTTTTCGTACTTTTGCAACTGAAACATTTTAGCAATATGACAAATTTATTTTTATTCTCTCTCGCCTCCTCTTCGTTGGCATTACAAATCGTCCTCATCATACTGGGTATTTTCATTGTCATCAAGGGTGCCGACGCACTCACGGCTGGCGCCGCCTCGCTTGCACGCCGCATGAACGTGCCGCAAATCGTCATCGGACTCACCATCGTAGCCATGGGCACAAGTATGCCCGAATTCTGCGTCAGTCTGGTTTCCGCCATCAAGGGCACGCCCGACCTCGCCGTCGGTAACGTAGTGGGAAGCAACATCTTCAACGCCCTCCTCATCGTGGGATGTGCGGCAATGGTTGCGCCCATGACCATCCTCCACTCCACCGTGAAACGCGATATACCCTTCGCCCTTGTGGCTTCTGTGATGCTCCTCATTATGTGTCTTGATGCCAATATCTCACGCTTCGACGCGCTCATCCTCTTTGTTTTCTTTCTTGTCTTTATGTTTATCACCGTGAGAGGTGCCCGTCAAGGAAGCGACGCGGAGGAGCCTCAAGCTGCCGAACAGAAGCCCATGAGCCAACTGAAGGCTTTCATGTTGATTCTGCTTGGACTGGTGTTGCTCATCGGCGGCAGTAACGTGTTCGTCGACAATGCCTCCGCACTTGCCTCCTCGTTGGGAGTGAGCGATGCCATCATCGGACTTACCATCGTGGCAGGCGGCACGTCCATGCCGGAACTGGCAACGAGCGTCGTTTCAGCGAGAAAGGGAGAGAGCGGAATCGCCATCGGCAACGTGTTGGGTTCCAACGTATTCAACATTCTTATGATTCTCGGCATCACGGGACTTATCCAGCCCATGCAGATAACGGGCATTACGTCGGTTGACCTCTCGATGCTCGTCATCTCCATGATTCTGCTTTGGCTTTTCAGCTACACTAAATATACGCTCAGCCGTTTGGAAGGAGCCGTGCTGACGGTTGTATTCCTTGGCTACATTGGCTGGTTGGTGTCGAACGCATAAAGAAACGAACTGTTATATCATCAAATAAACTCAATCATTATGGAAATAGGAAACAAAGTACCTGATTTTCTCGGATTGGACGAGAACGGTAAAGAGATTCACGTGAGTGACTTCAAAGGTAAGAAACTCGTCCTCTATTTTTATCCGAAGGACTCAACTCCAGGATGCACACAAGAGGCATGCAACCTGCGCGACAACTATGAGCGTTTCCTTGCCAAGGGCTACGCAGTTGTGGGCGTGAGTGTACAAGACGCCAAGAGCCATCAGAAGTTCAAGGCAAAGAACAATCTGCCTTTCCCGCTGATTGCCGACACCGACATGAAACTCAATGAGGCTTTCGGCGTGTGGGGAGAGAAATCGATGTATGGACGCAAATACATGGGCACCTTCCGCACCACCTTCATCATCAACGAGGAAGGCGTGGTGGAGCAAATTTTCACTCCCAAGCAGATTAAGGTGAAGGACCACGCCAACCAGATTCTCGGCGCAGAATAATCCCCTATAAAGCTATTATTTCATAGCCCGCTAAGGAGTAAAATATCCCACAAAATAAGCAATCGCACTCAGCAAGGTTTTTGCCCAAAAGACAAGCCAGCGTGAGTGCGATTGCTTTATTTTATAGTTAAAAGAAAAAGGAAGACAAGACGATAAGTCATGTCTTCCCAAAATATCTTTATTTAATTCATTATTCGCATTATGAATGGCGAATGCCAATTATGAATTATGCATTGTGCATTATGCATTAATGAACGGCGAAGCCAATTATGCATTATGCATTATGCATTAATATCCGTATATTTCCTTCAGCTTCGCTGTGAGGGCACCGCCACGCAGGTCGCTGGCAATAATCTTACCCTCGGGGTCGAGCAGCACGTTGCTAGGGATGCTGTTGACGCCATAGGCAGTGTGGGCAGCGCTGTTCCATCCTTTGAGGTCGGACATCTGATGCCACTCCATTTCCAAATCTTTCACGCCCTTCTTCCAAGCGTCAGCTTTGGAGTCAAAGCTCACACCGACAACCTCGAAGCCTTTGGCGGCATGATAACGCTTGTAAGCGTCCACCACATTCGGCATTTCCAATCGGCAGGGACCGCACCAAGAAGCCCAGAAGTCAACCAGCACATAATTTCCCTTGCCAGCCCACTGACTGAGTTTCACAGCCTTTCCGTCCATATCCTGCATACTCAAGTCGGTAAACATCAATCCAGGACGGCGCTTCTCCAATGCCTTCAACTGAGCCTTGGGTCTCTCCATGAGGGAGTTGTTATAATAAGCAGCAGTCGGGTCGAGCATCAAGTTCAGTTCATCGTAGTCAAAGCCATAATATGCCTGTGACAGATAGTAGGCGGGCGTGACGTCGTCCTTATGCTGAGCAACGTATTTCTTCAAAGCCTCATTCTGCTGCTTCTCCAATCTCTCCTCCTGCTCAGCCAGCGTTTTTTTCTTGGTAGCATTCTCTACCGTCTCAACCTGCTCGCTGAGTTCACGCTGTTCCTTGTAGAGTTTCATGATTTTCTTGTCGTAGTTGTTCATGTCCTCTTGAAACTCCGAGAACTGCACGTTGAGGGGTGAGCCTGTTACAGAGCCGTTCTTGAGGTTCATCGTGATGGGAGTACGGTCGTTGACGACGGTGACTCCGTTTTCCGGACCAGCCACAACTGAGATGAACGCATTGACGGGAGCCGTGCCCTCAAGAGAAAACTTGCCATTGGTAACCGCAACCTTTTTCATGGATTGCTGGTCAAGATTCTGCAGCACCACGACCTCTTTCACGGTATCGGGTGCTGAACCGGTAATAACGTATTTCGTGTCCTGCGCCTGAGCTACAAGCGTTGCAAGGGCAACCCATACCAAACTAAAAATTCTTCTCATATTTTTTCATTATTGATTTCTGTGCGCAAATGTACACAAATTATTCTATAAGAGACAAGATTTTAATTTTTTTTCATTATCTTTGCACCCCAAATGTGCCTCGCGCATTAAAATAGAGTGCTTGAACACCTCTTTAAAAACAAGAAATGGAAAAGAACAACAAAAAGAACGTGAGTGTGCTGTTTATGCTTTTCAGCATTCTCTTCTGCGTTTGCCTTATCACTGCAAACGTATTGGAAACAAAGCAGATTGCCATAGGTCCCATCAATTTGACGGGTGGCTTATTGGTTTTTCCCGTATCTTATATCATCAACGACTGCGTATGCGAAGTGTGGGGCTTCCGCAAGGCACGGCTGCTCATCTGGATGGGATTCGCCATGAATGCCTTCTTCGTTATCATGGGAGCGCTGTGCGATGCCATTCCCGGGGCGCCCTACTGGCATAATCAAGAAGGATTCCATGCCGTTTTCGGATTGGCTCCCCGCATCGCCTGTGCTTCATTCGTGGCATTCCTCTGCGGCAGTTTCGTCAATGCCTACGTGATGAGCCGCATGAAGATAGCCGACGGCGGACGACGTTTCTCGCTTCGTGCCATCTGGAGCACGGTGTTGGGTGAGAGCGCCGACAGCCTTATATTCTTTCCCTTAGCGTTGGGAGGCGTGGTACCCATGATGGAGTTGCCCAAGCTGATGCTTTGGCAAGTAGTGCTGAAAACACTCTACGAGGTAGTGGCTTTGCCCGTGACGATTCGCGTGGTGAAGGCTCTGAAGCGCCACGAGGGCGAAGATGCCTACGACGAGGGAATTTCTTACAACGTACTCAAGATTTTCAACATTTAGAGTTAGAGGGATGGGAATTTTCCCAATCCGTCTAACTCTCCAAATACAAGATTATGGAGAGAAAAGACGAAGGGCTGAAGGCTCTCGGAGCCAAGACCCACTACAAGATGGACTACGCACCGGAAGTTTTGGAGACCTTCCAAAACAAGCATCCGGAAAATGATTATTGGGTACAGTTCAACTGTCCTGAGTTTACCAGTCTCTGTCCCATCACAGGACAGCCCGACTTTGCCGAAATCCGCATCAGCTACATTCCGGCAGAGCGCATGGTGGAAAGCAAGAGCCTGAAGCTCTATCTGTTCAGTTTCCGCAACCACGGCGACTTCCACGAGGATTGCGTCAACGTGATTATGAAGGACCTCATCAAACTGATGGCTCCCAAATATATTGAGGTAACAGGCTTCTTCACTCCACGTGGCGGCATCAGCATCTATCCCTATGCCAACTACGGAAAGCCTGGAACGAAATGGGAGAAACTCGCCGAATACCGGTTCATGAACCACAATATGCCAACCGATAAGAAACTCTAACTGATGTTTCGCTAGCTTGCAACTTGCTTATTTTTTAGGAGTTAGAAATTAATGCACAATGCATAATGCACAATTCACAATGCATAATGCACAATTCACAATGCATAATGCATAATTCATAATGCATAATTAGCTGCGCCGCCATGTTCGGCGATATGTCGAGCATCTGCGGCGCAGCAACTCCTATCTCCTAACTCCTATCTCCTATCTCCTAACTGGAATTAACTCCTCCTATCTCCTAACTGATTCTGCTTGATGGGCAGCACTGCTCTTCTATCTTTTCAAGAGCCTCCTGTTCCCCGACAATCCACAGCATGTCACCTTCTTCAAACTGGCGGGAAGGTTCAACAGGAGTTAGACTCTCCTTGCCTTCTTCCAAACCTACCACTATACAGCCGTAAACATCACGGATTCCGCTCTCGCGCAAGGTTTTGCCAACCAGCCGACTGCCTTTACTGATGGTGATACGGCGCAACTTCATCTCACGTTTCTCAATGTCGGGGTCCTCACCTACGAGTTCCTTGCGAAGCGCCTTGTTGAGAGTCGCCAACTGCTCATCACTGCCTATCACTTGAATCTTGTCGCCGGGAAATAGGATGGTGGAACCTGTTGGTATGTTGATTCGCTGCCATCCACGCAGAATACTACTCACCTGAATACCAAAACGCTCACGCAGCTTCAGTTTTTTCAAGGATTCTCCCGCCCACGATGAATTTTCGGGAATGAGGAAATCGCTGATATGAAGGTCGCGGTCGAGCAGATGACCCTCAAAGAGGGGGCGCTTGCGACCGTGAACCTCCGCTTCGATGTCCCGCGAGCGGAGATTCTGCACAAACATTCGCTCCAGCCGGATACTGCGTTTCTTCAAGCTCCGTGAGAGAACCATGATGACAATCGCCACGATGGCAAGGGTGATGACGATGGCATTGGTAAAACGAGCCAGATAATTACAGATATAAAATAGTATGGACGCAGCGATGGCAATGCGCACCAACACGGTGAAGACCAGTGGCGGGCGATTGAGATGACTCTGAGTCCAAAGGGTGCGGAACTCGTCGCTGTGATTGTTTTTCATCACAATGCTACGCAGGAAAGGTGAGATAAGCAATACGGTGAGCACACCTGTTACTCCATTCGCCCACCAATGAGGCAAGATGGTACGCGAGAAGGGCAGGAAAAGCGTGAGCATCAAAGCCGTAACAGCAATGCTGAGGATATAATAAACCACTGTATTGACCGTCATTTTGCGCAAGAGCCGTTTCCAGTCGCTCTGTTCCTGCGCACTCTGCTGGTGGGCTGTGCCAAGGTGATTGAGCCGTCGCATCCACCTGCGCGGCAGATGACGCTCCAAAGCTTCATAGGCTGGCACGGCGAGACGAATCATGTAGGGCGTGAGGAAAGTGGTGATGACACTCACCGCCACTACAACAGGGTAAAGGAAGTTGCTGATGACGCCTAAACTCAAGCCCAATGAGGCGATGATGAAGGCGAACTCGCCAATCTGTGTGAGCGAGAATCCGCAGCGCATGGAGATTTTGAGCGATTGACCGCTCAGCATGAAACCCATCGTACCGAAAATGCACTGCCCTACGATGATGGCGACAACGATGGCGAGTATCGGCAAGGCATAGCTAACGATGATTTGCGGGTCAACAAGCATACCCACCGACACGAAGAAGATGGTGCCGAAGAGGTTCTTAACAGGCTCCGTGATGCGGATGACGCGCTCTGCCTCAACTGTCTCTGCGATGATGCTGCCCATCACGAAAGCACCGAAAGCAGAACTGAATCCGACGGCAGTTGAGATTTCAGCCATCAGACAGCACAAGCCGAGCGACACGATGAGCAAGGTCTCGTCGGTCATCAGCTTACGGGTTGAACGGAAGAAGATGGGGATGATGAAGAGGCCCACGACAAACCAAAGTACGAGGAAGAATCCGATTTTCAGTAGCGAAGCGAGCATCTCTCCGCCTTTGGGGTCGCCACCACCAGCAATGGCACTCAACATGACCATCATCACCACGCCGAGAATGTCCTCAAGGATGAGAGTGGACATGACGAGACCGGCAAAGCGCTGTTGCCCCAGCCCCATGTCGTCGAATGCCTTATATATAATAGTAGTGGAACTCATTGCCAACATACCACCAAGGAAAACGCAGTCCATGCGTCCCCAATGAAAAGCATTTCCTACGCCCATGCCGATGAATATCATACAGAATACGATGGTGAGCGTAGAAATGACGGGAGCCATGCCCATCTTGAGTATCTTCTTGATGGAGAAATCCAGTCCTAACGAAAACAAAAGGAACATTACGCCGATATCCGCCCATGTCTGGATATCCGCCTTATCAATGACCGACATCAGATAAGGCATGTGGGGCGAAACGAGAAATCCCGCAACAATATAGCCCAGCACAAGCGGCTGCTTGAGTTTTTTGAATACCAGTGTCACCACACTGGCAACAATCAAAATCAGTGCTAAATCTTTAATTAAGTTGGGGAGTTCTTCCATAATCGAAGTTGTAGGAGCTATTTTGAGTTAGGACAGATATGCCTATCGCAGGAGTCGAGGCTGTAGGGATAGAGAAGCCATAGAGCCTTCGCTGTGTCAGACAAGAAATTAAGAAAAACTGCGTCCACATTATAATCGTGGACGCAGCCTATGGTGAATAGAATTAGTCGTTGTATTGTGCCGTGAGGGCGCAGATGTTGACGATAACCTCTACGGCTTTGTTCATCACTTGGATGGAAACGAACTCAAAGGGACCGTGGAAGTTGACGCCGCCAGCAAAGATGTTGGGACAGGGCAGACCACGGAATGAGAGTTGTGCACCGTCGGTACCGCCACGGATAGGCTCCACCTTGGGCTTCACACCACTCTTCTCCATTGCCTTCAGAACGATGTCGATAACGTGCATGTTGGGGTCAATCTTCTCCTTCATGTTGTAGTATTGGTCGCGGAGTTCCACCTTAACCGTTCCCTCGCCATACTTTTCGTTCATCTTATTGGCAATATCCATGATGAAACGCTTGCGGTCCTCAAACTTTGCACGGTCGTGGTCGCGAATGATATAATCCAGCTTTGCTTCCTCGCAACGGCTTTCAATGCCCAAGAGGTGATAGAATCCTTCGTAGCCCTCTGTGGTCTCGGGAATCTCCGACTCAGGAATATAGCTGTTAAACTCGCATGCCAATCTGCTGGCATTAACCATCTTGCCCTTGGCGTAACCCGTGTGTACACTCATGCCTTTGATTCTAACACGAGCGGCAGCAGCGTTGAAGTTCTCGTATTCCAAATTACCGATATCGCCGCCATCCATTGTATATGCCCACTGGCAGCCAAACTTCTCCACGTCAAAGTGATGAGCGCCCATACCGATTTCCTCATCAGGGTTGAAGCCCACGCGAATGTCGCCATGCTTAATCTCATCGTGGTCGCGCAGATAGCACATAGCCTGCACTATCTCAGCCACACCTGCTTTATCGTCAGCGCCGAGCAGCGTCGTACCATCAGTCACGATGATATCCTCGCCCTTGTGAGCCAACAGCTCGGGGAATTTCTTCGGTGAGGAGATGATGCCTGGAGAAAGTTCGATGTCGCCACCGTCGTAATTCTTCACGATGCGAGCCTTGATGTCCTTACCACTGGCATCAAGAGCAGTGTCGTAGTGAGAAATGAAACCGATGGTTGGAATTTCCTTCTTGGTGTTGGTGGGCAGGGTTGCATAGATGTAGCCCATGTCGTCCATTTCAACGTCTTTCAGTCCCTCTTTCTCCAGTTCCTCCTTGAGGTAACGGGCAAAAATAAGTTGTTTAGCGGTACTCGGAACGGTCTTAGAATCCTCTGCCGACTGAGTATCGAACTTAGTGTAATTAATAAATCTTTCTGTAATGTCCATGGATGGTAGTATAAATTTATAGTTGTTCTTTTGCAAAGATAGTGCAAATCGGGCGAAGAACAAAATAAACTTGTTTAATTTTTCCCAAGACTTTACGATTGTCTGATTCTGTCCTGCTCAACGGCACTACATACTGCTATCCTTCGCGACAAAAATCAAGTGCTTCTTTTATCTCTTCCTCACTCACAATTTGGTCGATGCGCGGCTGTCCGATATCTGCCAAAAGTGTCGTGATAATTCGGTCGTCGTGATTCTTCTTGTCTTGGCGCATCAACTCTATCAACTCCGGATAGTCGTCGCAGGAGAACGACGGCACTTCATAGTTTTCAAAGATGTGGCGAATCGTCTGGCGCATCTTATCAACGGGGAAGTTGAAGCGGATAGACGACAGATAGAGGTCTGCCACCAATCCATAGGCGACGGCGTGACCGTGAAGAATCGGTTTCTTGTCGTGGCGGAGTGAGAACTCCTCAAAGGCATGACCGAATGTATGTCCTAAATTGAGAGCTTTGCGCAGACCGCGCTCCTTCGGGTCAGCCTTGACGATGCGTTGCTTCACGCCAACAGACTTCATCACAACTTCGCTCAACTTCTTCATGTCGTCTGTTCTCAAGTCCAAGTTCATCACCTCTGCCCACGTTTCCTCACTGTCAAGAAGTCCGTGTTTGAGCATCTCCGCATAGCCGGAAAGCAGGTTGGGGGTATCAAGGGTTTTGAGGAAGGGCATATAGAAGATGACGCACTGTGCAGTGTTGAACACGCCAATCTCATTTTTCAATCCTTCAAAATTGATTCCTGTCTTGCCGCCCACACTGGCATCTACCATTGAGAGCAACGTAGTGGGAATGTTGATGAAGTCGATACCTCTCTTATAGGTAGAGGCAGCAAAGCCGCCCAAGTCGGTCACCATGCCTCCGCCCAAATTGATGAGCAGCGCATGGCGCGTAGCCTGTGCCGCCGCCAATTCCTTCCAAACATGAGAGAGGGAGTCGAGATTCTTGTTGACATCTGTAGCGGGAATCTCAATGACTGAGGCATCGCGCAGCACCAAGAAGTTCTGCATCAGAGGCCAGCACTTGCGGCGTGTTATCTCATCGGTGAGGACAAAGATTCTCTCGTGCTCACATTCGGAGATAGCCTCTGTGAGCGTCAGTTGGAGATTGTCGGTAGTTAATATTTTCTGTTCCATACATACAACGTTTTATACAAATTTAAGAAAAGATTGTCGCTAATCGAAGAAACATACTCACATATTAAAACTTTTTAAGACTATTTTGTTCAATATTGCTCATTTCTCCCCGTAAGTGTGCAGGTATTAGCCATTGATTGAAGAAATAAGCCTGTTCGCAGAAAAACGACCAACCTCAATTAAACGATTAAGCGCCAAAACCGTCTTAAAAGCAAAAAAGAATATTCAGGCAATGAAAAAGCTCTTATCCACTCTGTTGCTCGCGCTCATGACCCTTGTCACGGCAACAGCCCAAAATAGAACCGTGAAAGGCGTGCTCGTAGACCGCGACACCAAGGAGTTGCTGCCCTATATGACAGTACAACTGCTCAAGCCCGATTCCACCTTCATTGGCGGCATGACGACCAAGGAAGATGGAACCTTCAGCGTGCAGGCTCCCTCCAACGGCAAATACCTGATTAGGTTCACAGGTGTGGGCTATAACAAGACTGTGAAACAAGTGGAGATTACCGGTAACCAAGATATCGACATGGGCAAAATCGTGATGAACGGTGAGACCGTCATGCTCAAGGGCGCAGTGGTGACAGGCCAGGCGCTCAAAGTGACCATGAAGGAGGATACGTTTGTCTACAACAGTTCTGCCTACCGAACACCGGAAGGCTCCACCATTGAGGAATTGGTGAAGCGACTTCCCGGTGCTCAGATTGACGATGACGGCAAGATTACCATCAACGGCAAGGAGGTGAAGAAAATTCTCGTTGAAGGCAAGGAATTCTTCACAGATGACACCAATACGGCTTTGAAGAACCTGCCCACGAGCATCGTGCAGACCGTGAAGGCTTACGACGAGAAGAGTGACCTGACAAAGGTGACGGGCATTGACGATGGCAACGAATCTACGGTACTCGACTTCGGACTGAAGAAGGGCATGAACAAGGGCATGTTCTCCAATCTCGACTTCGGTATCGGCACACACGACCGCTACGCTGAGAAGCTAATGGCAGCTTATTTCAAGGGCAACTGGCGCGTGATGGCGTTTGGCAACTTCAACAACGTCAACGATATGGGATTCGGCGGCCGCGGTGGTATGTTTGGCCGCAACCGCACAGGACTCAACGCTTCGAAGATGACGGGTATCAACCTCAACTACGAGGAGAAGGGAAAACTGAAAATCAACGGTAGCGTAAGATGGAACCACAGAGACAACGACACACGCTCCAATACATCCACCGAAAACTATATCAGCAGCGTGGGTGCCTTCTCCAATAGTCTGTCGCAATCCTACACTCGCGAGAACCGATGGAACGCGCGCTTCCGTATTGAATGGAATCCCGATACACTTACCAACATCCTCTTCCGTCCGCGTGTAAGATGGACCAAGACCGATGGACTCACCACCAGCCAGAGCGCCAGCTACAACGAAGACCCTTACAACTATACTGATTATCCGCTCTCAGAAGAAGGACTGCAACTTCTTGATGAGGATTCGCTCATGGTTAACCTGCGCAAGCAGATGAGCATGAGCTACAGCGAAACAAAGATGATTGGCGGTCGTTTGCAAATCAACCGCAAGCTGAGCAGTACGGGACGAAACATCACGCTTCTTTCTGAGGCAAGCTATACGGACACCAAGAACACTGCGCTCTCCACCAACAACGTCCACTTGTTCCAAGTGCTCAACGCTCTCGGACAGGACTCCACCTATCAGACTAACCGCTACAACCTCACTCCGACAAAGAACTTTGATATCTCTGCCGAACTGACTTATTCTGAGCCGTTGTGGAAAGCTACTTTCTTGCAGTTTATCTATGGTTTTGATTATAGTTACAACAAGAGCGACCGTTCCACCTATGATTTCTCCAACCTCGGCGAGGATTTCTTCTCCAGCATCGACCCGAAATACAGAACGTGGGACAACTATCTCAACCTATTGCCTAACTCGTTGGAGAGCTATTACGACCAGTCGCTCAGCCGCTTTGCACAATATAGAACCTACTCGCACGATTTGGAATTAATGTTCCGTATGGTGAGGGCAAAATACAATTTCAACGTGGGTATCATGGTGAATCCGCAGATGACGAAATTCGTCCAAGATTATCAAGGCGTCAAGGTAGACACGGTGCGCCACGTCACTAACTTCACTCCTACTCTCGATTTCCGCTACAGGTTCTCCAAGGAGAGCAACCTGCGCATCAACTACCGAGGCACGACCACACAGCCTTCGATGACCGACCTGCTCGACATCACCGATGACTCCGACCCGCTCAACGTCACGAAAGGTAATCCGGGATTGAAGCCTTCATTTACACAGACCCTGCGCTTCTTCTACAATAACAACAATGTGACTCACTATCAGCAGGTGTGGGCTTCATGGCTCAACTTCAGCACTACGCGTAACAGCATCAGCAACATGGTGACTTACGACGAGCAGACCGGTGGACGTACCACGCAGCCTCAAAACATCAATGGACAATGGAGCCTCAATGGCGGACTGATGTTCAACACCGCACTCGACTCAGCCGGCTACTGGAACGTCAACACCAATACGATGTTGGGCTATCAGAATTACGTGGGCTATGTGAACCTCGACCAAAGCGCTACAGCTCAGAAGAACAACACCCGCGACTTCACAGTGAGCGAGAGATTGGCTGGCAGTTACCGCAATGACTGGCTGGAAGTGGAACTCGACGGAAGTCTGAACTATCGTCATTCGCGCAACGACCTGCAAAGCACAAGCAACAGCGATGTATGGCAGTTTGCTTACGGTATCAACCTCAACTTACAGGCTCCTTGGGGAACGACGCTCGTCACCGACCTTCACGAGAATAGCCGCCGTGGCTATTCCGACGCATCGCTCAATACCAACGAGTTGATTTGGAACGTTCAGTTGTCGCAAAGCTTCCTCAAAGGAAAACCGCTCACGCTGAGCCTCCAGTTCTATGATATTCTCAACGAGCAGAGCAATTTCTCGCGTGCCATTACGGCTATGCAGCGCAGCGATACGGAATACAACGCCATCAACAGCTACGTGATGTTCCATGCCATCTACCGTTTGAACATCTTCGGAGGCAAGGAAGCGCGCGAACAGATGCAACCGCCCCATCGTCCCGACTTTAATCGTCGCGACATGCGTGGACCCGGTGGAATGCCTCCCGGTGGTCGTCGCGGTGGTCACTTCGGTGGCTTCGGGAGTCCGATGTAGATATATATTGCTTTCATAACAGACATCCGCATATACAGAAACGCCGACGGGGAATCGCCATTCCCAGCCGACGTTTTTCTGTCTTTCACAGTGAGAGAGAATCCCTCTGGAAATTGATTGATTATTAACTTATCATATACTATTGTAGAAACCTCACCCCATTTCCATGAATGGAATTGCATTACTCTTAATGCATGAGGAAGAGATAGTAGTGAGATATATCTTATTTGTAATTACTTATCGTCAAATCCAACTGTCCGTCGCGATACGAATCCGTGTCTATCGACTTGAGTTCCTCCAGTTGCTTCACGCAGTAGCTGCGCTCCTCATCATTCAGCAAGTTGCTTTTCTTGCTCAGCGACCGAAGTCCATCAACCAGGGCATATAGCACCATATTGTCTTTATCATCGCTATCTTTGTTCAGTTCATCTTTGTAAAGTCGATAGTAGACTCCAAACCTGCTGAGAAATTCGGAAGAAGTTTTGATATGGGCATCCCCAGAATTATCCACTAACTTAACACCTGAGAGGAGCTGTTGCTTCAGCCTCGCTATCTGGTCCTGAAAATTCTCAATGGCTGTCTCAGAGTTTTTAATTCCATTGTTGAAATTTTCAATGCCCCGCTTAAAGTTGCTGACTGCATCCTCGTAGTTTTTGATGGTCATTTCATACTCATCGTCCTTCTGTTCCTTTCGCAGTTCATCAATGTCCTTTTCATATTGCTTGATGCCATCCTCATATTCTTTAATCCCGTCTTTGTAGTCTACGATGGCTTTCTCATAGTCTTTGACTGCTTTCCGAAAACTATCAATCTGTTTTTGGACATACTCACTGTCAACAACTTGGGGATTGCCTTTGAAGAATACTTTTCCGTTTACGATGATAGTTCCATCGTCTTTCGTGACAACAGTTGTGGAATTGTCGGGATCGTCCCCGCCAATGACAATCGTTCCATCGTCATCCGTGATAACGGTTGGCGAACTGATTTCACCATCATTAAAGGAACTAATGAACGCATGCTTTTGCGTCCGAGGATTGCGACTGTAGATTTTATAGATTCTGCCGTCCAAAGTTTTTTGGTCTACATTATTATATTGAACGATGTAGGCATAACGGAAAGTAGTGTCGGAAGGGTCGGAGAAGAGCAGCGCACGGTAGTCGGTGTTGCGCTCTGTTCCGAGTTTTACTTTATTGCCATGATTGTCATAACTTATTTTCAAGTAGCTCATCGCATCCTCGCCAGCCGATTTGTAGTAAGAGCTGTAAGCCGCACTCTCCTCAGCCTTGAACGCATCAAAGATGGGTGACAGGGCTGACAGATGCTTCTTGGGCATGGAGAATTTGTAGCAGATATACTGCGATTTATCTTTCTCGTCAAACTGCCCGTTGTTCATCATTCTGTTTTCAGAAATCCATTTGCCGTATTTCTTACTATTGACAAAGGCTTTCACCGCCTTCTCAATTTGCGTCTGTGCAGTCACCGTTGTAGATGACAAGCACAGAAGCAAAACCAAAAACAAAACATTCTTTATCCTCATAGCTTTAATCCTTTTATTCATTAGTAAGTTTCTTCGTAATCATCATCCTCGTAGGCAACGGTGATTGCCTCGAGATAGAAGTTTTGGAGGGATGCGAGAGAGTCAACGGCACGTGCTGTTGCTACGTATTTATCGTGCCATTCATTCAACTCGGCATTCACTTTTTCCGCTGCCACTTTCTCCACCGAATCCGTCTTTGTCTGGGCGACCATGTGGCGAGGAGGCAACATGGAGCGATGGAAACGACGGTAAGATTTGAAGGGCTTCACCTTCTCCGCATTCCGATTCGTTGCCGAGTCGCGTTCGCTTGTAGCTGTAGGAACATTCTGCGTGGAATCTTCCACTTTGAGGGTTGCCAGCGCTTTGACTCCGTTCTCTTGTGGCTTCTGCCCCTTGGGGATAACCATCAAGAAGAGCGCTGCTATCACGGCTGCTGCCGCAACCCAACCGGCAACGAGCTTCAAGCGTATCTTGCGGTGGGGCTTCTCCTGAGTCTCGGTGAGCGGCATGCCCTTGGCAATCCACGAGAGCATCTCCTTGTAGGGTTGCCACTCGGGTGGAACATCGTGGGTCGCCATCCATTTGGACAGCTTGATTTCCTCCTCACGTGTCGTCTGTCCATCCATGTAGCGGTTGAGAAGTTGTTGTATTTCGTCGCGATTCATATCTTCAATCTCCTTTTGATATCATTCAACAATTTTTTTCTTGCCCTTGAAAGCAGTGTTGCCACTGAAGCCTCAGTGATACCCAACAGGGCTGCCATCTCTTGATTGGTCTTGCCTTCTACTTCGCGCAGATGAATCACCTGATATTCCGTGGAAGGCAACTGTCGGAGCTTTTTCTCCAGCCATTCCGTGTTGTCGGCGTTCTCTGCGACATCGCTGGGCGAAGCGTGGACTTCATCGGCAAGGTTCCATTGAGTATTAATGTCAATCGTTGTGCGGTGCCTACGCAGAGAGTCTATTGCCAAATGGCGCGCCACCACCGTAGCCAAAGCCTCAATGTTGCAGTCGGCGGCAAGTTCGTCGTGGAGGGTCCACAGTCTCAGTAGCGTATCCTGCGCCACGTCCTCAGCCCCCACGCCATCAATGCCGAAACCTCTGCTCACCGCCAGAGCCTGGGCGCGCGCCTTGCCAACGATATGTTCAAACTCAGATTGATTCATCTTGCTTGCGTTTCAACATAATAACGCAATAGAAGAATGAATATCAACAACTTTAACATTTTTTTGAATCATAGATTTCAAGTGCTTTCTGAAGACTTTTGTAAAGCCATCCACACTCTCGAAATGTTAAAAACGAAAAAACATACATTAGTATGGAAATAAATGGTTATTTTTGCAGCCGACTAAGGGAAAGAATTGTATAATCTTATAAAAACTGATATATTGAAGATTTAAAAAAAGAACATGATTATGAAAAAAGTTTTGTTTTCTTTAGTAGCTGCACTGTTTATGACAGTGAGCGCAAACGCTCAGGTTTATCTGGGTGGTAACTTTGGTATTGCCAGCACAAAGGTGAACGATGGCGACAACGTAACAACTTATGCTGTATTGCCTGAAGTGGGTTACAACATCGACAAGACATGGGCAATCGGTGCTATGGCTGGTTTCGGTAAGGGTACGCCCGTGAGCATCGAGGGTGAGAGCAGCAACTATGTTACGATTCAGCCCTATGCACGTTGCACTTTCTTCCACAGCAAGTACATTAACGTGTTCACAGACTGCGGTTTCGGCTATACTCACTACAACCACGCTGGTGACCCTCGCGGCTCATCCATCAACGAGTGGCAGGTTGGCTTCAAACCGGGCATTTCCGTCAACCTCAACCCGAAGTTCAGCTTCGTAGCACACATCGGCTTCCTCGGCTACAAGGATGCTAAATATGACTACGACGATGCTCCCGACAACAATGCTTGGGGCCTTGACCTCGACGGCAACAACGTTACCTTCGGTTTCTACTACAACTTCTAAGACTCCAAAGGATTCAACGCATATAACAAACGCCAATGGGTATTTTTCCCGTTGGCGTTTGTTTTTTTCTACCTATCTTTCCAGTTTGTGGCTATTATTCATTGCACGTCCGCGCATGGAGAACCGCTCATGGAGGTTAGCTCATGGAGGTCTCGCGCTCCGCGCGGGACGACTGACGCATCTGACCGAAGGTTGTAGCCCGCTTCGTAGTTCTCGCGCTCCGCGCGGGAACATCATCCGCATTAGACTCGACGGCTGCCGAACTCTCATGGAGGTCCCGTCGCTCCGCGCGGGACGACTGACGCATCTGACCGAAAATTATTGTTCCCGCCACGTAGTTCTCGCGCTCCGCGCGGGAACAGCATCCGCATTAGACCCGACGGTTGCCGAACTCTCATGGAGGTCCCGTCGCTCCGCGCGGGACGACTGACGCATCTGACCGATGGTATTCATCCGCGTAAAACGACGGTATTCTCTGCATTATACCGACGGTTCTCGTCCCGCGCGGAGCGACGGGACCTCCATGAGTTGCGTGAACTGAGAAAGCGAAGGGGCGACTGCTGCATTTTACCGACGTTCTCGTCCCGCGCGGAGCGACGGGACCTCCATGAGTTGCGGAAACTACGAAAACAACAGGGATTACAAAGGCGAATCATATTGTTAGGATGCGGTTTGATTCTGATTAGGATATTGTTCCCGCGCGGAGCGCGAGAACTACGGATGCGACGAGAACTACGAAATCGTTTCCCATTGCCTGACATTAAGCAAAAAAAACTCGTGGCACTGCGAAATAGAACTATCTATTCGCAGTGCCACGAAAAGCTGATAACATGTTTCCTGTGGGATGACCCGAGTATTATATATTTGGTCGATTAATGAAGTCAAGTATATAATACATCGGGTACATCCTACTGTTGGGAACAAATGTTGATTATTTCAAAATTCTCTTTTCTGTCTTGACAGTGCCATCGCTGTAAGTCGTCTTCACGATGTTGACACCGCGTGTCAGACCGTTCTGGCGAATACCGTTGGCGCTGAACACCTCAACTCTCACTGGCTGATTGTCGCTCATTACACCGTTGATGCCTGTTGTAACATCAAGAGCAAGGTTGGAAATGTCCACACGGTCATCGTACTTAGGCTTATAGTCGCGCTTCTGATAAATCCATCTGATACTATGGCGACCGGGTGCGAAGGTGAGCTGGGAGTCATCGAAGCAAGAAGAGCTGCAATCCACATCCTCGCCGGCAAACTGCTTAGTGTATTGTCCGTCAATGACAATCATCGTACCACTTGTAAGCACCGTGTCATTCATGAAAATGAAGAATTCATAAGAACTGTTATGACCTGTCCAAGAGAGTTTCCCGACTTTGCCTTCAGGAATCTCAAACGATGCCTCCAACCAAGAATCCATGCTACTATCATCAGTGCGTTCCATCTGTGTCGTTGCATTGTAAGCCTTATTTCCATCAACAGCGAACGGATAGTTGCTGCTCGTATTGAACGAGAAGTCGCCCTTAGTTACGATGGGCTGATAATCTGTGGGAAGTGCCACATTGTTACCTGTGCAGTGTACGGTGAAGTCACCGGCAGAGGTGGAGATAACCACATCGCCTTCGTTCTGTCCCAGTCCGCTGGCATTATAGAGAATCTCTACGGAAAGGTCCTCACCGAAAGCTGCCGTGGCTGTGGGAACGATACCGCTGAAGACACCGTCACCCTTGATAGAGTTCACCTTCAGAGAATTGCTGCCTAAGTTGACAAGCACTGCCTTTAGAGTGTCGAGTGCACTCAACTTATCGAAGTAATGGTCTCCAAAATCGAGATTCTCGCTCTTCAAAGTTGCGTTGTCTGACTGCTGGGCGAAGTTCTGGAAATCGAAATCATACACATAGGATTTATACTCACCCGTATTATTCCAATCCATATTGGTATAATTGTTGAAATGGACTTGGTGAGAGCCACTGGTCAAAACAACCGTGTTGGATATATCATCATCGAAAGATCCACTCATACCATGAGCATAGCGGTTGGAGAAAATCTGGTTCTCATCGCCATCAAGCATGATAAAAATACCATTTCCATAAGAACCGTGAGACATTCCCTTCCAGCTTAGCATTCCCACTTTTCCTTCTGGAACCGTTACATTTGCATAGAGGTCGGACTGAGTGCTGGAACCAGCGTTGGTTGACACTGCTACAGGGCTTCCCGTAATCGTATCAGTGATGACGTATGGGAAATTCTCTCCAAAGCTGAATGCGATGTCCCCATTGAGGACAATCTGACTGAAATCGGGAGCCTCACTTACAGTATCTACGATGTTCAAGGTAGCTGCAACATTTCCATCAACTATGATGTCGATGTGACCCGTATGCACTCCTGCTGTCTGCGGATTGAACATCACATAGTTGGTCTGCGAGCTTCCGCCGGGAATACTGGTATGAGCCGCAAACTGGATATCATCGCCATAGACATTGGCGGTATATTCAGCGTCTGCCTTACCTTTATTAATGAGGGTAACGGCTTTCTTGAGTTGGGCACCAACAGTGACAGAAGCACCCGAGAAGGTGACAGTCTCTGGGTCAAAATACAGAGAAGCCTCATCCTGCATCTTGGTCAGAGTGGCAGTCTTGTAATAATCAAGGAATCCGTAATTCTGACCGTCTTCAGACGTAAAGGCAAAGCAACCGAAGCCTGTACGGGGAGTAAGCGTAGAGAGGTCATCGCTCACATCAAAGACGAGTTCACTCACAGTGTACAAGGGATATTGCCCCGTCTCATCCGGTTCATCTGCAAAATTACCTGCAAAGAGTACGATATCGCATTCCGTGCCGAAGTAGGTCATCTTGCCGTACTGGGTATATTCATCGGGAGACGCCGTCTCTTGATAAACTGGCGTCTGGATGGTGATAGTTTTGTTGGTGGCATCGTAGGTTCCCTTCAAAGGAGTAGTAGATGTGATTTTATAATTGCTGAAATCCATCAAGTCGTTAATGGTTACGTCGGTTCCATCAATGGCAATGCTGGCTTTGTACTGGTGTTTCGTACCGTTATTAAAGTCTATTAGACCTGTTTCGCCGTAGTAGCTCTGGGCATCTACCCAATAAGCCTCGCCATCGGTGTCGGCTTGTCGGACGGTTGGTTTCTGGGCGTTCGCCTTGAGCGGCTTGCCCACTAAAGGTTGCTGGGCGCGGCACATCTGCCCCACCGTAAACAACGCGATAAGCATGAGTAGCGTTTTCTTCATAATTGTAGTTTTTAATTGTTAGACTTAAATTTTCTTCTGTTGCAAATATAAAAACAAAACAAGAAAAACAACCTTGTTTTTTGACGCTTTGTGTACGGATTCATGAATTCACACACAAAAAGTCAAGGAAATGCCCTTTTCTTTAAGCAAATCATGGTTTTGATTATTCACCAATTTGGTGATTCAACTTGCTATAATTTGATGAGGCAAAGTTTTCGATTACAGAATTTTCATAATCTTTTCTGTTCTCGCGCTTTTCATGGAGGTCCCGTCTCAAGCGCGGGAACAATATCCGTCGTAGAGTCGCAACTCATGGAGGTCTCGCGCTCCGCGCGGGACGACTGCCGCAACTGACCGAAAATTATTGTTCCCACCCCGTAGTTCTCGCGCTCCGCGCGGGAACATCATCCGCATTAGACACGACGACTGCCTCATCTGAGCGACGTTTATTGTTCCCGCGCGGAGCGCGAGAACTACAAAG
>JBMNUV010000011.1:0-103431 GCA_050946455.1 Prevotella sp.
AGAGGAGTTAAAGACAAATCCGATGCAAGCGAGTGTAGAGCCGAACTTGTTCGAGCTATACCGAGCGCAGCAAGGATTCAGCGAAGCTAAATCCGATGCAAGCGAGTGTAGAGCCGAACTTGTTCGAGCTATACCGAGCGCAGCAAGGATTCAGCGAAGCTAAATCCGATGCAAGCGAGTGTAGAGCCGAACTTGCTCGAGCTATACCGAGCGCAGCAAGGATTCAGCGAAGCTAAATCCGATGCAAGCGAGTGTAGAGCCGAACTTGTTCGAGCTATACCGAGCGCAGCAAGGATTCAGCGAAGCTAACGGTGCTGAAGGGTATCAGAATCCTTCAATAGTAATGTCTTAACTCCTTTGACTCCTTTTAACTCCTTTGACTCCTCCATAAATGCGAAAGTTGAGAATACTATAAAAAGCATCCCGAAAGCGGTGTTGAGCCAGCTTTCGGGATGCTTTTTCTTTGCATGATATGCAATTAGTTGTTTTGTTTGCGTTTGCGATATTCAGTCCACACGCCAAGCACGATGAGGAGCAACAGCACTACATATCCCACGTAGGCAACCGTCTCCGTGCGGTTGATGCTCTTGGGGAAGAAGGCGAGTTCCACCTTGTGGTTGCCCGGCTGCATTTTAATGGCACGCAGAACGTAGTTGACGCGTCCCAACTCGGCGGGCTTGCCATCGACCTTAGCAGTCCAGCCGGGATAGTAAATCTCGGAGAACACGAGTACACCGCCCTTGTCGCTCTGAACCTCGTAGGTCAACTGGTTAGGCTCATAAGAGGTTATCTTCACCACCGACACGTTACCCTGCTGCACAGACGGTCCCAAGACAGACTCAAACTTCTTGTCGGCGACAGCCTCATGGCGAAGGTCACACTTGCCGATACCGTCGAGTTCTTCATTGGCGTTGTTGACAAAGCGCACCTTATCAACAAACCATGCGTTGCCATAGATATAGGGATTCTGCAGCGGCATCGTCTTTCCACCCTGCAAGGGGAAGATGAAGTATTTGGCGTTGAGCATATTCAGCACAGGCCAGATGGAATCGCCAGCAACCTGCGTCATATCACCGCCCGCCTGAGCAACAGCGTTCGCCGTCTTTTGCATTTCCGGTGCTATATAAGCCTCGATGAGTTCCTGATAGCGACGCAACTTGGCAGGATGGTAACCGCCGATAGACTTATGATAATAGGAAGTCTCATTCTCGTTAAACGTATTGCTGGCGAAGTTGAGCACGCGGTAGTCGAGCGACTTATCTTGAAGGATATACTCGTCGGCTGCGGTCTTGGGTTGTGGCATTTCACGCTCACTCTTTTCTACAAACATGTCATCGTTGAGGTAACGCTTGTTGACGAGCCACATGTCGAGCAGACAGAGAACCGTGATACCAGCGACCATAAACTGAGCCGACAGTTTGCGGTACTTATAGAGCAACAAGAAGAGCATACCCACAACGATGATGCCGAAGGAGCGCCAGCAATCGGCAGTAAAGATGCTCTCACGCACGGCACGCAGGTTGCCTTCAAAGCCAGCCATATAAGCGGCTGCCTCGCCTCCCTGCTTGGCAATCTCGTTGAACTGCTGCATCTCACTGCTGGAGATAAAGTCGGAGAAGAACACGTTGGGCATCAGAGCAAACAGCACACAGAAGCCGCCCGTGAGACCGAACGACACCCACACCCAGCGCATCTTCTTGGTCAAGAGCTCAGGCTCATCTATGATTTTCTTCAGAGCCATCATTGCCAAAAGCGGAATCGTAAACTCGGCGATGACAAGGATGGACGCCACTGTTCTGAACTTGGAATACATCGGCACGTAGTCGAGGAAGAAATTGGTGAAGGGCATGAAGTTCTTACCCCAAGCCAAAAGGATACTCAACACCGTGCAGACAAGCAAAGCCCACTTCATGGGTCCCTTGACAATGAACAAGCCGAGGATGAAGAGCAATAGCACAAAGGCTCCCACATAAACGGGACCGCTCGTTCCGGGCTGCTCACCCCAGTATTGACCTATCTGTTGATAGAACTGAAGATATTGAGGGTCAGCCTTCTGCATTGCCTTCTCATTGGCAGACATGGGCACAGAGGCTCCGCCCTTGGTATTCGGCACGAGCAGCGTCCACGTCTCACCAATACCGTAGCTCCACTGGGTCACGTAGTCGCGGTCGAGACCCGAACTGGTCTGGTTGGAAGAATTCTTCTTCACCAATTCGCTCTTGCCGCGCATGGTATCTTTGGCATATTCATAGGTGTGATAGAGGTTGCTCAAGTTGAGCGCGATACCCACCAACGCACCGACCGCACAAACTGCCGACGCCTTGAGGAAATCTGCCATTTTGTGCTGTTTGATAGCGATGGCAAGATAGGCAATCACCATGGCAATGATGATGAACAAGTAATAATAGGTCATCTGCACGTGGTTGGCATTAATCTCAAAGGCAGTAAAGACCGCCGTGAGTATCAAGCCCCACAGATATTTGCCACGATAAGCCAGTACGATACCGGCAATCATAGGCGGCAGATAGGCAAGTGCCATCACCTTCCAGATGTGACCGGCTGCTATAATAATGAAGAAATAGCTACTGAACGCCCACACGATACTACCCAACACAGCAAGATACTGACGGAAGTCGAAGGCACGCAGCAGGATATAGAATCCTAACAGATAAACAAATACGTACCATACATTCTCCGGCAGCCAAAGGTGGTAAACCTTCTCTGCGCCCTTGAGAATGTTCTGACTCTTATATGACGGAGACATCTGATAAGTGGGCATACCGCTGAAGATGGAGTTGGTCCATCGGGTTTGCTGCCCTGTTTTCTCTTTATATTCGATGGACTCTTGACCAGCGCCACGACCAGCAGAGGAATCGTGTCGATAGAGGATGCGACCGTCCAAATCGGCAGGCATGAAATAGACAAAGGCGATGATGGCAAAGAGAATCACCGCCAAGATGTCGGGGAGACATTTCTTCAATGTATTCATTCGTGTTAGAATTAGTTTTCGATATTGAAATTCCGCTAATAGCGATGTGTACAGCTGCAAAATTACAAAAATTAATGGCTAAAGACGAAGGTTAAAAGAGTTTTTCGTAAATTTGCAAAGAAAAAAAGAAAATCGTTAGAAATTAGAAAATAGTAATTATGCATTTGAAGGCGCAGCCAATTATGCATTATGCATGTGCATTATGCATTATAAAAGGCGCTAGCTAATTATGCATTATGCATTGTGCATTATGCATTATAAATTGTGAATTATGAATTATAATCGTATTGCCATCATCGTTGCCATGGACAAGGAGTTCAACCAATTAGAGTCCTTGCTCAGCAACAAACAGACCAGAGAGATAGGCCACGGCAAACTTGTCGTGGGACAGATGGGCAACAAGGAGATTGCCCTACAGAAATGCGGCATTGGCAAAGTAAACTCTGCCATTGGCGCAACGTTACTCATCCAGTCGTTTCATCCCGACCTCATTATCTCCAGCGGTTGTGCGGGCGGTGCTGATACGAAGTTGAGCGTGGGCGACGTGGTAGTAGCGAAGCAATGCACCTATCACGATGCCTACTGCGGGGACAACTGCGAGAAAGGACAGATTCTTGGAATGCCCGCCCGCTATGATGCTCCTGCCGAACTTGTAGAGACAGCGTTGAGCCTCAACTCTGAAACCACAACTGTGAAGGCAGGATTGACCGTCAGCGGCGAATGGTTTGTGGATTCACGAGAGAAGATGCGCTCTATCCTCGACCAGTTCCCTAAGGCAGAGGCAGTGGATATGGAAAGCTGTTCCATTGCCCAGACCTGCCACATCTTTGGCGTGCCCTTTATCTCCTTCCGCATTATCAGCGACGTTCCGCTCAACGACCACAAGGCACAAATGTATTTCGACTTCTGGGACCGCATGGCTAATGGCAGCTTTGAAGTAACAAAGAAATTCTTAAACAGAATATAATCCCTTTCATCGCTGCTGCTGCTCAGACGTTGTAATACAACGCCGTACAGAACTCGCGAACCCAAAGTAGTAAAAACAATAAAAAACAACAACTAATAAACAGCAATGCATATCAATTATGCATTATGAATTATGCATTATGAATAAGATTCCTTCTTTCACCATCAACCACAACCGTCTGCTGCGCGGCATCTACGTGAGCCGCAAGGATGCAGTAGGCAATGAAACAGTAACAACGTTTGACATCCGCATGAAGGAGCCGAACCGTGAACCCGTAGTCCACCCCGGAGCGCTTCATACCATAGAGCATCTTGCCGCTACGTATCTGCGCAACGACCCGGAATGGAAAGACCGCGTAATCTATTGGGGACCCATGGGCTGTCTCACGGGCAACTACTTGATTCTGCAAGGCGACCTCCAGTCGAAGGATATTGTGGACTTGATGCGGCGCACGTTCCGCTTCATCGCCGACTTTGAGGGTGAGATTCCCGGTGCCGCCCCACAGGATTGCGGCAACTGGCTCCTCCACGACCTTCCCATGGCAAAATGGGAAGCCCGCAAATTCCTCACGGAAGTCTTGGAGAATATCAAGGACGAAAACTTAAACTATCCGAAATAAAGGAAAAAAATCATACTCACTTCTCCCTCTAAATGGAGCGGAGAGTGAGTATAACCGATAAATCTTCTTATTATATCTATAAGGAAATCTGCTCTACAGGCAGGTGATGGAGCAACTCTTTTAGAGGTAGCCTTCCGTAAAGGGCTACAATCCAATTCTATATCCCATCGTGAATAAGAGACCGTGAGTGCGCGAATCGGAGAGGTCGTTCTTAAACACCTTGCTCAGACCAAAATCATACCGCAAATCAAGCAGCACATGCTCATATTCATAACTCAAGCCAACGGGGATGGAGAGCAACACCTTCTGATAGTCAGAGCCATCCGTGTCGGCTATCTTGTCGTTCCCGCTTGTTGCCCAGCGCTTGGTCTCTGTGTCATAAGCATAAGTCTGCATCTGATATTGCGCCTTCTGGTCGATGAGGAATGAAGGCTCAAGACCCGCATTGATAGACAAGCCTTTGGCAACGGTGATATGTGCCATCACGGGAATAGCCAAATAGTTGAGACGCACATAAGCATCATGGAAGGCAGACCCTGTGCCACTCTCCTCGTCCATTGACAGCGTGAGGTCTTTATAGCGCGTACCACCTTCGCGATACCACAATCCTACAGATACGGCAACAATTGAAGTGGATTGATATTCCACATCCAAACCGCCAGCAACATTGGAACGCCATTTGGTTTTCACATCCCATGTTACGGCTTCTGCTGGAAAATAATCCTTCGTCATCGTCACAACGGACACACCGATATGGGGAACGAGCGACCACTTCCCCACTCCATTCTGTGCTATCAACTGCAAGCAGGTGGTCAACAGGCAAGCAGCAAGCACGATTATTCTTCTCATAATTTTATTCTTTTACCTTGAAACGCAACGTATTACAATTTATTGTTTCTTCTGTTGTTCCATTTCTCCCTTTCCATATAAGGTTTCTGGCTCTGCTACCATCGGCATTTGCTCTTCTGGCGGAGCATAACGAACGGCACTATGGTCCTGAAGGAAGATATGGTTGAGCGTGAAAGCTAGCGAGCGCAATGTCTCCTCACGTACCGCCGGCTTCAACTGGCATTCCCACACGGTGATGCAGTGCCAACCCATCTGAGCCAACCGTTGTTGTTCGCGTCGGTCGCGCTCTTGGTTTCGATGGATTTTCGCCTCCCAAAATTCCGTATTCGTGTGCGGCATCCGGAAGTAGCGACAGCCCTCATGACCGTGCCAGAAACATCCATTGACAAAGATGCAGGTGCGGTAGCGCCGCAGCACTAAGTCGGGATGCCCCGGCAACCGTGGATTGTTGAGACGGTAGCGGAATCCCGCACGCCACAGATAATGGCGTACGATAAGCTCAGGGCGGGTATTCTTGGAATGTATCGCCGCCATATTCTTATGCCGCTGTGCTGCCGATAACTTATCCATCATCACTGCAAAGATAACAAGTTATTGCGAAAATACAACAATTTGGCAACGAAAGAATTCACCTATTTTTTCTTCTCTCGTCCAGAAATATTCTAATGGTGCAAGTTCTGTTTCAAGTTTATCATTTCTGAGCCGCAAGCACATCAATAAGATTATAACGAAGTTATAATCTGGCAAACCTTCTATAAAAATAAGGCTATTTGTAAGTCAACCAAAATCGTTCAACAAAGCGAAATCTGCCTATTCTCGATTGAGCGACAATTGTCAACGAGTTTGTCGACAATTGTCAACGAGTTTGTCGGCAATTGTCAACGAGTTTGTCGGCAATTGTCGCACAATCATCAGTAGATAGTATTTGAATTGATTTTTGGCGATTGCAAGTCGAGAATAGCACGCTATTTCATCGAAGAATTCATCTATTTTGGAAGTAAGATTTAGGCTCCATCAATCGCCATCTTATCTTTTGAACTCCTTAGGGGAACAGCCGTTGTGTTGCCGGAAATAGCGCCCGAAAGTGGACTGGTCGGGGAAATTCATCCGTTCAGCTATCTCTTTGATGCTCATGTCGGTACATTTAAGATATTGTCGAGCGTAGGTCATCGTCACTCCCTCTATCCATTCCATTGCCGTTTTGGTACTGCGCGCTTTGATGATAGAAGAAAAATATTTGGGTGAGATGTGCTGCTGGTCGGCATAGAACTGGACGGTTCGGTGTTGCAAACAATTCTCTAATAGCGAGACCAAAAAGCGATTCAGTACCATATCCTCGCGTGTCTGTGGCATCGTCTCCGCCGGCGTGTTGCAGAAATAGACTTCCAACAGCTTTAGTTGCCATGCATATTTCAACTGTTGGATGTATTTCTCGTGAAGCATCTTTGCCACCTCGCCGACTGAAGGCAATGCTAATTGTTCTTCTTTATGGATGCAGTCAATCATACTGATGATGTCCTCGCTCTGCTGTTCCGACAGTTCCACACAAGGAGAGTTGCGTATCTGGATTCGTTGGCGCACGCTTATCTGACAGAGCGCCGCATAGCACTCCTCTACCTCAAGTTCCTCCAAGATGCCTTCAAGGTCGGGACTCTTCTCCAAAATCTGAAAGAGGACGTTGGGAGCATAGAAGCAAACGTAGTTGCGGTGAATCGCATAGATATTCTTGCCCAACATGATACGTGCCGTACCTCTACGGCAAAGGAAGAAGCCTATCTTGTTGACTGAAACAACAGAACGGTTGGCTTCGAGAAGGTCTATGTCACAATAATAATCAGATTCTTTCATATTTTACTTTTTGCCTAATACTTACCACTACAAAAATACGAAAAATCTGTTATTATTGAGCTATTCGTGACGAACATTTAAGGTAAAAAAGGAAAAATTGCCCAATTTAACAATCTTATTGTAAAACGAATACTCGGATGGAGTGCTTAACTTTGCAGCAGAAAACAAATACATTATGAGACCATTATTCATTTTCATACTTTCAATGGCATGTAGCCTTTCGGCTTCAGGGCAGACGATGACGCTCAGCGAATGTATCCAGCGGGGCATCGAAAAAAATATCGACGTTGCCAACACCCGCATCGGAATGCAGCGTGGCTCAACCACCGTCTCGCAGAGCCGTGCAAGATTGCTGCCCGTAGTCAATGCCTCAGCACAGTTTACGGGTTATTTTCAGAATCCCGTTACGGTCACCACAGGCGCACTACTCGACAACGACTTTGCCGACGACCCTACTTGGCAGAAAGTGAAGAGCATGCCCTACAATGCCACAGCTGGCATCGGACTCTCCATGCCCCTCTACGACAAGACGCTCTATGCCTCCATCCAAGCCGCCAAGACCATTGAGGAGATGAGCCGACTCAGCTATGACAAGGCGGTGGAAAGCATCACGGTGCAGATTGCCAAAGCCTACTCGCTGGCTCAGACCTCAAAGGCTGAAATACGGCTCGCCGACGGCAACATCGAGCGCATGGAGGAGCTTTGCGACATCACTTCGGCTCTCTATGAGCAAGGCGTGGTGATGGAAGTGGACCTCAACCGCGTGCGCATCAATCTGAAGAATCTGCAAGCGCAGCGTGACGGCTACCAGACACTTTTTAAGCAACATCTCAACCTGTTGCGCTTCCTGATGAACATGACTGCAGAGGAACCGCTCGACGTGACCGAAATGCCGGAAGACATCAGTCCCTTCGGAACTTCAGACGTGGACAACTGTCTGCCCGACCTGCAATTAGCCGAGAAGCAGCAGGAATATATCGACCGCGAGATTCGCCAAGTGAAGGCGGGCTACCTGCCCAAACTGTCGCTGCATGGATTTGCGGGAGCATTGGGCTATCAAGACAACTTCGGGCACTTCTTCCACACCCACGAAGCCACCGACAACTGGTTCGGAACCAGCTATTTAGGCTTCACGGTGAGCATTCCACTCTTTGATGCCAAACAGAAGCGATTGAAGATTCGCCAGTATAACTATCAGGCTCAGCAGGCAGCCAACTCCACCATACAACTCCGTCAGAACTTGGAACGGCAACACGCTGATGCCCAATTCCAACTGAGCCACAACAGCGAGGTGTTCCACACGCAGAAAGACAACTATCAGCAGGCGCAGTCGGTTTACGAGGTCACCGAAGACCAGTATATGGAAGGTGTTGCCTCAATGACCGCTCTCTTGCAAGACGACATGCAACTGCGAACGGCTCAGCAAGCCTGTGTAGAAGCACACTGCCAATACGACTTGGCACGAATCGACCTGCTCAGACTCAGCGGACAACTTCATCTGTTAAACGAACAACAATAAAAAACGATACAATTATGAAAAAGCATATCGCATTGACAATAGTAGCTGCCATCCTGTTATTGGCAGGAATCATCATCGTCATCTCCCTGTTCTGGTCCGGCAACAGCGAGACCACCGATGATGCTGAGGTGGAACAATACATTTCTCCCGTCAACGTGAGGGTATCGGGCTATATCCGCGAAATACGGTTCACGGAAAACCAGTTCGTCCACAAAGGCGACACCCTGCTCATCATTGACGACCGCGAGTATGCCATTGCCTTGAAACAGGCAGAAGCGGCTCTGATGGACGCCCGCAGTGGTCGCAAGGTGATAGGACATAGCGTCAACACCGCCTCGAGTAGTGCCACCGTCTTAGACGCCAACATCGCCGAAGCTGAAGTGAAGGTGGCAAAATTGCAGCGAGACTACGACCGCTACTCCAAGCTATTGCAGAAAAAGGCATCCACGCCCGTCATCGTGGAACAATACAAGACGGAACTGGATATGGCTCGTGCGCGTCTTGATGCGCTGCGCCGCCAGCGCAATGCCGCCCTCTCCACGGTGAGCGAGGCAAGTCAGCGACAGGCGAACGGTGACGCTGCCATTCTTAAGGCTGAAGCCGCCGTCGACATGGCACGGCTGAACCTCTCTTATACCGTGGTGACGGCTCCTGCCGACGGATGTCTGGGACGCCGCAACATTGAGACGGGACAGTTGGTGAGTCCCGGACAGACCATCACCACCCTCATTCCTGACACGAGGAAATGGATTGTCGCCAACTTCAAGGAGAAGCAGATGTCGCGTATTCATCCCGGACAGAGCGTGGAAATCAGCATCGATGCCTTTCCCGACAGGAAACTGCATGGCAAGGTGTCGTCGGTCAGTTCTGCCACAGGTTCCAAATATTCTATGGTGCCCACAGACAACTCAGCGGGCAACTTCGTGAAGATACAGCAACGTGTTCCGGTGCGCATCGACATCACTGATAATTTCAGTGTGGAGGAGAATCGGCGATTAGCTGCCGGAATGATGTGCGTGGTGAAAGTAATAGTGAAATAAGACGATGAATCGGAAGAATCAAATAGAACATTTAAAGACTTTGGCTTCTGAACAGATGCAGGTAGCCAACTGGAGTCCCTTCTACGACTGGGTCCCCAAGCCGCTCGGCGTGCTCATTCTCCTGCTGATGTTCTTCCCGCCCACTTTCTCGGGTGGAGCCTATGTAGTCAACGTCAGCGAGATGGCGGGTGGATTGGGCATCTGGACGGAAGATGTTCAGATGGCGAGTCAGTTCGTGTTCATCGGCATGTCCATCTTCCTGCCCATGATGTCACAGTATCTGCAAGTGAGACGACCCAAGCAGACTTATCTCTACTGTTACATCGTGCTGACGGTGTTCAACCTCATCTGTGCCATCACCGACTCTATGCCCGTTCTGTTGCTCAGTTGTATAGTCATCGGCTTTGCCCGAATCATCGTCATGCTCAACTGTACCATGACGCTCCTGTTCTATGTTACGGGCATCAACACTGCCGACATGTTTTCCATGAAGCGAATGCCTCAACCGGAACTGCAAGACATAATGGACCATGCGCGGGGGCTGGGCGTGCCCATCATCTATTTCTACGTGCTTTTCATCTTCCAAATGACTAATCTCGCTACGGCATGGTTCGCCTACCATTATACGTGGAAATATACTTACTACTTTGTCATGGGTATGCTGTTTGTGGGCATGTTGCTCATCCTACTCACCATGCGCAACGAGGAGGAGACAAAGACCTACAAGATAGAGTGGAAAAAGGTACCCGACCTGCTGCTCATGGGAATTTTCATGGGAAGCATGGCAATCTTTTTGGGTTATGGCGACAAGATGGACTGGCTGTCGTCAACTTCCATGCGCGTGGCTTTGGCGGTGATGCTCTTCTCCGGCGGTCTGTTCTGCTGGCGAGCCTCGCAGCAGGGCGAAAAAGGCTATCTGAACTATGGCATCTTCAACTACCGCAACGTGTGGGTAGCGTGCTTCCTCTTCATGATAACTATCATCTTGAATTTCAGCAACACCTTCGTGGGAGCCTACGCCAAAATCTCAACGCCCATCAACGACCTCAAGAGTGCCTCGCTCTATGGCTGGGCTATCGTGGGACTGTTCTGCGGACTTTTCCTGTCGTTGCTGCTTGGATTGCGCCGAACCCACTACCGGTTGACATTTGTCATTTCGCTGCTACTCATGGTTGCCTCCAATTTCTATATGTATTTCCAATTCCAGACCAACGGCTACTTTCCCAATTTAATCATACCGATGATTTTGGAATACGCGGCGCTCGTGATGGTCTATTCACTGCCAGCCTCATTCGGTATGTTGAAACTGCCGCCTCAATACTTGGTGACCTTCGTATTCCTCATGATTGGAATTCGCAATGGCTTTGCGCCCATCATAGGTTCGTCGGCATACAATACTTGGCTGACCCACAAGCAACAACACTATGTCACCAGACTGGCAAATCAAGTGGACCATGAGCATCCGGCTGCCGAAATCACCTATAAGGCAGCCGTCAGACAGGGAATGGGGCGCGGAATGGGAACCTACGGCGCTTCGCAGTTGGCGACGACAGTGGTGAAGGGTCGCGTAGTCAAGCAGGCAACGTTGGTAGCAATGAAGGATATCTGTGGAACAACGGTCATCCTGCTGTTGGGAGTCACAACGATAGTGATTCTCATACCTTACCATAAAAATGAAACGATATGAAATGAGATAACCTATCCCCTCTCTTTGAAAATAAGTATTCCACACAGTCGGAACTCATGCGGACAGATGACAGTCGCCCTTCAATCATCGTAGCGTTTTTCACTCTTGAAAAAGAGGCATCGGCATTGTTGAAGGATGTTCTTTTAGGAATGTAGTGAAGTTTCGTAAGTTTGCAACTTGCTCACTTCAAAGGAGTTAATAGAAGTCAAAGGAGTTAGAGGAGTTAAAGATAAATCCGATGCAAGCGAGCGCAGAGCCGAACTTGTTCGAGCTATACCGAGCGTAGCAAGGATTCAGCGAAGCTAACACTGATGAAGGGTATCAGAATCCTTCAATAGTAATGTCTTAACTCCTTTGACTCCTCATAACTCCTTTGACTCCTCCATAAATGCGAAAGTTAAAGAATGTAATAAAAACAGTTATGTCTTGCGGTAGAAGTTTAATCTTTGGAGTCAGGTTCCTGAGTACAATTTTCCTTGTGCTTATTCTTGTCGTCTGATTTCTTGTGTTCTGCTATAGAACCAAAACCGGCACCAAAAGCGACACCAAAACAAGAGCCTATGGCTATCCATAAGGCAAGGTTGTCGGTTGCTACGCCAACCGCCACGCCGAACAGCATTCCCAATGCTATCCCATAAGCTACTCCTAAAGTGCTCTCCTCGTTGTCGTCTTTTTTACTATTCTTTTTTCCCATAATTATTGCGCAGTTGGTACTATGAGCAAAGATAGGAAATCTTTTGTTCCTAACAAGGGGTAAGCCATCGTTTTATCCCCATGCAACAGCATTTTAACAGCGTTTACAATGACGTGACGGATGACTTATCCCCCAAATTCGGTCTTTGCCTATTACATGATAATGATAGTCATACTTATACATTATTATTCAACTTTCGTATGTATGGAGGAGTCAAAGGAGTTAGTAGGAGTCAAAGGAGTTAAAGACATTACTATTAAAGGATTCTGATACCCTTCATCAGTGTTAGCTTCGCTGAATCCTTGCTACGCTCGGTATAGCTCGAACAAGTTCGGCTCTGCACTCGCTTGCCTCAGATTTGTCTTTAACTCCTCTAACTCCTTTGACTCCTTTTAACTCCCTTGAAGTAAGTAAGTTGTAAACTTGCGAAACTTCGGTTATTATAATCAAGAAGCGATATAAAACACAATAGAGGCGACCTGTGAGGGTCACCTCTTCTGTTGTTGTGCCGTTTTGATTAATATGTCAGTTCGTATGTGTATTTCTATACATACTGCAACTTTTTTTCCTTTCAACTGCACATTGTACTACCCGCTTGAAAGGTCAGTCTGGAGAGGGTTCTTCTATAGCTCTATAGTATGCGGTTTGATGTCGGTGTCGTGGCATGCCAGCGATTCCACGCAGTCGGGACTCATGCTCTGTTCGCGAATCCAATTCAGACTCTGCTTCTGTTGCTCACGGTTCTCTGCCACACCGGAGAGAATCATCTCCTTCCATGAGCGTGTGGCATAGCCTCCATCGGAGAAGAGCAGGACAAACTTGCCTTCTGCATTGCGGACTTTCACGGCACAAAGACCGTCGCAGTGACCGGGAATGTTGACCATCACTACAGAGCCGTCGCCAAACACATCGTAGGAACGATGGAAGGGGCCTTCAGTGCCGTTCCAGTCGAAGGCGGTCAACTCCACGTTGCGCCACCAGCGTTTCTGATAACGGATGCGATTGGACATCCTTCGTTTCTTTGACTGCTCCACCTCTGCCCGAGACACGAGGAACTGCCGGGCATCCCTCACATCGTTGATGCCATTGGCATGGTCGCAGTCGAGATGCGTCAGAAGTACCGCGCGAAGTTGCTTGCTGTCAACGCCAAGCTCCAGCAGTTGCTCGCCGATAGCCTGTCCCTCCTCTACTACACCTTGATTTGCCATGTAGAGAAAACGTGAACCAAGAGAATGTATTTGTGCCTTTCGGTCATAGACGCCATCGGGACTCATCTCACGGCTCCAGCCAGTATCAACAAGAATATAGCCATGCTCCGGATGCTCTATGAGATAGCTGCACACGGGAAGCCAAATCCACTTGTTCTTAGGAGTCGTCAGCCCTGCAGCTTTAAAGATACTACAATGTTCTCCGCCGAAAGGCAAATACGGTGATACTCTCACCTTACCAGTTTGAAGTACATGAATCTTGATTGTTCCACTCATTGTTATTATTCTTAATGTTTGTTTTTTCTATCGCCCTCAGGTCTTTTGCTTTTGTCCACTTTTCTACGAAGAGAGGTGAAAGGAATTGGGACGAGTTTTCGTTTCTGCTGCAAAGGTAGAGCTAATATTCTATAATTGCATGTCATAATTGGCACAAATAATGAACGATTGGTAAGGGTTTAATAAAATAAACACCAATTTCTTAGCTTTTTAATGGTTATTATCGTATCTTTGCATATATGAGACCTCTATCATTAACACAATTATACTGGCAGGGAAAGAGCGACAACTTCACTGGCGACTATTTCCTAAATGACGAATTCGGCATGCTGATGGACTATCGGCTAAAGGGCGAGCCGATTCTTGAGCAGAGTCAGCCCTACCGTCTTGCCGAGGCACGTCTGTTCCGCGTGCTGAAGGGCAGCGTCAACTACAGTTTCAATCTGGAAAAGTTTACTGCCGCTGAAGGTATGATTATCATTGTACCATCAGGAACATTGGTAGTGCAGGACAGCTATACACCCGACTACGTCTTTCAAGGAATTGGATTCAGCGACGTACAAGTGCCCTTGAAAGAAGGCATCATTTTAGTCAAATTGAAGGACAGAGAATGGGAGGAAACGGAGTTGCTGATGCGTTTGCTTTGGCGGGAAGCCCATCAAGAACCGTTCAACCGCGCTGTCATTTTCCATCTGATGAACGCCCTCGTCGGAATTGTAGAGCGCGAGCACCGACGGGAGAACGACCACTTATCTATGAGGAATCGTCCGGAAGAAATCTACCATCAGTTTCTCTCGCTTGTCAATAGGTATGCCAAAACCGAGCGAAAACTGACTTTCTATTCCGGCAAGCTCTGTATGGCAAGCCACTATTTAAGCAACATCATCAGCTCAGTCAGTCACCAGTCGGCTTCAGAGTGGATTACTCAAGCTGCAGTGATGGAGGCAAAGGTGGAGTTGCTCTACACCGACAAGAGCATCCGACAGATTGCAGAAGAAATGAACTTTAACTCCGATACCTTCTTCTGCCGTTATTTCCGTCAGGCAACAGGACTCTCACCCAAAGTTTTCCGACAGCGGAACAAGTTAGCGGCAGGCAATAAGGGGTGAAGATGATTAACCAGCGAGAGTTATATTGTGCAGAATTAATGTATGATTGTGCAAATAACAAACTATATGATTTTTATTTTGTCTGATAGTTGAACGGTTTGTGCAAATCAACTATCTTTGCAAGAGTATCAACCATCCATGATATGCAATATGAGATTTTGAAACTAGAGGAGCTTTGGGCAAACCGATACATGATGGCAGCCCCTAAATATGGCTTCTACTTGTGTAATTCGGGGCGTGCCCGTATCATTGCGGGTCGACAGACTTACGAACTGGAGCGGGACAGCCTGTTTCTTTACGCTCCCAATGTTTTCTTTCAAATCTTGGAACGAAGCGACGACCTTGACGGAGTAGTATTTCTGTGTAATCCTGACGACTTGTCTGGGGTTATTAATACAGTACCTGCGCGCGAACGACTCGTGATTCGAAACTCACCTGTCGTAAAGATAAGTCCTAAACAATCAGAGGAACTGATGCGGCTTATTGAAATGACTCAAATACAAAACGCTACCAACGAAAGCGACTATAAAGATACCCTCATCAATATACGAGAGCACTATACACAATACATCTTCTATGCCATTTGCATGAAGTTGTATGAGTATTATTTCCAGAATCCTCCTACTGCCGGCGCAGCACAGAACCGCAACGATAAGCTGTTGAGTGCATTTCTGCTGCAAGTGCTTGAAAGCAAGGGACGGGATAGGTCGATGTCAGAATATGCCAAACGACAGAATCTCTCACCCTACTATTTTTCTAATATTATCAAGGAAAGTAGTGGAAAGAGTGCGCAGCAATGGATTGAGAGCATCACCATGACCTTTGCACGATATTATCTGAAAGGCACTCAGATGACGATAAAGGAGATAGCCTACGAAATGAAATTCCCCGACCAAAGCACTTTCGGCAGATATTTCAAGCAACATGAGGGTGTATCACCTACTGTTTTTCGAGAGAAGTTATCAACAACAAGCAAATAATTAACTGTATAGAGAATATGTATAATGTAGTTATGTTTGGCGGTAATGGCTATATAGGCAGAGCCGTTACAGAGAAGTGGTTGAGGCTCGACAGCGAAGCCCGCTTTATCGTAGTGTCCCGTTCGGGCAAGAACCCTTTAGTCGATGAGCGTATCTTTAACGTGCAGGCTGACACTGCTTCGTATGAGTCCGTGTCTGATGTGATACCAGAGAAGATTGACTATATCGTCGACTTTGTAGGTCGTCCAGAGAGCGACCCAGAGAAATTCAAGGAAGTGAATGATGCGCCGGCAGACGTCATGCTACGAATTGCCAAGGAAAAGAATGTCAAGGCAATGGGCATGATAGGCGGCATATTAGGTCCCAAGAGCTTTGTTCAAGGCAAGAAAAGAATCATCGAGCGACTGAAGGCAAGCGGCATCCGCACTGAGTATGTCAATCCTACGCTCGTTTATGGCAACGGACGAAGTGATTCCATGTCGAAGATTGTGCCGCTGCTGAAGTTCTTTGGCATATTCTCCAAGAAAATGAAGCCCGTAACTGTCAATGAAGTGGCTGAAGAATTGGTCGGCAAATTATTAGCCGATAAACAATAGATACTCGTGACAGGTCATAAGACGACCCTGCAAAAACATCACAATTATGCATGACAACAACATTTCTAACAAGCTGTTCAGTAAAGGAACGGATGTGGCTGGACTTCAAGCTGAATATCAGGATGAGGACATCATCTTGTTTGGAAATTCGAATCTGTTCTTAGGTCAACAGACCATAAGAACGAAATTCAACTTCTTCATGTTGTGTTATGCAGGCTCGCTCTCTGTGACCATCAACGACATTCCTCAGAAAGTGGGTCCCGCTACACTACTGCGATGTCCTGCGGAAGCAGTGGTGTCAAACGCTGTCGTGTCGGACGACTTCAAATACTCTGCAATCGCTATTACCGACCAAGCATTGCAGTCGTATTTGAGGGGCAACATTTATATTTGGAACTTAGTCATCTATAAATATAAGAGGTACACCATGGAACTCAGTGAGAACGACCTTGCCTTCCTACGGAAATTCCATGAATTGTTGCGCTGCAGCCTTGATAAGAGTACGATGGGCGATAATCTGTCTTTCAGAAAGAACATCATTAAAGGATTGGTGGAAACGGAACTCAATGCTTTTTGTTTCAAGATAGAAGTGGAAGAAGCAGAAAAGGAACCCAGCCCACGCCAACTGGAGCTTTTCAACCAGTTCCTCAACTTATTGCAACAACGTAAGGTGAAGCGAGTTCCCTTGGAACAGTATGCCTCTGAACTTTGTATCTCTTCGAAGTATCTGACAGCCATCTGCAAAAAGCACTCCGGCAAAACTGCCACTCAGTGGATACAAGAATATATTATTTCAGATGCCACTTACTATTTGAGTTCCACGAGTCTAAGTATCAAAGAAATAAGTAACTTAATGGGATTTCCAAATTGCAGCTACTTCTGCAAATACATCAAGGAATATCTCCATTATTCGCCTAAAGAATACAGAAAAAGAATCAAAGGGAGACTTGATAGAACAAAGATAGCGGATAGGTAATTCAGATGTTAGTTGGAAGGTAGTCGCGTTGCATGGAGGTCCCGCGCTCCGCGCGGGACGAGGTACGCATCACGCCCATCGGATATTGTTTCACGCGGGATTTGATATTCGGTAGTTGCCCCGCGCTGCATGGAGGTCCCGTCGCTCCGCGCGGGACGAGGTACGCATCGCTCACATCGGATATTGTTCCCGCGCGGGATTTGATATTCGGTAGTTGTCCCGCGCTGCATGGAGGTCCCGCGCTCCGCGCGGGACGAGGTACGCATCGCTCACATCGGATATTGTTCCCGCGCGGAGCGCGAGAACTACGGCTTCGCAACCAACGACATTTTTTGTACACAATTCGTCTCTTGTCCCGCGCGGAGCGCGAGACCTCCGTGAGTTGCGGATTCACTTTGGATTGTTATTGTCGGAAGTCGTCCCGCGCGGAGCGCGAGACCTCCATGAGTTGCGGATTCACTTTGAATTGTTATCGTCGGTAGTCGAGAATTACTGCTTCGTAGCCACTGCTCTTCAGCGGATTATTGAAGGATTCCCGTTTCCATGTCTTCATGTTTGATTTTGCGTTTCACTTCGCGTGCCTTATGTCCTCGGTCAAGACATCGGCAACAATCGATGCCTTCGCCTGTTGATAACTGGTAAGAGTGACCGTAATGTTCAACACCACGAGCGAGATGAGAACGGATATGAAATGTTTGGGCTTCATTGTCATGGGGATTTAGTTCAACGACAAAGATAAGAATTTTCCTTGAATCAACAATACGTTTAGGGTACTTCCGTTGACAGTAAGAAACTATAACCTTTTGCGAATTCAATTCAAGCATAAACTGCTATATGAAACGCAATAAGCGGAAGCCCACGTTGGACTCCCGCTTTGTTAATATGATAAAAAGAATCTGTTATTCTTTGTTGGCACGTTTGCGCTCCAAGTGGTCGAGGATAATCTTGCGCATACGCATCGACTTAGGCGTAACCTCCACATACTCATCTTCCTTGATATATTCAAGACATTCCTCAAGACTCATCACTGTCTTGGGAATCACGTGAGCCTTCTCGTCGCTACCGCTGGCACGCACGTTGGTGAGTTGCTTTGCCTTGGTAACGTTGATGACGAGGTCATTGTCGTGAACATGCTCGCCGACCACCTGACCGGCATACACCTCCTCGCCCGGGTCAATGAAGAACTTACCGCGGTCTTGCAACTTGTCGATTGAATAGGCATAGGCTGTGCCCGTCTCCATAGCAATCATAGAACCGTTGGTGCGGCGCACGATATCGCCCTTATATGGCTGATACTCCTTGTAACGATGAGCCATGATAGCCTCACCCTGACTGGCGGTAAGCACATTGGTACGCAGACCAATGATGCCACGCGATGGAATATCGAACGTGATGTTCACGCGGTCACCCTCGGTGTCCATACCCGTGAGCTCACCCTTGCGGCGCGTCACCATATCCACCATCTTGCTGGAGTATTCTGTAGGCACATTGATGTCGAGTTCCTCAATAGGCTCACACTTTTTGCCATCAATCTCCTTATAGATAACCTGCGGCTGACCCACCTGCAACTCGAAGCCCTCGCGACGCATCGTCTCGATAAGCACGGAGAGATGGAGCACACCACGACCACTGACAATCCACTTATCGGTAGTTCCCTCAACCGGTTCTACTCGCAAAGCGAGGTTCTTCTCAAGTTCCTTCTGCAATCGGTCGTTGATGTGGCGAGAAGTGCAGTATTTGCCTTCGCGACCGAAGAAAGGAGAGTCGTTGATGGTGAAAAGCATACTCATCGTAGGCTCATCCACAGCGATAGGAGGCAGCGGCTCAGGATTCTCAAAATCGGCGATAGTGTCGCCAATCTCGAAATTCTCCAGACCCACCACGGCGCAGATGTCACCACTCTCAACGGATTCGCAACGCTTGTGACCGATACCTTCGAAAGTGTGAAGTTCCTTAATCTTCGTCTTTTCTTGAGTGCCATCACGGTGGCAGATAGTGATATTCATACCGTCTTTCAGCGTGCCACGGTGAACACGGCCCACAGCGATACGCCCCGTATAGTTGCTATAGTCGAGAGATGTGATAAGCATCTGCGGTGTACCCTCAAGGTGTTTAGGGGCAGGTATCACTTCCACAATCTTGTCGAGTAGATAGTCGATGTTGCCTGTGGGTTTCCTCCAGTCCTCGCCCATCCAGCCATTCTTTGCCGAACCATAAACAACGGGGAAGTCCAGCTGGTCCTCCGTGGCGTTCAAGTCACACATGAGGTCGAACACCATTTCATACACCTGCTCGGGGCGGCAGTTGGGTTTATCCACCTTGTTGACCACCACGATAGGCTTCAATCCTATCTTAAGAGCCTTCTGCAGCACGAAACGCGTCTGGGGCATTGGGCCTTCAAAAGCATCAACGAGCAACAGACAGCCGTCTGCCATATTGAGTACACGCTCCACTTCGCCACCGAAATCGGAGTGTCCAGGAGTATCAAGAATATTAATCTTAGTGCCTTTCCATTTAATAGATACGTTTTTCGAAAGAATCGTGATTCCTCGCTCACGCTCCAAGTCATTGGAGTCGAGCACTTCCCCACTGTTGTCCTGGCCGTCACGGAACAGTTTACCAGCGAGCATCATCTTGTCGACCAAGGTTGTCTTACCGTGGTCAACGTGCGCAATAACTGCGATGTTACGAATGTCTTGCATCTTTTTTACCTTAAAATAGCTATTTTGTACGTGCAAAATTACAAAAAAATCGGCTAATATTTGCGCATACGTCAAAAAAGTTGTACCTTTGCACCGCATTTTCGGAAAATCCGATGCATTCGACAGCGCGAAGAGGTTATGATGAAGACCTTGAGCGCCCGAAGGATGTAATGATGCAACAACAATTAATCATCAAACAAAATGTATTTAGACAAAGCTAAAAAAGAAGAAATTTTCGAGCAGAACGGCAAAAGTAAGACAGACACTGGTTCTGCAGAGAGCCAGATTGCACTGTTCACTTATCGTATTCAGCACCTCACCGAGCATGTGAAGACTCACCACAAGGACTTTGTGACGACCCGTTCACTGACCAAGCTCGTTGGTAAGCGTCGTGCTCTGCTCAACTATCTCTACGACCGCGATGTTGAGCGCTATCGTGCTATCGTGAAGAAGCTCGGTCTTCGTAAATAATCGGTCACAGACTTTGGATAAACCATCATGGGGTGTACATGAAGAAATTCAAGTACACCCCATTTTCTATACGTATCAATCTTAAGAATTGGAAGCGAATTTTATTTGCTACTTTGTTCAGCCTTATCAGGAGTGAGCCAATCCATCAGTCCAATGCCGTACCAAACTGCCAATACATAATATACAATACTGGTGAGCATGCGAGTAAACCGACCAAAGAGGGAAAACTGTAAAAGTAAAATATCTCGTCCTTTTTCTTGCTTATTCCCCATAAAATTACGATATTTGCCAAAAAGAACAAGAACAAATGATACACACGGGTGACAAATATATCAATCCATTGACCGACTTCGGTTTCAAGCGCATCTTCGGAACAGAGTTCAACAAGGACCTGCTCATCGACTTTCTCAATGCGTTGCTGCAAGGGGAACGTGAAGTGAGCGATGTTACTTTCCGCAACTCTGAGAACTTCGGTTCTAACGAGATTGAGCGCAAAGCTGTATTCGATGTCTATTGCCAGTCGAGCGACGGCTCGCGGTTCATCGTCGAGATGCAGAACGTGTATCAGGAGTTTTTCAAGGACCGCTCCATCTACTATTCCTCCTTCCCAGTTAAGGAACAGGGAAGGCGTGGCGACTGGAACTACGAACTGAGTCCTGTCTATACCATCGGCATTTTGAACTTTACTTTCCCCGAAGACAAAAAGGGTGAGAACGGTATCTACAAGGAGGTGAAGCTGATGGACATTCACACCAAGCAGCTCTTCTATGACAAACTCACTTATATATATGTAGAATTAGCTGCCTTCAACAAGAAGTTGAATGAGTTGGAAACAACGCTTGACAAATGGCTTTTCTGCCTGAAGAACCTGCAGAACTTGATGAGCCGTCCAGCAGAACTGCAGGGGCGTGTCTTTGAGAAGCTTTTCAAAACTGCTGAGATAGACGAGTTCGACTCCAACGAGTTGCGTGAGTACGAACAGAGTGCCGGTGCTTATCGCGACATCAAGAACGGCATGGACTCTGCAAAAACTGAAGGAAAAGCTGAGGGTCAAAAAGAAGGCTATCGTCAAGCCCAAATAGACAATGCAAGGACAATGAAAGCAAAAGGACTTGACGTAAACTTGATTGCCGACTGCACGGGACTCACTCCCAAAGAGATAGAAGAACTTTAAGGCTACACTTTCTTTATACCATCATTTTGACTGTACACACGAATATGGAAAGGCTGTTATATCTTTACACGAAGATATAAGAACAAGTAATAGACATAATCAAAACATCACCCTACCCTCTTGCGATGGGCATCGGGAGTGATGTAAATTTCGCGCAATGGTTTGAGGACAAAATCACGCTCTTGGATGTGCGGATGGGGAATATGAAGGTCTGGCTCACTGACGTGTAGATTGTCGTAGAGAAGAATGTCGATGTCTATCGTTCTGTCATGATAAACACCATTAACCGACTTGCGGGTACGCCCCAAGTCACGCTCAATCTGTTGCGTGACCTTCAAAACCTCGCGTGGCGATAAAGTCGTATCGCAACAACAGCAAGCATTCAAAAACTTATTAGAAGAGACAAAGCCCCACGGCTCCGTCTCAATAAAAGAAGACACGCGCTTCAGCGGCCCTACCCGAAGGTTGAGCTGTTGAAGCGCGCGTTGCATATTCTCCTCACGGTTGCCGAGATTTGTACCCAATCCCAAGTAGACGTGATGTGTTGTAGATTTTATCATCAGTCGTTGACAATCAACAGGCTGTCGCCGAAGCAACCGAACTTATATCCGTTCTCCACAGCTAACTCGTAGCATTTCATCACGTTCTCATAGCCACCGAATGCAGCGGTTTCCATAAGCAGTGTTGACTTTGGATGATAGAAGTTTGCCACCATCGTGTCGGCAAGTCCAAACTCATAGGGCGGGAAGATAAACTTATTGGTCCAGCCTTCGTATTCCTTTAACAGACCATCGGTGCCCACAGCAGTCTCAGTGGCTTTCACCACACTTGTGCCGATAGCACACACATGATGACCTGCCTCCTTGGTCTTATTGACAATGTCGCAGGCTTCCTTCCCCACAAACATCTGCTCGGAGTCCATCTTATGTTTAGTCAGGTCTTCCACCTCAATATCATTGAAGTTGCCCAATCCGCAATGGAGCGTGATATAAGCGCAATTGATGCCAATAATCTCCATGCGCTTCATCAGTTCGCGACTGAAATGCAGTCCCGTGGCAGGAGCAGTGACAGCGCCTTCATTCTTGGCATAGATGCACTGGAAGTATTCCATATCCTCAGCAGTGGCATGACTGAAGTCGTCCTTTGAAGGTGTCGGAATAGGATTCCCATTCTCGTCCTTCATATTCTCATATTTCTCAGGATGCTCTTCCATGTCTTTATGAAGAATGGCGGTTCGCGCATCAACGATATAGCGCGGCAACGGTGCCTCGCCCAGCGCAAAAAGTTCCCGTTTGAATTCATCGTGGGGACAGTCGTAGAGGAAGCGCAACGTGCGACCGCGGCTTGTCGTGTTGTCGATGACCTCAGCCACCATAGAGCCACTGTCGTCGAAGAACAGTTTATTGCCGATACGGATTTTGCGGGCAGGCTCCACCAGCACGTCCCACAACCGTTGCTCAGCATTAAGCTCACGCAACAAGAACACCTCTATCTTGGCATCGGTCTTTTCCTTCATGCCATAGAGGCGGGCGGGAAACACCTTGGTATCATTGAAAATGAAGGTATCGCCTTCGCCGAAGTAGTCAAGGATATTGCGGAAATCGAGAAAATTTCCCTTCACAGGCTTTCCCTTGGCGTTTTTCTTATACATTTCAATCTCGCCCGAAACACGATGAAGCACCATCAGGCGCGACTCATCGCGGCGCACTACGTTGAAGTACGCCTTCTTACCGTTTTCATCGGTATATTCACGCTTGAAACTGTGGGGATAAAGAGCTATACTCTCTTCCGGAAGATTGAAACCGAACTGTGATAATTTCATTTTCTTATATCTCCTTTATCTGTTAGTCTGTTATCGTAAACCTCTGTCACCCATTCGTCGAAATGGTCGAAGTCTATGCAATTTTCCACTTTGTAATCGCCCACACGCGTACGGCGGAGCGAAGTGAGATAAGCACCGCTCTTCAGCGCCCGACCAATGTCGCGTGCCAAAGCGCGGATATAGGTTCCCTTGCCGCAAACGACGCGGATGGAGAGTTGCATTTTGTCGCTGTCAAAGCCCAGCACTTCAATCTCTTCAATATGAATATGCTTGGGCTTGAGCTTCACTTCCTCACCGTTGCGACGCATCTTGTAGGCACGCTCTCCCTCTATCTTACAGGCGCTGTAGGATGGCGGAACTTGTTCGATATCACCAACGAACCGTTGAAGCACCTCGTCAATGAGTTGCAGCGTGATATGATTCGTTGGAAAAGTGCCGTTCACCTCATGCTCCATATCGTAGGAAGCTGTGGTGGCACCGAGTTGAAGAGTAGCCACATATTCCTTGGTATGGTTCTGCAACTCCTCTATCTGCTTAGTGCAGCGCCCCGTACAGAGTATCAGCACGCCAGTCGCCAAAGGGTCAAGTGTGCCGGCATGACCCACCTTCACCTTCTGTCCCACGTGCTGGGAGAGCAACCAGCGGCAATGGGCAAGTGCTCCAAAACTCGACATTCTATATGGCTTGTCGATAGCCAATATTTCGCCTCTAATAAAATCCATTTAGTCAACCATCTGCAAGGTATGACCCGTCAGCAGCAATGCCAAGATGATGCCACCCACGAGAATGCGGTACCAGCCAAAAGCCTTGAAGCCGTATTTGGACACGAAGTTGACGAACCACTTCATGGCGAGAATGGCAACAATGAAAGCAATGACGAAGCCCACAACGAGCAGCATGATATTCGTGCTGGTTGCCCATGCGGCATCTTCCTTGAACATATCGAAAAGCTCCAACAAAGTAGCTCCTGCCATGGTGGGCACAGCAAGGAAGAATGAGAACTCGGCAGCGGCACGACGGGTGAGCTTCTGTTGCATACCACCCACAATCGTAGCCATACTGCGGCTCACTCCGGGAATGACACTAATGCACTGGAACAAACCAATGATGAAGGCACGACGCTCATTCATTTTATTCTCCTCGCTGCCCTTATTGAAGATGCGGTCGCAGAAAAGCATGAACACGCCTCCCAACACCAACATGATTGCCACTACATATACTGAATCGAGCAGCCAGTCGAGCAGTCCGCTCTTCTTGGCGACCAATCCGATAACCACAGCGGGCAATACACCCACAAAGAGAAGCCAATAGAAGTACCACTTGTGCTTGAACCGCTCCCAACCGTTGCTTCCTGCAGGGGCAGGACTATGGTCGAGACGGAAGAAACGTTTCCAGTAGAGACAAACCACTGAGAGGATAGCACCAAACTGAATAATGAAAGTGAACGCATGAACAAACGCGTCTCCTTGAGGAACGCCCAGCAGGTTCTGTGTGATAATCATGTGTCCGGTGGAGGATACGGGCAGAAACTCTGTCAGACCCTCCACGATAGCAATGATAATAGTCTGTATTAAATCCATCTGTGGCGTTTATTTCTCTGCTACCTCTTTAGTTTCGACACCCTCAGTGTTTTCCTTCTTATGATATATCACGCCAAAAATCATGAAGATGTAGCCCACGAAGCAAACCACGGGAGCCACCTTGATGTGAATAGCGGCAAAGATTTCGGGGTTGAAATGGTCGGTCGTAGAGGGGGCGCAACCCATTAGGATAAAGCCCAAAATGACGACGCACATGCCGATAGCCAACATGATGAAGTTAGTGCGGCCGAAAGCATAATTTCTCTTGTCCATTGATTCTGTGAATTAGATTTTATAAAGTTCGCCAGCCTTCATCTTCAAAAAAGTACTGACTGAAATGTTTGCACACAAAGCTGTGATAATGATACCGAAGAGGAACACCACGCTTGCCGTGATGACAAGGACGTCCCACGTGGCAATGTTCACAATATCAGGCTCATACGTATAGAGGGCATAGAAACAGCCCGCCAAAACCAAGTTGGCGATGACTGCACCCAAGAAACCAATTCCCACTGCCCGCATCACGAACGGCTTACGGATGAAGCCCCACGATGCGCCGACCAATTTCATGGTGTGGATGGAAAAGCGGCGTGCATAGATGCCCAAGCGTACCGTGTTGTTGATAAGTGAGAAAGAAACCAACGTGAGCAGCACGGCGAGAAACAGAAGTGCGAAACCAATCTTGGCAAGATTGCGGTTAACTACCTCGATAAGTCCCTTCTGATAGTTCACTTCTGTCACCTTCGACATTTTCTTCAGTTCCTTCGATATCCACGCAAGCGAATCGTTGTTGGCGTAGTCGGAGCGCATCGTAAGTTCGATGAATGACTGATAAGGATTCTCTCCGTCGGTAAACTCCGTGGGGTCAATGCCCATTGCCTTTGTTGCCTCTGCCAATGCCTGTTCCTTACTCACATACTCTATCCGCTTGATATAGGGGCGTTTAGTCAGGGACTGACAAATATGTTGAGCCTCAGGCGTAGTCATGTCCTGGTCGAACATCACCGTCACGACAAAGTTTTCTTTCACCGAATTTGAAAGGTTGCGCCCTGTAAAACCAAAGAACACAACGATACCAAGAAGAATGAGCACCAACGCAATGCTGATGCACAAGGTAATAGCCTGCAGACTCGACCGCCTGCTGACCTTATTTTGTTTTTTTCCCATTCTGAATTATGCGCATTAATCGAAATTCGGTGCAAAGTAACAAAAAATTTATCGGATAAAAGAGAGTTTAACGAGTATTAACAACAGCGTTAGAGAATTTTTGATTAACTTTGTTGTCACTTTCAAACTTAAAGATAAGCGCCCTCACTATCGAAGTATAGCGGACGCTGCAAATGATGCATTTTGCACTCAGCATGATGCATGAACCCAAATAACTATGTCAACCATCATTTATCCTTCACCCATCTATGGGCCTGTTCATTCACGCCGACTCGGCATCAGTCTTGGTATCAACCTCATGCCCGCCGACGGAAAGATTTGTACGTTTGACTGTATTTATTGCGAGTGCGGCTATAACAGCGACCGCCGCACTCACAGTCATCATCCCTCACGCCAAGAGGTAGCTGAGGCATTGGAGCGCCAACTGCGCAAGATGCACGACGAAGGTCAGCACCCCGATGTGCTCACTTTCGCCGGAAATGGAGAACCTACGAGCCATCCCGATTTCCCCGGAATCATCGACGACACCATCCGACTGCGCGATGAGCTATGCCCCAAGGCGAAAGTGAGTGTGCTGAGCAACTCTACTTTTATCAACAAACCTGCCATCCGCGAAGCCTTGATGAAGGTGGACAACAACATTCTGAAATTGGATACGGTCAACGACGAGTACATCAAATTGGTGGACCGCCCCACTCAGCCGTCATACAAGGTACGTGACATCATCAACAACATGAAGCTGTTTCACGGTCACGTCATCGTTCAGACGATGTTCTTGCGTGGAACCACCGACGAGGGTCGCGACGTTGACAACACTTCAGAGGCATTCGTGGCTCCGTGGCTTGATGCCGTGAAGGAAATTCAGCCGCAAGAGGTCATGATATACACCATCGACCGCGAGACTCCCGACAGCCACTTGCTCAAGGCAACCCACGAACAACTCGATGGCATCAAGAGCCGTGTGGAAGAATTGGGCATTCAATGCACGGCGTCTTACTAATAAAGATAAGCTCTACACCGTTCCTTAATCTTTTTCCTCCCGTTGGAAAGGATTAAGGGACGGGTCATTGATGAGTCGCGGATACGCATAGTTCCCGAAGTCTTCTTCGCGAATCCAGATATATCCTTCTGGAAGTGGTGGACGCACATCGGTCTCCAACACATAAAAATCTGCATACAAGGTACGATGGGTGAGTTGGTGCTTTACGCCTTTTGCCAACAGTGTCAACTTGCCTTTCCATTTTGGCAACTTTTCGTTTTCAAACAGCACCGGCTCCCACAGTCCTTGCCAAATGTCACCCGGTTCACGGCGATGGATGGCGGTGAATCCGCCACACCTTATATATAAATAGGTAAGGTGGCGTTCCTTTATCTTCGTTTTCCTTAACTTCACGGGCAACTGCTCTACCCTCCCCTCGCGGCACGCCACGCACATATCCAACAAAGGACAAATGAGGCACGCAGGTGACTGAGGAGTACACTGAAGCGCTCCAAAATCCATAATTGCCTGATTATAAAGGGCAGCCTGTCCCTTGGGCAATAGTTCTTGCGCCATGGCAGTGAACACCTTCTTTCCTTTAGGCGTATTGATAGGTTCATCAATGCCAAAGACACGGGAAATCACTCGATAGACATTCCCATCAACAGCCGCCACATCCTTTCCAAAAGCTAAAGATGCCACAGCCGCCGCAGTATAATCACCAATACCTTTCAACTTTTTCAGTTCCTCTGCTGAATTGGGGAAATGCCCCAAGGCAACAATCTGCTTGGCGGCGGTGTGAAGGTTCCTCGCCCTGCTATAGTAGCCCAAGCCTTGCCATAGATACAGCACTTCGTCCTCATTGGCAGCGGCAAGCGACTCCACGTTGGGAAAGCGCTTCATCATCCGCAACCAATAGTCATGTCCTTGTACGATACGGGTTTGTTGCAGGATTACTTCGGACAACCAGATGGCATACGGGTCCTTGGTATGCCGCCACGGCAGGTCCCGTCCGTTGCGTTCATACCACTGCAGGAGTATAGAGGAAAAAGTAGGATTCATGATGCAAAGTTAATGAAGAGAAGTGAAAAAAACGCGAACCTCGTGAACATTTTTATCGTACTTCCTATGAATTTATTGTGAATGTCGATGGCTGACACGTATTAGACTTAAGGGAAACGCGTGTCAGCCATCATAGATAATAAGACATCAATTGATTCTTCGCATGTATTAGGTTATTAATTGCTACAAAGTATCAATATGATGAATCTCTTCATACTACAACTTATAATTATCGTAGTCTAGACGAATTCTATCCTCCATTGTGCAAGTGACTACTACTATATAATATTATATTATATAGTATATAAACCTTTGTAGTGCGTTTCAGCCGCCGCTGTCAAATTATTCAGAGCGCAGCAGCGTTTATTTGCGTGTGCTGGCAAGTGGCAACCGAATGGGTGGCACTTGGCACCCGACGTGCTGGCAAGTGGCGCCCGATTGGGTGGCACCTGTCAGCAATCACCAGTAGATGATTGTAGAAGTGATTTCCTTGACGACTTGCCATTCGCTTCGCTTGGCGGTAAATACCTGCGACTGGATTTGAACCAGTTAGGTTAGTGTCATGCCCGACACACCCCAAAAAAGGTGGATTTGCCTCTCGACAAACCCACCCAACACAGAGTAAAAATGCATAGGTATGAACTACATTTTACTAATAATACCCAATTGTGTTCCTTTGATAAAGTTGATGATATTCTGTATCTCAGGACTGTCAGGAACCTGTTCCTTGATTTGCAGCACAGCATCAAAAACGCTGGTCTGACCGTGGAACACCAAACGATAAGCGTTGGCGATATGGTCCTGTATCTTCTTGTCTACTCCCAAATATTCGAGCAGCACAGAGTTGATACCGCAATATTTCACAGGAGTACCTCCTGCAAGGATAAAGGGCGGAATGTCCTTGGAGAACGTCGTACCGGCGATAATCATTGCCTTGTCACCGACGCGAACCTTGGGGTTGGCAATGACGTTGGCAGAGAAAACCACACCGTCACCTACAACACAGTCACCAGCTATCTTGGTACCAAAGCCAAGCACGCAGTGGCTGCCCAACTTAGTGTCATGGGCAACATGGGCACCTTCCATGAGGAAGCACTTCCTTCCGATGACGGTCTGTCCACCAGCGAAAGTAGCACGGTTAATCACTACATTCTCTCGGATTATCACCTTATCACCGATAATCAGCTCAGTCTTGTCGCCCTTAAAATGGAAATCCTGCGGCATAGCACCGAGCACCGTATTTTGGAAAACCTTGCAGTCATTGCCCATTCGTGTTCCGTTGAGCACATTCACGTTGGGGGCAATGACGCAGTTGTCGCCGATGACCACATCACCCTCGATATAAGAGAAGGGATAGATGGTGACGTTGTCGCCAATCTGGGCTTTCGGGTCAACGACCGCTTTGTCACTTATATGATTTGCCATAATCTTTCTGAATTACATGTTAAACGATAACCTTATTTGGCACCGCCACCGAGGGCGTAATAAAGGTCGACAACAGCCTGCATCTTGTAGAAGTCGTCCTGAACCTTGGAAAGCTCAACATCAAGCAAGCTCGACTGGGCTGTGATGACCTCAAGATAAGTAGAGTTGCTCTCACCCATCAAGGCTCTTGTGTCCTCCACATTCTGCTTCAAGACCTCAATCTGATGAGCCTCGAGCTTGCTCTTCTGCTCAGAAGTATTGTAGAGTGCGAGAGCGTTACTCACTTCATTTCCAGCTTTCAGAATAGAGTTCTGCCATGTGTTGTATGCCTGCTGATACTCGTCTTTTGCCACGCGCAAGCCAGCAACGAGCTGACCATTCTGGAAGATAGGCTGCACGAGTGAGCCCACTGCAGAGAGAAGCCACTTGCCGGGATTGACGATGCCCATACCGCTTGAGTTGGTGAATGCGCCACTACCGGAAATGGTAAGACTGGGATAGAAGCGCGAACGGGCGGTCTCTACATTGTAGAAGCACTGCGCAAGTTGCATCTCGTAGGCGTGAACGTCTGCACGGTTGCTAAGCAACTGCAAGGGTACGCCAGTGGAGAAGTTGCTGGGCAGGTTCTGCTCGTCGAGTTTTCCGCGGGCGATAGTTCCTCCCGGTTCACCGAGAAGCAGGGAAAGGGTGTTCTCCATTTCGCGAATCTGACGCAGAAGCTCTGTTTTCTGTGTGATTGTTGAATAGTAGTTATTCTCTGCGCTCTGAACGCCGGTTGACCTGATAGTTCCAAGCTCTTTCTGAGTTGCCATGATGTCCCATGTATCTTTCATGAGAAGAATCATATCGTCGAGAATCTCCACTTCCTTGTCCATCATGAGCAAGGAGTAGTAGCAATTGGCGATGTTGGCGATAAGCGAAGTCTGCACAGACACTTGATAATCCTTCGACTGGAGCAGAGCCATCTGAGCGGCACGTTTCTGCGAACGAAGGTTGCCAAAGAGGTCCACATTCCAACTGGCATTGATAGGCAGACTATAAGTTTTAGTCGCCTTGTTGCCGTCCCATGAGGAGATGGTTCCCTGCGGTGAGAAATTGAACGAAGGCAGGAATGCCAACTTGGAGGCTTTGAGCTGTGCCTCAGCCATATCTACGCTTAGAGCGGCATTGAGCAGGTCGGGATTGTTCTTCAGTCCACGCTCTATGAGTGTCTGCAACTGTGGGTCGGTGAAGATACTGCGCCAAGGCAAATTGCCGAAGCTGGCGGTATCAGACTCAACGAGAGCTGCATTAGAAGCCGTGTCTCTCACGATTCCATCCGTTTTCACGTCGGGACGCTCGTAGTTGCCGTAGAGGCTCTTGCAGCCACTCAGTGTGAGTGCTGCAAGGCCTAATATGATAATGCTTGATTTATTCATTGTTTTCAATTTTTTTCAAATTCTTCAACGGATACATCGGGCTTATACTGACGAATCTCACTGATGAGTTCGCTGTCCATCTGGTCGTCGAATGTCAACGGTCTGAATCTCTCCTGCAACCATTCGAAGATGGCGAACAAGGCGGGAACGACGATGAGCTGGCACACCGTACCAATCAACATACCTCCCACGGCTGCGGCACCAAGCGTCTGGTTACCGTTCTTGCCTACACCAGAGGCGAACATCAAAGGCAACAGACCAATAATCATGGCGAGAGACGTCATCAAGATAGGACGGAGACGTGCACCTGCACCGAGGATAGCGCTGTACTTGATTGCCATACCCGTCTGACGGCGCTCAAGAGCGAACTGCACAATCAGAATAGCGTTCTTTGCCAACAAACCAATCAACATAATCAGAGAAATCTGCATGTAGATATCATTGTTGTGACCAAAGAGAACCGTAAAGAGGAATGCACCTGCCAAACCGAATGGGATGGAGAGGATTACTGCCAATGGCAGGATGTAGCTCTCATACTGTGCACTCAGAATCAAGTAGACGAACACGATACAGAGTACGAAGATGATAGCCGTTGTGTCGGTTGACTGCTGCTCGGAACGAGTCAGACCAGAATAGTCGATACTGTATCCGGCGGGCAGCGTCTGTGCGGCAACCTCCTCCACAGCCTTGATGGCATCACCTGAAGAATAACCAGAAGCAGCAGAGGCATTGACGTTGATAGAGGTGAACAAGTTGAAACGGTTCACGTTGGAAGGACCGTACACTCGCTTGAGAGTGATAAACTCGCTCACTGGCGACATACCATTCGTAGTACGCACGTAGATGCTCGAAAGCTGTTCAGGACGCATACGACTGCTGGGGTCTGCTTGAATCATCACACGGAACAACTTACCGTAGATATTGAAGTTGGATGCATAGATACCGCCAAAGTAGCCCTGCATAGTTGTCAGCACTGAAGACGGCGTTGTACCTGCCTGCACACACTTGGCAACATCCACATCAATCATATACTGTGGATAGTTCGGGTTGTATGAAGTCATAGCGTTCGTTATCTCAGGTCGCTTGTTCAACTCTGCCAAGTAATCTTTTGTCACCTGGAAGAACTTATCCAAGTCACCACCCGTGCGGTCCTGCATAGAGAACGTCAAACCATTGGTGGCACTGAAACCTGAAATCATAGGCGGTGCGAAGGCAAGAATCTGAGCATCCTTGATGGTTGCGGTCTGCTTGTAAATCATACCCAGCACCGAGGTATTGCTCATTGGCGAAACGAAGAATCTCTTCAAGCCGTCACCTTGCCACAGACCGGAAAGATTATAGAAGAATCCGCCCGGACGCTCATCGAAGGGCTTCAGCTTGATGACGAAGGTTGCTTGGTCGGAACCCTGACCTGCGATGAAGTTGTAACCGACAAGTTTCTCGCGGCTCTCAATGGCAGGGTTGTTGGCAAGCATGGAGTCTATCTCATCTACTACTTCCGTTGTACGTTCCATAGAGGTACCAGGAGCCATACTAATCGTACAGAAGAGGGTACCCGTATCCTCATCGGGAACAAGTCCTGTTCGGGTTGTACCCATCAAAACGACCAAGGCAACAATTCCGACAACCACCATGACAGCGGTAACCATACGATGGTTAATTACCTTCTCGACGAGCTTCTTATACTTACCGAGAATCTTATTATATTGTACGTTGAAGGCTGCATGGAAACGGTCGATGGTTGACATCTTCTTACCTTCTTCCTCGCTCTTCGGCTTCAAGAATACGGCACAAAGAGCAGGCGACAGCGTCAAAGCGTTGATAGCCGAGATGACGATTGAGATTGCCATTGTCACACCGAACTCGCGGTAGAAGGTACCAGAGGTTCCACCCACAAACGACACAGGGATAAACACAGCCGACATCACCAAAGTAATGGAGATGATGGCACTTGAAATTTCGTTCATGGCATCGATAGAAGCCGTGAGCGCACTCTTGTAACCCTGGTCCAACTTGGCGTGGACTGCCTCAACCACCACAATGGCATCATCCACCACAATGGCAATGGCAAGCAGCAAGGCGGATAGCGTCAGCAGGTTGAGCGAGAAGCCAAATAGACGTAGGAAGAAGAACGTACCTATCAAAGCCACCGGCACTGCAATCATAGGAATCAACGTTGACCGGAAGTCTTGCAAAAACACATACACCACCAAGAATACGAGGAGCAACGTGATAATCAGCGTGCGTACAACCTCATGGATGGAAGCATAGAGGAATTCTGTCACATCGTAGTTGATACGATAAGCAAGTCCCGGTGGGAAGCTCTTTGCCTGATTCTCCAGCTCTTTCTTCACATCGGTAGCAATCTGGTTGGCGTTGGAGCCAGCGGTCTGCTGCACCATACCCATGGCTGAAGGCTTGTTGTTATCCTTCACTTCCACGTTATACTGCAATGCGCCAAGCTCTATATCGGCAACGTCGCTCAGATGAAGCGTCTGACCATCGACATTGCTCTTCAAAACGATATTCTTATATTCAGTTTCTGTTGACAGACGACCCTTATAGCGCAGGACGTACTCGAATGCCACATCTGAACGCTCACCAAATGAACCCGGAGCAGCCTCAAAGTTCTGTGCAGACAGAGCGGCACTCACATCTGCAGGCTCCAAGCCATATTCCTTCATTTTATCGGGCTTCAGCCAGATACGCATGGAGTAGTTCTTTGACGAAGGCGTCTGCACATCACCCACACCATTGATACGCTTCAAGGCTGGCACCACGTTGATATTGTTGTAGTTGGTGATGAATTCGTCGTCGTAGCGTCCATCGGGTGAGACGAGGGCGTACAAGATAACGTTTGAGGTCTGGCGCTTCATCACCGTCACGCCTACTTGGTTCACCTCAGAAGGCAACAATCCGGAAGCCTGCGATACACGGTTCTGCACGTTGACGGCACACATATCCGGGTCGGCACCTTGCTTAAAGTAGACAGTAATCATTGCCGAACCACTGTTGGTTGCCTGAGAGGTCATGTAGTCCATGTTCTCCACACCGTTGATTTGCTCCTCCAGAGGGGTAATCACAGACTTCAACACGGTCTGGGCATCAGCACCCGTGTAGGTAGTGTACACCACGATAGTTGGCGGTGCAATATCAGGATACTGCTCAATAGGCAGCGTCACCAAGCCAATGGTACCCAACAGCACGAAGAAGATGGATACCACGGTTGACAGCACCGGGCGTTTTATGAAATTGGTAAATGACATATTCGCTAATTTTAATTAAGCATTATGCATGATAAAAAGATGCATGATGAATTATTTTTTGTCTTTTTCGTCTTCTTTGCCAGACATGGCATCGATGAAGCCAGAGGCTGAGCCTTGCTTCTTCGACAACTGAGCCGCCTCAGAAATATTCTTCTTATACTGCTCCTCGGAAATAGGAGTGATTTCCATGCCTTCGCTGAGTTTCGTGACACCCTTGGTCACATATCGGTCACCGACCTTCAAACCAGAAGTAACGATGTAGTTGTTGCCATCGTCCTGAGGATACACCTTGATTTCAGTGTACTTCACCTTGTTGTCTTTACCTACAACATAAACGAACACCTTATCCTGCACTTCGGAGCAAGCATCCTTCGGAACGAGGATAGCATGACTTTCGTCGTTGGAGATGATGATATTGCCTGAACCACCGCTCTTCAAGAGCTTATTGGGGTTATTGAAATGGGCGATAACGCTCATAGAACCGGTTGTCTCATCAACCACTCCGCTCATCTTCACTACTTTTCCGGGACGGTCAAAGATGGTTCCATCGTTCAATTGGAGCTTCACAGCAGGGAACGAGGCGATAGCAGCCTTCTCGCTGCCCGCACCCTTAATCATGCTGAGCAGAGTCTTCTCAGGCACGGAGAAGAACACCTCCACTACGCTAATATCGCTTACGGTGGTCAGTGGAGTAGTGATTGACGGTCCCACCAGTGCTCCTACCTTATAGGGGAGAGAGCCAATATAGCCAGAAGCAGGACTCTTCACATAGCAGTAGTCGAGCGTTTCCTTGGCTGATGCCACACTTGCCTCTGCCTGGCGAACCTGAGCCACTGCACTCTCATAGCTATTCTGAGAGGTGGAAAGCTCATATTGACCAATAATATGCTTGTCAAAGAGTTTCTTGTTGTTCTGCCATGTCAAACGGGTCGTGTTGGCTTGTGAACGCGCCGTATTCAGCGCTGCCTGAGCCTGACGAAGCTGAGCCTCATAGGTCTCGCTGTTGATGGTGAACAAAAGCTGACCTTTCTGAACCGCCTGACCTTCATGAACATAAACCTTTGTGATGAATCCAGAAATCATCGGGCGTACTTCCACATCATGAATACCTTTGATGGTAGCCGGGTAAGTGGTCTGCAAACTGGCACTTGAGGCTGAAACCGTACGTACGGGGAACTGGTTATCTCCCATGTTGGCGGTGCCTCCGCTCTTGCCTCCGCAGGAGACAAGTAAAGGTGCTGCTATTGCAGCGAGTAAAATAGTTTTAATTCTCATACCTATTTATATTATAAAAGTTATTAATCTATTCTGAAGTTCCCTCACCAAAGAGAGAAAACTAAAAACCCCTTTTCGGTTTTCGGCTACAAAATTAACCATTATCTTTGAAAACTCAAGCAATGTATCTGAGTTTTAACAAACATTAGTTGTAATTGAAACAAGTAAACAAACAAACGGACTTATTTGCTCGGATTTGAGCAAGAAATTGAGTCGTAAGTTACTGCTTCATATCATGCTCTTATTTGTGCAGAGAGAATCAGCTTCTCCAATTTCGTCACCCTTCTAACGACATACTGAGAATATTTCGAGCTCAGCAAAGCTTCATCTCATGAGCCTTGTCCATCAACAACTTCATCAACGGCTCACGCTCGTTGGGAACCTTGTTGTCGAGCACCGCATCCTTGAGTGCCTGTTTCAACTGTCCCACTTCGCGGCTCGGCTTGAGATGGAACAGTTCCATTATCTCATTCCCATCTATACAAGGCTGGAGCAATCGCTTATAGTCGCGCTCTTTCAGGTCGGCTAACTTCTCGCGCACCGTACGGAAATTATCCAAGAAACGCTGCTTGCGCACTTGGTTCTTACTGGTGATGTCGGCTTCACAGAGGGTCATCAGGTCGTCGATGTCGTCGCCGGCATCGTTGAGCAGTCGACGCACGGCACTGTCGGTCACTTCATCGTCGGCAATAGCGATGGGACGCAAGTGGAGTTCCACCAGTTTCTGAACGTATTTCATCTTGGAATCCATCGGCATCTTCATGCGACGGAAGATGGTTGGTATCATTTTGGCTCCGATAAAGTCGTGATTATGGAAAGTCCAGCCCACTACAGGGTCGAAGCGCTTGGAGCGAGGCTTGCCAATATCGTGGAAGAGAGCAGCCCAGCGCAGCCACAGCCGACGCTCGGGGTCGAAATTCTCGTCAGCAGTGGCACGACTCACATTGTCAAGCACCTCCAATGTATGATAGAAATTATTCTTATGCGACCGTCCGTTGCGGGTCTCCACCTCATCCATTACCGACAATTCGGGCAATATAAGTTTCAAGAGACCACTCCGCTGCAAATCCACAAAACCGCGGCTGGGAGTTTTGCAGAGCATGATTTTGTTGAGTTCGCCCACGATACGTTCCCCACTGACAATCTTGATTCGGTCGGCGTTGCGGGTCAGAGCCTCAAATGTATCATCGTTGATAAAGAAATTGAGTTGGGTGGCGAATCTCACGCATCGCATCATACGAAGTGGGTCGTCGGAGAAGGTCACGTCGGGGTCGAGAGGTGTGCGGATAAGTCCGTCCTCCAAGTCATAGACGCCCTCAAATGGGTCTATGAGTTGTCCGAATGTTGCCTTGTTCAGGCTCACCGCCATGGCATTGATGGTGAAGTCCCTTCGGTTCTGGTCATCCTCCAAGGTTCCGTCCTCTACGTGGGGCTTACGGCTGTCGTGGTCGTAGCTCTCCTTGCGCGCACCGACAAACTCCACTTCCATGCCTTTGTATTTCACCTGTGCGGTACCAAAGTTGCGGAATACCGAAACATGGGCTTTCTTGCCGAGCTTTTCCTTCAACGCCTCAGCCACTTTTATACCACTGCCAACGACCACCACATCAATGTCGTTGCTGGGACGTTCCAAGAACAAGTCCCTCACGTAGCCACCCACTACGTAGCAGTCTACGCCCAGTTGGTCGGCAACATCGCCTATGAGATGAAAGATATCCTTATTGAGAAGTTGAGCCAATTCGGCATCTGTAAGATTCCGCATGATTCGATTTTATTCTTTTGGACTGCAAAGTTAGTGCAAATCGAGCGAAGAACAAAATAAGCTTGCTTATTTTTTATTCCGAGATGCCGCCTAACTTATCTAAAGTTAGTGCAAATCGAGCGAAGAACAAAACAAACGCGTTTAATTTTTCTCATCAATTCAAACACGTTTGGGATATTTTGATTACCTTTGCACCCATGAGAAGAACAGTCGTCATAGCTCTCATCGCTCTTTTTTGCGCCTGCTCCAACGATTCGGAGCCGGGGGCAGAGGTTCTTGTGCGGCAAATCGACTCGCTCTACGCTGCCAAGAACTACCAGCAGACTCTCGACTCCATAGAATCTTTCCGGCTGCGGTTTCCCAAGAATATTGAGGGACGCCGCCATGCTCTTGATGTTTGGCAGAAGGCTTCACTCGACATGACGCGTCAGCAGGTGGGGCTCACTGATTCCGCTCTGCAGGCAACGCAACGTCAACTCAAAGAGGCGCATTCCATCTATGACCGCAACATGCTCTCTATGAAGCGCGACTCACTGCAATCCCGCTACGACGCGCTTTGCGCTCAGGTGAGATACATTCTGATGAAGCAGAAAGAATACCAATCCAAACACCCAAACAATGAAAAAACTTCTACTCGTCATTGATGCCCAGCGCGACTTCCTTGAAGGAAGCCTCAGCGTGGAGGGCGCTCCGCAGATGATGGACCTGTTGGCTGACTACGTGCGCCAACACGACGGCAACTACCTGCTGAAAGTCTTCACGCAGGACTGGCATCCCTACCATCACAGCTCTTTCAAAATCAACGGCGGCATCTGGCCTGTCCACTGTCTGCAGCACAGCGACGGAGCGGGCATTCACTCCTCTTTGGTGGAAGCCGCCTTCGCTACAAAGGGCGAGATTGTTTTCTTGACCAAGGGCATCCGACCCGAAGTTGAGGAATACTCCATTTTCGACAATGAGGAATCTGCCAACCGTCTGCGCCAGCTCGTAGCAGACAACGGCATTGAGCAAATCGACATTTGCGGCGTAGCGCGCGAATACTGTGTGAAAGAAAGTCTCTTGGGCGCTATCAAATCCTTTGGAGCAGAGCGAATTCACCTTCTCAACCGTTTCATTGCTGCAATCAGCGATGAACATGCCTTGGACCAAATTGTCCAAGACTACCATATAGCAATAGATTGACAATACCAATCTCAATAGAATAACGATAAATCAACAAGGCCGGCCTTCTCGCGAAGAACCGACCTTGAGCTTTTGTCGGAACCGTCTGACAAAAGAGAAGATATAAAAGGAAATTCTATTGAAAAGTATTTTGTATTTATTGATAAGGCCCGCTCGGAGCGGTTCCAAACCTGACAGCGGACCTTTTCTCGACACGCTTCAGTACATTGGGTAGTCAGAATCGCACAACTTATCATCGACTATGGCTGCCGACTCCTTTCATTTATGATGTACTTAGAAGGGTATCCAGTTGCAAATATAAATCTTTTTTACATTACCACCAAACTTTTTTGCTACTTTTTGTCAAATATTTACCCAAAAACAATTTTACACTTATTAAACAGGGTTAAAAATAATCTCTAATTTTGAGTAATCATGAGCCATTTTATATTCTAAATTCACGCATTGTCACATTGAGAATTATCTACTTAGGATTGAGCGACAATATATGGTTTTTTGGTCATAGCTTTCGTTTATTGTTCTTGGTGCAAAGTTAATCGTGCAGTGTGGAAAAACTGACATAACGGGAATTAATTGTGCCTTGTCAGTTTTTGGCAGAAGGCGAGTTTATCTTTGCACCCAAAGAAAATGGCAAAGATGACAAACAGAAAAGAAGAAATGGAAAATTGGCTCAACTCGCCCGACAAGATGAGCAGGGAGTTTATCGATTATGTGAGGAATCCTGAAACAACGATGGACGAGCGGCGGGCTTCTGTGAAAGCTATTGAACGACACATCAAGCAGTTGGTGGGGTCGTTGAAATTCTCGTCCTACCAGCCCATGTTGCATGAGGACGAGTGGAAGCGGGTGAAACAGTGGGTCGCCATGCGGAAGGAGGTTTTCGGTACTCTATTGCTGCCCACTGCGAAAGAAGTGGAGCGTGTCATACAACTGAACGACCAGTTGCTCAGACTCTCGCAAGAGTTGAATGAACGAGCCAAGGATATCTGCAGATTTGACAGAGGTAGAGGTAACTATATGGAACTGCTTGACAACGGTCAGAATCGTAGCGTTGAATGCTGTCTTGACTACGAGTACGAAAAATCTGAGAATGGCGGTATGTTTGATATGGGGAATGACGAATGGTATGGTTCAGACTTCAGCTATATGCTTTCGTTGGAGTATCAAATGACGAAGCTGCCTCACTGCAGGGGAATGCATGCTTATTGGGTTTCCTACGGCTTCGACGAGGAACCGAAGGATTCCGACCGTCCCTTTGTTGATGACCGACCTTGGAATGATGGTGTCCTGCTGCTTCCCGCCTTCGAGGACATCCCTGTCTGTTATGCCCTTCATGCCCTTTGTTGCCATTTCTCCTATACGCTGCCCGACGTGATGCGCATGAACAACTTCCATACGTATATTTGTTCTGCATTGGAACGAAACTATCCCTACGACTATGAGCAAGGATGCGAGAAATGACTCCCTGCTCGGAGCTCTCCGAGCGCTCGAGCGCTCGGAATTTCTCGGAGCTCTCGGAGTTCTCCGAGTTCTCGGAATAATTGAGGATATTATTGATTCCCCAAAAAGAAGGGGAGACACCAGCGCAAAGGATATGAATGCCTTCGCAACTGATGTCCCCCAGATTTTAAGTGAGTTGGAGCGCGGGAATCACTTCTCAATACTCCAACTCGTTTTATTTGTTAGTTCTCTATCTCTCCCTACTTCTTCGAGGGACGTGTCATGAGTATAAAAATTGTAATCAGCAACAGATAAGCAGCCAACGACAGCCATTCAGAGTTGGCTGAAGCCCACCATGCCTGATAGTCGAAATCAATGCCGCCAAACTTCAGCAATGCACTGACAACACCCATCAAGGCGCCACCAGCAATGAATCCGCTGGCGAGAAGTGTACCTTTCTCGCCACGAGCCTTGTTGACCTCCGCATCCTTAGAACGGCTGGTGATGTAACTGTGTACGGCGCCACCCACCAACAGAGGCACGTTGAGCTGCAACGGGATGAACATACCCAAAGCAAAGGGAAGTGCGGAAATCTTGCAGCGGTCGAGGACGAGAGCTATCACGGCACCAATGCCGTAGAGTATCCAAGGAGCACCTTGACCGTTCATCAGCGGAGCGATGACGGCTGCCATAGCGTTTGCCTGAGGAGCTGCGAGGGCACCACTCTTGAAGCCGTAGGTTTTGTTAAGCACAATCATCACACCAGCCACGGTAGCTGCTGAGACGATGGCACCCAAGAATTTCCATGTCTCCTGTTTCTTAGGTGTCGTACCGAGCCAATAACCTATCTTTAAGTCGGTGATGAAACTTCCTGCCATAGACAGGGCAGTGCAGACCACAGCACCCATGAGCAGGGCGGCAAGCATACCTGCCTCACCTTTCAGACCCACGGCAACCATCACCACAGATGCCAAAATGAGCGTCATCAGCGTCATACCGGAAACGGGGTTACTACCCACGATGGCTATAGCATTGGCGGCAACCGTTGTGAAGAGGAAGGCAATGATGGCGACAAGCAGAATTGCCACAACTGCGTGAAGCAGATTGAAGTCCATCACTCCCATATAGAAGAAGATGAAAGTGATAATCAGAACGGCTGCACTGCCGAATCCGATAATCTTGAAAGAAATATCGCGTTGTGTGCGGATGACTTCCTTCTCGGTTGCACCCTTGCCCTTGATTTCACGTTTTGCAAGAGAAACGGCGCTCTTGATGACACCCCAGCTCTTCACAATGCCGATGATACCAGCCATGGCGATACCACCGATACCGATGCTGCGGCCATAATTCTTGAAGATGTCCTCGGGCGACATTTCACCGATAGGCGTCGTGATAGAGGGGTCCCAGATATTCAGAACAGTATCGGGCATGAACAGATTCAGCGCGGGAACGATGAGCCACCACACGCTGAGAGAGCCGAGAGTGATGATGAGGGCGTAGCGCAAACCGATGATATAGCCCAGACCGAAGACTGCGGCACCGGTGTTGACTTTGAAAACCAATTTGGCGTGGTCGGCAACATATTGTCCCCAACCCGTAACGCGGGAAGTGAAACTCTCGTTCCAAAGTCCAAACGTACTCACGAGGAAGTCATACAAACCACCAATCAAACCGGCAAGCAGCAGCGGTTTTGCTTGACTGCCTCCCTGAGCGCCTGAGACAAGCACCTGCGTGGTGGCTGTGGCCTCGGGGAAGGGATATTTGCCGTGCATATCCTTCACAAAATATTTGCGGAAGGGGATGAGGAAAAGAATACCCAACACGCCGCCGAGTGCCGACGCGAAGAAAATCTTGAAGAAACTTGCCTGTAGGTCGAGCATATAGATGGCGGGCAGGACAAAGATGGCACCAGCCACGATGGCTCCCGAACAGGCGCCGATGCTCTGAATAATGACATTCTCACCCATTGCATTCTTGCGGTGGGTTGCCTGTTGCAAGCCGATGGCGATGATGGCAATAGGAATGGCGGCCTCAAACACCTGTCCCACCTTCAAGCCTAAATAGGCGGCAGCGGCAGAGAACAGCACCACCATCACGAATCCCCAACTCACCGACCACGGCGTGACTTCAGGATATACCTTGTCAGGACTCATGATAGGCTCATACTCCTCACCGGGTTTCAGTTCCCGGAACGCGTTGTCAGGCAGCTTCACTACCTGCTTTTCTTGTTCATCCATGTTCGTAATTGTTAGTAGTTTCGTGCAAAGATAATGCAAATCGCGCTAAGAACAAAACAAACAAGAAAATTTTTCAAGAAAAATGAAGAGAACTATCCAATATTCCTACTACATTCCCCCTATCAGTCTCTTATCAGGCAGACTTATTCAACAGCATAAGCCGCCATTCTGTCCCACCCTTCCTGCCACTTTGTCAGCAGATAACGGTCGGCATACCCTTTGCCTCATCTTAGGCAGAAAGGAAAAATCAATTATGACATTCGACAAATTTACCATCAAAGCGCAGGAGGCGGTTCAAGAAGCCGTCAATACTGCACAGAGAGCCGGACAGCAGACCATCGAACCGGTGCACCTGTTGGCTGGCATGATGAATAAGGGTAAGGATGTCTGTGACTTCATCTTCCGTAAGACCGGAGTCAACCCACAGCAAATCCAAACCCTTGTGGACAACGAGATACAACACCTGCCGAAAGTAAGCGGAGGTGAACCCTACTTAAGCAACGACACAGCCAAAGTGCTCCAAGAGGCACAGAATGTGGCGAGCAAGATGGGGGATGAGTTCGTCAGCATTGAACCGATGCTTATAGCCCTGCTCAAAGGCAACAACACGGCTGGTCGTATTCTGAAAGATGCCGGTATGACGGAAGACATGGCGAAGAAAGCCGTACAGGACCTCCGTCAGGGGCAGAAGGTGCAGAGCCAGAGTGCCGATGACAACTACCAGGCTCTATCCAAGTATGCCCGTAATCTGGTGGAGGATGCCCGCCAAGGCAAACTCGACCCGGTTATCGGACGTGACGATGAGATTCGTCGAGTATTGCAGATTCTCTCACGCCGTACCAAGAACAATCCTATATTAATAGGTGAGCCGGGTACGGGTAAGACCGCCATCGTGGAAGGTCTGGCAGAAAGAATCGTGCGTGGTGACGTGCCCGAGAACCTGAAAAACAAACAGGTATTCTCTCTCGATATGGGTGCTCTGTTGGCTGGTGCCAAATATAAGGGCGAGTTTGAGGAGCGTCTGAAAGCCGTCATCAAGGAGGTAACCCATTCTGAGGGAAACATCATCCTCTTTATTGATGAGATTCACACACTGGTTGGCGCCGGCGGTGGCGAGGGAGCCATGGACGCAGCCAACATTCTGAAACCTGCTCTTGCCCGTGGAGAGTTGAGGGCTATCGGTGCCACAACGCTCAACGAGTATCAGAAATACTTCGAGAAGGATAAGGCTTTGGAGCGCCGCTTCCAGACAGTTATGGTTGACGAGCCGAGCGAAGTGGATGCCATCAGCATTCTCCGTGGCTTGAAGGAACGCTACGAGAACCACCACAAAGTACGTATTCAGGATGATGCTTGTATCGCAGCCGTGAAGCTCTCGGAGCGATATATCACAGACCGCTTCCTGCCAGACAAGGCTATCGACCTGATGGATGAGGCTGCCGCCAAACTCCGTATGGAGCGCGACAGTGTGCCGGAGGAGTTGGATGAGCTGATACGGAAGTTGAAGCAACTGGAGATTGAACGCGAGGCCATCAAGCGCGAGAACGACGAGGACAAAATCAAACAGTTGGACAAGGAGATTGCCGAACTGAAGGATAAGGAGACCGCCTACCGCGCTAAATGGGAAAGCGAGAAGTCGCTGGTGAACAAGATTCAGCAGGACAAGCAGGAAATGGAGAAGCTCCGTTTCGAAGCTGAGAAGGCTGAGCGCGAAGGCGATTACGCCAAGGTGGCTGAAATCAAATACGGCAAACTGAAGAGCCTGCAGGACGATATCAACAATATCACCTTGCAACTCAAGGCAACACAAGGCGGCGAGGCTCTCATCCGCGAGGAAGTGACCGCCGATGATATTGCCGAAGTAGTAAGCCGTTGGACGGGAATACCCGTTACTCGAATGATGCAAAGCGAGCGCGAGAAACTGCTCCATCTGGAGGATGAACTGCATAAGCGCGTCGTCGGACAAGACGAGGCTATCCGTGCCGTGAGCGATGCCGTGCGCCGCAGTCGTGCAGGTCTGCAAGACCCCAAACGGCCCATCGCTTCGTTCATCTTCTTGGGTACGACTGGTGTAGGTAAGACGGAGCTTGCCAAGGCTTTGGCAGACTACCTCTTCAACGATGAGAATATGATGACGCGTATTGATATGAGCGAGTATCAAGAGAAGTTCAGCGTGACGCGTCTCATCGGTGCACCTCCCGGATACGTCGGCTACGACGAGGGTGGTCAGTTGACCGAGGCTGTGCGCCGCAAACCCTACAGCGTAGTGCTCTTCGATGAGATTGAGAAGGCACATCCCGATGTGTTCAACATCCTCTTGCAGGTATTGGACGACGGACGGTTGACCGACAATAAGGGTCGCGTGGTGAACTTCAAGAACACCATCATCATCATGACTTCCAACCTTGGTAGTCAGTATATCCAGCAGCAGATGGAGAAGATGACGGATAGTAACCGCGAGCAGACCATCAGCCAGACGAAAGCTCAAGTGATGGAGATGCTGAAGAAGACGATTCGTCCCGAGTTCTTGAACCGTATCGACGACATTATCATGTTCCTGCCGCTGACGAAAAAGCAGATTGGTCAAGTAGTGACGCTGCAACTCAACCGTGTGGCTAAGATGCTCGAACAGCAAGGCTTCCAGTTGAAGTGGACAGACAAGGCTGTGGACTATCTCGCCGACGTGGGTTACGACCCGGAGTTCGGTGCACGTCCTGTGAAGCGAGCCATCCAAGACTACGTGCTCAACGACCTCAGCCGGAAGTTGCTGGCAGAGCAAGTGGTTCGCGAGAAGCCCATCACGGTGGATGCCGATGACCATGGACTGCTCTTCCGCAACTAATACATCTAAATAGGTTAGTTCATATAATAATTAGTTTTTATAATAAGTGGTATGTTAAGGCCCTGTCTCTGATTTAAGAGGCAGGGCTTTTTTTGTTGATAGAAAAGGAATAGTTTCTTCAGAACCATCACATCACTGTAAAACCTATTGAAAAGAATTAAAAAAGAAAGTTTTTTGTAAAATACTTCCATCTATAGGCATTTTTTGCTAAATTTGCATATTCCTAATGTAAAACGGATACGCAACATGAAGAAACTTACATTCACTCTCATAGTACTTGCGATGACAATTTTCAGTTTCAAAGCACAGGCAATCAGTTACACAGCATTGTGGAAACAGTTCGAAACAGCACGCAATAACGACCTGCCACAAGATATGGAGAAGGTCCTCAACCAGATTATTGCCAAAGCCGAACCTGCCAAGGACTATGGTCAGTTCCTCAAGGCTCAACTGACACTTATCAACGTGAGGAGCGAGGTATCGCCCGACTCCTTGTCGGTAGACATTCAGCGGCTGAAGGACAAGCGTGAAGCCAGCAAGGATATTCCCATGAATGCACTCTGGGACTGCATTCTCTCCAAATACTACGGTGCTTTGCCAGAGGGCGATGCCAATGCTGCTGTATATGCCAAGCGTGCTTTGGAACATCCCGATGTCTTGGCTAAGACCACAACTAACAGCTATGAACCAGCCATCGTCAGCGAGTATGAGAGTCGAATCTTCAACAACGACTTGCTCCACGTGGTGGGACTGACCGTTGACAACGTGAAGTTGCTCCATGATTTCTATGTGAAACAAGGCAACCGTCCCGCCTCGTGTATCACTGCACTGTTGCTGCTGAAGAAGGAGGCAAAGCCCCAAGAGGAAATGAAGCATTCCGCTTACATCATCAAACTCGACTCGCTCATCAACGAATACAGCGACCTGCGCGAGTGCGGCGAACTTGCCATCGAGCGCTACAACTGCATGGAAGGGGCGAGCGATTGTTGCCAAAAAGAACGTTACGACTATATCAACTACGCTGTTGCACGCTGGGGTGAATGGCCCCGCATGAACATCCTGCGCAATGCACAAGCACAACTCACGCTGCCGAGTTTCTCCATCAAAATCCCCGCGTTGGTTCTGCCCAACCGCAAATTCACTTTCTACATTGAGAATTTAGTCAACCTGCATCAGGTGGACATCACGATTACGCGCGTCAACGTGGACGGAGAGACCAAGCTGGACCCAGAAAATGAAGAGGACTTGAAGGCACTGCGTAAACTTGCCGACCACACACCGGCTTTCCATATCACGCGCAACTTCTATGGGCATCCCATCTACGAGGTGGTGAGTGATACAATTGAGGCTGCAGGCTTAAGACCGGGTATGTATTTGGTAGAAGCCACTGCTGATGCCAACAACGTAAAGTCGAATGCACTGCTGCTTCATGTTAGCGACGTGTTCGTGATGCACCAGCCCTTGCCCGATAACAACCACCGATTGGTGGTAGTAAGTGCCACAACCGGTCAGCCGCTGTCTGATTCCCATATCAATCTCTATAACCAAGAGAAGAAACTCGTTCAGATTTCAACCGACAATAAAGGCGAGGCAAATTGGCGCTCAGAAAAAAAGAATAACTGGGGCTTACATGCATTTCCGTTCACCGACGACGACCATTTCTCAGAGAATCTGTATATCTACAACAACTTCAGCTATTCCGACTACGACCGTGCAAGGGTGGAAACCAATATCTTCACCGACCGTAGCATCTACCGTCCCGGTCAGACCGTCCATGTAGCTGTGATGGTTTCCAACCACTCCAATCATATTGTCAACCAAGCCATTGGCGGCAAGACGATTACGATAAAATTGCGCGATGCCAACTGGCAGACGTTGAAAGAAACGAAGGTGACCACTGACGAATACGGCACAGCACAGACCGACTTCGTGCTGCCGCAATCAGGACTGACAGGCAACTACGCGATTCAAGCAGAAAACCGCACCCAATATATTAAGGTAGAGGAATACAAGCGTCCCACCTTCGAAGTGAAGTTTGACAAACTCACAAGCGGTTATAAGGCTGGCGACACCGTCAGCTTGACGGGTCACGTGCGCACGTTTGCCGGTATGCCGGTGATGGGAGCCAACGTGAAATATACGGTCAACCGCAGTCTGGCATGGTGGCGCTGGTGGGGCAACTCAGAACGCAACAAGCTCATCACAACAGACAGCTGTACCACCGACGACAAGGGTGATTTCACTGTTAGAGTACCGCTTATTCTCCCCGACGAAGCGAATAGCCGTAAGCCCTCTCCTTATAATATGTATAGCTTCAACGTGACAGCCGATGTGACCAGCGGAGCAGGTGAGACGCAGCAAGGCTCTACCTCTGTGCCAGTGGGAAAGAAGGAGACGATATTCACGGTGAATCTTCCCAACCGGGTGCGCAAGGACGAGTTGAAGACCATCAACTTCGGGTTGGTGAATGCTGCCGGTGAGCCGGTGAGCCGCAAGGTGCTCTACCACGTTGAGGGCATTGAGAAGACTTTCACCGCAATGACTAACGAGACAGTCAATCTGGAGTCGCCCCTCACTTCGCTCAAGTCGGGCAAGTACAAGTTGGTTGCCAACTGCGGATTAGATACCCTCTCGCAAGAGTTCATCGTGTTTGACATCTCCGACAAGCACCCTGCCTGTGAGACCAAGGGATGGTTCTGGGCTTCTGCCGACGAATTCCCGCGTGATGGCTCACCCGTATATGTTCAAGTAGGCTCTTCCGACGAGAATGTACACTTTTGCTACACGTTCATCAGTGGCAAGACCGTTCTGGAGAAGGGTTCCTTCGACATGAGCAACTTTGTCAAGACTTACAAACTGAACTATGAGAAAGAATACGGCGACAACTTGGAGCTCAACTTTGCTTGGGTGAAGGATGGCGTTTGCTACACCCAGCGCTACCAAATCTCCAAGCCTCTACCCGATAAGAGCCTAAATATGAAGTGGACAACATTCCGCGACAAGGTGAAGCCGGGCGATGAAGAGACTTGGACGCTCAATATCTCCCGTCCTGCAAAAGGCAAGGACATCTTCTATGACGAGCAACACAAGCAGGACGTGCCTACGGGTCTGCAACTCATGGCGGTGCTCTACGACAAGAGCCTTGATGTATTCTCGCCTCATAAGTGGGAAATGAACCTCTCGCTCAATCGTAGTAACGAGTATAGCGAGTGGAACGGTAGCCAAATCAACAGCATGAACATCTTCGGTGAGCAGAACTACAAACAACTCACTGAGAATCCGTTGAGCTTCTCACATATTGATGAGAATTTGTGGAACTACTTCCACTATACAAGGTTGATGAACTTCAGTGTACAAGGCAACGTTGTGGCTAAAGGATATTCAAGACCCATGATGGCGAAAGCTAAGATGGCAAGAAGTGCAGACGCTGTGATGGTCGCTGAGGAAAATGGGGTAGTCCCTGAAAGCGCAGAACCTTTGGGAGAGGCTGCCGAAGAACCCCAGCAGCAACCGCAGTCGTCACAGCCCAGCATACGTGAGAACCTTAACGAGACGGCGTTCTTCTATCCCACCCTGCTCGCCGATGAGAAGGGTGACGTGAAGCTGACGTTCCGCCTACCGGAGAGCGTTACTACTTGGAAATTCATGGGACTGGCTCACGACAAGAATATGAACCACGGTATGCTGGAAGGCGAGACAGTAGCTCAGAAGTCACTGATGGTACAACCCAATATGCCACGCTTCATCCGCGAAGGCGATGCGGCTCAGCTTTCTGCAACCGTTACCAACACGACCGATATGACTATGAGTGGTGAAGCTCGACTGGAAATCATCGAACCGGAAACGGAAAAGGTTGTATTCTCGCAGAACCGTAGATTCACGCTCGGCACTAAGGACGAGCCTGCAGCCGTTGTCACATTCGATGTTCCCTCACTGCAGCCCAACCTCTACGTGGCTCGCGTCATTGCCGAAACGAAGAATGGCAGCGACGGAGAGCAGCACTATCTGCCCGTGCTCACCAACCGTGAGTACGTCACGAATACCGTTGCCTTCACACAGACGGGAACTGGGACGAAATCCCTCGACCTGAAGAAACTCGCTGACGGAACGGCTGACCTCACGGTGGAATACACCAACAATCCCGCTTGGCTGATGGTGCAGACCCTCAACAATGTGAGTGAGACTTACGACAAGGATGCCATCTCCCTCGTTACGGCTTACTACGCCAACCGACTGGGACAGTGGATTATGCAATCGAACCCCAACATCAAGAATACCGTCAATCTGTGGGAGCAAAATCAAGAGCAGAATCTCACTTCTCCACTGAAGCAGAACTCGGAACTGAAGAACCTGCAGCTGAACGACACTCCTTGGATGCAAGAAGCCAATTCAGAGACTGAACAGATGCGGAGCTTATCTGAATTCTTCAACGAGAACGCATTGAATAACCGACTGAGCAATTATATGAGCAAGTTGGAAAAACTGCAGAAGGCTGACGGCAGCTTCAGTTGGTGGCCGGGTATGGACGGAAGTCCGTATATGACTGTCACTGTAGCCGTCACACTTGCCCGTTTGCAGGATATAACAGGCGACAACGAAGGCAACGCTCTTCGTGAGAAAGCCTATGACTTCCTGCAAAAGGAAATTGCCAAAGAAGTGGTCGAATTGAAGAAAGAAGCCAAGAAGGGCGCCAAAGATTTGCGTCCGTCGGAAACGGCATGCAACTTCCTTTATCTGTCGGCTATCACCAACAAGAAGGCAACATCCGATATCAATTATTTAGTATCGCTGTTGGCTAAACAACCCACCGCACTCACTATTTACGGCAAGTCAATGGGTGCCATCATCCTCGATTATTACAACCACAAAGAGGAGGCTCAGACTTATCTCAAGAGTGTGGACCAATACACCGTTTATAAAGAGGACATGGGCCGCTACTTCGATACTCCGAAGGCACAATACACTTGGCGCGACTATAAGATTCCATCACAGGTTGCTGCCATCGAGGCTTTCCAACGTTTAAACTACGAGGTTGAAAACCGCGTGCCCGATATGCAGCGCTGGCTCTTGCAGGAGAAGCGCACGCAACTATGGGATACGCCCGTCAACACTGCAGATGCCGTTTATGCCTTCCTATATAATAATAAGGTAGAGTCTCTCACGACCAAGACTCCTTCCGTATTGAAGGTCAACGGCGAGACGATAGCCACCGATGCTCCAACAGCGGGATTGGGCTATGTGAAGACGCGCATCAATCAGATTGCTCCAAAGACCTTCACCGCCGAAAAGACTTCTGACGGCACCAGTTGGGGAGCCGTTTACGCTCAATTCTGGCTAAAGAGTACGGACGTGAAGGCTGCTGCAAGTGGAATGACTGTCAAACGCGAGTTGCTTTCAGCCGATGGCAAGCCTGTTTCAAGCCAACTGAAGGTGGGCGACAAGGTGAAGGTTCGCATCACCATCACTGCTGACCGCGACTACGATTTCGTACAAGTGCAAGACAAACGCGCTGCCTGCATGGAGCCTGTGAGCCAACTCAGCGGGTATCATTGGGGATACTATCTTGCCCCCAAGGACAACGTGACCAATTATTACTTCAACATGATGAGTAAGGGAACTCATGTGGTGGAGACTGAATATTACATTGACCGCGCCGGAACCTATCAGTCGGGCACATGTACAGCCCAATGCGCCTACAGCCCAGCCTTCAGCGCCCGCGCGGAAGCTATAACCATCTATGTGAAATGAGAAAAACTTTAGTTACCATCGCTGCGCTGGGCCTCTCATGGCTCAGCGCCAATGCTCAACAGATATCAGCCAATCAATCAACCATTGACTGCGGTCAAGTGGTGTTCAACCATCCCGTGAAGGTTGACTATCAGTTGCGCAACACAGCCACAAAGCCATTGGTCATCACCAAGGTGCTCACGAGCTGTGGATGTGCCGAAGTGACATATCCCAAGAATGCCATCGCCGCTGGTGCCGAATTCACCCTCAGCGCCACCTACGATGCCCGTCAGATGGGACACTTCGAGAAACTTCTCGGTGTTTACGGCACTACTTCGGACGAGCCGCTGATGCTCACACTCAAAGGAGTAGTGGTGGATGCAGTTGAAGAATTCTCCGGAGAATATCCTTACACAGTCGGCGATTTCCTCACCGACATAGCCGACATTGAGTTTGATGATGTGAACAGAGGCGACATGCCCATAGTGAAACTTCACATCAAGAACAATACGGACGAGACACTTTCGCCGGTTGTGCTGCATCTGCCCAATTATCTTCGGGCAACGGTATCGCCTGCCAAGTTGGCGCCGCACCATAGCGGTATCATCACCCTCAAGCTCGACTCTCGTGGACTTCACGATTTCGGACTGACGCAGACCAATGTATTCTTAGGCTCTGAAGCAAGCGACAAGGTGGCTCCAGAGAAAGAAATAACCGTCTCGGCGGTGTTGCTGCCCGGTTTCAACATGACGGAACAACAACGCCAGATGGCTCCCATCATGAAACTCTCTGACAAAGAACTAAATTTAGGTTCTTTCGGAAAGAAGAAGAAACTAAAAGGTCAAATTAAGATTACCAACGAGGGAAAGAGTCCGCTCGAAATCAGTTCGTTGCAGTTGTTCACGGCTGGACTGCAGGTTCAACTCAACAAGCGAAGCATTCAACCGGGTGAGACCGCACGCCTCAAGGTGACTGCCATCAAAGACCAACTGAAGGGAGTGCGCACTTCACCCCGTGTGCTGATGATAACCAACGACCCCGACAATCCGAAGGTGATTTTGAATGTGAAAACTGAAGAATGAGTAAGCAACTGAAGATTGAAATCGACGAGGGAAGCGGCTTCTGTTTCGGTGTCACAACTGCCATCAAAAAGGCTGAAGAGGAACTGGAAAAAGGTGCCACGCTCTATTGCTTAGGCGACATTGTCCACAACAGTATGGAGGTGGAGCGACTAAGCCAAAAGGGGCTTGTCACCATCAACCATGAACAGCTGAAGCAGCTTCACAACGTAAAGGTGCTGCTGCGGGCACATGGTGAGCCGCCCGAGACCTATGAGACAGCGCGTCAGAATGAGATTGAGATTATTGATGCCACATGCCCCGTGGTACTGGCGCTGCAACGCCGTATCAAGAAGCAATACGACGCCAATCCACAAGCGCAGATTGTCATTTTCGGCAAGAACGGTCATGCAGAGGTGCTGGGTCTTGTAGGGCAAACGCAGCAGAAAGCCATAGTCGTGGAGAGTCTCGACGACGTGAAAAAACTCGACTTCCACCGTGATATCTTTCTTTATTCTCAGACCACGAAGAGCCTTGACGAGTTTCGGCACATCATCGACTACATACAGAGCCACATCGCTCCGGAAGCGCAGTTTCAAAGTTTTGATACTATTTGCCGTCAGGTAGCCAATCGCATGCCGCACATCGCCGAATTTGCCACGCGCCACGACCTTATCCTGTTCGTAGCAGGAAGAAAGAGCAGCAACGGTCGCGTGCTGTTTGAGCAGTGCCGTCGCGTGAATCCCAACAGCCATCAGGTAGAGTGTGCCGAAGAGATTAACATGCAATGGCTGAAGGGCATCCAATCCGTAGGAATTTGTGGAGCTACAAGCACTCCCAAATGGCTTATGGAACAGTGCCGCGACAAAATCATTGAGGCTACAAGATAACGATAAGCGATATTATCGGACTATTCCGACTGGTCGGATTACTCCGAGAACTCCGAGGTCTCTGAGAACTCCGATTACTCCGAAAATCTCCGAGCCCCCCTCATAAAAACCAAAAAGGCGATTCCACCGAACCGCCCTTTTCACAATTAATATCAGTTTATGGAATAATTATGGGAATTATTCCTGAGAGAGTTGATATCCTTTTTGGTCTGCCAAAACTATGATTCTGGCACTACTATATTATAATAACGCTTATTGCTTATTGTTTTCTTATTTCCGCTGCAAAGATAGAAAGAAGAAATGAAAAACGTATGGAAAGCGTATAACTTTTAACTATCTTTTATCGTGTTAATTTAAAGGTGTACAATGGTTATTTCAACACCCAAAGATGCTTATCACAGCAATCATTTCCCGCTTTTAAGTTGTCAAAGTGTCACTTATTCTCAATAACAACACCATTCACATTGACTTATTCCTAAAAAACAATTCATTATTCCGCCAATTTGCTTTCAATTTAAATTCATACTAACTAAAGAATTGCAAAATATAAGCAACCTTTTGCTCTGTCTGCTCGTCCACACTTTTCTTTAGTGGCTATTAACATCCATAACAATTGAAAAACATAATTGGTAGTCTTTAAACTGGAGGTACCTCGATGATGCACTATAAGCTGATGTCCTCCAAATCTGTACCGTTTGATAGAACGTCAAGGTCCACGTATCCATCAATCCCCTTCACGCGTCCCCGCTCACTCTTCTGCCAGATATTGTGTTGACCGGCTCCCTTGATGTCGGGATAATGGTCGTAGTTGGCAATGAAAAGGTAGTAGTTGTGGAAGTGTTCATAGAGATAAGTATTATAAAAGTGAGAATACGTATAGATAATGGGCAGTTTTCCATAGTAATCCTTTACCAAATCACAGAAAACTTGAAGGCTGTCTTGAATCTGTTTAGCGCTCCAGCCCTTGACGCCGCTATCCTCTATATCGACCATCGGCAACAAGTCAATTTTCGATATAGGCACATGGCTACGAAAATTCTCAAACTGGTCACGCATGGAACTCTTCCGAGATAGGAAATGATAGGCTCCCACCCGCAAGCCAGCCTCCCGCGCTCCCTTGAAATTCTCACTGAATCGGCTGTCAATATGTCCACTTCCTTCCGTTGCCTTGATATAGACAAAAGACACAACGTTATCGGTCGCAACGGTTTGCCAATCAATTTTTCCTTGATACCGAGAGACATCAATACCATGAACGAGGTTGTCGTTGGAGAAGGTATCTCCCCTACCCGTCCATATTCCCAACATATCACCAATGGCATAGAACACCGTTGCGGGCATGGCTAAACATGCCACAACGATGAACACAATAACACCCACTACAACTGGTCCCAACCACTTCGGTACCCTGCTGTGGCGGCGGTAGTGATGGTGATGATAATAAGGATTGCGGTAATGGCCCCGGTAATATCTCATCGTGGAAAGCGTTTATTGCAATCGTATGTGAACGGGCAGGATAACCTCATGATCATAGTTCTTCCCGTCAATGGCAACCGTAGTCTGGCGCGGCATCAGTTTGATTGTCTTCACCAATTCGCGGTCAAATTCCGGGTCAACGCTTTTCATGATGCGGGGTTCCTGAGCGTAGCCTAACGAATCTAACACAAAGCTCACTATTATCCTTCCACCTATCATCTGGTTGCCTTGTGGCACTCGGAAGTTCTTTCCTATATATTCCATTATCCTACGGTTCATGCTTTGCATCGAATCCTGCGATACCAACTCACCAGGTAGCATTTTGTACTGACCGTTTAAAGCCGTCACTTCTTTCGGTACTACGTCAATTTTCATATCTCCCTTATTGTCTTTTTCGAGCGACTTTGCCACTTTGCTCATGAGCGGTCGGATTTCCTGAAAACTGATAGTCTGTGGGACGAGCACTGGATTACCCGCATCATCATTCACTAAAAAATAAACCTGCAATGCATCCTCGAGCAGACAGCATTGTGTCACGTCCACGTATTCATAGTAGTCCCCACCAAAATAAGCCACTATCTGATAGACATCGCCTTTCCATTCTCCACGGAAATGGTAGTTGCGCAGCAAGTCCTGTGCGTGCAACACGCGCTTGTCAACGAGGTCGTAGGTGATAAGCTCATCCAAATGGCGTGCTATCTGAGACGATTTTGCCATGGGTTCCACATCGGCAGACAACATGAAAGAGACAAATTGATTTGTCTTACCGCCTAAATAAGTAAGTTTCACGTCTGTATAGCAGAACTTGTCATCATCTGGAATGGAATCGAACTTTTGTGTCACTTCCTCTCCCTGTCGCGCCATAAACGCTCGATAAGCAGCAGGATAGGTTGTTGCCTGCACATCAAAGAGTTTCTGTGCCAGATAACTGCGCAGAGGCTCCACGTTTTTAAAGTCAATCACGTCGGGCCATTCCAAGTCGAGGTCCACCACATTGGTCTCTGCCCCATTCGTCATCAAATGATGTTCCTTTACGTAGCGCATGCTCCAACCAGTGTTATTGGTCTGTGCATGCAAAGTCAGAGTCACGAGGACAGCACTGAGAATTAAGTATATTTTTTTCATAATGGAGGATTATTTTTCTGATTGGGGAACTGTTGATATATCACAAGTCCATATTCTTGGGCTTTAGCATAAGCATAATCCATGATGTCTGCCGACTGGTGCTCCCAATCGGTCCAATTCTTGTTTTTCAAGAAGAAGTAGAACTCCACCGGCAGACCGCTCTGTGTGGCTTCCTTCTCCCTCACCATGAAGGTCATGTCCGTATTCACCAATGGGTTCTGCGCGAGCCATTTTTCCATATCCGTCCTGTATTGACCGAGATTGGTCTTTTTCTGCTCCTCATCGGTGAAGTGGATACTTCTAAAGTCAAAATAAATAGTTCTGACCACGCGCCTGCCATCCCCCTGCTGCATTCCCTTCCAGTTGCGGAAAGAGCCGGTAACGAGCGTCGTGGGTGAGACGGTGACGATGGTATTGTCGAAATTCTGAATCTTTACGGTTGTAAGGGAGATTTCCAGTACGGTTCCGTCGGCTCCCGCTGAAGGAACGGTAATCCAATCTCCAACGGCAACCATCTCGTCACTGGTGAGCCGGATACCGGCAACCAGTCCCTCAATCGTATCTTTAAAGACGAGCATAAGGATAGCACTCGTCGCACCCAGTCCGGCAAAGAGAGTCATGGGACTCTTGTTGATGAGAATCGCCACCACCACGACTACAGCCACGAATATGAAAACTATCTTCAGCACGCCACAGAAGGACAGGATATACTGTCTGATGGTGGTCGACTTCTCCATGTCCAGTTCCTTCACGTTGGTGAGCAGAGCCAGTAAGAACTGTGTCGCAGCTACGGTAAAATAGATAGCCGTAAAGCGAGCTATCCAACTTTTGGCTGTCAAGTGGTCGTAGAACATCATGGGCAGCAACACCCACACCACGATGGCGGGAACCAAATGGCAAGCCGAACGCACGGCACGCTCATTGAAGATGATGTCGTCCCACGTATTTTTGGTCTTTTGCGTCAGCTTTCTCGCAAACGGAACGAATATGCGCAAAGCCAGCCTATCGGCAAACCATGCCAAGAGAAGGACTAAAGCAATCAGCAATATGAGGGCTACCACGTGGACAGCTTTCTCGCTGACACCACAATAGCTCATCAATTGCTCTACTAATAGTCTAACCTTTTCCATGCACTAATTAAATTCAACTATAAAGCGACATCATTTCAAGCCTTGCCGTATGGTTGGGTCAACCTACGTGAGTCAACCCACAAGTATAGCTGGTCAAGCGAGCCTATTTTGCCGCAGGGATTCTACATTCTCATTTGATTTCTCCCAAGAAACTGATGTTGTCACGTTCCCGCGAAATCACGTCCAAGGTCACCTTTCCATTATCGAAAAGATGGAAGTAATAGGTGAGCAAATCGCCTTCGTGGTCAACCGTCACAGGAAGGATTTGCTCATCGTTCTTGCGTTCCAACTGACCCATTTCCTTGATGGGAGCGCTAAAGTTCAATCCCGTTCCACCGCCATAGGGCACATTGCGTGCCTCACCGAAATAAGGCAGAGCCGAATAGAGTGTATCGGGAGTGACTTTGACGAAGTATTCTGACGTGAGACTCCTCGACGGCATCCGCATGGGCATACAATAGTTTACCTCAACAGTAAATCGCTTGTCGTTGATACTTTGTTCCAAAGCCTGCTGTCGTTGGGGAGTGAGTTTCGTCGTTCCACAACCGGCTAAGGAAAGAAGCACTATGAATATCAAAAAATATTTTCTCATCTTACACTAAATTTTGTCGCTAAATTAGCAATTTCTTCATAAAGTACCAAAAAAACAACATTATTTTGCATAGTCCCAACAGGATGTAAAAAAATGTGAGATACAGCGTGTTAGCAAAAAATATCCCCCAGCCGGTGAGGGCTGAGGGACGAAAGATAAACTGTTATATGAATTTTCTCTCTTTGTAGATGGCGGAGTATAGATTACAGAAGAGCCTTAAACTTCTCTTCAAATACATCCTTGCTGGCAGCGCCAACAAACTTGTCTACCAACTGTCCACCCTTGAAGAACAAAACGGTAGGAATGCTGCGAACACCAAACTGCATGGCGATGTCGTCGTTGTCCTCGATGTTGCATTTGCCAACGACCAACTTGCCATCATATTCCTTAGCAAGTTCGGAGATAACAGGGCCGATTTTGCGGCAGGGTCCGCACCATGTTGCCCATAAATCTACTACCAATGGCAACTCGCCATTCTTGTACTGTTCAAAATTCTCAGTTGTGATTTCTACTTCCATGATGTTATTTGTTTATGTTGTTATTTTTGATTTTGTTTTGATGCTGCAAATATAAGAATTTAATTTGTTATTAGCAAACATTCCCCGAAAAATTGAAGAACGAGACAACATCCGCATTTTTCGACAGTGATGCAGAAAACATCTTCCGCCTTTGCCCGCTACTCATGGAGGTCCCGCGCTCCGCGCGGGACGACTGCCGCATTTACCCAACGATGATGCAAGAAAAAATCCACGTTTATCCGAAGGTTATCGTCCCGCGCAGAGCGCGAGACCTCCATGAGATGCGGGACAAACAACGCAATCGCCCGAAGGTTATCGTCCCGCCCGAGCGACGGGACCTCCATGCTTCGCGGCGGGAGACTGCGAAATCGCAGCACACAATTGCCCTCCCGAAGGCGAAGGTACCACCTCCCCCATCAATTAACCAAATAACTCATGAACGGATGCTCTTCGACATACTCCACCAACTTGGCGGAAACGGAGATTTCACGGGAGCGAGAATGAAGGAGAACGCTGTCGTGATGGGCATCAAGCAACTCGATGTAGAGTTGCGTGCGACCATTGGGACAGTCCTTGGCGATGGTTGTAATATCGTTGGCAACTACTTGGTCAAGGTTCTCCGCATTCATCACGATAGTAAACCGCTCCACACGCTGTTCCTTCACGGTCTGCAAATACTGAATATCTCCGATAGAGAAGTCTACGTAGCTGCTATTGGGATATTTTTGTGTGCAACGTGCCGTGATAAAGACTGAACTGCCCACGGCAAACATGCCACGCCAACGTCCCCATTCCTCACCGAAGAGGGCAATCTCGCCGCTTCCCTCATAATCTTCAATCGTGACGAAGCCACAAGGCTTACCGGTCTTGGTGATTGCCGAACGAACCTTCGTGACAATGCCGCCGAGTTTGATTTCGGTTTTCTTAGTCAGCGCCATCTTATCGTCAAGCTCGGAGCAATGGGTATTGCACATCTTCTTCAAGATAATCTTGTAGTCATCAAGCGGATGGGCAGAAAGGTAGATACCCACGAGGTCACGCTCCTTGTTGAGCCGCTCAATGGTGCTCCACTCCTCTGCTTCGGGAACTGGTGGATAGGCAATGTCCACCGGGAAAGCATCACCGAAGAAGGTAAACTTCGCCTCCATCTTCTCGCGCTGATAGTTCTGACCAAAACGAATAAGTGTGTCGAGGAACTGCACTCCCTTGTTATCCTTGCCGAAGTACTGCTCACGCTTCAGACCGAAACAGTCGAAGCCACCGCTTAGAGCCAAACTTTCAAACGCCTTGCGGTTGACATTATTGAAGTTGATGCGCTCGGCAAAGTCGTAGATATCCTTGTAAGGACCGTTCTTCTGGCGTTCCTCCACAATGCTCTTCGCAGCCAACTCACCCATGCCCTTGATAGCTTTAAGTCCGAAGCGGATATCACCACTCTTGTTCACACCAAAGTCCTCGTAACTCTCGTTGACATCAGGACCAAGAGTAGGAATACCCATCGACTTGCATTCCTCCATGAGTTTGGTAATCTCCGTTATCTGACTGAAACGGCGCGTCATGAGGGCTGCCATATATTCAGCGGGATAGTGAGCCTTAAGGTAACCCGTCTGATATGCCACCCACGAATAACAGGTGGCGTGAGACTTGTTGAAAGCATAGGAAGCGAACTTCTCCCAGTCGGTCCAAATCTTCTCCAATATTTTCGGGTCATGACCGTTGGCAGCTCCCTGCTTGAGGAACTTAGGCTTCATGGCGTCTACGATTGCCTTTTTCTTCTTACCCATTGCCTTACGCAAGGCATCGCTCTCACCACGGGTGAAGTTTGCCAAAAGACGACTCAGAAGCATCACTTGCTCCTGATATACCGTGATGCCGTAAGTATCTTTCAGATATTTCTCCATGCAGGGAATATCATACTTCACCAGTGAAGGGTCGTTCTTGCGTCGAATGAACTCTGGAATATAATCCATAGGTCCCGGACGATAGAGGGCGTTCATAGCGATGAGGTCTCCAAAAACAGTGGGATGAAGCTCACGCAGATATTTCTGCATACCCGGCGACTCAAACTGGAACGTTCCGATGGTGCGGCCCTCTTGAAAGAGCTTATAGGTAAGTTCGTCGTCAAGTGGGATATTGTCGAGGTCAACGTCAATACCTCGGGTCTGCTTGATAACTTTCACGGCTTCCTTCTCCTCCGACAGTGTCTTGAGTCCGAGGAAGTCCATCTTGATAAGTCCGGTTGACTCAATCACGTGACCGTCGTACTGTGTAACGGCGCACTTGAGTTCGGGAAAATCAGGGTCATCGGCAGTGGAGACCGGAACCCAGTCGCTGATGGGGTCACGACAGATGATGAAACCGCAAGCGTGGATGCCTGTTCCGCGGACATTGCCTTCCAGCATACGGGCATATTTAATGGTATTGCGTTCCCGCTCGTCAACCGATGCTTCCGCGTCACGCAGTTCCGGTGTATATTTGATGGCGTTGGTGAGATTCATCTTTGCCCCGTCAGGCAGTCGGTCGGGAATGGCATTGCAGAGTGCGTTTGCCTTGTCGAGTGGTAACTTCTCCACACGTGCCACATCCTTGATGGAGTTTTTCGTAGCCATTGCCTGATAAGTAATGATGTGGGCACAGTTCTCATGACCGTACTTATCCATCACCCAGCGTAGCACCTTGCCGCGTCCATCATCGTCAAAGTCAGTATCAATATCGGGGAGGTTGACACGGTCTGGATTGAGGAAACGCTCAAACAGGAGGTCATACTTCAAAGGGTCTATCTTGGTGATTCCCAAGCAGTATGCCACCACAGAACCAGCCGCTGAGCCACGTCCCGGACCTACCCAAACGCCCAACTCATTGCGTGCCGCATTGATGAAGTCCTGCACAATGAGGAAGTAGCCGGGGAAACCCATGGTCTTCATCACGTGTAGCTCAAACTTCACGTGCTCCTTCACATTGTCGGGGATGGGGTCGCCATAGAGTCGCTTTGCACCGTCGTAGGCAAGTTTTGCCAGATAGTCGGCCTCAAACTTGATACGGTATATCTTGTCGTAGCCGCCCAAACGGTCAATGACGGCTTGTCCCTTTTCGGGGTCAAGGGGATTCTCACCGTTCTCATCGGTAGTAAACTCCTTATAAAGGTCTTCTTTGGAATATTTCTTGCGCCATTCCTCCTCCGTGCCGAAACTCTCCGGTATGGGGAAGAAAGGCATGATGGGACCGTGGTCGATGCTGTAGATTTCCACCTTGTCGAGAATCTCCAGCGTATTGCTCAGAGCTTCCGGCACATCCTTAAAGACCTCGTTCATCTCCTCCCGTGTCTTGAACCATTCCTGCTTGCTGTAGCGCATACGGTTCGGGTCGTCGAGGTCCTTGCCAGTGGCAAGACAGAGCAAGTGGTCGTGAGCCTCAGCGGTTTCCTTATCCTCAAAGTGGACATCATTGGTGCAAATCACCTTGATTCCGTATTCCTTGGCAAACTGAAGGAGCACCTTGTTTGCCTTCTGCTGCAAGGGATAGGCTTCGCGGTTTGCCATGATGGACGGGTCTTTCACCTCGTGGCGTTGAAGCTCCAGATAATAGTCATCGCCAAACACGCGGTGATACCACTCGCAAGCCTCACGGGCACCCTCTATATCACCATGAATGATTTTAGAAGGAACCTCACCGGCGATACATGCCGAACAGACAATCAAGTCCTCATGGTATTTCTCCAAGTCGGCACGGTCGGTACGCGGACGGTAGTAGTAGCCGTCCACCCAAGCCCGTGAGACGAGTTTGATAAGATTCTTATAACCATGATAGTTCTTGGCAAGGACAATGAGATGGTAGCCGGAGTTGTCGCCATTCTCCTTCACCTTGTCCTCCTTGCGGTGATGTGCGACGTACATCTCGCAGCCGAAGATGGGTTTGAAGGGTTCAAGTCCGTCTTTCTTTCTATCCTTATTGATTTTGGCACAATAATCAGAAAATTCCTTGATGCCATACATCACGCCGTGGTCGGTGATTGCCATACCACGCATGCCGTCCTTGATAGCCTTGTCGACAAGATGATTAATGCGCGACTGACCATCAAGAATGGAGTAATGAGTGTGAACGTGCAAGTGAATGAAGTCTTCCATAACGACTCCAAAATTACAGTAAAAAACCAACATATCCAAAAAGGAACTGCAAAAATTTGTATGGGCAACAAAAAAAAGTTACCTTTGCAAACGAAAAGTCCATCAGGCTAAATGGGAAAGAAAATTAGAAAAATCAAAAATATCAGAATTCACCGCGAGGGTTCCAATACACTCAGCTATAGCTTCCTGTGCATCTTCGGCATAGCGGCTCTGCTGTGGTATAATTTCGACACGAAGTACCCTTTTTGGATATTTCTGGTACTGACCGTGCCAGCATGGGGTGTCGTGCTTAATTTCTACCGCTGCCCTATCCGCTATCTAAATGTGGAAGATACTGAGGGCATCGTAGTGGCACCCGCCGACGGAAAGGTAGTGGTGATTGAGGAAGTAGAAGAAAACGAATACTTCCACGACAAGCGACTGATGATTTCCATTTTTATGAGTCTATTCAATGTTCACGCCAATTGGTTTCCTGTTGACGGTAGGGTGAAAAGCGTTTGTCATCAAGACGGCAACTATCACAAGGCATTCCTGCCCAAAGCCAGTGAGGAGAACGAGCGCGCCGACATCATGATTACTACCCCCAAAGGCGTGGACGTTCTGTGTAGGCAGATTGCCGGTGCTATGGCTCGGCGCATCGTCACATACGCCAAAGAAGGCGAGGAATGCTACATCGACGAGCACTTGGGATTCATCAAATTGGGCTCACGCGTTGACGTGTTCCTGCCTATTGGCTCTGAAGTCTGCGTGAAGCTCGGTCAAAAGACTACTGGTGACCTCACGGTAATTGCCAAACTAAAATAAAACGACCGTCAGTCCGGTAGGTTGCTGTCCCCCAGCAATTTCTGCCCCTCAATAAAACTAAGAGACAATGAAAAAGCATATTCCCAATATGATAACCTGTTGCAACTTGATTTCAGGTTGCATCGCCACCACAATGGCATTCAATGGCAACATCAAATGGGCAGTATTGTGGATGATTATCGGTGCCGTGTTTGACTTCTTCGACGGAATGACAGCGCGGCTGCTCCATGTATCCTCTCCCATCGGCAAGGAACTGGACTCGTTGGCAGACGACGTGACGTTTGGCGTGGCTCCGTCAACCATCATTTTCTGGCAGTTGGGTGTTTTGGAGTATCCGGCTTTCATGCAGGGATTGCGGTCCGTCTTGCCCTATGCTGCCTATCTCATGGCAGCCTTCTCGGCTTTGCGACTCGCCAAGTTCAACCTCGATACACGACAGACAACTTCCTTCATCGGACTTCCAACACCTGCCAATGCACTCTTTTGGGGTGCTCTCATCCTTTGCTGTGGCAGATGGTTTGAAGATGGCGGTCCCTATATGGTGTTTGTGGTGCTGGCGCTCATGCTTTTCAGTTGCTATCTTCTGATTTGCGAATTGCCCATGTTCGCCTTGAAGTTCAAACATTGGGGCTGGAAGGGCAACGAGGTGAAATATATCTTTGCCGCACTCTCTGCCGTTTTCCTGCTTATCTTTGGCATTCTCGAAGGATGGTGGATTGTGATTGGCATGTATGTCATCGTGAGCTTCGCCCTCTGGATGCGCTCCAAATGAGTTAGGAGTTAGGAGTTAGGAGTTAGTCCTCGGAGCACTCGGAGTTCTCGGAGCACTCGGAGTTCTCGGAGTTGTCGGAGTCCTCAGAGTTCTCAGAAAAGTCAGAAAAGTCTGAATAGTCTGATTCTAATTAATATATTAATAATAAGGTAAAGAGTCGTGCGAACCAACAACCGCACAAGAAAGTGAAATGTTGAAGAGTTTCTTTTCTATTCTGTTCATCATCATTTTAGTCGGCATTCTGACGATTGCCCTCATCGTGTTGCACTTTCTCCGCTCGCTTCACCGGCGTGCCATGGACGCATTCCGTAGTGCCGACGACACTTCACGTACCGGCAACTTCACGCAAGGCAAGACGACCACCACTGAAAGCGGTGAGACCATTGTTGACGCGCGCGACCCGGAAACAGCCAACCGCAAGATATTTGACAAGGACGAAGGGGAATACGTCAAGTTCAAGGAAGTGGAATAACGGCTTTTCCACGCAGTTTTCTAAGAGATAGAAGCTTTTAAGGGTTTAGATTTCTGTAGGAGTTAAAAAAAACATGAAATCATGCGCTATCTCTTTTCTTTTTCGTAACTTTGCAGCGTGATGCAAGATGCAAACCCTAAAGAAGTTCACCGCGAAGCGGTTGAGAACAACCAAACTAATCAAGAGTTTAAAGAAGTGATGGAGGAGTGCCGCGAGCTCTTCGCCAAGAAGCTCCACGACTATGGGGCCTCGTGGCGTTTGCTGCGTCCGTCGTCGCTCACCGACCAGCTCCTTATCAAGGCACGCCGAATCCGCTCGCTCGAAATCACAGGGCAATCCCTCGTGGGTGAGGGGATAAGGCCGGAGTTCATTGCGCTCATCAACTATGGCATCGTGGGACTTATCCAGTTAGAGAAGGGCTTTGCCGACGAGGTGGACATGACACCCGACGAGGCTTTAGCTCTCTACACGCAGTATGCCAAGGAGGCTTTCGACCTCATGAAGAAAAAGAACCACGACTACGGCGAGGCATGGCGGTCGATGCGTGTGGAAAGCTACACCGACTTTATCCTTACCAAGATTGAGCGGGTGAAGGAGTTGGAGGACATCCATGAGGAAGCTCTCGCCTCAGAAGGCATCGGTGCCAACTACATGGACATCATCAACTACGCCGTGTTCGGGGCGATAAGACTAAAAAGAGTTAGGAATTAGGAGATAGGAGTTAGGAGTTGCTGAGCCGAACACATGGGCGAAGCTAATTATGCATTATGCATTATGAATTATGCATTAGAAGTCTCTCTTCTCTACATCAAGGCATGAAAGAAGAAAAGAAAGAAAATATAAAGCAACGCTCATCAGGTTCTACGCCTAAGTCATTAGGCGTGAAGATTGTAGTGAATATTTGCCGACTGATATTGGCATTGACACTCATCTTCTCTGGCTATGTGAAGGCTATCGACCCGCTGGGCACGCAATATAAGATACACGACTATCTGACGGCACTCTCCTTGCAGGACTATGTGCCTTCATGGATAGAATTGGCTGGCTCCATCAGCCTCTCTGCGCTGGAGTTCTGCTTGGGCATCTTCCTGCTCTTCGCCATCCGGCGCCGACTCGTGACACGCCTCACGTTGGCATTCATGGCGTTTATGACGCTCGTAACGGTTTGGCTCGTGGTTGCGAATCCTGTGAAGGACTGCGGCTGCTTCGGCGATGCCATCCACTTGACCAATGCGCAGACGCTGCTGAAGAATGTCGTGCTGTTGGTCATGAGTGTCATCACGGTCTTAGCACCACTCAGTATGCCCCGTTTTGTGGGACGGAGCAACCAATGGATTGTGATAAACTACACAATTATGTTCATCCTCGTCACAAGCGGATTGAGTCTCTACAAACTGCCGCAGTTTGACTTCCGCCCCTACCACATTGGTGCAAACATCAACAAGGGGATGCAGATTCCGCCCGGTGCGCCTCAACCTGAGTTTGAGACCACGTTCATTTTGGAGAAAAATGGTGTACGCAAGGAGTTCTCCCTCGACAACTACCCCGACTCCACATGGACTTTCATCGACTCGAAGACCGTCCAGACCAAAGAAGGCTACGTGCCACCGATACACGATTTCAGCATAGAACTCAACGGTGAGGACATCACGCAGCAAGTGATACAACGTAAAGGCTACACATTCCTGCTCATCTCGCCGAGTTTGGCTGATGCCGACGACAGCAACTTCGGCAATATCGACAACATCTACGAGTATGCACAGGACAACGGCATTCCGTTCTACTGCCTCACGGCAAGCGACCAAAAGGCAATCAGCCGCTGGCAAGACCTCACGGGAGCTGAATATCCTTTCTGTATGACCGATGGCACCACGCTCAAGACCATCATCAGAAGCAATCCCGGACTGCTGTTGCTCAAAGACGGAACCATCATCGGCAAATGGAGCCACAATGAGCTGCCTGTGGACGAACTCAACAAGCCCATCGCCGAATCGTCTATCGGCAAGATGCCAAAGGACAGGACCCCTCATAAGATTGTCATCATCCTGTTGTGGTTCGTTTTGCCATTGGCATTGCTGAGCATAGCCGACCGTCTGTGGGCATGGTCCAGCAAAGTAAGAGCCGCACAAGACAAGCAATTAGATAAACTTAAGAAAATAGAATCAGAACTCAATATTCAATCATTTAAAAACAAAAGTAAAATGAGAAAGAAAATTGTAGCAGGCAACTGGAAAATGAATGAAAACCTGCAGGAAGGTGTAGCTTTGGCAAAGGAAATCAACGACATCCTCGTCGCTGACAAGCCCAACTGTGGTGTTATCATCTGCACTCCGTTCATCCACTTGGCAAAAGTCGCTGACGTGATTGACCAGAACGTGGTAGCTTTAGGTGCTGAGAACTGCGCCGACAAGGAGAAGGGTGCTTTCACTGGAGAGGTTTCCGCAGCTATGGTGAAATCCACGGGTGCACAATACGTCATCCTGGGTCACTCTGAGCGCCGTCAATACTATCATGAGACTCCCGAAATCCTCAAGGCTAAGGTTGACTTGGCACTTGCCAACGGCTTGAAGGTCATCTTCTGCTGCGGTGAGACGCTGGAGGAGCGCGAGGCCAACAAGCAGAACGAAGTGGTGAAGGCAGAGCTGGAAGGCAGCGTTTTCCACTTGAGCGCTGACCAGTGGAAGAACATCGTGCTTGCCTACGAGCCTATCTGGGCTATCGGCACAGGCAAGACCGCAACAGCCGACCAAGCAGAAGAGATGCTTTCCTACATCCGTAGCATCGTGGCTGAGAAGTATGGCAAGGAAGCTGCTGAGGACACAACCATCCTCTACGGTGGAAGCTGCAAGCCCAGCAATGCTCCTGAGCTCTTTGCAAAACCCGACATCGACGGTGGCTTGATTGGTGGTGCTTCTCTGAAGGCTGCCGATTTCAAGGGCATCATCGACGCTTGGAAAAAATAAGTCTCCGCTTTAAGGAGAGTTCCCCCATCAGGCTCAAATGCCCGTTGGGTAAGTAATTATTCGATAATAAACTTCGAAGTTTACCGTAACCCCCCACTTCTATTCCATATCCCCTTCCCTGCAGCGGGAAGGGGAAGGATAGTGTGGGACAAATCAATAACAGCATGAGGAAAATCGTCATTGCATTGCTCGCCATTCTTTGTTCTGCCAGTTCACAGGCACAGACATTCACCGACCATCTTCTGCAGAAGAATGGTAAGGGTACTGTGACTATTGACCAAAGCAAGGAGATTGAAAAACTTGTCAACGGCAACAACACGGTGACGAACACCACACAGCAAAAGAAGACCGAAGAAAAGAAGCCGACTCTCCCCGAATCGGTTTCAACTACAAAGAAAACCACACTTCAGCATCAGCCGGAAAGCACTCGTGTGATACAGAACAACGAGAACGACAGCATCCGCAAGGTGATGGAAGAGCGCCATGCCGCTGAGGAACGTCGCCTCGCAGAAGAGCGGCGGGAGCTGGAAGAGCACAAGGCTCAAGAGCAGCGTCAGGCAAACAAGGAGCGCACAGAGACCGAAAGCGTCAACATGCGAAAGAAAGTGATGCGAGGCAGCCACAAAGTAACAGGCTATCGCATTCAGGTTTACAGCGGAGGCAATTCGCGTGCCGACCGCCAGCGCGCTCAGCAGATAGGAAACAAAATCAAGATGAAGTTTCCCGACCAGCCTGTTTACGTGCATTTCTACTCTCCCTCTTGGAAATGCCGCGTGGGCAACTTCCGCACCTATGAGGAGGCAAACCGCATGCTCCGCAAAATTAAGGCAATGGGCTATCGCTCTGCTACTATCCTCAAAGGAAAAATCACTGTACAATATTAATTCTTAAAGTGATAGAGACAACCGTATCTATCTAAGTTATCAAGTCTATAGAAACTACCAATTCTATAGCGCAACAAAAAGAGATGAATCCAGAAACTGAATTTAGAGACGGCCTTGACGAACTGGCCGCACACTATAAAGATATCCTCAAACTCTTGGGCGAAGACACAGAGCGCGACGGTTTGTTAAAGACACCCATGCGCGTGGCAAAGGCAATGCAAATCCTTACCCGCGGATACACACAAGATCCTCACGCCGTATTGCGCGCCGCCTTATTCAAGGAGGACTACAACCAAATGGTCATCGTGAAGGACATAGATTTCTTCTCCATGTGCGAACATCACATGCTCCCCTTCTATGGAAAGGCTCACGTGGCATACATTCCAAACGGCTACATCACGGGATTGAGCAAAATTGCCCGCGTGGTCGACATCTTCAGCCACCGACTTCAGGTGCAGGAACGGCTCACCAAGCAAATCATGGAATGCATTCAGGACACCCTGAAGCCCATGGGAGTGATGGTCGTGATTGAGGCGAAGCACATGTGCATGCAGATGCGCGGTGTAGAGAAGCAGAATGCCATCACCACTACGAGTGCATTCAGTGGTGCATTCAACCAAGCCAAGACGCGCGAGGAATTCATGAATCTGCTGCATGGCGAGTCTAAACGAATATAATTTGAGCTATTCAATACGCGGGCAGGTCGTTTTGTACAGCCAAAGGAGATATAGAAGTTAAAGATAACAGCTCTGAAGAGTAGAAGAATCCTATTATAGTAATGTCTTTAACTCCTTTGACACCTTTTACTCCTCTGACTCCACCATACTACGAAAGTTGAATAATATAACTCCGTCTTAAAACTAATAAATTGTAGTCTATGAAATTTATATCTTGGAATGTCAACGGTCTCCGTGCCTGTGTCGGCTGGGACTTCAAAAAGAGTTTTGCCAAACTTGACGCTGACTTTTTCTGCCTTCAGGAAACGAAGATGCAGGAAGGTCAACTCGACATCTCTTTTGATGGGTACGAGAGTTATTGGAACTACGCTGAGAAGAAAGGCTATAGCGGAACAGCCATTTTCACCAAACATCATCCCCTAAGCGTTGCCTTGGGCATAGGTATCGAGGAACACGACAAGGAAGGCAGAGTCATCACTCTGGAATATCCCGACTTCTATTTGGTGAACGTCTATACGCCCAACTCGCAGAATGAGCTTCGCCGACTCGATTACCGCATGAGATGGGAGGACGACTTCCAAGCCTATCTCCACAAGTTGGATGAGAAGAAGCCAGTCATCGTTTGCGGAGATATGAACGTTGCCCATGAGGAGATAGATATCAAGAATCCAAAGTCCAACCGCCACAATGCGGGCTTCACCGACGAAGAGCGCGCCAAGATGACACAACTTCTCAGTCATGGCTTCATCGACACATTCCGCATGCTTCATCCCGAAGATGTCACCTACAGCTGGTGGTCCTACCGTTTTCATGCACGCGAGAGGAACGCGGGTTGGCGCATTGACTACTTCCTGATTTCTGACCGCTTGCGCAGTAAGTTGAAGGGAGCCAGCATCCACACGGAGATTTACGGCTCCGACCATTGTCCTGTGGAGTTGCTGTTAGGATAAGGCTGCTTCACCCAGATTCCACAATCTGCTTATTCTGACGTTATTTCCCAACTATTCACAAGGAAAAAACGTTTATCCAATTTTGTACCCGCTTATTCTTGAATACCGTCCCGTATGAGCAAATTGCTCATACGGGACGGTATTCTTTACGACTTATTCAACTATATATAATCCGTGCAACGCTTATCGCCGTGTGCTGACAAGTGGCAACAAAATTGCTGGCACTTGGCACCCCGTCGGGTGGCACTTGGCACCCGATGGGTTGGCACTTGTCAGCACACGCAAGTAGAAAGTAATTGAAGTGATTACTTGTGGAAAACCGATTACTAACGGCAAAAAACAACTTAATACATACATTAGACGAATCATATTATTAATAAGTTTCATTCGTTGGCAAAAAATTATCCACGAATTGACACGAATAGTTCCGTCGTCACGTAGGTCCAGCAACTCATGGAGGTCCCGCGCTCCGCGCGGGACAACAACCGTCTATAAAAAAAGCCAACGAATTACAAAATTCCACAGATATTATTGTACTCGCACGGAGTCGCAACACATGGAGGTCCCGTCGCTCCGCGCGGGACGAGAGGCGTATTGTAATGAAAGACTGCCAACGAATTAAACAAATTACACTAATTTTTATAACCGCCCAAAAGGCGGTTAATTCGCTTTAATTCGAGGAATTGGTTGGCAGAAAAAACTATTCGTTGGGTAAATGCGGCGGTCGTCCCGCGCGGAGCGCGGGACCTCCATGTGTTGCGGCGAGAACCATTTTCCAATGAAAAAACAAAGTATTACACTCCAATTACACTTTGAACCATCAAAAAAAATCACATTTGCCCCCATCAAAACAACACAATAAAAACTGTTTGAAATCAGTTTTTTTAGTGTCTTTTTCTCCTTAAAGTGTAAATTTTAGACTTTTTGTTTACTCATAAGGTCAAACTTTCGTATTTTGAAAAAGATAGTTTGCAAAGCAAAATTTTATTTATACTTTTGCTTTTGTATTACGCTGGGATATGAATGATTACGAAATGAAAAAACTTCAAAGCATCACTCTTACTTCTATTCAAGATACTGACTACCGAGCAGGAATGACTGCACAGTATCCTTGCTTGACTTACATTGTCTGTGGAACCATGAATATTGTACAAAATGGGAAAACTTTCACCTTCCATGCGGGAGAATGCGTGTTTGTCAGAAAAGACCTCTCGGTCAAAATGACTCTGCACACCGCCAAGGATTCCCACTTGTTCAAGGCAATCACCATGAATTTCACAAAAAATTTCTTACAGGCTGTTTATCGGAATTTACCTTCAAAAACTTTTACCGTGCACATTCACCGAAGTAGAAAGGCTTTTCTGAAAATTCCCATGACCCATGACCTTGAAAGCATTTTCAAAGTTATTCTCCCTTATTTCAAGATTGACAAGCAACCCTCGGAGGAATGGGTGAAATATCAGCTCAATGAAGCACTCGCATGCGTTTTGAAAGCCGATAAAAACACCTACGCCTCGATATTTGATTTTGCGGTACCATGGAAAATCGACCTCATCGACTTTATGAACGATAACTATATGTACCAGCTTCCCCTCAAGGATTTAGCCACCTATAGCGGCAGAAGCCTGTCAACTTTCAAGCGCGACTTCAAAAAAATTACCGACGTGACACCCGAACGCTGGCTCATCAACAAACGCTTGTGCGAAGCTCAAAAGCTCCTTTCTCACGGTAACAAGCGTATAAAAGAAGTGATGAATGCCGTGGGCATCACCAATCAGTCATTCTTTTCCCGCGTCTATAAGGAGAAGTTCGGCTATACGCCCAAACACACCCCACAAGCAACTGACACAGAATCATGATACATGCGGGACTAATGGAACTTTACCCTTAGTGGCAACAAGCTTCATTAGTCCCTTTTACCTCATTCTACCCTTAAACAGCCATAAAAACACTCCTTTATTAACCTGAAAGAAAAAAAGTTGGCAATTTATTTGGTATATCGCATTTAATTACGTAAATTTGCCGCCAAACCTAAAACTATTCATATCAGCAACAATTACACTCTACTATAAGGAATAACGGATGGGTGGACTTGTAGAACAGTTGGTCAGAGAACATACACTTGATGCAGATGGCCTCAAGGCGTTGTTGCTGTGCAAGGATTCCGCCCTCATAGATAAACTCCATGCAGAAGCCCGCAAAGTGGCTGACGAAGTCTTCGGCAGAAAGATATTCGTCCGTGGACTGTTAGAAATCAGTAACCGCTGCAGGAACAACTGCCTATATTGCGGTTTGCGTCGAGACAACCGAGAACTGCAACGCTACAAGCTCTCCACAGAGGAAATTGTGGAGTGCTGTAAGCGTGCCTACAGATTGGGATTCCGAACCTTCGTGATGCAGGGTGGAGAGGCTCCCGATACAGAAGACGATTGGGTAGTGGATACTGTTAGTCAGTTGAGACGGATGTTTCCCGACTGCGCCATCACGCTCTCGCTGGGAGAGAAGAGCCGCGAAAGCTACCGCAGATTCAAGGAAGCTGGTGCCAACCGCTATCTACTTCGCCACGAGACCCACAATGAAGCCCACTATAGGATGCTTCATCCCAAAGAGATGTCGCTCCGCCATCGGCTGCAATGCTTAGAATGGCTCCGCGAGTTAGGCTTTCAGACGGGATGCGGAATGATGGTGGGCAGTCCGGGGCAAACCGTAGACTATTTGGTGGAGGACCTGCAATATATCCGTGATTCCCATCCCGCAATGGTCGGCATGGGACCGTTCATACCCCATCACGCCACCCCCTTTGCCCACGAGCCAGCAGGAAGCGTAGAGATGACGCTCCGTCTCATCTCCATCGTCCGACTGATGTTGCCAACAGTGCTTCTTCCAGCTACAACGGCTCTTGGCTCGATGATGCCGGGCGGCAGGCTATTGGGACTCAAGGCAGGAGCCAACGTGCTGATGCCCAACGTCTCTCCCCTCTCAGCCCGCAAATCCTATGCTCTCTATGAACATAAGGATTCAGGAGCTGTAGATACAGAAGAGGATTGGAAAGAATTAGAAAAGAAATTAAACGCTGCCGGATTTGACATAGCTATCAGCAGAGGAGACGCACCCGATAAATCCCAATTCAAGATGAGATGCGCCAACGAATGCTCCCATCAACATGCATAATTAAGCGGCGAACATAGATAGATAAAGATACAACACTCATTATAGGAACTAAAAACTAAAGCTATGTACAAAGTTGATTCACCACACGCCACCGAATTTATAGATGACGCCGAAATCAAGGCCACGCTTGAATATGCGGAGGCCAACAAGAACAATGTCGAGCTCATCAACTCCCTCATTAGTAAAGCTGCCCTCTGCAAGGGACTTACCCACCGCGAGGCTGCTGTTCTATTGCTCTGTCACGACCCACAAATCAGAGAGCGCATCCACAATCTTGCCCGCGAAGTGAAAAAACGCTTCTATGGCAACCGCATTGTGCTCTTTGCTCCGCTCTACCTCTCCAACTATTGTGTCAACGGCTGTGTCTATTGCCCTTACCACGCAAAGAACCACAATCTGCCGCGCAAGAAGCTCTCGCAAGAAGAGGTACGACTCGAGACAACTGCTCTGCAGGACATGGGTCACAAGCGTCTGGCATTGGAGGCTGGTGAACACCCCATCGAGAACCCGATTGAATATATCCTTGACTGTATCCATACGGTTTACAGCACCCACCACAAGAACGGTTCTATCCGTCGCGTGAACGTGAACATTGCCGCTACAACTGTAGAGAACTATAAGAAACTGAAAGAGGCTGGCATCGGCACGTACATTCTCTTCCAGGAGACCTATAATAAAGAGAACTATGAGAAGCTGCACCCGTCAGGCCCGAAGAGCGACTACGCTTGGCACACAGAAGCCATGGACCGCGCCCAAGAGGGCGGTATCGACGACGTGGGCTGCGGTGTATTGTTCGGTCTGTCTCCCTATGCCTACGATTTCGTGGGAATCCTGATGCACGCCGAGCACCTTGAGGCTCGCTTCGGAGTGGGACCGCATACCATCAGCGTTCCGCGTATCCGTCCGGCAGACGACATCGACCCGACGAAATTCCCCAACGCTGTCCCCGACGACGACTTCCTTCATATCATTGCGTGCATCCGCTTGGCTGTACCCTATACGGGAATGATTATCTCCACCCGCGAGTCGGCAAAGGTTCGTGGCGAGGCACTGCATTTAGGTATCTCACAGATTAGCGGCGGCTCACGCACATCCGTCGGCGGCTATATCGAGCCTGACGAAGAGACCGCACAGTTTGAGACCAACGATACTCGCTCTCTCGACCAAGTCATCTCTTGGCTTATGGACATGGGCTACATTCCCAGCTTCTGCACAGCCTGCTACCGCGCCGGACGCACCGGTGACCGCTTCATGAGCATCTGCAAGTCGGGTAAGATTCACACCTGCTGCACGCCCAATGCCATCATGACACTCAAGGAGTATCTCGTGGATTATGCTTCACCGGAGACCCGCAAGAAGGGAGAGAAACTGATTCAGCAATCGCTCAACCTCATCGACAACGTCAAGATTCGTCAAATCACCGAGCAGCACTTGGTCGACATTGAGAACGGCGAGCGTGATTTCAGATTCTAAACCATGAGTCTCAACGACACTCCATCAGCATCCCGGCTGCACATCATGCTCGTGGGCAAGCGCAACAGTGGCAAATCGTCGCTGCTCAATGCCCTCGTTGGCCAGCAAACAGCCATTGTATCTGCGCAGCCGGGAACTACTACCGACCCTGTGGGCAAGCCCATTGAAATTCATGGACTGGGTCCCTGTGTCATCACCGACACTGCCGGTGTAGACGATGCCGGCTCTGTGGGTGAATTGCGCGTGGAGAAAACGCTGCAGGCACTGCGCAAAGCCGACGCGGTGATACTGGTGGTTGACCATGCCGATACCTTATTTATTAAGGAATGGCAGCAACGACTCAAAGGCAAGCAGATTGTGGTAGCCCTCAATAAAGGCGACTTGATGAGTGATGCGGACCGCCAAGCCAAGGCAATCTATGCAACTACAGCTTTGCCGACAGTAGTCACGAGTGCTATCAACGAAAAAGGCATCGACAGTCTTCGGCAGACACTCATCCATCTGTCGCCCAAAAGCGACGAACCGCTCATCACGCAGGGTTGGGCAGAGTCGGGCGACTTGGTGATGCTCATCATGCCACAAGACCGCGAGGCTCCGAAGGGAAGGCTCATTCTGCCCCAGCAGCAGACCATCCGAGAACTGTTGGAGAAGCATTGTGCCATTGTTGCCTGTCAGCCGGACGAAATGACGCATACGCTGAAACAGCTCAACCGTCAACCCGACCTTATCATCACTGACACGCAAGCCCTGCGTAAGGTGAAGCCTTTGGCTCCGAAGGAGAGCAAGCTGACCACTTTCTCCATTCTCTTCGCCGCCCGCAAAGGCGACATCCACTACTTCATGGAGAGCGCCAAGGTGATAGACAAGCTCACGGAGTCGTCGCGCGTGCTCATTGCCGAGGCTTGCTCCCACGCACCTGTGGGTGAGGACATCGGTCGCGTAAAGATTCCTCGATTGCTGCGCAAAAAGACGGGTGAGAAACTGACCATTGACATGGTGGCAGGAAGTGACTTTCCAGACGACCTGCGTCCCTATGACCTCATTATCCATTGCGGTGCCTGCATGTTCAACCGCACGCAGATGATGGCAAGGGTGGAACAAGCCAAGAGTCAACAGGTGCCGATGACCAACTACGGAGTGGCAGTGACGCATATCCTAAACAGTGAATAGAAAAGAAGGAGGCGAAAGACGACTTACGGTGCTTGAGCCTAATTGAACCTACAACGCCTATCGGGCAGTATCCCGGTGGGATTAACACGATAAATCCAACCAACCAAAAACATATCTATGAGAATTCAATCAAGAGAAGACCTGAAAGCACTGCGCGAAAAAGCAAAGAAACGGCTTGAGTTGCGCGAGTGGAGCCAGGACAACACAACGGGAGAATGCTGTGGAATCAACATCGGCACACCCCACATGCAGATTCTCACCTGCGGCGGCACGGGATGCCATGCCTCAGGTAGTGAGCGCATCTATCAGCGACTCAGCGAGGAGGTAACGAAACGCGGACTCTCCGAGAAAGTGGACGTCATCTGCACGGGATGCTTCGGATTCTGCGAGAAGGGCCCCATTGTGAAAGTCATTCCCGACAACACCTTCTACACACAAGTACGCGAGGAGGATGTTGATGACATCATCAACACGCATGTCGTAGGTGGACATCGTGTGGAGCGACTGCTCTACACTGACCCTGAGAGCGGTCAGCACATCAGCGACTCCAAGCACATGAACTTCTATCGCAAGCAGATGCGCGTTGCCTTGCGCAACTGTGGATTCATTGACCCGGAGAACATCAATGAGTACATCGCTCGCGATGGCTATAAGGCGCTGGCAGACAGCCTGCTCGACCGCAAGCCCGAGGATGTGATTGACATCATTGAGAAGTCCGGACTGCGTGGACGTGGCGGTGGCGGTTTCCCGACCGGACGCAAATGGCGTCTCACAGCCCGCTCGCAATCCGATGAGAAGTACGTCGTGTGCAATGCCGACGAGGGTGACCCCGGTGCATTCATGGACCGAAGCATTATGGAGGGCGACCCCAACAGCATCGTCGAGGCTATGACTCTTTGCGGCTATGCGATTGGAGCCAAGCACGGTCTTATCTATATCCGCGCTGAATACCCATTGGCTATCCATCGTCTGCAGGTTGCCATCAAACAGGCAACAGAATTGGGACTTTTGGGCGACCACATCTTCGGCACAAACTTCTCGTTCGACATTCGTCTACGCTACGGAGCCGGTGCTTTCGTCTGCGGTGAGGAAACAGCCCTTATCCACTCCATGGAGGGCCGCCGCGGCGAGCCTACGCTGAAACCGCCTTATCCCGCTGAAAGCGGCTATTTAGGCAAGCCAACCAACGTGAACAACGTGGAGACTTTTGCCAACGTGCCTATCATCATGCAGCGCGGAGCCGACTGGTTTGCCAGCATTGGTACTGAGAAATCAAAGGGAACGAAGGTATTCGCCCTTGCTGGAAAAATCAACAACGTTGGTCTGATTGAGGTTCCCATGGGAACAACCCTTCGTGAAGTTATTTATGACATCGGCGGCGGCATCAAGGGCGGACGCAAGTTCAAAGCCGTGCAGACGGGTGGTCCTTCGGGCGGCTGCCTTACGGAAAAGCACCTCGACCTGCCCATCGACTTCGACTCTCTGCTTGCAGCAGGCAGTATGATGGGTTCCGGCGGTATGATTGTCATGGACGAAGACAACTGTATGGTTTCCGTGGCTCAGTTCTATCTTGATTTCACCGTTGGTGAATCCTGCGGTAAGTGCGTACCTTGCCGAATCGGCAATAAGCGTATGCTGGAAATTCTCCACCGCATCACAGCCGGTGAGGGAACGATGGACGACCTGAAGATGCTCAAAGACATGGGAAAAACCATCAAGGACACCGCACTCTGCGGTTTGGGACAGACATCGCCCAATCCCGTTCTCTCTACTCTTGACAACTTCTACGACGAATATGTGGAGCACGTGCGCCAAAAGAAGTGCCGCGCCCACCAGTGCAAAGCGCTGCTCACCTACTGCATCAGTCCCGACCTGTGTATTGGCTGCCACCTGTGCGCCAGAAACTGTCCCGCCGATGCCATCATCGGTCAGCCGCGCCGTCCTCATATCATCAACCCAGAGAAATGTGTTCGCTGCGGCATGTGCATGAGCCAGTGCCGCCATAATGCAATCAGTATCAGGTAAAGCAACAATATTATGACAATCACCATAGACAACCATCCCGTCAATGTAGAAGCCGGCACGACCATTCTCGACGCGTGCCGCCAAACGGGAATAGACATCCCCACACTGTGCCATCTGCATTTGGAAGGCACTTGCATGGACAATCATCCGGCATCATGCCGACTCTGCGTAGTTGAGGTGGAAGGACGACGCAATCTTGCTCCCTCCTGCTCCACCCGCTGCCAAGAAGGAATGGTGGTTCACACCCATTCCATGCGTGTTTTGAAGGCACGCAAACTTGTGATGGAGTTCATTCTCTCCGACCACCCCAATGCTTGTCTCACCTGCCAGAAGTCGGGTGACTGCGAACTGCAGCGCATGGCTCAGAAACTGAATGTGCGCGAGTCTCCCTTCACGGGCAGCGAGCTTTCACCACGCAAGCGTGAGGTGACACCTGCCATCGTGCGCAACATGGATAAATGCGTATTCTGCCGTCGTTGCGAGACGGTCTGCAACGAGATGCAGACTGTTGGAGCCTTAGGTGCCGTGCGCCGTGGATTCAACACCACCATCGCCCCCACCTTCGACCTGCCGCTGTCAAAGACGGAATGTACCTATTGCGGACAGTGCGTTGCCGTATGTCCCGTAGGTGCTCTCTCAGAAAAGGAATATATCAACCAACTGCTTGACGACATCAGCAACCCCGACAAGATTGTAGCTATGCAGACGGCTCCATCCGTACGCGTTGCCTTGGGCGAGATGTTCGGCAAGGAGCCCGGCACACTCGTAACGGGCAAGATGGTTACCGCCCTTCGCGAGTTGGGTGTAGACTATGTGTTCGACACCGACTTCGCAGCCGACCTCACCATCATGGAAGAGGCTGCAGAGGTTGTGGACCGTTTAGGAAAGTTCCTGCATGGCGACAAGAACGTGAAGTTACCTATCACAACTTCGTGCTGCCCCGCTTGGGTCAACTTCTATGAGCATCAGTTCCCCGACTTGCTCGACTATCCTTCGACAGCACGCTCTCCGCAACAGATGTTCGGTGCCATCGCCAAGAACTATTGGGCAGAGAAACTCAAGGTACCCCGCGAGAAGTTGGTGGTGGTTTCTGTTATGCCCTGCATTTCCAAGAAGTTTGAGTGCTCTCGTCAGGAGTTTGCCGAAAAGGGCAACCGCGACGTGGACTACGTACTCACAACCCGCGAGTTGGGCAAGCTCATCCGCGAGTCAGGCATCAACTTCGATGCTCTTCCAGACGGAGAGTTTGACGAGCCATTGGGAGCCAGCACAGGTGCCGGTCTCATCTTCGGAACCACAGGCGGCGTGATGGAAGCAGCCCTGCGTACCGCAGCCGACTGGTATACGGGTACCAATATCGAACACATCGACTACAAGGGCGTTCGTGGTATGGACGGCATCAAGACGGCAACCGTGAGAATGGGCAATGTGGACGTGCGCGTGGCTGTAGCCCACACCCTTGGCAATGCCCGCAAGCTGTTCAACGAAGTTCGCGCAGGCAAGAGTCCTTACCACGTAATCGAAGTGATGGCATGTCCTGGCGGATGCTTGGGCGGTGGCGGTCAGCCCTTCCACCACGGCGACATGGAAGTGCTGCGCAAGCGCCAGCGTGCCTTCTACGAGGGTGACCTCAAGAAGAAACTGCGCAAATCTCATCAGAATCCTTATATCCAGCAGCTTTACGAGGAATACCTTGGCAAACCCCTTGGTCCCTTGGCACATAAGTTGCTCCACACCACATATACGGATAAATCGATTAAGGGTTAGAAAGACAAGAAGCAATCATGAAGTTAATTCTTCAAGTTAAGCATTAATAAAATGAACACCGAAAAGTTATCATGCGCCGCAGTGTCTCAGATAGAGGCAATCTGCGATGAATACGACAATAAGGAAGGCGAACTTGTCAACATACTCAAGGACACGCAAGCCAAGTTGGGCTATCTGCCTTTGCCCGCCCAGCAGCTTATCGCCCGTCGCCTTCAGATTCCCGCCCAGCGTGTTTATGGTGTGGTGAGCTTCTATGCTTTCTTCACCATGGAGCCTAAGGGCAAGTATCCCATTTCTGTTTGCTTGGGCACGGCATGCTACGTGCGTGGAGCCGAGAAGCTCCTCGACGAGTTCCGCCGCATCCTCGGCATTGAGGTGGGACAGACCACTCCCGACGGACTGTTCTCACTCGATTGTCTGCGCTGCGTGGGTGCCTGTGGATTGGCCCCCGTCGTAGTGGTAGGCAAGAAGGTCTATGGACGACTTCAGCCCAGCGAGATAAGAAAGATTCTCAAGAACTTGGAAGAAGAAGAGAAACAATAATTCAGAAAAAACGTCTGCATCTCACGATGCAGGCGTTTTTTATATAGAGAGAAAACTAAACTTTATCAATTCTGGACTGCTCCATCTTGTTCCACACTTCATCAACTTGGCTGATGTCAACACCGAGCAGGTGCATCTGGCGGAACAGTTCGGGAAGTGTCTGTTTGAAGAAAGTGTCTCGGCGAGATTCAAGAATGATTTGCTTAGCTTCAGCCGAGACAAAATAGCCCAAGCCGCGTTTGTTGTAGATGATATGGCGTCGCGCCAACTCATCGTAAGCCTTCACTGTCGTATTGGTGTTGACCTCCACTAACACCGAATATTCTCGCACACTGGGCACACGGTCGTCCGTCTTGTATTTGCCCGACAGAATCTCGTCCGACAGTCGGTCCGCAATCTGCAAGTAGATAGCCTTATCTGGGTTAAACTCCATAATCTTTCCTCCTCACGTCTTTAATTTGAATTCGGGTAAACAACCAATAAGCCAGCAAATAGCCAGACGCACTCAATACGCCAAAAAAGTAGGCTGAATAATGAAACCAACTGACTCCCAAGAAATGCTGCCCTTCCGCGACAATAACAAATCCTAAGAGCAGTAATTGAAATATCCAGTTGATACCGACCGCAACATATTTGTTGATGGGCAGCAGCACTGCCACAAGAAAACCTACATGCATGAAGAGCAGTTGTAACAATGTGCCCAATGAATTTGAGTCAAAAAAATACATAGTATCGCGCCAAATATCGTCAATCATCCAGTTGCCCACACGGTTCCCATATAAAAATCTTATCCCATATTGCAGCAGGTCTGCCAATGGCACAATGGCAACAACGCTCAGCACGGTAAAAGTGATACCAATAGCCGCCCGAATGATGAACTTCTCCAATTTCGTAGCAGGAATAAACATATCCACCATCAGATTATCGTATTTCTTCAAGCCGAATGCTACCGTCATCGGGGACATCAGCAGCAACAACAGCAACACAAACATCGTAATGTGCCTTGGGATATCAGCGTCACCCGTCATGGCGAACAAGGTGATGAAACCTACTGTGCCCAACACACCAATAAGGAAAGTACCTAAAATCTCGTTTTTGTTGCATAAGAGATACCATTTGGCATAACGTCTCATGCGATGAAAATCTATCCGTATCATAGGCTCAGACGATTGTGTAATTGAACTTTGTAAACTCTCTGCGGCTCATTACAAACACAGCCGCTGCAGCAATAATATAAAAGAACCAAGATAAAATGTAGCGGTCAACACCCATACTCCCAGATATTTTCATAAAGAAGAAATTGAAAGCACCCCCTACAAAAATTCCGAAAAGAAAACCAAACAGCAGACCGTGCCTCTTGAAGTAAAGTTTGCCCCAAAGGCAACATGCCATTATAAACAGTGAATAAAAAATGATGTCAAGAACGAAAATTGTAGTTGCCGACGAAGATAATGTCGTGTCATTGTACACCTGCAAGAAGAATGAATAGCTGAAACTTTCTGAACTGAGCATGGACAAGAGGAGTCCGATGTCGTTCTTACCTTGAAGTTCAAGAAATGCGTGGGCAAGAGTATCACCCAAAAAGAGTGAGCCAAGCCCCAAGACCAAGCAGCGCAACACGGCATAAGCCACGTTGCCCCACCATTTCTCACTCTCCGTTGCGGGCATGGCTTGAACGAAAGAACTGGAGTTGCGGTTAGTGGCAGGAATAAAGCTACTAGCGGCAAGATAAGGGATAATGATTCCAAATGTGAAGTTGACGATTTGTAAATAAAAGAAAATAAAGTAAGACGCTACATCTTTGTCTCCCCTTACAAGTAAGTAATGATAATACAGCCCATAAAGCCAAAGCACAAAGGTGCATATTAATGTATAGATGATGAAGAACTTCAAGTTACTCTTGCCCTGCATCAGACTCAGCCATTTGAAGCTCAGCATGAATCCTTCTTTCGATATACGTTTCATTGTCGTTCTGAATTTAAATTTTATGAATCAAATGTTTGCCACTTTGCACGGAGGTCTCGCGCTCCGCGCGGGACAAGGGACGAACTTATGAATCAAATGTTTGCTGCTTTGCACGGAGGTCTCGCGCTCCGCGCGGGACAAGGGACGAACATAAGTCCGCTATGTTAGAGGATTGGTCACCTACCGACAAACTGAATCAGGAATTGTTACGGCACAACCAATTATGAATTGTGAATTATGAATTATGAATTGTATTATTGGACTGCTCCTTTCACCATTGCATTGAAGAAGAGTTCCAAATTGATTTCGGTTTCCTCATCTCCCTCCTGCCGCAACGCCATGACGTTGAAGCCATGAAGTGACGGCTCAGAATAGACCACCGTCTCGTCACCCTCCACATGCTGACGCTCACAGAAGATGTATTTGTTCGTGATGTCGGAGATGGATGATTCTACAATCAAACTTTGATGGTCGAGCAGCAGAATATAGTCCAAAAGTTGCTCCACATCATGCACCAAGTGGGTAGAGATAACAATGAGTTGGTCCTCGCTCATATTGCCTGCCACAATCTTGCGGAAACTGGTCTTCGAAGAAATGTCCAGCCCATTGGTAGGCTCATCCAACAGCAGATAAGGCGTGTGGGCAGCCAACGCAAAGCTCAAGAACACCTTCTTGCGCTGACCCATGGAATAGGACGAAAGGTTCTTGTGGGCATCCACCTCGAAATCAGCCAGACACTTCTCCAACGTATCCCTACTGAAGTTAGGATAGAAATCCTCGTGCATGGCAACAAACTGTTTATAAGTGAGTTGTGGGAACGAAGGCTCTTCCGGCATCAAGTAGAGATTGGCAAGCGTTCGTGGGTCACGTTTGAAAGAATTGATTCCGTCGATGTCAACTTCTCCTACGTCAGGTTTCAGCAAGCCGCTCATCAACTGCAACAGCGTGGTTTTACCCTCACCATTCTTGCCTAACAAACCATAAATGTGATTCGGCTCTAAAGCGAAATTTAAATAATCAAGCACCTTGTCGTTCATCAGCTTGTATTTGAAACTCAGGTTCTTAACTTTAATCATAGTCTATGCGTATTTGTTGTTATTAAATAAGTAATTAGTGTACTATCTAAGTAGTACACTGCAAATATAGGATAAAATCAAACACCAAGCAAGTTTTTTATGGAAAAAATGTGTTTTCACACTGTTTTTTAACAATTGTTACAAGGGCAACCTACGTTTTGCAAACTTTATTGCACGTTAAAACAATTGAGCATTACGGATTGTTGGAAGTGACTTTACAGTGTATAAAACTGCCCGATAAAAAGGTAATTAGCTTCATTCAACTATTAAAAGCGGGAGATTTGGACACATGGCATCACTCATCCTTCAAGTAGGAGTCGTCCTGCACTGGGCAAGGAGAACCTAAGCAAACGGTGAGCCTCAGCCACAGAATTATTTCCTCAATACACACTCTGTAACAGGATTTTTTGGTAACTTTGCAGTAGTTCTACTAAAGAAGATTACTAAATGTATCAGTTTTTAGAAAAGGCGTTGGGATTTGACGCCTCCAAAATGCGGATGCGCACGGAAATCGTGGCAGGAAGTACTACTTTCCTCACCATGAGTTATATCCTCGCCGTCAACCCCGCCATTCTCTCAACGACTGGCATGGACAAAGGAGCCTTGTTCACGGGAACCGCCTTAGCCGCCGCCATCGCTACCCTGCTGTTGGCATTCATGGCAAAGTTGCCCTTTGCCCAAGCACCCAGCATGGGACTGAACGCGTTTTTCGCCTTCACCATGTGTCAGGCGATGGGCTACACATGGGAGCAGTCGCTCGCCATCATGCTCATTGAAGGTATCGTGTTCATCATCATCACCTTCTTCAACATCCGAGAACTCATATTGGAAAGCATTCCGAAGAACATGCGCTTTGCCATTTCGGCAGGCATCGGCATGTTCATTGCCTTTATCGGATTGAAGAACTCCGGCATCATCGTTGCCAAGGAAGCCACTTTCGTAGGTTTGGGCGACTTCACGCCGACGAGCATCTTAGGTATCATCGCCATCTTAGCGAGTGGCGTGATGATGGCACGCGGTATCAAGGGAGCACTCTTCTTTGCCATTATCCTCGCCACTATTGTCGGCATTCCAATGGGAGTCACACATATTCCACAAGGCTGGTTGCCACTGGCATTGCCCGAAAGCCTCAGCCCCGTTTTCTGCCATTTCGATTTCACCGGTTTCTTCAGCATCAAGACAGTGCTCGTCATCTTCAGTTTGCTCATCGTCAACATCTTTGATACTATTGGCACTATCGTGGGACTGTCCTACAAGACAGGCATCGTGCGTCCCGACGGCAGTATTCCCCACGTGAAAGAGGCAATGATGAGCGATGCTATTGGCACTACAATCGGCTCCATGCTTGGCTCTTCGACCATCACTACTTATGTGGAGAGTGCATCTGGAATTGCCGAAGGAGGTCGGTCAGGCATGACATCTCTCACGGTTGGAGCATTATTTCTCATTTCCCTGTTTCTCTCCCCTATCTTCCTGCTCATTCCCAGCGCCGCAACGAGTGGAGCCTTAGTACTGGTAGGCGTTTTGATGATTGATTCCGTGAAGAAGATAGACCTGAGCGACGTGAGCGAAGCCTTCCCAGCCTTCATCACGATGATTACGATGGTACTCTGCTACAGTATTGCCGACGGTATCTGTTTAGGCATCCTCAGCTACGTCATCATCAAGGGTTGCACAAACCAGTGGAAACAACTCAACGCCACCCTCATCATCCTTAGCATTTTGTTCATTGTGAACTTCATCTTCGGATAGGCAAGGTTACATACGGAAACTGCACTATGCAGTTTCAAGCTTGTGGCAACTGCACCCTGCCAAGACAGGAACATACAAAAACAGCATTGGGGACTCCGACGGTTATCGAAGTCCCCAATGCTGTTTTTATTCATTACTGTCCAGTAAACTTAACCTCTCATGTGTCCCATCCTCATCTACAGACGGATTGAGGCTTTTTACTTGTCCGATAAGCACATCTCACGATGCCTCTTCCCCATCACATGGCAGGTTGGCTTAATAGGCTCTTTATTCGTCCTAAAGCTCTATTTGTCACCTCTTGCCCATTCCACATGGAAAGATGTTCCGTCTCAGTCTGCTGAGATGTTGCTGAGATATTGCTGGGATGTTTTACTATCTATTCATGTACGTAAGAGTTTTTCTTTCAACATGTTAGATGCTTTGCTGAGATTGCTGAGATGTTTTTTCAACTAAAAAAACTCAGAGGAAGCACCCGTCATGGGAAAACTATTGGAAGCCATCCCTTTCTATAATGGGTCAGGACAAAATGACTCTCTATTTCGGATTCACCATTTTTTCTCAAAATGTTTACCGGACAGTAATAATTGGAAACAACGAAACTTCCAACATAGAAATTCTGAGTGAAGTTCCTTTAAACGAGAGTATAAACAGATCTGTAGTTTATATATCGTCCTACTAACATAACGAGATAGCTTATATTATCTTTCGGATCCATTATATTTTCTCACTTTTTTCTTCCAGCTGATTTCTCATCTTAATAATATCCAATATATCACACAATTCTTTTACTTGAATTTTGTCGCTACCAACATAAAAAAAGAACGTAGGACTATTGATATCATTGGTTGTTAAACACAAACAGAGATTTTCCACGAGATGATCATTCTCACTTAAAATTACACCTGAGAAATTTCCACGATGCTGACCAGAATAGCTACTTCTTGAATTGCCATACCTAGTGCCAAAAGGACCTTTGTGTGTAATATTATTTGAATAAACGTTTCCAACACCTACTCCAGAATAACTTCCATAGATGTATTGTCGCCCATGTTCAATTTCTTTATCCTTCAAGACTTCATACCTCAGTATATCCTTGAAATGAAAAAGTCTGTTTCCCAAAATAATAATATTCTGCGACTCAAAAATATCCACATCTGCTCCTATATCATTCGATGCAAAACTAATTGTGCGCGAAGGTTGGCCATATTTTCTTACTCTGTCCTCTCTATCTGAGAGATAAGCATTCTTAATTGCAAGTTCTCTTTCTGCTTCCTCCTTCACTTTCTTCTCCCTCTCTAACTTTTCTAAGCGTTTAATAAAATAATAATCTGTAAGAAGTGCTCCTATTATTGCAGGCCATCCAATAATGACCATTGTTATTAAAATTGTTATTATATGAGAAATAGAAAATGATTTTCCAACCGAATAAACTAAAAATAGGAACAGACCAATAGTAAATATTATCTTCCAATAGATTGGTTTACTCTTGGTAATTTTAAACTCTATGATAGGTAAAATGAAGCTAATTAATAATGCTGCTATATTAAATTCCAATATAGAAATAAGAGTGTCCACTATTATGTTACTTTTTTATTAATTGATAATATCTGGATATCCATTAAAGATACACCACTCCGACAATCATCGAAGTCCCCAGTGCTGTTATTCGTACAAGGGAACAGACTCTAATATGTTCCCTATTTTTTCTCTCTTTTCATTGCCATAAAGATTCGAGATGGGATGCTCTTAGATAGAACGGCCAAGTTCTCACGAGGTGACAAGGAGAAAAAGCGAGAGTAATGCGACATCTTAATAAACATGCTCTCTAAATAGTATTTCCAACCCGAGCGAATCTCCGTTTTGCGACCGTATTTCCCAAAATTACCTCGCGTGAAGACGATGTCCAAGATATCTTTCTCATACCGCTTACTGTTCTTTGCCAAAGGTATCGGCAACTTATCGGACGATAATCCCATTTTATCAACCAACACATACTCCACGGCTTGGAAGGCTTTCGTGAATTTCAACTCATCCAAGAACTCACATAACTTTCTCACTTCATCTTGGTTGCCACTATCTGCGAGTTCTACTAACAGGACCTCTAAATCACAGAACTGTCGCAAGCCCACTCCGATTTCAACCATGTGGTGCCACAAATGAAGAAAGGTATAGGCGATATTTAACGAAGGAGGCAGAACCGGCACTTGTGTCTCAGCAACCATTACAAACAACGGTTCAGCCCCATCTATCTTCTCATTAAAAAGCTTTTGAAGGCGTTTAGAGGCAAACTTATAGAGGCAGAAGTGCATTTCAAAGATAACATCGTTGTGAGTGAATGCCAAATGCTGTTCAGACTCATTGTCCTCCTCTTCAAACTCCACATTCCATTCCTCAACCAATACTTGGCGGGCACGTTCAAAGTTCTCTGAATCACAATAAAAGTCTATATCCCCGGGAGCACGCGTATCGGGATATGGATAACGGCAAGCTATCGTCTGTCCTTTCACAACGACATACTTGATGCCCTTGTCATTGAGCAAAGCAACCAACGAAGCAAGCTCTGTATTGATTTTATGGTTTTCATTCTCGAGCTTACGAAGTAGCAATAATAGTTTGGCAGCATCATACTTATTAAGCTTCACGTTATGGTGCATAAGTCCCGAGCACAGAACGCCCCCAACGGTTTGTTTACGTGCCGTTTTCATAATGCTTTCGTAAGCAGGAGAAGGCAAGGAAGATACAAAGGGCTTATCCACAGTTTTTCCAAGCACTTCACAACTCAACATCTGAAAGAACAAATCTTCCTTTAATCCCATCAAGAATACTTAATTGCAGTGAATCCGATTGATGATTCGGAATCCATTCAATGTTAGCTTAAATTAATCAAATTTCTGTTACTATCGACCTCTGAGAATTGACTTATAGTCGACCATTTTTCTAAAGACTGCCAAGCGCGGAATAAAAGTTCCTACGCTAAGTCCTGCAAAGGAGAAGCAGGCATCGGAATCAATTGCCTAAGAGATTACCTTCTCTTCTTTTACTTGACTCACATTATTTTTCTTATCCAACACTGAATATACTGAATTGTTGGAAATGAATTCGGGCACAATTTCCTTCATTTTCTTTGCCACAGCCATAGCGTCAAAAGTATGAGCCACTCTTATCAGTTCATCAATCTCCTTCGATACCGTCTTGTAATCATACTCGCGAACTTTGGCTATTCGGATTTTCTCATGGAAACTCGGCAGTGTGTTCTTCGTATTCGACAGCACCTCCTCATAGAGTTTCTCACCCGGACGCAAACCCGTATATTTGATTTCCACATTCCTGGCTCCACTGAGAAGAATCATTCGACGTGCCAAATCAGCAATTCGCACAGGCTTACCCATATCGAAAACGAAAATCTCACCGCCATTCCCATGCGTACCCGCTTCGAGCACAAGCTTACAAGCCTCAGGAATAAGCATGAAGTAACGGATAATGTTCGGGTCTGTCACCGTCAACGGTCCACCTGCAATGATTTGTTTCTTGAATAGAGGAATCACAGAGCCATTAGAACCCAACACGTTGCCAAACCTTGTAGTGACGAACTGGGTTCCACCCTTCTTAGTAACCTTCTCCTCATGGTCAAGGCTCTGACAATAGATTTCACAGATACGTTTGCTGCAGCCCATAATATTGGTGGGATTCACAGCCTTATCGGTTGAAATCATCACGAATTTCTTCACCCCATACTTCACGCTCAAATCAGCCAGCACCTTCGTGCCCACTACATTATTTAATATAGCCTCACTGGGGTTATCCTCCATCATAGGCACATGCTTGTAGGCAGCAGCATGGAAAACATAATCAGGATGACAAGTCTCAAAAATATGCTCCATTCGGTCTGCACGGGTGATAGAGAGAACGATGGCCTCAAACTTCACATTAGGAAATTCTTTCCTCATGAGCAGACGGATATCGTACTGTGGAGTTTCAGCCTGGTCAATCAGCACCATATTCGAAGGCTCAAAACTGGCTATCTGACGCACCATCTCCGTTCCAATGCTTCCAGCATCACCTGTAATCATGACGCACTTGCCCTTCAACATCTCACCAATATCCTTCATATTGACCTCTATCTGTTGTCTCGGCAGGAGATCCTCAATGCTGATAGGCTTCAAATCTACATGCGAGAAATCATCCTTGGGGTTCCACGCTTTGGCATCAGAAGCCATAAAGATTTTTATCCCCTGTTCGATGAGTAAATCCTGCAATTCCTGATTATTACGGAATTTATCCGACTGGAGCGGCGAGACCACGACAGCCTGAATATTCTTGTCCTTGAGGACATCCGCAAGTTGCTCACCCACAGAATAGACTCTCACTCCCAAGAGAATCTTGTCATGATACTTGTTATCGTCAGTGATAAATCCCTTCAACTGGAAGCGCGAAGGTTTCTGATTTCGGATGGCTTTTCCCAAACCGACACCGCCTTCCTTAACACCATAAATTAAGGTTCGCAAGCCCTTATCGGAACTGAAGGATACATCGTAGAGACTCTTGACCAACACGCGGAATATCCACATCGTAAGCATCGTCACCACATAGATAGCGATGATTTGACGTCCTTGCAAGCGTACAAAACTCCAAGGGGCAAAATAGATGATATAATGAACGATGAGAGCTATGAAGCAGTTGAAAGTCATTGCCAGTCCTACTCTTCGCAAATCCACGAACGAAGAGTATCTGATAATGCCAGAATAGGTATGGAATAACCTGAAGCCCACCAAATTGATAAGGATATAGATGAGCATCGTCTTGCTGAGAATCCCTAAATTGCCCAACGTCACAGCACCATGATAGTAGAGCCAGAAGACAAAGATTCCCGAAAGATAGGTTATGGCAATATCTATGAGCAGGACACACCAATAAGGAAGCGCATCCTTGGAAAAATACCAGTTGACAAGTTTATTTAAGAACCTCATTTCTTATTTGAATTATTTAATAGCTCTTTTATGTAAATAAAAAAATTTGCTCATGAAGATTACATAAGCAATTGAATATATGATAATGAATGCAAGAAACGTAAGATAGCCCGGTTGCCAAAAATAGATAACGCATGCTAAAGCCTGTAAAGCCAAATATAGCAATGAGACAACTGTATGGGGTATAGCCAGTTCATTTGCCATAATCTGGTAGGCATGGTTCCTGTGAGGCTGAGTCAGTTTTTCATGCATCATAATACGATGAAAAATCGTTAACACACCATCAACACCATATACAACCATAAAGATAAACCAAGAGAAATCATGTGTCTTCATGACAAGCAACCCCATAAAGAACAACAATATGAAGGCTATGGACACTGACCCAACATCACCAGCAAAACACTTTGCGGTCTTGCGGAAATTGAAAAAGCAAAACACAAGTACAGATAGCATAGTGACAATCAAGAAAGAAGGTGACACAAAATCCACAACCTTGAATTCTACATAGATTAATGAAGCGATAATGACCAAGGCATATCCACCCGTGATTCCATTAATACCATCCATGAAGTTGAAAATATTAATGATTCCACCACAAACGAAGAGGGCAACAGGAATCCAAATCCAGTAAGACTGAGAGAACAGGCCTATCTGCCACAACAGTAGCGCCAAAGCTGTCAACTGGGTCAGCAGACGCACTTTGGGTGGCAGAGAATGGACATCATCAATGAAACTCACAAGAGCTACGGCAGTCAGTCCAACAAAGAATGCCCAATAGGAAGATTGGTAGATTACGGCATAGGCAATGACTCCAATGAAGAAGATTATGCCTCCTCCCCGCAGCGTAACACGCGTGGAAGAGCCCCTCTCGGACGGTCTGTCAACAATACCGTAGTGAGCCGCAACTCTAAAATAAATTAATTCAGCAACTAATAAGCCGATGAAGATAAGAATGTAGCGTAAAAGTTCATCCATAAGCAGTAGTTCATTCATTATCAAACGACCTTATAGTTTTCATCAGACCGTCTTTTGCTCTAACTGGCAATTGACCGATACCAATTTTTTTTATTTTTTCGTTACTCACAACGTAGTTCTCTGTGAGTTTACGTAGTCGTTCCGAATTTAGAGGCAGATGACACCAATCTCCAATCCGCGCCAACAAAGCCATCAGAGACCGATTGCAATGCCAAATATGTGCCTTGCGACCCAATGTCTCGCAGATAATACTTATCAATTCGTTAGTAGACAAAGCTTCATCATCGCTCACCTGATAGATACCAGAGGGGATGGGGTTGCGCAACAACTGACTTATAATATAAGAAAGATTATCGATTGAGAGAAAAGAGCGTCGGTTCTCAAAAGCACCCAAAGGCCAAGGCAGTCCTTTGCTTACAACTTTATAGAGCAGGTTCAGATTTCCCTTATTACCCGGACCATGTATCATACAAGGCCGAAGAATATATACATCCTTTTCCGTAGGATGGCTGAGAATGTACTTCTCTGCTTCTATCTTACTCTCTCCATAAGGTCCCACAGGCTTAGCTGGTTGCTCTTCAGTGAGGATGTCACCTTCTACTTTGTCAGCTGCCGCCTTTACAGACGAGAAGAAAATAAATTTCTGAGCTTTTGAATGCACAAAGTAATCATAAATCTGCTTAGTAAGTCCAGTATTCACATCAAAGTATACACGTGCTTCTGTCTGGTTCTTCGTGTCATGTGCCTTGCCAGCTAAGTGAATGATGGCATCCACTTCAGGGATTGCTCCTGAATTCAAATCTTCCCAATCATACATCTCCCTAACCTGAGGAAGGGAACCTTTCGAATGAGAAAGTCCATAAATCTCATTATCTTGCCATAAGGCTTCTATCAGATTAGTCCCGACGAAGCCATGAGGTCCAGTAATTAAAATTCTCATATAAAACTAATAAACAACATTCTGCATAAAACAACGAAACAATATCGAGATTATTATCTGTATCATAGATACAGTTGCTCTACTTCATCCCAAATATGGTGCTCTTCAAAATTATCCATCACCCATTTCCGCGCTTCGCTTGACATACCTGTATCAAGGTGTTTTTCCCTAACCGTTGCTATCTGAGTGGCTATGTCAACTGCATCAATCTTTGTACGCAGTCCAGTCACGCCATCCTGTATGGCATCGATGCATCCCGTAGATGTTGTTGTAATAACTGGTATGCCCATCGACTGCGCCTCAAGGCATCCTGTTGGGAAACCTTCACGGTAAGATGGCAGTACATAGACATTCATCATGGCGTAGAAATATTCCTGATTCTCATTAATGAACCCCGTATATACCACGCGTTCATCATGAAGAATTTTTTGCTGGACATCCTCGGGAAGAGCGTCACGTTGCTCAAACATTCCCATGAGCAACAACTTGTAGTTCTGTCCCTTCAGGTAATCCAACGCTCTGACAAGTTCAATGATACCTTTGTCTCTTACCAGTCTTCCAGTATAGCCAATGACCCAGTCTGACTCCTTAATACCATACTTATTTTTCAAGACAGCGAGTTTTTCTGCGTTAATATTTGCGGGATTAAACTTACCCAGTGTGTCTATACCGTTGCAAGTACCCTTTGAAAGAATAATCATCTTGCTTGCCGGGCAAAGTTTGTCCTCGATGCTTCGCCGCATTACAGAAGGACTCACGCACACTACCTTCGTAGCTAATGCAGAAGCGAGTCGGTCCACACTTATAAGAATAAAGCGCTTTAAGCCATGACTTGTCTCATAGACTAAACCATGACGGAAATAGATACGTTTAGGAACACGAGCCAGCCATGAAGCCACCATAGCTATCAAGGCTCCCTTCGGTGTATGCCCCACCACAATACCTATCTGATTTTTTCGAATATATCTGTAAACATTACGAATCGACTTCAAATCATTGGATATCGAAACACTGCGACACACAGGAGTCTCCAAATATTGGAATCCGTTCTCCTTAGCATAGTTTTCCAGATACTCACTCTTGCTGCAAGCGGCAAACATCTTATACCCCTTATTAGCAAAATGGCGAAATTGTCCACCAATGAAATAAGGCAACACAAAATAAATGTTCACCACATGAAGGATATGTTTCGGATTATGTTTCATTTACCTATAATTGTTTTGTAATTGCCTATATACGTTCAAATAGCCTTCCGCGGTCTTACTCACGTCAAACTCTTTGGCACGTGCTAGGCATTTTTGCACGACCTCATCATGATATGCTCTGTCAGTAGTCAGACGCATGATGATTTGGGCGAGCTGCTTATCGTTTTCTTCTTCGAACAGCACCCCGGCTCCTTCAGTAATTTCCCGAATACCTTTGACATTGCTTGCCACAAAAGGCCGCCCAGAAGCCATCCCTTCTATATTCGACAGCGACATACCCTCATAATGGGTTGACATTACTACAACATCTGCAGTTTTCAGTAAACGGGGGACATCAGTTCTATTACCCCAGAATCTAACACTTTTCTCAATGCCTAATGCTATAGCAAGTTGTTCACACTCAGAACGACGTTCCCCATCTCCTACCAACCATAACTTGTAAGTAGTCGGTAGATTCTGCATAGCCCGAATCAACGTATCTTGATCTTTTTGCGGACGGAACGCAGCCACCATGACAATAATTTTTCCTCCTGTAGAACGAAATTCCTCATGAGGCAATGCTTTCAAATAGTTATTTACAACAACACCATTCGGGATAATATTAACTGGAAATCTGCACTCAGTATATTTTTTTAAAAGTTCACTAGCCTCAGTCGAAATGGCAATGATTGCATTATATTGCCGATACATCCACATATCCAACGGCTTGAACCATTTAATATGTCGTCTGCGGTTATCTGTATTATGCTCGGTAGTCACCAACTTACACTTAGCTCTTGACAATTTCTTTGCAATGGCGACATACATTTGGCAAGCTGTATTGTGAGTATGAACAATATCGTATTGCTTTATAATAGGAATCAGTTTCATGATGTTCCTCATAGAATAGACATTCTTATTCATACTTAGGGCAAGCACATTTACACCTTGTTCTACGAGTTTACGCATAAAAGGCGTCTTAATTCCATCAAACACTAACACATCCACTTGGTTACCATCCCTGTTCATCAGCGGCACCAAATCGGACAGCAAACTCTCAGCCCCTCCAGTTTGCAAAGAAGTTATTATCTGAAGAATTTTCATATTCACTATCTGATACAACTAAACGATGGCTTAATCACGGACATTTCTAACATCCCGAGCATGCATTAGCATACCTAATGGCTTTGCCCACTTCCACATGGCTTTCAACTTCGGATAATCCACACCATCTTTCCTACAGTACCAGAAACGCCAATAGTTGATGGCAGCCTTCACTTTCTCAGACAAAGGAATATCGTAGGTAGTCATCTCCTGATAAGTCATCATCGATGCGACTGGACTCTGCATACGAATGCGGACGATATTTGATGTCAGACCCTCCTTTTGGTATTCCACTTGATAGATTGGCTGATTGATAACTCTGAGTTTGTATCTCTGCGCGATTCTGTTCCACACTAGAACTTCAGGGCAGAATCTCTCACCTTCAATCTCTGGAAAAGGAAATTCTCTTAGCACAGAAGTCTTGAATACTTCTTTCATATCACCTGTAACTCCAAGTTTCATACGGAGATTTAATGAGCTGGTATCAATTTGCTCTTCAGTAAGTCCACAACCTATGATATGACCTGCAAAATCACAGTCCAATCCGCAAACTCCACAGAAGTTGCTATCATCAGCTATAGGTCTAAGTGTCTGCGACTATCTGCAAAGAATTCGGTAGTAATAAGTCATCACTATCCGCAATAAAGAAAAGCTCACCTTCAGCGTTCTTTACTCCATAGTTTATCGCTCGATGTTTCCCGCCATTTTCTTTGAAAAAATAGCGGATAGGGAAATATGAATGGCGCATAAAATTTTCTATGATTGTATGAGTCTCATCGGTTGAACCATCATCAACAATTAGCCATTCAAAATCCTTGAGATTCTGCCTCAACAAACTCTCGAAGAGTCTCGGTAAAAGTTTGGAGCGATTATAAGTCGGTGTAAATATTGAAAATAACATAACGAAACAGTAACACTCAATGGCATTCTTTAGTTGAATTACACATTACTTATAGAATTTGTCACGATCATAATTTGCATCATATTCATACTTCTCATATATTTCATCTCCATTACGGTGCCCAGACGTAAAAAATGTTTTGTATGGTCTCAACAACATTCCCCATTGCAATAATATTCTTAAAAATAGTAATCCGCAGAGCAATAGTAAAACTATATTTTGATTACTGAAGCGAGGTTTCTTGACAACCAAATGAGTTAAGGTCGCTATCAAACCTATCATATAGAACCAACTAAGTCGACCTCCGTTCTCAGAACGGATAAAAAATAATAAAATTGCACAGAAAACCAATGCCATATTCAACAAAACAATATTTTTCGTGTCCTTTTCATTGAAAACCGAATAATTCTTTAATATGAAAAACAAGAAACAACTTGCTTCCAAAAAATAAGCTATTCTGAAAGACCCCTCAACACTATATTTGTCACTCCGTGCTTCTGCATCCGCAATACTTCCCCAAACACTAAACAAAGAAGTTGTAATACCACTCGCCCCAAGAAGCAAACAAGCAGCCATAATAATCAGAACAATATCCCTTGATACTTTTTTCGTAGGAAAGAAATAGAGTGGCAACAATATAATAGCAGAGTTGTGAAACGAGAAAGCTAATGCAACCAACAAGAAAAATTTTATCGACTTTCTCTGTATAACATAGCGAACTGATAAGAAGCCGACACTCGCCGCTAAAACCTGTCTCAAATAGGTAAAAGAAAAGAAGAACCAAAGTCCTAAGAATAGAATTAAACCAAAAGGATAGTTTTCAAAATATTCTTTAAAGGAAACAAATAATAAAGTATATATGATGAACGTAACAATCAAGATAAATATATACCGATTTTGGATTATGGTAGATATCGCTAAATTCAAATATGTGTACCCCAACTCTTTTGGGTACTGTAAAAAAATCGGAGATGAACGCAAGTTTACATGTTCATTTCTATAATCTTCCGCCAACATATCAAATAGCTCACTATAAATATACCTGTCGTAACCTCCTAACATATCAGAAATACCTACTACCAAAGCTAACAGCAGCATTACGACAGCCAAAAAAATTACAGACTTCTTGAACTTATTGTTATATCCAAGATAACAAAAAACAGGAATCAAGAAAAGGATAAGATATATTAGCATAGAACAAAATAAATGAAATACTAACTTGCTTGACTAATAAAATTAAAAAATATTCTTTAGATATTTGGCAAGAAAAAACAAATATTTATTATTGACTAACAACCTAAAGGCTGAAGCCTTAAAATTATCGATTTTAGCTATAGGATAACAGCCGATTTTATTCAAAAATAGCATACCCTCTTTCAAAGAACTGATAGAATAAAGTGAGAAAAGGCTATACAAATATCCTAGAGAACTAAAATTGAGCAATTGTTGAAGGACTTTCTTCCTACTACCACTCGTTGATTTTATATCTTCAGCGAGAAGAGAAAAAATTGTTTGAGTATCTTCGCTTAGTTTCCTTAGATTGGACTCGGAGCGGTTTCTGGAAGTTGATTTGATGTTACTGTTATTATACTTATATCCGATGATTGGGAAACAATTTATTATTATATTTTCCGACAACACTTGTATATTAAAATAGAAGTCTTCCAAATTTTTGGTCCCTTCAACAAATTTCACATTACGGATTGCTCTACGGCTAAAAACCTTGTTCCATAAGTAAAGTCGAGAATTTTCTTTGAGATATTCTAACCCCGTAATTTTCTCAACGCCATTGTATGTTATCTTTTCCACTGCACTGTCATAGGACTCTATCTCATAGTTAAACGCGACAACATCCGCATTTCCGTTTTGCAGACAATTCATAAATTCCATATTATCAAAAATAGTAGAGTTAATAAGATCATCTGCGTCAACGAACCAAATCCATTTTCCATTGGCAACTTCCAAACCTGCATTACGAGCTGCTGATGCACCAGAATTTGAACGGTTTACAAGATGCAAATTACTATGAGAAGAGGCAAATCCAGATACCAATTCATTACCACCATCTTGGCTGCCATCATTCACAACAATTACTTCAAATTCATCTAACTCTAAATTAGATGCATAAATGCTATTTAAACAATCTAAGATATAGTTTGCGCAATTGTAAAGAGGAATTATAAAAGAAATCAACATTTTGGTAGATTTAGCGAATTAGTATAATGAACTTTCCATAATAAATCAATTATTCAACCCTAGATGGTAACAACAGAAATCTCTAATCATAAAACAATATCCTATGGCTTTCCTGACTAATGAAGGAACAGATGACAACATGAATTTATCCAACAAACTCAAATTATAATGGGATTGCCTGATGTCGTTATTAATCATTATGACATAATCATTGTCTTTGAATTTCTGTGGTTCTGAAATCGCAGGTCCGTGTAGACCATTCAAACGACTCCAAATAATTTCGTTCATATAGTTTGGCAATTCTTCTACTGGTATGGAGGCATTCCTCACTCTGTCAAACAACTCTTCATGTTTCAACGAAGCACGCTTTGTATGCGAGACGCTGACAGGATTTCTTCTGAAATTATACACTTTCTCAAAAAGAATACGTGGAGTTCTTTGAGTCTTAAAGAAGAGGCGAATATTCATTATCATATCTTCCTCTCCGTCTATCTCTCTTGGAAAATCAAAGATATCATCGGTCAGCAAACTGCGTCTAAACAATTTTGCCCAAGGAGTTGGGGGTATCAGTTTGGCTGTTATGATATTACTTCGACATTCTTCTAAAGACAATGGTGTCTTGTGAAGAGGCGTATCTGGAAAGCCGATTACAATATCAGTGTCATCTGTTAATTGCATCATCTTTTCCAAAGCTTTAGGAACGAGAGAGTCGTCATCGTCTACAAACATCACCCATTCGCCTTTAGCTTCTCTAACCCCTTGACTGCGAGTAGCATTAATGCCCTCATTCTTTTTGTGGATGACTCGGACACGCTTATCGCTCTTCGCGATTTCATCACACAGGGCGCCCGAATTATCAGGACTTCCGTCATCAAGCAATATCAACTCTATATCACGATAACTCTGCGAGAGAATACTCCCCACGCATTCATTGATATATTTTTCGCCCTTATATACAGGTACAACAACTGATACTCTTATATTTTCCACTTGTTTCTAATAAATCTTCCAGATTCTTTATATGATACTACTTTTGCAGGTACTCCCGCAACAGTTGCCCCCCGAGGTACGTCTCTTACTACAACCGCGCCCGCTCCGATTGTGGCGCCCCTTCCGATATGAACATCCTCCAGGACACATACAGATGGGCCGATATAAACTTCATCCTCGATAGTAGCAGCATGTAGATTTGCACTGCCTATAGTTGAGAACTGATACATATCAACATTGTTACCAATCTTTGCACTCACATTGATGACTACAGGACCGCCGTGTACCAAGTAAAAGCCATAGCCAATTTTAGTATGACGATCAATGGTTATATGCAGCCAATATGACAATATAAAAGCGATCATTCTGGAGAATGAACGAACAAAGATATCATCGCATTGTTCCAGTCTAAACCAAAACATAAAGGCAAGTCCACTATAGAGCAAAGTATCTTTCCAAAGAATGAATATGTTTTTACGTTTATCACCCCCTAAAACACGATAGTTGTCACTACGCATATATGCCAAACAATCTTGATATTTCATTTCTTATTCCAATCTAAATTCCACTTACGCCAAATAAACCTTCCGGCTTCTTTGTAAGAAATCACTTTTGCAGGCACACCTGCCACCGTTGAGCCCTCTGGCACGTCATTCACGACTACCGCGCCTGCACCTATAGTTGCTCCTTTGCCAATAGTCACTCCTTCAACAATGCATACAGATGGACCAATATATACCTCATCTCCAATATGAGCACCATGAAGTAATAAACTGCCAACAGTAGAAAAGTGACCAAAGTTCACATTGTTCCCTATCACAGCAGAAGAATTAATAACGACAGGACCTCCATGCAACAATAAAAAGCCATAACCAATTTTAGCAGTTCTCGGTATATCTATATGATAACGTTGCGACATACTATAATGAATTAGTCTTGCTGCAACACCAAGTAGTACGTTATTGCAATTAGAGAGACGGAACCAAAACATGTAGCGTAATCCCAAGTCCAGTCTGCCATACATCCATATTCGTATGATCGAATCATTCTGCCTACCCGTTATACGGTAATAATCACTACGAATATAATTAAGACATTCTTTATAATTCATTTCATCCCAAACAAAGATTTAGTCCACTTATTAGTATTACACAATAGTACAGTAATAAAACAAAAAATAATTTGGATAACAATAGTAACAGTATTTCCATATTTCTCAAACGGAGACATTATAGGCAAGAAACGAAATAAACTATGTGCACATAATATTACCATTGAGTTACGCCCTGCCCATGAAAGTAATTTTGGAATAAGACATAAGACGTTGTTTCTCCCAAAAACAATTATGTCAGAAAAAAACAATGTAACTAATGTTCCTGAAAAACCCGTAATAACTGAAAGTGGAATATTATGAAATTTCAGAGATATAACATTTAAATCTGAATTGATTATGCCTACTATCCATAAAATTATTACAAAAGGTATTATGAAGATTTTATAGCGATCTCGAATATTAATTACATTTGCTAATCTTTTATACTCGTAACCACCCCAGTAAAATAACATACAAATAAGCCCTTGAGAAATAGAGAAAGGCAAATCTATTTTCAAGTAATTAATATAAAAAGCTAATGCTACTAAAGCTAATAGAATCAAGTAGCGTAGGTCACTATGTATATTTTCAATTAAATTGAAAACGCCTTTAGTCCAAAACAGAGCGAAAAGGAACCAAATTGGAATGGAAAAAGTACCAAAATCTAAATTATGCAACGTACTGGTTGGAAAAATCCAACACAGAAGAGTCTTATTGATATAGTAGAAACCATCTTTTTTTATCACGAGGTGACATACAAGCATATAAATCGTAATAAGGCTCATTGTTAAGATATAAGGGAATATCAGGCGATTAAAATCTTTCTTAAATCGAACTTTGGGTTTTTCTTCAAGATGAAAAAAATATCCGGACAATATGAAGAACAATGGCATGTGAAATGAAAAAATCGCATCCTTAATCCATGCCAATATCGAACCATGCCCAATTATTACGAGAATAATTCCTATACCCTTAGCTATGTCAATTGCAATATTTCTTGGTCTTGCTGAGTAATTTTGCACAATCTTTTCAATTACTTATATAAATAATTCTGAAATAAACACGGATGCTAAATTAAACTATTGAACATCATGCACCATTGCTCTGATATTCGGTTCAAAGAAAAGCGTTGAGACATTTGTTGGGCCTCCCGTCCCATTATTCTACGCTTATTTTCATCAGATATCATGGCACAGATAGCCTTTGTCAATCCTCCCACATTACCAACTGGTTTAACAAGATAGCCATTTTTTCCATTCTCTATAATTTCAGAAGGACCTTGTTTGCAATCAAAAGAGATCAATGGTAAACCACATACAGAAGCCTCCAACAATACAAGGCCAAACCCTTCGTATCTTGAACTTAATATCATAAGAGAATGTTCTGAATAACTTTTTGCCATGTCATCACTACGCCCCTTAAGAACTACGATGTCATGCAATCCCAGTCTATCTATCTGTTCCTGAAGTATATTTATGTTTCCTATAGAACTGGTGCCATATATGTCCAGGTGCCAGTCGGGAAAAAGCCTATTGACTTCACTCCATGCGTTTACAAGATAATCAAAACCTTTTTGCCTTTCTATCCTTCCAACGGCCATCGCTCTCTTCACTCCATAGTCTGGATCTTTTTCTTTCCCAATAGTCAATGGATTATAAATACAAATAACATTCCTTGTATATTTTGACCAAGATTTTAAATCCGACTTGGATAATACGACTACTTTATCAAACCTCTTGGCAACATATATTCTATGCCATTGTTTTAGTTTCCCAACGATAAGATTTACAAATTTATATTTAGAGACCAAACAAGTTTGAATATCAAAATTCAATGCGAAATGAAACCAAAACACCTTTTTGGAACCATCCTTGATCTGATTTAGGAAAAAAAATTCCAAACTACCTAAAGAAATTGTTATCTCTTGCTTATCGTTTAATAGATAATTTGACAATTTTTCTTTATAAGCATTTTTTAGATCTTTTGCTTTCTTATAATTGCTTTTTTTTATTCCCAAATCAACTCTTTTTATTTGTACGTTAAAAGGGAAAAAATCCTTTCTGTCTTCATTAAAAGCAGTAATAACTGTGATTTGAAATTTGTTAGCTAAGCTATTTGCTATAATGCTTAGCATCCGTTCCATACCTCCAGAATTATAGGAAGATTCTACTATAAAAGCAATTTTCTTCATATACTTATATTATTAATCGAGTGTGTAATGTAATACTCTTTGAACCTTCTATGGTTCAATATTTTAATCGTGCATACAATAATACATGTCTTTATATAACATTAAGGATGTATGGTACAAACAAGGAATATAAATACATGACGCATCTATAAGTATTTTCATTTGTAAAATAAAGGGTTGTTAATAAGCAATTTTGCACAAAGACAATGCTTCCATGAGGGGTAAGGCCCATGGAGCGGGAAATAGCCCATCTGTTGCAAATGGATAATAATATCTTTTAATAGTCCTTCCCTTTTATAGACCTTCCTGTCTTTCCAAAATCTATTCATAGCACCGAACCTTATGCGCAAAGCCATTTTGTATATAAATTCTGCCAAGCGTTGTTTCTCTCGAATTTTCAAGTCGTCAGACAATCCAATCAATGATTTCGAAATTGAAAGAGAATCATATATTTTATGAATATTAGACCTTGATTCCTTTTCCAATTCAGAGTGACTATGCAAATAATAAATGTATGGCATTTGATCTACGAACATCACTTTATCTGCATAAGCAGTTATCTTACAGCTAAACTCAGAATCCTCACCATTCCGTACTGAAGAAAAAAGCACATAATGGTCCTCAGCAATTTTCTTCTTAAAAAAACAGTTACACATCGAACTTGGCAGAAAGCCCTGATAGAAAGCTTCCTCTCCTGCTAATACTCTGTTCTTTTCAACCTCATATCCTCTGTCAGTCTTAGACCATTTATCATCCCATTCTCTTACCATCTTAACTCGAAAGTATAGGATATCTAAATTGTAACTCCGCAACAAAGATAATAAAGGAGACAAACTATCATCTAAATAATAATCATCAGAATCCAGAAATGCCACATACTCTCCTTGGGCCAATTGAAGTCCACGATTACGTGTCAAGCCAACCCCTTCGTTGTCTTTGTCAATCACCACCAAATTACTATGTTGCTTAACAAGTTCCGAAGCAACCATATAGCTCTGATCTCTACTGCCATCGTTAACTACTATAACTTCAAAATCATCTTCGTCCAATCCTTGATGATAGCACGATTCTATGCAGCGTACAATGTATCTTTCAGCATTATAAAGCGGGATGATTATACTCAAGAATTTCATGAATTATGCCCTCCTTAATTTCTTAATCAATGGATAGAGCCTCAATTCTATTAAAGCGGATATTATTTTTTGATGCCAAGAGATATAAGGATTAAAGAATAAAGAATAATTCATTTCCGGATAAACCTGCATCCATTTCTTACAATCATCGTTATTGCTGATAATCGGCAGGAGCCACATCTTTAAGAAATACTTATGGCATTCTATTTCTTTAGAAAGCTTTTTTGTTAGTCCATTTTCAGAAAAGCATTGAAAATAAAATTGCTGTTTTTTTTCAATTTGATTAGCTTGTCTTAAAATCTTATGCTTATCCCCTAAACTTGTTACCGAATTTGGATTCTCACAATAATAATATAAAGGTTTGCGAAGATAAGCGATGTTCTTAGATATCAATAAAGATTGAAGAATTAATGCCACATCGCCCATCATACCATAAGGAGGAGTTTTCACCCTTTCATCTCTTATAATCTCACTTTTAAACAATTTGTTCCATACGACTCCCATAACACGATTGCAAAGGAAAGCCCTAATATAGCCCATAGGAGTCTCATCTACTATCTTTTGGCAGACATAATGTTTATTATTACCTATTGTTTTATAGAAATCACACCATACCATATCATATCGATTTCCCGAAGCCAATTGATATAGGCTGGCAAATAAATCTAATTCCGGATAATCATCAGCGTCACAAAAACCTATATATTCGCCTTTAGATTGTCGTATAGCAATTTCACGTGAATAGACAAGACCCTGATTCTTTTCATTCTTAATAATAACTACATGTGGGGCTCTATTGGGATAATTACCAACCAATTCTTTCAATAGTTCATAGCTATTATCTACAGATCCGTCATCAACAAAAATATACTCAATATCTTCGAGAGTTTGCTCCATTAATGCTTTTACACATCTTGACAACGAATTCTGAGCATTAAAAAAAGATGTTATGACTGTTACTTTATATTTCATTTCATTAGTGTCCCGTTTAAAATCGGGACGTATAAATATTAATCAAACAACCCCGGAATGAGGGGAACTAATTGTTCTTTGACATCATAGAAATTAGTTTTTTCTAACAGCTCTTTGATTGGCGTCTTGTCCGTCAAAGAAGTGCCAGAAGTTGGTTCCAGCACGTGAAGTTCTTGACGTATTTGTCTCCATTATACTTGCGGACGAGATGGTTGAAGTGGTTTCTATCCATAAACGATATTAGTTGGGCAAAAACGTATTTGTCTTGGAACATTTGCATTCAATGTTATATTGATGCAAAGTTGCGAATTCAAGTCCGTTGACTCCAATAAATGGTCGTTAAAGACTATATTTCAATAATTTCAAAGAACTCTTAGTCCACTTTTACGGGACAGTAGTGATTTCATTTAATAATTCAATTTTATTGATGGTATGATTTTAAAGATCTGAAATTATTTTTCCTTACAACCATTATCAAAACAATTATATATATCAAGCATATACAGACACTTCTAAA
>JBMNUV010000012.1:0-101785 GCA_050946455.1 Prevotella sp.
GTCGTCCCGCCCGTAGTTCTCGCGCTCCGCGCGGGAACATCATCCGCATTAGACACGACGACTGCCTCATCTGAGCGACGTTTATTGTTCCCGCGCGGAGCGCGAGAACTACAAAGGCGACGATACTACAGACGCATTTGCTCTACGGTTATCGTCCCGCGCGGAGCGACGGGACCTCCATGAGTTGCAACTACGAAGGCGCAGAACGACTGTCGCATCTGAACGATGGTTATTGTTCCCGTAGCGTAGTTCTCGCGCTCCGCGCGGGAACATCATCCGCATTAGACCCGACGACTGCCGAACGCTCATGGAGGTCTCGCGCTCCGCGCGGGGCGACTGCCGCATCTGAACGAAGGTATTTATCTGCATTAAAACGACGGTTGTTTTCTGCATCTAACCGACGGTTGTTGTCCCGCGCGGAGCGACGGGACCTCCATGAGTTGCAACTACGAAGGCGCAGAACGACTGACGCATCTGAACGATGGTTATTCCTTCGCATTAAAACGACGGTTGTTCTCTGCATCTAACTGACGGTTATCGTCCCGCGCGGAGCGACGGGACCTCCGTGAGTTGCGTGAACCACGAAGGCGCAGTGAAGACCGACGGTTATTGTTTTCAGTTTGGATGCTTTTCCGCGTCGTAGCGCCAAACTATTGACTCAAAATTTGGAAATCGAGTTAAAATGATGTATCTTTGTCATTGCAAATAAAGCAGTTCAGTTGATGCTCTCTTGCAGTCTTAAACATTTAAACTTTCAACTGATTCCAAAAAATACGCTCATCGGGGATTGCTGACAAGTGGCACCCAATTGGCTGGCACTTGGCACCACAACGGCTCCCAAGTGGCACCCTAACGGGTGGCACTTGTCAGCACACGCAAGTAAACGCTGCTATACTCTGACCTTGATGATTTTGAATTATTACTGTCCGGTAAACTTAACCTCTCATGTGCCCAATCCTCATCTACAGACGGGTTGGGGCTTTTTACTTGTCCGATAAGCACATCTCACGATGCCTCTTCCTCACCACATGGCAGGTTGGCTCAATAGGCTCTTAATTCGTCCTAAAGCTCTATTTGTCACCTCTTTGCCCATTCCAGATGGAAAGATGTTCCGTCTCAGTCTGCTGAGATGTTGCTGAGATATTGCTGGGATGTTTTACCATCTATTCATGTACGTAAGAGTTTTTCTTTCAACGTGTTAGATGCTTTGCTGTGATTGCTGAGATGTTTTTTCAACTAAAAAACTCAGAGGAAGCACCCGTCATGGGAAAAATTTTGGAAGCCATCCCTTTCTATGATGGGTCAGGACAAAATGACTCTCTATTTCGGATGCACCATTTTTCCTCAAAATGTTTACCGGACAGTAATGATTTTGAATCGAGCACAGCCAACTTTTCTCGTAGAACTCACGCTTTTTTAGCGGGCAGTTAAAAAAACGTGATTGAGAATTTTCCGAAAACAATCGGAAAGTGCTCAATCACGCCTACATTATTATAATATATATAATTATCGCATGTATGGTGAAGTAAGAATGAGTTAGGATAGATAGGAGATAGAATTTAGGAGTTAGGAGATAGGAGTTAGGAGATAGGAGTTGCTGCGCCACTAATGCTCGACAAATCGCCAAACATGGCGGCGCAGCTAATTATGCATTATGAATTATGCATTATTCATTATCAAAGTGCGCAGCTAATTATGCATTATAAATTATGCATTATGAATTATCAAGGGGCGCAGCTAATTATGCATTATGAATTATGCATTATGAATTATCAAAGGGCGCAGCTAATTATGCATTATGCATTAATAGTGCTGTTCTACTCTTGCTCCTTGCGGTCGTCTACGTTGTCGCCCTGTGTAGGAGCGAGGACTGACTTGAAATCCTTGTAGCCGCACTCCACGAGGATGTTATACCACTGCAGCAGCTTCTTGATGTCACTGTCGTGAACGCGGTCTTGGTCGAAGTTGGGCAGCACCTCTGAGAAATAGTCGCGCAGTTCCTTGCTGGAGCATTTTTTGTAATTGATGGAAGTTGCCTTGCCCTCCTCCTTCTTGCTCAAGTTGTCGAGCACCTGCCACAAGGGCACGTCGTCGGAATCGGTGTACATGGCAATATCAGCCAACGAAGTGACGCGGTCAGTGGCGAAAGCCGGCATGCGGCGATGATTTCCGTCGAGAGATTCCACAATGAGATTCATCTTACCACGGCTCACCAGTTTGTAAAGTCCAGGTTTGCCGGCTATAGAAAGAATTGTTTCCATGTTCTGCTAAAGTTTTATCTGTTTTAAAATCTGTTCTATTTGTTGTTTGACGTTGCTTTGCCCATCGTTGATGACTACAAAGTCGCTCAAGTGTTCCACATCCTCCTGTGGCATCTGACGACCTATCCACTGTAAGGCACGCTCACGGGAGATTCCGTCGCGACTCATGACTCGCTGCACCCTCACCTCGACCGGCGCTGAGACGCAGACCACATAGTCGAAATGGATGCGACGGTTGAAACCACTCTCGAAAAGGATGGCGCTCTCCAGCCATTCAAGACCAGAGGCGAGGAAATCATTCGCCACGGCAGGATGCACCACGTCGTTGACCGCCTGCTTGTTGGCTTCGGATGCCAAGAGAAACTGAGCCAGGACGTTTTTCTGCAATACCTTATTTATATATACGTCGGCACCGACAAGCTGTTGGAGTTGCGACTGCAGCATGGGCGAGGAAGCCATCAACCTTTTGGCTGCGGCATCACAATCGTAAACCTTGATACCGTAGTCGGTCAGTTGTCGGCTAACATAGCTCTTTCCGCTGCCAATGCCACCCGTGATAGCTATCTTCATGGCTGTTCGATAAGATAGTCCACCTGCTTCAGTTCCAGCCGCGCCTTGGACACAAACTTAGGAACGGTTTGCAGATAGAGATTGCACTTATCAGAGGGTTTTGCCATCAGTTCCTTGTAGTCGGCTACCACAACGAACTGGTCAGGTCGAACAAGGTTGTACTGGCTCACGCCCACAACGAATCTCACTTCCACACGCTGCGGGAAAGTACGCAAAATCTTACCCTCGGGCATATTGATTGCCTTGATGGGCACCTCAACGCGACCCTCCGTGAGCACATCGGGCAGAATACGGAGCTTCACCGTTGAGGGAACAAACTTGGCTCCCTGTATGCTCTTGAGCTTCACGGTAACCATCGTGGTGTCGTAGATGTTTCGTCTGCTCACCACCTCTGTATGGATGCTCTTGATGCTGTCGAGCAGATGCTCACTGGCATAGACCACCACCCGCGAAGGAATGGCGATGACCTGAGAGATGTAATAGTTCTTGGCTGCGTAGAATTTGCCATCAATAGTTACAGGGAAGACCTTCCGCAATCCATAGTTGAAATAGAACTGCAGCCGGTCGGGCTTCATCTGAGTGATGCGCGACGAGCTGAAGAGCCGCTGGTAAACCATCTTCTGCAGGTCGGCAGCCGGCACAGAGCCGGAGAGGGTTCGCTGATTGGCGTAGTTGGAGAAATGGACGTTGATGGTCTTGAAGCTGTGACCATATTTATAGGTGGCAAGCGTATAGCCCTTGTCGCGCACCGTCACCTTCACGGTGTCAGCCATCGGCGTTGTGATAATGGCATTCTTGGGCACACCCGTGAGCGAGACGGGAATACTATATTCCATCTCGTAAGTCTCATTGAGTGCCATCAAAAGCCAAAACACTCCACTCAGAGCAAGGAAGAACAAAAAAATCAGAAACTCTTTGTTCACGATGGCGAACATAGTGCTTCTGACTATTTTGGTCAAACGCTGCCATCCACCATTCATCGGCTTAGGGATTAAGCGTTAGGATTTTGTGCAGCAGCGTTGGCGAAGACGTAGCCTCTATCTACGGTGATGACAACACCACGTGCAATTTCCACGTCCACGGTATTGGCTGCGTTGTCAATGCGCTTCACCACACCGTAAATACCACCTCCGGTGACCACCTTGGTTCCTTCGGTAAGGGAATTCTGGAACTTGCGTACTTCTTTTTGGCGTTTCTGCTGAGGACGAATCATAAACAACCACATGATGACGAAAATCAGCACCATCATGATGATAAAGCCCCAGCCACCGCCTTGGGACTGAGCTTGGCCTTGAGCGGCCAAAATCAATTGTGTCATAGTTTACAGTTTACTATATTAATAAAAAATTGTCTGTTCTCACATTTCATTCTCCTCATTCTCCGGTTGCGGCTCTTCGTCTTCCGGCTGTCGCCGCTGCTCCATGCGGCGCACATGCTCCATCTGACGATGAGAATGAGGGTCGCCCACGGGCTTGAACATCTTGTGCGTGCGAACCAAGTAGCGCGCGATGGTGTCGAGCATGCCATTGATATAGCGGCCGCTGTTGGGAGTGCTATAGTATTGGGCAAGTTGCACATACTCATTGATAGTGACGCTCACGGGCACGTTGGGCATAGTGAGCATCTCGGCAATGGCAATCTGCATGATAACCACATCCATGTAGGCGAGTCGGCTGAAATCCCAGTTACGGCTGGCATCGCTCATATAGCGCTGATACTGCTCGGCGTTGAGCAGCGTGGCACGGAAGAGATTGATGGCAAAATCGCGGTCGCTCTCATCCTTGAATTCCGGCAGCAGCTCTTGGTCAGACTTGTTGGCAGGGTCAAAGCGCTTGATGGTTTTCAGCACAAAGGTGTCTACGATATACTTGTCGTCGTTCCAGTAGAGACTTTTCTCCTCCAGCACAGCGTCAAGTTCGTCATTATCTTGAATGAGCTGACGGTAAAGCTTTCGCCAAACCTCTCTGTCAGTCTCATAATCGTCAGCCTCATCAGCCATATAATCCTTGTAGGTCTGACTCTGTTCTATCTGGTCGCAAAGCTTGCGTACAAATTCCAAATCATCGTTCCAAGTGAATTTCTTGTTCTCGATGAATTCGCGGAGCATCTTGTTGGATTCCAACTGCAGGGCGAACTTGTTCTCACAGAATTTAGAAGAAGGTTGTTCCATTCCCTCTCTCTCGGCACGCTTGCCAAGGACCTCCACTCTTCGGCGCTCCTCTTGAGTGATGGCCACTATCAACTGGAGAAGATAATTATATAGGTGGTATGCCTTGGAGAGACTAAAGAGCAACTCTTTTTCTGCTTGAGGCAAATCTTTTCCGTTTTGATAGTATGCGTAGGTTAACTGAACGATTTTGATTCGAATTAATTCTCGATTAATCATACTATATTACTCATTTGATGTTGCTCTGCAAAATTAGGTATTTTTCCTTATTTACACAAGAAATCAAGCGATAAATAAAGTTTTTTTGTGATAATCTTTGCCGTTTAACAGAAAAGCAGTAACTTTGCATCGCTTTTCGTGAGCGCACATCTCGTGTGATGGCGAATTAAGGCACAAACTATTTACAACTTAATTTAGAGTAACACATCAAATGAAAGAGATTAATGTTACAGGTCAGAAGCGTACAGCCCTTGGAAAGAAAGCTTCTAAAGAATTGCGTAAGCAGGGTTTGGTTCCCTGCAACCTCTATGGTGAGAAGAAGGACGCAGACGGCAAGCCCGAGGCTTTTGCCTTTGCTATTTCGATGAACGAGCTTCGCAAAATCGTCTACACTCCTCACATCTATGTGATTAACCTCGATATCGAAGGCGAGCATCACACGGCTATCATGAAGGAACTCCAGTTCCATCCCGTAACCGACGCTCTGCTCCACGTGGACTTCTATGAGATAAACGACACCAAGCCTATCACCATCGGTATTCCAGTGAAACTCGTAGGTCTGGCTCAAGGTGTGCGCGATGGTGGTCGTATGAACCTCTCTATCCGCAAGATTGATGTTACCGCTCCCTACCAGCAGATTCCCGAGCACCTCGACATTGACGTAACCGACCTGAAGATTGGCAAGAGCATCAAGGTGGGTCAGCTCTCATTCGAGGGTCTGGAGCTTGCCACAAACAAGGATGTGGTGGTTTGCTCTGTGAAGATGACTCGTCAGGCTGCTACCGAAACTACTGAGGAGACTACAGAAGAGGGCGCTGAGGGTGCTGAAGGCGCAGAAGCTCCCGCTGCTGAGTAATCATGGACAAATTTTTGATTTGTGGACTGGGTAATCCGGGCGACGAGTACGCCGGCACCCGCCACAATACAGGATTTATGGTATTGGACGCCTTCGCTAAGGCGTCCAATATTCATTTTGAGGACAAGCGTTACGGCTACGTCGCCCAAACAAGCATCAAGGGGCGAATGGTAATTCTGCTAAAGCCAACCACGTTTATGAACCTCAGCGGCAATGCTGTGCGCTATTGGCTCAACAAGGAGAACATCGACCAAAGCCGTCTGCTCGTTATCAGCGATGACGTGGCGTTGCCTCTCGGAGCTTTCAGACTGCGCAAGTCGGGCAGCAATGGCGGTCACAACGGTCTCGGACACATCATCCAACTCATCGGTGAGGACTTTGCTAGACTGCGCGTGGGAATCGGCAACGATTATCCGCGTGGCGGACAGATAGACTGGGTGCTCGGTCATTACAGTGAAGAAGACCTGAAAACGCTGGAACCCACTTTCGAGATGGGCTGCAAAATTATTCAGAGCTTCGTTCTGCAGGGCATTGATGCCACCATGAATCAATATAACAAATACGGGAAAAAGTAAGGAGTATGGCAGACAGCGCAAGAATAGACAGGTGGCTCTGGGCAGCCCGCGTGTTCAAGACGCGGAGCATTGCCGCCGACGCGTGCAAGAATGGTCGTGTGACGATTGGCGGTATGACGGTGAAACCTTCCCACATGATAAAGCGTGGAGAGGTGGTCAACGTGAAAAAGCCTCCCATCACATATTCCTTCCGCGTGCTTGACTGTATTGAGCAGCGCGTTGGAGCCAAATTGCTGCCGCAAGTTTACGAAAACGTTACTTCTCCGCAGCAATACGAACTTTTGGAGATGAGCCGCATCAGCGGATTCGTCAACCGTGCGCGTGGCACCGGTCGTCCCACCAAGAAGGAGCGCCGTGCCCTTGATGCCTTCATTGAGCCTGTCATGTTCGGCTTTGACGACGATGATGACGACGACGAAGGATAGAAGGCTACCGAATCTTTAGAAGCTATAAATTTATAAAACCAATCGAACCCATCAACACCCCAACAAATCATAGTATCCATGCATCATCTTGCTATTTTCGTTTCCGGCAACGGAACCAACTGTGAGAATATTATCCGCTATTTCGCCGACAAACCTTCGGTGGAAATCAGTCTCGTTGTCAGCAACCGCGCCGATGCCTACGCCTTGGTACGTGCCAAGAACTTGAACGTAGAGACGGCTGTAATAGACAAGAAGCAGTTCAATCAACCAGAGGTGATTTTGCCTTTGCTGCGTAGCCACAACATCGACTTTATAGTCTTGGCTGGCTTTCTCCTTTTCATCCCCGACTTCCTCATTGATGCCTATCCCCACCGTATGCTCAACCTTCATCCGGCGCTGTTGCCCAAGTTTGGCGGCAAGGGCATGTGGGGTCACCACGTTCACGAGGCTGTGAAAGCGGCTGGAGAGACAGAGACAGGAATGACCGTCCACTGGGTTTCGCGCGAGATTGACGGCGGTGAAATCATCGCTCAGTACCGCACACCCATCCTGCCGTCAGATTCTGCCGATGACATTGCGGCGAAGGAACACGTATTGGAAATGAAGTATTTTCCACAAGTAATTGAAAAAGTATTGGAAACTATCAAGGTCAATTGACGGTTCCCTCTCTCTGGAAGCCTACGCTTCTTTTTGCTCTTTTGCGATACGCAGATACTCTGAAGGAGTGAATCCTGTGAAGCGCTTGAAAGCATTGACAAACGTGGAGCGCGAACGGAAGCCGACGCTGGAACTGATAGCCTCAATCGTAAGGTTTGCATATCGCGGGTCATCGTTGATTCGGCGGCAAGCCTCCTTGATGCGGTACTCATTAAGGAAATTAGAAAAGTTGCAATTGCAAGTCTCATTAATTACCTGCGACACATATTTATAATTAGAATCCGTGAGCTGTGCCAAGCGGTCAGTGGAGAACCCTGGTGCATAAATTTCCTCGCAGTTCTCCATCACCTGTCGGATTCGCCCCATGAGTTCTTCCTTATTGTCTTGAGCCAAGTTACTGCTCTTGTATTTTTCCTCACCAAAAGGCTGTGGCTTCTCGCTGAGGGTCTTCACTTGTGCCTCTAACTCCTCACGCCGACGCTTCGCCTCCTCCTCAGCTTGCAGCATGCTCACGGTCTTAAGATATAGACTAGCGTTTCTGAGACGCAGCTTTTTATTATTCCGCCAAACCACAAAGAGCGAGACAGCCACAATCAAGGCAATGACAACCACCACCCAAATCACCACCTGCTGCATTTGGCGCTTATGCTCATTGGCTTGCATCTGCTCGTCGATTTGCTTCATTTTGTTGACAAACCGCATCTCGTTGACGCTCATCAACTGGTGATAGTTAAGCAGTGTATCTTTCACTCGGAAATAACTATATCGGTATTCCTCCGCCTTGACATTGTCGTTGAGTTTTCGGTAATAGTCTGCCAATAAATCATATACCTCCAACTTGGCATCTTTCATGTCATCTTGGCGGGCAATTTGGAGGGCGCTGTCAAGCGACACGATTGCATCTGCGTAGTGTCCCTGCGCCGCTTGTGCGCGGGCAATATTGGTAAAGGCAACGTAACGATAGCGTACGTTCGCCACGACAATGGGCAGCCCCTTCTGCTGTTTTCTAAATTCCTGCTCAGCATTAGCATAACGGTGTTGCGACATGAGCAGCAATCCCTTGTAGAGTCCATGATTGTATCGACGCGACCCTCTGACAATCGGCAGTTTGCTGTATTGTTGCCATTCCTTTTTGATGCTCTCCATACGGTCCATGCTGTAGCAAACGGTGATGATATTGCTAAACACCATGTCAATGATTCCACTTTGGTCATCTTTGGCGAGTTTAAAAGCCTTGCGGTAATAGTCGAGGGCAAGACTGTCCTGCCGCACGTCCTTTCCCTGCTCAGCCAACGTCTGATACATGCAGCCGAAATTAAGGTAGATGCGTGGGGTGATGTCGGGAAACTTGCGAGCCAATTCCTCAGCTTTTGAAAGACTCTCAAAAGCCTTGGAGTAATCAAAGTAACAGAAGAAATAGACATACCATTTACCGATATATCCCGCAACGATTTGACGCATTTCCTTGTCAGGCAAGCCCTTACGATAACGACTGGTAACGATGGTAAAACAAGCCAGTGCGCTGTCGGCTTGTGCAGTAATCTCAGCATAATTGGAACCCAGATTGAGCAACTTTTCCGTGGGCATCTTTTGAAGCTGGAAATAATATTCCGACTGTTTGGCAGCATGAGCCTCCATCAAACCCAACAACATCAATCCCACAAGCATCAGCCTACGGACCACAAAGCACAACGGTTGAACCGATGCCCGACGATTTGCAGTATATAAGAGTTGTTTGGTCATTATCGTTCCGTTTTCATCGCAAACTTACACAATTTTTCGGAATTAAACAAGAATGAATGGGAGTATTTAGAAGCGTCCGTTCCTTTCGCTTACCGAAAAAGATGCTTCGTGATGAGAGGCTTCAACTTTTTCCCCTTTTGTTTTGTCTTTCTTTTTATTAGTCGTACCTTTGCAAGCAACAACGAAATAAGAAACATTATATAGATGGATTATCAGAAAATAATTGACCGGTATTACCCCGACGATAATAAATTGCGCTACATCCTCATGACCCACAGCAAACTGGTATGCCAGCGCGCATTGAAGATTTGCGATGCCCACCCCGAACTTGGCATGAACCGCCGTTTTATTGAGGAGGCAGCCATGCTTCACGACATTGGCATCTGCCGCTGCGACGCCCCTGGAATAGAATGTTTCGGCACAGAGCCTTACATCTGTCACGGTCGCATCGGTGCCGCCATGTTGCGCGAGGAAGGTTATGAGGCACACGCCCGCGTTTGCGAGCGCCACACGGGAGCCGGTCTGACAAAGGAGGAAATCATCAGTCAGAATCTCCCTCTGCCCCACTGCGACTTTATGCCAGAGACCTTGGAGGAGAAGCTCATCTGCTACTCCGACAAGTTCTACAGCAAGACTCACCCCGAACGCGAAAAAGACTACGACCAAGCTCTGAAGAGCATCGCCAAATTCGGGCAGGAAGGAGCCAATAGGTTCAAAGAATGGACGTTGCTCTTTGAACCTGAAAACGTTAAAAAATGAATCACTGAGCCACAATTTGCAGGCTCGGACGGGATAACTATCAGTTTTTTTGTAACTTTGCATCTTAATGAGACGTTTCGCCTTCATAATGATTCTTCTCGCGGCCACGGTTTTTGTCGTGGCAGGCAATGGGTTCTCGCCGCAAAAACGCCGCGTGAAGAAAGGCGCTGTGACCGTGAGTGATTCCGATTCCATCAGCCGCAATCCCAACGACACCACCCAAATGGACTCGCTGGAGTTGGCGGTATGGCGTCACAACAAGGCCATTGACGACTCCATCCACCTCGACTCGCTCAACCGCAAAAAGAAGAACAGCATTGAGATGCCCGTCAATTATACTGCCGATGACTCGCTTGTTTATGATGCCAGCTCAAAACTTGCCCATCTCTATGGAAATGTCAGCGTGAAATACGAGAAGATGGACCTCAAGAGCGAGAAGGTGCGACTCAATCTTGACAGCAATCTCGTCCACGCCACGGGTGTTGTAGACACTTCGACCAAAAAACTTACGGGAACGCCTGTGTTCAAGATGGGCGCTGATACTTACGAAAGTGACACGATGGCGTTCAATTTCAAGAGCAAGAAGGGACTCATCAATAATGTGACCACTCAGCAAGAGGAAGGCTACATCACCAGTCAACTTTCGAAGCGCATGAATAATGGCGATATCTATTTGCAGCATGGACGCTACACCACGTGCGACAAGCCCCATCCCGACTTCTACATTGCTCTGAGCCGTGCCAAAGTGCGTCCCAGCAAGGATGTGGTTTTCGGACCTGCCTATATCGTCGTAGCCGACGTTCCACTCCCCTTGGCAATTCCCTATGGTTTCTTCCCTTTCACTAAGCATTATTCCTCTGGATTCATCATGCCTACCTATGGCGATGAGAACGACCGCGGTTTCTATCTGCGCGATGGCGGCTACTATTTTGCCATGAGCGACAAGTGGGACCTCAAGTTGCTTGGTGAAATCTACACCAAAGGCTCATGGGGCATCTCGGCTGCATCCAACTACAACAAGCGCTACCGCTATAGTGGAACGTTCTATATCAGCTACCAGAACACCAAGACGGGCGATAAGGGAATGCCCGACTACACCAAGCAGGAGAGTTTCAAAGTGCAGTGGAGCCACCGTCAAGACTCCAAGGCAAACCCCTACTCCAGCCTCTCGGCAAGCGTCAACTTCGCTTCGGAAAACTATGAGCGCAACAACCTCACCAGTATGTATAACCCGCAGACCATGACGCAGAGTACGCGTACTTCGTCTGTCAGTTGGAGCACGACTTTCTCCAGTATCGGTATGTCGCTCAGTTCTTCAGCCAACTTATCGCAGAACATGCGTACCAATGAGCTGAGCATGACGCTGCCCGACCTCAACATCAGTATCTCGCGGTTCTATCCTTTCCGTCGGCAGAAGATGGTGGGCAAAGAACGCTGGTATGAGAAAATCTCCATGAGCTACACCGGACAGTTGTCCAACTCCATCAACACGACCGAGGACCACATTCTCCACAGCAACCTTATCAAGGAATGGCGCAATGGATTCCAGCATAATATCCCCATCAACGGCAATTTCACGCTCGCGAAGTATATCAACGTGACGCTGGGTCTGAACTTCACTGACCGCATGTATTTCAAAAAAGAGGCAGAGTCGTGGGATGAGGCAGCTCAAACAGCGGTGGTAGATACAACGTATGGTTTCTACAACGTCTACAACTGGAACACTTCGATAAGTGCAAGCACGAAGCTTTACGGTATGTTCATCCCTAACCGCAAGATTTTCGGTGATAAGATTCAAGCCGTGCGCCATGTCTTCACTCCCTCAATAAGTTTCTCCTACGCACCCGATTGCGGCAGCCGCTACTACGAGACTTACCAGCGCACTAACAGCGATGGTTCGGTGGAGTTGGTTGAATACTCGCCCTACCGCAGCGGTCTCTATGGTGTACCAAGCCGCGGACGTACGGGAAGTATCTCGTTCTCAGTGAGCAACAACATCGAAATGAAAGTGAAGAGCGACAAGGACTCTTCGGGTGTGAAGAAGATAAGCATCATCGACGAGTTGGGAGCCTCCATGAGCTACAATATGTTTGCCGAGACTCATCGCTGGAGCGACCTGAGTACCCACTTAAGACTGAAATGGTGGAAGAACTATACTTTCAACCTTGATGCCGTATTCGCTACCTATGCTTATGAGTTGGACGAAAACGGAAATCCCTATGTTGGCAATCACACAGAGTACAGTCGCGGTCGCTTTGGACGTTTCCAAGGTATGAGCCAGAATATATCGTTCACACTGACACCCGACAAACTCAAGAAATGGTTTGGCGGCGGCAGTGACGAGGATGAAGAGGATACGAGCGACGATGAAGATGAGGAAGGTGTAGATACCGACATCGAGAGCAACGTTGACGAAGATATGATTAAAGGACAGCGCGGAGCCAAGAAAAAGGCAAGCAGCAGCAAGGCTGAAACTGACGAAGACGGCTACATGCGCTTCTCAATGCCGTGGTCACTGACCTTTGGCTATGGTATCACGATGCGCGAGAATACAAGTGGCAAGTTCAATACCAAGCGAATGCGCTACCCCTACAAGTTCACGCAGACCCTCAACGTGAGCGGCAACATTCGCATTGCTGACGGATGGAACATCTCATTCTCATCGGGCTACGACTTTGAGAACCACGACTTGTCCATGACTACGGCTTCCCTGCAGCGCGACCTCCACTGCTTCAATATGAGTTGCTCTGTGGTGCTAAAGCCATATACGAGCTACAACTTCTCATTCCGCGCCAATGCCTCCACGCTGACCGATGCGCTGAAATACGACAAGCGAAGCGGCTACAGCAATGCGGTGCAATGGTACTAAACAAGGAATAGTTGAAGTTCAATCGCTCCTACATACAGTTCAATAGTATTAAGCAAGGCGATGGCAGAAACCCAATTTCTCTATAAGTTTCCGTATGCTTTAATACTCACCCAAACCAGCAATTACATTTCCGCTTCCACGTAAGCGTGTGGAAATGTGGAATCGGATTCTTTGCATTTTTAAGACTCCACACAACAACAATTACAGTTCCGCTCCTACGAAATTGTGTGGTAATGCAAGCGTGGGCATTCTTTCTGATACAGCGTTTGGCTTGTGGCTCTCTTAAAAAGCCCTATTAAAATTTTGCGTTGTCTCTGTTTTTTATTACTTTTGCAACTGCATTCCAAGCAAGGACCCCTAGCTTAGCTGAATAGAGCGTCAGATTCCGGTTCTGAAGGTCGTGGGTTTGAATCCCACGGGGTTCACATTAAATAACGCCAAGTAGCAGTACGCTACTTGGCGTTATTTTATCCAGCATTGAGATTTGTTGCCGATTAGGAAACTTTTCCGCTTCTCATGGAGGTCCCGTCGCTCCGCGCGGGACAACATACAAATATATCTACTTCCTTCAAAAAAATACTACGAAAGGAAACAACGAAGGAACCATTATGCCATTTCCAATTCCAACCCTTGGCGAAGGATTTCCACGGCAGGATTGTCCTTGCGCATTTGGTCGAAAAGCTCTCGCTTGTTGAGCACCTTCTTCACTTCTTCTGCCTTGGCGAGACGGAGCGAAAGATGGATATTGGCGTTGTGCAGTTCCTTTGCCAACGTAGCAAGGATGCGAGCCTTGATGGTTTCCATCTGCTTGAGCAGAATCTCATTCTCCACCACGACCTCCACATTGGGAAATTCAGTGATGTGGGGTGTGATGTTCTTCATGCGCTGAGCCATGCCCACCATTTCCTTGGGCATACGGTTGCACATAGAGAGCCATTGAAAGGCAAGTTGGTCCTCTGTGAAGTTGGCATCCTCGCCCTTGTTGGTCACTTGCGGCGTAACGTTTTCCACCTTTTTCTCGGCACTGCGCCGGAGGTCGCCAAACGTCATGCCGATATTGCCGAGTTTGATTTTCGGTTGAGCATTGTTGGCTGGAGCCTGAGTCTGAATGTTCACAAGATGAACAGGGGCGGCAACTTTCACAGCAGCGCCCGAGCGGCTTCCCGGCTTACTCGCGCCAGCCACCTGCGGAGCTGACTTCACCTGGGAAGCTATTTTCTTAAACAGGGTTTTCAAACGTTTGGGGCTACGCCCCGCGCCAGCAGCCGCGTCATCCGGCTGCGTGATTTGGGCTATCTCGATGAGGGTCAACTCAACGAGTAGCCGTTTGTTGGAACTGTTGCGATAGTTCACGTCGCAACGGTTAGCAATCTCCAATGCCTTATAAATAAAAGATGTGGGACATTTCTGAGCCTGCTGCTGGAAGCGCTGCCGCTGGGCATCACTGGTTTCAAGCAAGGGCAGCGTCTCTGCATTCTTTGCCATGAGCACATTGCGCAGATGGGCAGCCAAGCCATTGATGACCCGTCCACCGTCGAAGCCTTTGTTAATGATATTATCGAGCACCACCATCAGCTCCGGCACATCGTTCTTCAACGACAGGTCAACCATCTTGAAGTAGTTGTCCTCATCCAACACGTTGAGGTCTTCAAGCACCTTCTGATAGGTGATGTTGCCCTGACAGAAACTGGCTGCTTGGTCGAAGATAGAAAGGGCGTCGCGCATACCTCCGTCTGCCTTCTCGGCAATGAGCGTCAAAGCAGCATCCTCGTAAGTGATACCTTCCTTCTGAGCCACGTATTTCAAGTGGTCAACAGTTCCCTGCACAGTCATACGCTCAAAGTCGTAAATCTGACAGCGTGAGAGAATGGTCGGCAGAATTTTCTGCTTTTCGGTAGTGGCAAGGATGAAGATGACGTGAGCTGGCGGTTCCTCCAAGGTTTTCAGAAAAGCGTTGAAGGCAGCCTGCGACAGCATGTGCACCTCGTCGATGATAAACACTTTGTAGCGTCCCGACTGCGGTGGGACACGAGTCTGCAAAATCAGGTCGCGTATATCTTGCACAGAGTTGTTGGAAGCGGCATCAAGCTCGAAGATGTTGAGCGAGCGTCCCTCGTTGAAGGCTTTGCAGCTCTCACACTCGTTGCAAGCCTCACCGTCTGGAGTGAGGTTGGTGCAGTTAATAGCCTTAGCGAAGATACGGGCACAGGTGGTCTTGCCCACGCCGCGCGGACCGCAGAATAAATAGGAATGAGCCAGTTTACCACTCTTGATGGTGTTTTTGAGAGTTGTGGTCAGAGCCTTCTGCCCCACCACGCTGTCAAAAGTCATCGGGCGATATTTTCTGGCTGAAACGATATAATCTCCCATAATGATTTGATTGCTTTGTGCAAAAGTAATAAAAAAAAAGGAGATACATATCCACATGCCTATAAAATAACGATAGTCCAACAAATTCAGACAACGTAATTTGTTACTTGCGATTTTGCGCGCAAAACTCGTTGACAATTGTCGCTCAATCCAGAGCAAACGATTTTCGATTTAAATGTAGACGGATTTTGAAGTGACTATGGGCGATTCTAAATCAAATATTACCAGAAATTTCATCGAGCTCAAGTTACAGTTAGCGAATCATCAATTCATGATGACACGGAGAGTATCTTGAAACCGAAAAACACCCAAGTGAGCATTTGCCTCTCAGAGAAGCTCGAATTTTCCTCAGCAAACGCAACTATCTATTCCATTTTCGGCACTTCTTGATAGCTATCAGACTCCATCATTTTCCGTCTGACTACTGAAGTTGCAAGAAAAAAACAATCCGTTTGTTTTGTTCTTCGCCCGAATTCTGCTATCTTTGCAAGCAAAAGAAAGTAACATGCCAAATAAATTAAGTGGTTTCTGGTCGTTTCTGTCTCATTATAAGTACGCTATTGTGATTATAGTGGGTACGCTTATCGTGGTGTTCTTCGACGAGAACAGCATCATGAAACGCATACAACTTGACCTGCAGATTGATGACCTTGAGGACGAAATCAGTACCTACAAGGAACGCAACGCCAGCAACATCAAGAAACTGAATGAACTAAAACGCAACCCCAATGCTATCGAGAAGATTGCGCGCGAGCAATACTTCATGAAAGCCGACGATGAGGACATCTACGTGCTGAGCGATGACAAAAAGGCTCCAGAAACCAATGGCAAGTTTGAAGTGACAGACAACGAATAATCCCAAGAAATGAAAGAACTCAATAAGTGGCAAAGTATCATCTATATGGTAGGCGGCGGAATCATGACGTTGGGTGCCATTGGCTTTGCCGTGGTGCTATGGAATATCGACATAAGGCGTGTGTGCAGTTGGGTCTATTTAGTTGGAGCAGTGATGTTTACCGTGATGCAGACCATGCAGAGCTATGAGGGTCGCAACTTTGTTGTGCGCCGTCTCAAGCGCATTCAAGGCATCGCCAGTTTGCTCTTTATCATCGCAGGCTTCCTAATGATTGACAATATGTGGTTTGTTACCCGCCCCTTCTTCAACAACGACATCGACTATCTGAACACGATGGCAAACAAATGGGTACTGGCACTACTCATCGGTGCCATTTTGGAAATGTACACCGCTACCCGTATCTCCATGGAGCTGAAAAAGGAAAAACAGACCGAAGATGACGGGAAATAATCCGTGTTTGAAAAAAAAACATAAAAGAGCCCCTTGGAGAATTAAATTCAATAAAATTTCTTTTTTACTTGAAGAATTGATGTTACCTTTGTAATTACGAAACTAAGTAGAATATGAATAAACTTCTTTACGCATTTACTATCCTCTCAACATTGTGCTTCGCTTCATGTGCCGGCACTTACAACATCAAGGGTACGTCTAACGACTCTAATTTAGAACAGAGCAAGATTTACCTTACCGTGCTGCACAACAACGAGCCCAAGAACATCGATTCCTGCGAGGTTGTCCACGGACAGTTCTCCTTCGCCGGAACCGTTGACTCCGTTCGCGTGGCTATGATAGGCCAGTTGCCGGTAGTGCTTGAGGAGGGCGACATTACTGTGCAGGACGACAATACTCAAAGTTCCGCCACAGGTACGCCGCTTAACGACAAGCTGTCGGAGTTCATGCGTAAATACCAGCAAATCATCAACCAGTATTCCGAACTGCAGCGTCGACCCTATCAAGCTATGATGAACGGCGAGGACATGAACGCAGTGCAAGTGGAGGTGGAGAAGAAAAGCAATGAGCTTAACGAGAAGATGGACAAGCTGCTGACGGGCTTCGTGACGGAGAATTTCGACAACGTGCTGGGTCCTTGGGTATTTCTCAACGCCTGCTCCATGCGCTTCAACGGAGTACCGATGACCGATGCTTGGGTGGAGGACATCATGAGCCGTGCCACCCCAAAGTTTAAGAACAATCCCCTCGTGAGCCAATATTACCGCAAAGCCCAAGAGAACGAGCGCATCATGAACGGTACGGAACAAGCTCCCGCAACACCCGCTGCAACCTCGGCACCCACACCGCGCCAGATGGCTCAGCCAACGGATTCAGCCTCACGTTGAACAAGACAAGAATGAAATGAGATGACAACATTGATATACGGCGGACGCATTGTGAATGAGTGCCGGACTTTCAACGGTTCGGTCATCATTGACGGTGGTGTTATCGCCGACATTGTGGAAGGAAACAGTCATCCCCGTGGGAACTACCAGTATATGGTAGATGCCACGGGGTGTTTTGTTCTGCCCGGAATCATTGATGACCACGTTCACTTCCGTGAGCCGGGACTCACCAACAAGGCAGACATCGAAAGCGAGAGCCGCGCCGCAGCCTACGGTGGTGTCACCTCCTATTTGGAGATGCCCAACACCGTGCCGCAGACCACAACTATTGAGGCGTTGGAACAGAAATGGCAGTTAGGCGCAGCAAAGAGCCACGTCAACTATGGCTTCTTCTTCGGAGCAACCAACGACAACGCTCCACTATTCCAATCGCTCGACCGCACGCTCATTCCCGGCATCAAGCTCTTTATGGGCTCCAGCACGGGCAACATGCTTGTGGATAGGAAAGAGGCTCTCGACAGTGTTTTTGGCGAAGCCGCGAGACTTCATCTACCCGTGATGGCACACTGCGAGGACACCGACATTATCAACCGCAACATGCGTGCCGCTAAAGCAGCTTTAGGTGGTGACCCAGATATCAGCCAACACCCACTTATCCGCTCCGCTGAAGCCTGCTATGCCTCATCCGAGAAGGCTGTTGAGCTGGCTCGCAAGCACGACGCACGACTCCACATCGCCCATCTGTCAACGGCTCGTGAACTGCAACTGCTCGACAATCCAACGGCTGGTCAGATGCCCCAAATCACAGGTGAGGCGGTGCTTGCCCATCTGCTCTTTGACGAACGTGACTACACAAGTTTGGGAGCGCTCATCAAATGCAATCCTGCTGTAAAGACCGCTGCCGACAAAGAGGCTCTTCGACAAGCTGTCCGCGACGGTCGCATCTATACTGTCGGTACTGACCACGCGCCTCACCTCTTGGAAGAGAAACAGGGAGGAGCCGCTAAAGCCAAGTCTGGAATGCCGATGATTCAGTTCTCGTTGGTCAGTATGCTGGAATTGGTAGATAAGGGAGTGCTGAGCATGGAACGTTTGGTGGAACTTATGTGCCATCATCCTGCCCGCCTCTTTGCCATAGACCGCAGAGGCTACCTAAGACGCGGCTATCATGCCGACATCACCATCGTGAAACCACACAAGCGGTGGACGGTGACGAAACGGGTCATTCAAAGCAAATGCAAATGGAGCCCTTTAGAGGGACACGTGTTCAACTGGCGCGTGGAACATACCTACTGCAACGGACTTCATATATATAATAAAGGTATATTCGCTCCCGACTGCAAAGGCGAGCAACTGAAGTTTAACAACCGATGAAGATAAGCCGCACACTCCCCTGCCCTGCAGTAGAGTTGCCCCCCACATCAACAGGTTCTCCTTCTAAAAGCGTGAGGGACGAACGGCGAACCAGAGAAGCAACAATGCAACAGTACAAGGATGCCATCGGCACTATCAGAGAGAATCAACTAAGTGATTACGCCAGTTGGAGCGGCAAACCGGCAAACTATCGTTGCCCTGTCCTACAGGTTTATTTAAGAAACGTCTGAACTTGATACATAGAATACTCATACCCCTGCTGCTTGCCATTGTGCTGCCCGAGATTTATCTCGACTATCACTTTCTGCGCAAGCACTTCTCGCATCATCCGTGGTGGCGGCTCGCATGGTGGGTCCCCACACTGATTATGACGGGTTACACGCTGGGACTCGCCGAACTGGATAGTTTCGCGCCAACCGACGTGGTATGGCTGAAGGTATATATGGGGCTTTTCGCCTTTCTCTCAGGGCCTAAGTTCTTCTTTGCAGCATGTTCGTTTGTGGGACTCGGCTTGCAACGGCTTTTCCGTATGCGTTACAACTACGGCAACGTGGCAGGTATCTTAGTGGGAATCTCAGTTATCGTGTCGTATTTCTACGCTTGCGTGTTTGGCATCCGCCAGTTTGAGGTGCGACGGGTGGAGTTGCAGTTCAAGGACCTCCCAGCCAGCTTCAACGGCTACCGCATCGTGCTTTTCTCCGACGCTCACGTGGGAACATTGCGGGGACGCACGCGCAAGCTCTTGCAGCGCAACGTAGACAGCATCAATGCCCAACACCCAGACTTGATAGCGTTCACGGGCGACCTGCAGAACCTGCAGCCTTCCGAAATCCGTCCTTACATACGACAACTGTCGCAACTCAAGGCAAAAGACGGAGTGTGGTCGGTGTTCGGTAATCACGACTACAGCTTCTACATTTCGGCTCCCGATTATGTGAAGGCAATCAATGAGCTTGAGACAAGACAAATTGAACGGATGTGCGGTTGGAGACTGCTCGAAAACACTCACAGCGGCATTCGTAGGGGACAGGACTCCATCGTCATAGCAGGAGAGGGCAACTTCGGTAACGATATCTATCCCGAACGTGCCAACCTGAAACAGACGCTTCGTGGCGTGAACAGCAAGAGTTTCGTGGTGATGCTTCAGCATTCACCCGTGGCTTGGCACAAGGATATCCTGCCCCACTCCAACGTGCAGCTCACCCTCAGCGGGCACACCCACGGCGGACAGCTGAGCGTTTTCGGCATCCGTCCCACGGCTCTACACGGCGTCCCCGACTTTGGCCTCTATCGGGAAGGCGACCGTATGCTCTATGTCACAAGCGGCTCTGGCGCACTGGTTCCTTTCCGATTCAATATGCCAGCTGAAATAGTAGTCATCACCTTAAAACAAAAGAAATGAAGATACTCTACCGGATATATCAAGTAGTGGTTTTCGCGCCGCTCTTTCTCCTTCTCACCATCGTCATCGCACTCATCACGATGGTGGGTTGCTTGCTGGGCAACGGCCATTTCTGGGGCTATTATCCCGGTCGCTATTGGGCACGCTGTACAGTACGTTTGCTTTTCTTGCCCGTGAAAGTAGAGGGACGGGAGCATTTGAAGAAAGGTCAGAGCTACGTTTTCGTAGCCAATCATCAGGGAGCCTTCGACATTTTCCTAATTTATGGTTATCTCAACCGCAACTTTAAGTGGATGATGAAACACCAGTTGGGACGCATCCCATTTGTGGGCTTTGCCGCTAAATGCGCTCACGAAATCTTTGTGGACCGCGGTGGAGCGAGCAAAATCCGCAAGACCTACGAGCAGGCACGGGAAATTCTGCGCGAAGGCATGTCGCTCGTGGTGTTTCCCGAAGGTGCGCGCACCTTTACCGGTCACCTCGGTAAATTCCGTCGCGGTGCTTTTATGCTGGCTGATGAATTGCAACTGCCGGTAGTACCGCTTACCATCAATGGCTCTTTCGACATCATGCCCCGCACACGCGATTTCCATTTCGTGGTGTGGCATCCACTGAAACTTACTATCCATGAGCCTATCTTCCCTGAGGGACATGGACGCGAGAACATTGCACGCACTGAAAAGAAGAGCTATGATGCGGTGATGAGTGGTCTTGTACCAGAATACCAAGGCTATGTGGAGAATCCCGACCAATAGTAGATTCCATTTTTACCACATATATAGAGGCATTTAGGCGAAAAATTAACAATATTCCTTCGCTTTTCATAATAATATTCGTATCTTTGCAATAATAAAAAATAAAAAGCGATGAATTCCAGCGATTCTATAGTCATCATTCCCACTTACAATGAAAAGGAGAACATAGAAAAGATTATCCGAGCCGTGTTTGGTTTGGAGAAGTTTTTCCATATTCTTGTTATTGACGATGGAAGTCCCGACGGCACTGCAGACATCGTGGAGCGTCTGATTGCCAATGAGTTTGCCGACCGCCTATTTATTATCAAGCGCAAGGGCAAACAGGGTTTGGGCACTGCCTATATCGCTGGTTTCAAGTGGTCGCTGGAACACAATTACGACTACATCTTTGAGATGGATGCTGACTTCAGCCACAATCCCAATGATTTACCACGGCTCTATCACGCCACTCACGACGAGGGCTACGACGTGGCTATCGGCTCACGATATGTTTGCGGAGTAAACGTGGTGAATTGGCCTATCGGGCGCGTGCTGATGAGCTATTTCGCATCGCAGTATGTGCGCATCGTCACAGGTTTCAAGGTGCACGACACTACTGCTGGGTTCGTATGTTATCGCCGCCGTGTGCTGGAGACGATTCCACTTGACGAGATTCGCTTCAAAGGTTACGGATTCCAGATTGAGATGAAATTCACCGCTTACAAGATAGGCTTTAAAATCAAGGAAGTTCCCGTTGTGTTTGTCAATCGGCGCGAAGGAACGAGCAAGATGAGTGGTGGCATTTTCAGCGAGGCCTTCTTTGGCGTGATGCGTTTGCGCCTTGACGGTTGGTTCCGGAAATATCCCAAAATCAAAGATTGACATCAATTGACTTCCCAAGAATTTCTTCATCTTTATTCCAAGGCTCCACAAACAGGGGCATTACTGAAAGTATTAGCTGACGACTCTATCCGCACTATCTCATTAGGCGGATTGCAGGCTTCGGCTGGTGCTGTATTGTTTGCTGCCATTGCTGCAAAGATACGCCGTTGCCTTCTGTTTATCATGCAGGATGCCGACGAGGCTGGCTACTTTTACCACGACCTTACTCAGTTGATTGGCAACGAGAACGTGTTGTTCTATCCCTCGTCCTACAAGAGAGCCGTGAAGTATGGTCAGCGCGATTCTGCCAATGAGATTCTGCGCACTGAGGTGCTGACGAGACTCTCCTCGCGCAAGGCGGGCGATGATACCTCTCCTTATTTATATATAGTGACCCATCCGGAGGCTGTGGCTGAGTTGGTGGTGTCGCGCCAGCATCTTGACGAGCGACGTTTGTCACTAAAACGGGGGCAGACAGTAGACATCATTGATGTGGAGCACCGTCTGCGCTCTTTCGGTTTCTCCCAGCAGGACTATGTGTATGAACCGGGACAGTTTGCCGTGCGCGGTAGTATTCTCGATGTATATTCCTTCAGCTGTGAACTGCCCTACCGTATTGACTTTTTCGATAACGAAATCGACAGCATCCGAACTTTTGAGGTGGAGGACCAGCTCTCGAAGGACATCAAACAAGAAATAGAAATCGTGCCCGAACTCAAGGGTACCAACGAGGAGAAGATTCCATTTCTCTCCTTCTTCGACAAAGACACAGTAGTGGCGGCGAAGGACTTTGACTATATCCGTCAGACCATCGGACACATCTATGAAGATGGTTTCTCCTCACAAGCCGTTGCCGACCGATTGAGCGATGCCACTGAGATGGAGCAGCAGCAGATTTTAGACGAACTGAAAAGCGAGAACACGCTGTTGCCCCTTTCGAAGTATGATGATGCCATGCAACCACTGCGGCAAGTGGAATTGAGCCATGATAGTCATGAGGTTGCACAAGCTAAATTGAAGTTCGACATTTCGCCACAGCCGCTGTTCCATAAGAATTTTGACTTGCTGCGGCAGTCGCTTGAGAGTTACTTGCTCAAGGGCTACCATATTTATATTCTCGCCGACAGCAAACGGCAACAGGAACGATTGCGCGACATCTTCAACGGAATGGAAGATGACGGAGCCACCATGACGCTGCAAGACGGCGAGTGGACTCAGCGCCCCATCGAGTTCACACCCGTGGAGAAGACTATTCACGAGGGGTACGCCGACAACACGCTGCGCATATGCTGCTTCACAGACCATCAGATATTCGACCGTTTCCATAAGTACAGCCTCAAGAGCGACCGTGCCCGCAGTGGCAAGATGGCGCTCACCATGAAGGAACTGCAAGAAATGGAACCGGGCGACTTCATCGTCCACGTAGACTATGGTATTGGAAAGTTCGGTGGATTGCTGCGCGTGCCTTCCGGCAACGGATTCAAAGAAGTCATCCGCATCATCTATCAGAACAACGATAAGGTGGATGTTTCCATCCACTCGCTATATAAAATCAGCAAATACCGTTCGAGCGAGACAGACCAGCCACCTCGTCTGAGTGTGCTGGGCACTGGTGCGTGGAACCGCATGAAGGAGCGCGCCAAGAAGCGCATCAAAGATATTGCCCGCGACCTCATTAAACTCTATGCCAAGCGACGCTATGAGAAAGGATATGCCTTTAGCCACGACTCATTCATGCAGCACGAGTTGGAAGCGAGCTTCTTCTATGAGGACACCCCCGACCAGCTCAAAGCCACGCAGGACGTAAAGGCAGATATGGAAAGCGCCCATCCCATGGACCGACTCATCTGCGGTGACGTGGGCTTCGGCAAGACCGAAGTGGCTATCCGTGCTGCTTTCAAGGCGGCATGTGACTCCAAGCAAGTGGCAGTGCTCGTGCCCACAACGGTCCTCGCCTATCAGCATTACCAGACGTTCTCCAAGCGACTCCATGATTTCCCGGTCCGCGTTGATTACCTCTCTCGTTCCCGTTCTACTAAGCAGACCCATCAGATTCTCGCCGACCTCGAATCGGGAAAGATAGATATTCTCATTGGCACCCACAAACTGTTGGGCAAGCAAGTAAAATGGCACGACCTTGGACTTCTCATCATTGACGAGGAGCAGAAGTTCGGTGTAGCGACGAAGGAGAAGCTCCGCACGCTCAAGACCAATGTGGACACGCTCACCATGTCGGCAACGCCCATTCCCCGCACACTGCAGTTCTCACTGATGGGTGCACGCGACATGAGCATTATCCGCACCCCACCGCCCAACCGCTACCCGATTCAAACAGAGCTGACTACGTTCAGCCACGAGGTCATCGCCGACGCCATCAATTTTGAGATGAGCCGTAACGGACAGGTGTATTTCGTGTGCAACCGAATCAACAATCTGCAGGAGATGGCAAATATTATCCACAAGTATGTGCCAGACTGCCGGGTTGCCATCGGTCATGGACAAATGAACCCAGAGGAACTGGAAAAGATTATCCTCGGCTTTATGAACTATGACTACGATGTGTTGCTCTCTACTACGATTGTGGAGAACGGAATCGACATCCCTAACGCCAATACCATCATCATTGCCAATGCCCATCGGTTCGGACTGAGCGACCTCCACCAAATGCGGGGACGCGTGGGGCGAAGCAACCGCAAGGCTTTTTGCTATCTTTTGGCACCGCCCAAGAGTGCGTTGCCAGCCGATGCCCGCCGCCGATTGGAGGCTTTGGAGAATTTCTCCGAGTTGGGAAGCGGCTTCAATCTCGCCATGCAGGACCTCGACATTCGGGGCGCAGGCAACCTTCTTGGAGCCGAGCAGAGCGGATTCATGGAAGACTTGGGCTACGAGACCTATCAGAAGATTCTCAGTCAGGCAGTGACGGAACTCAAAAACGATGAGTTCAGCGACCTGTATGCTGAGCAAATGAAGGAAGGCAAGGAGTTCAGCGGTGACGAATTTGTGGAGGACTGCGCCGTTGACAGCGACTTGGAAATGTACTTCCCCGACACTTACGTGCCCGGAAGCGGCGAGCGTATGCTGCTCTATCGCGAACTCGACAACATCGTTGACGACCACGCGTTGGAAGATTACCGCAAACGTCTCATCGACCGCTTCGGTCCCATCCCCAAAGAGGGCGAAGAACTCATGCGTGTCGTATTGCTGCGACGTTTGGGCAAGCGCTTGGGCTGCGAGAAACTCACCTTACGCAACGGCAAGATGGTGATGCAGTTCGTATCGAATCCTCTCAGCGCTTACTACAGAAGCACGGCATTCGACAACGTGCTCAACTATATCGGGCGCAATCCACGCCGATGCGCCATCAAGGAGGTCAAAGGCCGCCGACTGATGCACGTTGACAATATCCATTCGGTAGAGGAAGCCCTCAGCGTACTCAAGGATATGGACAACGGCAACACGAAGAAGTAGTCACAGATTCTCTCTTAACTCAACAACCAATAATAAATCTTATGAAAATAGTTCCTGCCCAGCGCGAATGGGCTTCTTGGATAGCCTCCCGCATTATGGAGGCAATGAATCACGAATGTTGTCTCAATTTGGCTGGTCCAAAACACGGACTTGCCGACTTCCACCAACTCATGACCGACCTTGTGGAGCGCACCGACACACAATATAGTTACCTCAATTCGCTCGTGGCTCTCAGTGATGAAGGGGAGCTCATGGGCACCTGCGTGAGCTACGATGGTGCAGCCCTATTGAGATTGCGCAAGCCTTTCATCGAAGAGTCGCTGAAGCGGTTCGGCATGGACCATAGTCACATGACACCAGAAACGCAGGCTGGCGAACTTTATGCCGACAGTCTCTGCATTGACCACAACTTCCGTCATCGTGGTGTAGGCTCAGCATTGCTCAAGGCAACCATCGAGAAAGGCAGACGGTTGATGCTGCCCAAGGTGGGATTGTTGGTCGACAAGGGCAATCCAAAGGCGGAGCATCTATATCACCAACTCGGATTTGAGTATGTCAACGACACCGAGTGGGGCGGTCATCCTATGCGCCACCTACAATACGACTTACAGTCTCATTAAAAAGAACTATTACTGTCCGGTAAACGTTTTGAGGAAAAATGGTGCATCCGAAATAGAGAGTCATTTTGGCCTGACCCATCATAGAAAGGGATGGCTTCCAAAAGTTTTCCCATGATGGGTGCTTCCTCTGAGTTTTTTTGTTGAAAAAACATCTCAGCAATCTCAGCAAAGCATCTAACACGTTGAAAGAAAAGCTCTTACGTACATGAATAGATGGTAAAACATCCCAGCAATATCTCAGCAACATCTCAGCAGACTGAGACGGAACATCTTTCCATATAGAATGGGCAAAGAAGTGACAAATAGAGCTTTAGGACGAATTAAGAGCCTATTGCCCCAACCTGCCATGTGATGAGGAAGAGGCATCGTGAGATGTGCTTATCGGACAAGTAAAAAGCCCCAACCCGTCTGTAGATGAGGATGGGGCACATGAGAGGTTAAGTTTACCGGACAGTAATAAAAAAGAACTGCAAGGAAGGACTCGCTGGTTATTTCTCATTTGAGAAAAGACCGTAGAGTTCTGAGTCAATACGGTCGGCAATGCGACCAAAGTCCTTGGGACTGTCCTCGAAATTCACGGTGTCACCGTCAATAATCATCAGCTTGCCCTTATACCCGGCAATCCACTCCTCATAGCGACGGTTGAGTCCTTTAAGATAATCGAGCCGCATGGTCTGCTCATAGTCGCGTCCGCGTTTCTGAATGTGTTCCACCAACTTAGGAATGCCTGTGCGGATATAGATGAGCAGGTCGGGCAACTTCACCAATGAAATCATGAGATTGAACAAATCGGTGTAGTTGTCAAAATCACGGTCGCTCATCAATCCCATATCGTGCAGATTGGGAGCGAAGATACAGGCATCCTCAAAGATGGTTCTGTCTTGGATGATGGTGTCTTTGCTCTGGGCTATCTCCACTACATCCCGAAAACGCTTGTTGAGGAAATAAATCTGAAGATTGAACGACCAGCGGTTCATATCCTTATAGTAATCCTCCAAATAGGGATTATTGTCAACAGGCTCAAAATGAGGCTGCCATCCGAAGCGGGCGGCGAGCATTTTTGTCAGCGTAGTCTTTCCGCTGCCAATATTACCGGCTATGGCTATATGCATAATTCTTTATTGATTTGTTCGATTAGATGATTGAAGTCGTCCTCATTGTCGCGCAGGTCCAAATGGTCTGTCTCGACGATGAGCTTACGACCGTCGTATTTATTAAAGATGAAGTCGTCGTAAAGTCGGTTGAGGTTGCGCAAATATTCAATGGGCAACTTCTCCTCATAGCTGCGCGACCGTTCCTGAATATGTTCCACCAGTCGGGGCAGCGAGGCGCGCAGGTATATCATCAGGTCGGGTTTTCTCACTACGCTCATCATACACTGGAAGAGTTCCATATACGTATTAAAGTCGCGCTCATCCATGGAGCCCATCTCGTAGTTGTTGGCGGCGAACACATAGACGCCCTCAAATATGGAGCGGTCCTGTACCACCGTATGCGTGGAGTGGTTAATAGCAAGCATGTCCTTGAACCGTTGCCGGAGGAAGAACACCTCCATATTAAACGCCCACCGCGGTATATCTTTGTAATAATCGGCAAGATAGGGATTATCCTCCACCGACTCAAACTTAGGCTCCCATCCGTAATGGTCGGAGAGCCGTTGAGTGAGGGTGGTCTTTCCGCTCCCTATATTTCCGGCAATCGCTATATGCATAAGTTTTTATTGTTGACAGGCTTTCAGCCCAACTTGGTTATGTTTTAGTTAAAGATGTTTCATAGAGGTTGAGAATCGCTCTTTCATTCCACCTCAATTTGCAGACCGTCGTAAGCAAAGTGGAAACCTTCGGGCAGGCGTTTGTCTGCCTCCTCATGCAAACCGATAAGATGAGTCAGATGAGTCAGGAAGGTACGGCGCGCACCTATTCGACGACTGAACTCGATTGCCTCACCCACGAGGATATGGCTCTGATGGGGTTTCTCCCAACGTAGCGCATTCACCACGAGTGTGTCCACTCCTTTCAGATAGGGAAGTTCCTCGTCATTGATGCTCTTCATGTCTGTGATATAGACAAAGTTGCCAAAGCGATACCCTAAAATGTGCATACAGGCGTGCAAGATTTCAATGGGCATCACGTTGATGTCTCCCAGCATGAATGCCTGATGCGGCTCTATCACGTGCATGCTCAGCTTGGGCACACCTGGATAGAGATGCTCCACGAAGCAATAAGGAAAATTGTGCTTCACGTTCCTCACTGTCATCTCATTGCCGTAGATGTCAATGTCGCCGAACTTGCAATAGGGTCGCAAGTCGTCCAATCCACCCACGTGGTCATAATGGGGATGAGTGAGCAGCACGCCGGTAATCTTTCTGAACTCCAAGGGCATGAGTTGCTCACGCAGGTCGGGTCCACAATCAATGAGGATACGCGTGGTGGGCGTCTCCAAAAGTCCCGAAGTGCGACGGCGGTTGTCGCGTGGGTCCTTGCTGTGACATACCTCACACTGACAGCCCAGCACGGGCACGCCATTGGATGTTCCTGTTCCTAAGAATGTGAATTTCATACTACGTTTACCTCCGGATGAATATCAATGCCGAAACGATGTTTCACGTCTTCTTGGATTTGCTTCATTAGATCCACGATTTCCCGTCCCGTGGCTCCGCCTCGATTGACGAGCACCAATGCCTGCTTGTCGTGGACTCCGGCGCGCCCCAGCGAACGACCTTTCCACCCGCACTGCTCTATCATCCAGCCAGCTGGAATCTTCTCGTGGTGGTCGTCAATGGTATAGTGGGGCATGTCGGGATACTCACTGTGGATGCGTTCATACACGTCCTTGGTCACAATGGGGTTCATGAAGAAACTTCCCGCATTACCTGTCACCTTCGGGTCGGGCAGTTTGCGGTTGCGTATCTCTATAATCACGTCACGCAACTCTTGAGGCGTGGGATTCTCTATATTTTTCTCTTCGAGAGCCTGACGAATATTGCCATAGTCGAGCCGCGGCTCAAAAGTGTTGGAAAAACGGTACGTGACGTATGTGATGAGGAAATGGTCGCGCCAATCGTGTTTGAACCTACTCTGACGGTAGCTGTATTGACAGTCTTGATTGCCGAACAAGAGTTTACGTCCTGTACCAATCTCCACAGCCTCCACCACAGCTATGAGGTCTTTCACTTCTGCCCCGTAGGCACCAATGTTCTGCACCGCACTCGCTCCCACCTCACCGGGAATGAGCGATAGGTTCTCGGCTCCGTGCCATCCCTGTTCGATGGCTTTCTGTACCACGTCGTCCCACGTGCGTCCGGAGCCAACGCGAACCAGTACGCCACCCTTGATGGGGCGCAAAGTGATATCGGTCATCGCAGAGTGAATTACCGTTCCATGGAAGTCGCCTGTGAGTAGCAAGTCGCTGCCTCCGCCGAGAATCAGGTATTTGTCGCCCAACTTCAGTCGCTGGGCTATGCGGACGGCTTCGCTCTCATTGCTGTATTCCACGAACTTATCGCAATAAGCCTCGATGCCAAAAGTATTGTTGTGCAGAAGATTATAATGTTCTAATTCTTTCATGCTGTATGAATTGCAGATGATGTTAAGTGGTAAACTTAATGAGTTTCCAGTGCTTGCCATAACGGCGGAAGGTGAAGTCTATCTCCTGACCGTTGGCAATGCCTCTGATGATGAACAGTTTATAATTGCTCTCGCGGTATGTCTGCCCGTAGATGATATTGTAAATCTCCCCACTGGGAATAAGAGCCGGCTTGAAGAAGGGCCATTGCTCGGGCAAGATGACCCCCGTCTGGTTTTCAAAATCATTGTCGGGATTGGGCGACGTGAACGTCACCTCGTCCGCCATGCTTCGGATTTGGAAAGCGGTATCGGTGGCAAACCTCTGATAGAAAAGCAGGAAAGAAGCATTGTTGTTCTTGTGCATGGCGTGAATGTTGATGGATGTCATGCGGAACTGCCCATTGATGCGGTCGAAAATATACTGCTTCACTTTCTTCCGCGTGAGCGAAATCTTTTCTACCACCACATGGCTCACGCTTGTATCCTTCACCAACTGAGCCTGTTTCTGGCTGTCGAAGATGAGGGTGTAATAGTCCTGACGCATGAAGAAATGCTCCATACGCCACTCTTTTTTCTGGATGACACGCGCCAACTTGCCGTCTTTGTAGACCTTCAGAGGAAACACGATGCGCTCCCTCTGCAGCTTCCTGTTGGCTGCAAAGTTGAAGAAGAAGTCGTCAAACAGTTCGTCGGCAGCCTTGGGCATGGGCTGCTCGGCAATCACACTGTCTTCTGCCGACAAAGTGTCAGGTGCCACTGTATCCCCCGCAACGACAGAGTCTTCTTTTACAGGTTTCTTGTCGGAGCAACCTACATTGAACGTACACACTGCCGATGCGAAAAGCACAATTAGGAATAAAAATCCATACTTTCTCATTGCACTGCAAAATTACTATTTTTATTCGATATACTATCATCTCGACCGTTATTTTTATTTCTAAGTTAAGACCGTAACAGAATTTTCAAGTTTACATTGTCGTTTCTCAGTTTAAATTAGTAACTTTGCACAAAAATATAGATACGAGAAATGCTGTTAGAAAAGATTGAGGAACTACTCAAGGAAGTGAGCACCCTTTCGGCGCAGAATGCCGAAGACGTGGAGCAGCTTCGTTTGAAGTATCTGAGCAAAAAAGGCGAAATCAATGCCCTCATGGCTGATTTCCGCAATGTGGCTGCCGACCAGAAAAAAACTGTCGGCATCAAAATCAATGAACTGAAAAAGAACGCCCAAGACAAAATCAATCAGTTGCGCGAACAAGTGCAGACCAAAGAGGCTGACGGCGAACAGCTCGACCTCACCCGCACCGCTTATCCCATCAATTTGGGCACGCGTCACCCGCTGTCCATCGTGCGCAACGAAATCATCAATATTTTCCAGCGCATGGGCTTCACGCTCTATCATGGACCGGAGATTGACGACGACAAGCACGTCTTCACGATGCTCAATTTCGCTGCCGACCATCCTGCACGCGACATGCAGGATACCTTCTTCATTGAGCAGCCTGATTCCAACGATGTAACAAAGAACGTGTTGCTGCGTAGCCATACTTCTGGCGACGAGGCTCACTATATGGAGAACCACCAGCCCCCCATCCGCATTATCTGCCCGGGCCGTGTTTACCGCAACGAGGCTATCTCTGCCCGTGCCCACTGCTTCTTCCATCAGGTAGAAGGACTCTACGTGGACAAGGGTGTCAGCTTTACCGATTTGAAGCAGGTGTTGCTCACCTTCGCACGTGAGATGTTCGGTCCCGATACGAAGATTCGTCTGCGCCCAAGCTACTTCCCCTTCACCGAGCCTAGTGCCGAGATGGATATCTCATGCAACATCTGCGGCGGCAAGGGCTGCTCGTTCTGCAAGGGTACAGGCTGGGTAGAGATTCTGGGCTGCGGCATGGTAGACCCGCACGACCTTGACGCCTGCGGTATTGACTCCAGCATCTACACGGGCTATGCCTTCGGTATGGGCGTGGAGCGTATCACCAACTTGAAATACCGTGTAAGTGACCTCCGCATGTTCTCTGAGAACGATACCCGCTTCTTGGAAGAGTTCCAAAGCGCATTCTAATATTAAGCGTAGAGGCATTATCCGACAAGTTCCGTTTTTTGCGGAGCGACATCCCTAATGCCTCTACGCTTGTTTTTTGTCAACTTTTCCCAAAACAGAGGCTTCAGATTTTCCGAGCGTAGGCTCCCTACTTATGGCATTATTAGGGGAGAATGCAACTGGATAGGCTTGCAGAATACCAACCTTTCTAAACTTGTCCCTTCTTCTTGCTCTTACCCCTTCCAATTTATAGAATTTTGTTTTTTTTGAGAAGGTTAAGCAATTTTATGTTATAAATCAACATTGGATTCAATTGCTTTTTTTATCTTTGCAAACAGAAAATGATAACATAGATTATAATAGGCAGTCGAATAAATACATTTATGAATCGAAGCTGATAGAACAGAAAAATATTCACGAAAAAATTAGGATTATTAGAATAATATAGTTTGTAATAGTGGTAATAGTAACAGTAGTACGGGGTGCTCCGTCGTGATGACGGAACACCTTTTTTTGTGGAATGAAAAACGCGCCCAGTTTATTTCTATCGGTAAAATATCCCTCACTGAAGTTTCGCAAGTTTGCAACTTGCTTACTTCAAAGGAGTTAAAAGGAGTCAAAGGAGTTAGAGGAGTTAAAGACAACAGTGCTAAAGGGTATCAGAATCCTTCAATAGTAATGTCTTAACTCCTTTGACTCCTCCATACATGCGAAAGTTGAATCCCTCATAATAAATTGGTTAACTTGAGTTAGGCGAAAATAATTAGCTATGCCTGATTCAAAATCCGCAATAATCACTTCAAGAACTATCTACTGGCGATTGCTGACAAGTGCCACCCGTTCGGGTGCCACTTGGGAGCCGTTGTGGTGCCAAGTGCCAGCAATTCGGGTGGCACTTGTCAGCAATCGCCGAGAAGCGCTTTCACTGGAATCAGTTGAAAGTTTAATTGTTTAAGACCGCAAGAGAGCATCAACTGAACTGCTTTATTTGCAATGACAAAGATACAGAATTTTAACTCGATTTCCAAATTTTATAGCCAATAGTTAGGTGCTACGACAGGGGTAAGCATCCAAGCTGGGAACCAAAATACGAAACTCTATATTATTCGGTTATTGTTCCCGCGCGGAGCGCGAGAACAACGAGGTGCGCAATGATTAAGGTTTGATAATCAGTGAAAATCCATGTTATCCGTGGACTGTTGTCATGCGATAGCCGTCGGTTGTCGTCCCGCGCGGAGCGACGGGACCTCCGTGAGTTGCGGCTACACGACGGATATTGTTCCGGCGCGGAGCGCGAGAACTACGGCTGCGCAATCTCGACAGCTACTATTATCCAATAGGAACCAAATCGTAGTTCCCAAGACGGAGCGTGGGAACAACATCAGAGCCGAAAGCTCTAAGCTGATTGAATAAAAAAGTATAAAAGATTGGTTTTCTCGTGATATTTCCTTAACTTTACAAAAAATTGAGACGTAAGGGAGTTTATGAAGCACAACGTCTTTTGGATATTAATAGTTGTCATCATGATACATGCTCAGTCCTGTGGCAGCAAGGGATTGCGGGAGCCTTCTGTCAGACCTATGGCCGTGGCTGGCCAGTTCTATCCCGCCGATGCCGACTCTCTCCGCGAGCAGATTGAGGAGAGTTTTAAGGGAACAAAACTGATGGTAAGCGACGATACCTTCGTGCAGAGCATCATTGTTCCCCACGCCGGTTATGTATTCTCGGCACATGCGGCAGCTTGGAGCTATGCCCAGTTGCCCCGCGACAAGGAGTGGGACCACATTTTCCTTCTCGGTCCCAGCCACCACGTCGCCTTCGATGGCGCTTCGGTCTGCGATGCCTACGAATGCTACGAGACTCCACTCGGACTCGTTGACGTAGACACCGCTCTGGCTTCTAAGCTCAACCGCGAGAATAAATGCTTCCGCTATGTGGCACAAGCCCACACGAGAGAGCACTGTCTGGAAGTGCAGTTGCCCATGTTGCAGACATGGCTCAGAAAACCCATGCACATCGTTCCCATTATCATCGGAACTCTCAACGGCGAGAAATTGCGCGAGATTGCCGAGGCACTGAGACCGTGGTACAACGAGCGCAATCTGTTCGTCATCAGCAGCGACTTCAGCCATTATCCCTCATACGACGATGCGTGCAAAGTGGACAAGCGAACGGCTGAAGCTATTACAACGGGTGACCTAAGCTACATCGCACGGACTGTGAACGAGAATATGGACAAGGGCATTCCCAACCTCGCCACCAGCGCGTGCGGTCTCTGCGCCATATTGGTCAATACGATATTGGCGGAGAACGATTCTACAGCCAACTGTCGCCACCTTTATTATTGCAATTCGGGCGACAGCCGCTATGGCAGCAAAGACGAAGTGGTGGGCTACAACGCCCTTGTGACAACCCGCAAAAAGCAAAACGGCTTCCAACTTTCGGATGCCGACAAGCAACAACTTCTGCGCATAGCACGGGGTTGCATAGAGAACGCTGTAACGGGAAAAAAGAAATGGACAACCGATTCGACAAACTTGTCGCCTACTTTGAAGGAACGTTGCGGCGCTTTCGTCACGCTCAACGAAGGCGGAAGGCTGCGCGGTTGCATCGGACATTTCGGCTCTGATATCCCACTCTATCATGTTGTAGAAGAGATGGCGGTCGCAGCAGCCACTGAGGACCCACGCTTCATGCCCGTAAAGAGCAGTGAACTGGACGATATCCACATTGAAATATCCGTGCTGACACCGCTCAAGAGAATTCACGATATCAGTGAGTTCCAATATGGCAAACAAGGAATCTATATCAAGAAAGGCTATCGCAGTGGAACGTTCCTTCCGCAGGTGGCGCAGGAAGTGAACTGGACCAAAGAAGAATTTTTAGGGCATTGCGCCCAAGACAAGGCTGGTATCGGCTGGGACGGATGGTGCGACGCGGAACTCTACACCTACGAGGCAATCATCTTTGAGGAAGAAACAAAATGAAAGAAGCGGAATATTATCATAGTTTAGGCGACGGACGGGTGATGTGCGATTTGTGCCCGCACCATTGCGTCATCGCAGAGGGGCATCGTGGACGCTGTCGGAGCAGGGTTTGTCAAGGCGGCAAACTCTACAGCGAAGCCTATGGCAGACCGTGTGCATTAGCGATTGACCCTATTGAGAAGAAACCGCTGGCATGGTTTCATCCCGGCAGTGAATGCCTGTCGATAGCCTGCACGGGATGCAACCTGCGCTGTAAGAACTGCCAGAACCATGACATCTCACAGGTTGCACCTAATGACGTGCCCTCGAAGGAACTTCCACCGCAGGGAGTGATTGACCTTGCCCGCCAGTATCATCAGAATCAAATAGCCTACACCTACACAGAGCCGCTCACATGGATAGAGTATATGCGCGACACGGCACGGCTGGCTCACGAGGCTGGAATGAGGAACATTCTCGTTTCGGCAGGCTACGTTTGTCAGCAGCCTCTTGCCGACCTGCTGCCCTATCTTGATGCAGCCAACATCGACTTGAAGTCGTTTAGCGATACGATTTATAATAAGGTGTCAGAAGTGAAGTTGCAGCCCATTCTTGACACGCTGAAGGCTGTCAAGGATGCTGGCGTTTGGCTGGAGATTACGCATCTACTCATCCCAACTGTCAATGATGACCCGAAAATGACTCGGGAGATGTGTCGGTGGTTAGTGGAGAATGGATTTGCCGACGTGCCCCTTCATATCACCCGATTCTTCCCGCAATACAAGATGACGACGGTACCACCCACTCCCCTCTCTACTATGCAAAATGCACGCCATATTGCCTTGGAAGAAGGAATACGGCGTGTGAAACTTGGGAACGTATGATTCTCGTTCAATTTTCAGAAACTTGTGAAGAGGTTGAGACTATACCTATTATAATCTCACAGCAGTCCCGCTCGCAGCAACCATAATCATGGTGTTGCCAGAGCCGATTGTCTCGTAATCAATGTCGATGCCCACAATGGCATTTGCGCCAATAGAGGAAGCACGGTCGCACATTTCATTTATGGCTGTTTCTCTTGCCTCGTTGAGCACCTTCTCATAGCTGCCACTGCGTCCGCCTACTACATCGCGGATGCCTGCAAAGAAGTCCTTAACAAAGTTAGCACCAATGATGGTCTCACCACTGACTACTCCGCGATATTCGCGAATCGGATGACCTTCGATGGTCGGAGTTGTTGATAGTAACATAATATTTAGTTTAATTAGTTATTATTTGGTTTCCTCAAGTGCCTTCTTCGACAACTGCTCGGCAATTTGACGTGCTTTCTTATTCACTTCATTGATGTCGGATTTTTTATAGTAGCTACGACTGCCATACACATCAGTGAGCACGAGTGAGTCTTCATCCAGATAGTCGATGTCGCAAGTATCGTTCCACAAGTCCTTTACGCCTTGCTTTCCATCTTTGTCTATGTATGGCGTTCCACTCACCATCACGAACTTGCCGTTCCAGATATGCCACGCTGTGAAGTAGCCCAACGCAGGATACACCACGGGACTCTCATCTGCCACCGACGATTGTTCGTTGACGTAGCCCACGCTCTGTGCCGACCAGTTGCTCTTAATCCAGAATCCATATTCGCGTGGAATGTAATAAGTCTGCTTAATGGAATCGGGCATGGCAGCCAGTTTGCGTGCCTGTTCCCGGTTGCTCATGTGGTCGAAGTCCTTCAGCTTAGGCATGACGATATAGCACCAGATTCCCTCCAGTTCCTCCATATCAATCACGAGCGTTGCCTTGTGCTTGTCGTTGGGGTCCAGCACGAGTGCGATACGGTCGCCTATACTCACCTTTCCGCGGATTTTTCCGTTGCGAGTGGCATCGAGAATGTTATAGGTCACAGGGTCGCTGTTGTCTGGCGGCAGCAGGATAAGCACAGTATCATTGTAGCCCTCACAAGCAAGTCCATAGACTGTCTTGTCACCTTTCATCTTCGTGGTAATCAGTTTGGGTTGCTCCTTCTTGGGATAAGCGATTCTGTTGAAGTTGCTCACTCCGTAGACCACGCATCCGAGCACAAACAGACCCACGAGAATATATACGATTTGTCTTTTCGTCATCTTATTTTTCTCAAATTATTTCTTTTCGTTGCAAAGGTAGTGCAAATCGCGAGAAGAACAAAACAAACCGTTTGTTTTTTATTTCAAAATAACTTTTATTCCATCAAAAAGTCACCCAAGTCTTTTGCAAATAGATAGGAAATTGAGCAAAAATTGAAGGACCTCCGCATAGGTTGCGCTCGCTGGTTTTCAGTTCGATTATCGTTACATCAGAATAAAAGCCCTTCGCAAAAACTCGTCTTTCCAAGAAGAGCAGTTTCAATCTGAGCGACAGACCATCTTCCCCAACCTTCTATTTTGTACTGCTTTGCAGATACAATATCGTTATAAATCATAAAAAAACATTCACAAACAACTGATTTTGGATTTTTTTATCTAATTTTGTACCCCAGTACAGTGGTCACTGTATAGCCAGCGACCCCTGAAGGATATATACCAGAATAGGATTTTACTAAATATGAAGAAGAAAATTCAGTTCAGTCTCGTTTATCGGGATATGTGGCAGAGTAGCGGTAAGTTCCAGCCCCGCAAGGACCAGTTGGAGCGCGTAGCCCCTGCCATTATTGAAATGGGGTGTTTTTCCCGAGTAGAAACCAATGGTGGTGCTTTCGAGCAGGTCAATCTTTTAGCCGGTGAGAATCCCAACGATGCAGTACGTGCATTCTGCAAGCCTTTCAATGAGGCAGGAATCAAGACTCACATGCTCGACCGCGGTTTGAATGCACTGCGTATGTATCCTGTACCCGACGACGTTCGCCAACTCATGTATAAGGTGAAGCACGCTCAAGGAGTTGACATTACGCGTATTTTTGATGGTTTGAACGATATCCGCAACATTGCGCCTTCCATCCGATGGGCTAAGGAAGTAGGTATGACCCCTCAGGGTACGCTCTGCATTACTACTTCGCCCGTTCATACTCTCGAATACTACAGCCATCTGGCTGACCAAGAGATTGAGGCCGGCGCTGAGGAAATCTGCTTGAAGGATATGGCTGGTATCGGTCAGCCAGCTTTCCTCGGTCAGCTCACCAAGATGATTAAGGAGAAGCATCCCGACATTATCATTGAATATCACGGTCACAGCGGTCCCGGACTGAGCATGGCATCCGTGCTGGAGGTCTGCAACAACGGTGGCGACATCATCGACACTGCCATCGAGCCGCTGTCTTGGGGTAAAGTACATCCCGATGTGATTTCCGTTCAGAGCATGTTGCGCCACGAGGGATTCGACGTCCCCGACATCAATATGAAGGCATACATGAAAGCGAGAGCCCTCACGCAGGAGTTCATTGATGAATGGCTGGGCTATTTCATCAACCCGCAGAACAAGGTGATGAGCTCACTGCTTCTCACTTGTGGTCTGCCCGGCGGTATGATGGGCTCTATGATGTCTGACTTGGGCGGCATTCGCTCTACCATCAACAACCTGCGCAAGAAGAAAGGCGAGGAGGAACTCTCCATGGACGACTTGCTCGTGAAGCTCTTCGACGAAGTGGCTTACGTATGGCCTCGCGTAGGTTATCCTCCATTGGTGACCCCGTTCTCACAATATACCAAGAACATCGCCTTGATGAACCTGCTCACGCTGGAACAGGGCAAGGGACGCTTCGTGATGATGGACGACTCTATGTGGGGAATGATTCTCGGCAAGAGTGGTAAGGTGCCGGGCGAGATTGCTCCCGAACTGAAAGAGCTTGCCAAGAAGCAGGGCCGCGAGTTTACAGATGCCGACCCGCACACGCTGTTGCCCAACGCTTTGGACGACTTCAAGAAAGAGATGGACGAGAACGGCTGGGACTATGGCAAAGACAACGAGGAACTCTTCGAACTTGCTATGCATCCCGAGCAGTACCGCAACTTCAAGAGCGGACAGGCAAAGAAGAACTTCCTTGCTGACTTACAGGCAAAGAAGGATGCCAAACTCGGCAGCAAGATGACTCCCGAGGAGGCTGCCGCCTTCAAGCACGCTAAGGCTGATGCAGTGGTGGCTCCCGTTAGAGGACAGGTGTTCTGGGAGTTCCAAGGCGACGGTGAGGCTTCTCCCGCTGTTGAGCCTTACATCGGCAAAGAATATAAAGAAGGTGACGCATTCTGCTACATCCTCACTCCGTGGGGCGAATTTGTGGAGGTTCCTGCTGACCTTGGTGGCAAGCTGGTTGAAATCAATGCCAAGCAAGGCTCTAAGATTAGCAAGGGAGCTGTGCTCGCTTATATTGAGCGCGAACACGCAGAGTAATTACGCTTCTCAAATCAAGACTTATATAAAGCGGGAAAGGCTGAGTGCCCTTCCCGCTTTTTTTCTTTTCTTAGCCAAATAAGTTGAGTTAATGACAAGTGTTTGACGGGTTCAGTAAGTTTAGTAGGTTCAGCAGGTGGGGCGCAGCAACTCCTATCTCCTAACTCCTATCTCCTAACTGGAAAAATCTCCTATCTCCTAACTGGAGAAATCTCCTAACTCACATTAAAAATGATAGGTCAGCCCTACTTTCACCTCAAATGTCTTGGCGATGACGTTAGGATGATAGGAATAGCGGGTATGACGGAAGAAATAGGAAGTAGAGGCTGAAGCACTAAGCGGTCCTTTAAAGTCGAACTCCCATATAGGTGTGATTTCTGCCAACTCCGCATTGCCCTTATCGCCCTGAGCATTAAGATAAAGTGGGTTCACGGTTTCCAAGTCCTTGCCCTCGTAACCTTTCCAAGTATAGATGCGGAAGTAGTTCGCCTTGACGATAAACCGACCGAAATTGCGGAACTCAAGATGCGTCTTGGTCTTGACACTGAAGCCAGAACCCATATTATAGTCACGGTCAATCACATTGTAGTAATCGCTTTTTGTTCCTCCTAATAGAATTCCACTGAGGAAAATTCGCTGCTCCAACTTGCGCAGAGCGCCTACCTGTGGGAATCTCAGAATGACTCCGGGGCCAAAGGATGCGGCCTCAGAGATACGATAGGGAGTGAGCGAAGTACCATTCTTCACGGGTTCTGAATCGTAGTAGTTGAAATGTTGGTAGATGCCCCACTCTATTTCCAACTTGTTGCGCGTCTCAATGCTCTTTCCCCACAGCCTGCCCAGCAGATGAAGGCGGTTGATGAGCGGTTGGTTGGCTGATAAGCCGATGGTTGCCTCAGCATAGAAGAAGTCGTAGGGCTGAGTATGGTCAGCATCCATCACGTCGCCATATTCCAGAAAAACGTTCACATAAGGATTGAACTCGCCTCGGAACAATCCTCCGTCATCGCTCAGATAGCGTACTCCCACAGAGAGCGAGAAGTCAATGGGCAGGTTATCGTGGTCATAATAATAAGGATGTTTCTCGTCCACCCGCCAAGCATCGCCCTTGATGATACGGTTGAAGCCTCCCATCGGGTTGATGATGGTGGCAGCAGCCTCGCGCAGAAATCGACTGAATCCCCTATCGGCATTGTTGAGGATAAGCTCACTGATGCGGTGGGTCACCTCGCCGATAGCCATACCACCACAGGTGGTCGCCATGAGGTCGTTGATGGCTGGCGGCTCCACCTCACCACAGAATTCCCACATCAAACTACCGCCGAGAGCGTAGGGCGCACTCTCCCAGAACGTGAGTCCGTTTGAGCGTGCAGAGTTGAAATAAAGGTTGCCATGATAAGGATGGGCGAAGAGGTTAGTAGAGAACTGGTCGTTGTCCCACACAAAGGCATCGCGCCAGTTGCGGGCGATGTCCTTGAAATGCACTTGCGCAAAGTCCTCGTTCATCACAAAACGGTCGAAGCAGTGCACCAGCACGTTGATGCCAGTTGCCTCAGCCGCAGCCAACCAGTAGTTCTTGCGCCCATCGTTCCAGCGGGCAATCAGACTGTCGGCAACCGACTCCCGACGTGGATTCGGGGCAAAGATGTCGTAACTGGAGTGACGATGAGGCCAGTGGATGGTCAGACCAGCTTCGGCAATCCATTCGTTTTCGTATTTTCGGTGATGACCGTAGTAGCGTGTGTCGCCGTAGCCCACCGAGACAAAGGCCCCCAGGGTTCGGTTGATGCGATAGTCTACATTCGCGTGTACTTGTAGCGAATAGAGTCGTTCGGGCTTATTGCGGCTGTTTTCCTCGAAAGTCTCGATGTGGTAGTAGCCCACGTCGCCGCTCACTGACCACCGCGGCGCCACATTGAAATACTGACCGATGCGGTAGTAGAGTGCGCCGGAGAACTTATGGTCCAGTCCCATGTAGTGGGTGCCCATGCCGATGATGTTATAAGTGGAACGGTTGCGGAAACGCAAGGCTGAATTAAATACGGATGAAGTACCGAGAAAAGCCATAATATCTATTCTCGTTTTGGGATTGACATTGATAAGTCCAATCTTATGAGCAATGGTATCGACAGAATAATTGACTACGCCCACCTGCCAGCCTTTAGTGTGGCTTGCCACGGAGTTGATAACGCCCACTTGCCATCCGTTGAGCGTATCTGCATAGTTGTAGCCGCTCACCTGCACGCCGTTGGTATGACCTGAAGTGACATTGGCAAGCAACGACAGTTGTAGTCCGCTGTCCATACCCATGGCGATATTGGCTCCGCCGGCAATCTGAACACCTCTCATGGGTTGTCCGGAAATATTCATGATACCTGCCAATTGCACGCCTTTCAACTTCGTGGCATAATTAGTAAACGTTGCCGTCTGCAAGCCGCGCGTGGTTCCGTGAACGATGTTGCCCATGCCAGAGAGTTGCCAGCCACGCAAATCGCCCCGCGTCGTAGCTTCAAGGAATCCATAGTTCACGCCTCGGGTATCGCGGTGAACGCGTCCCGAAATGAGTCCTATCTGAACACCTTTGAGCGAATCTACGTTGTCAAACAATCCGATATTTAAATGTGATGTAATGAGTGAGTCTTCTCCTCGATGATTCCATCCCACAGCTACATTTTGCCTGCGATGAAAAAAAGTTGATTGAGCGTTACTCGGGAGGACTTGTACAGCCAGCAAAAAAAACAACAGCGAATATAGATGCTTCATCATGAGAGGGTTTCCTATGTAATTTTCTGCAAATATACAACAATTAATGCAAAATGCCCCTACCTTGGCTGAAATTCCTTATGAAAAAACAACCTTCGGTTGAGTTAGGAGTTAGGAGATAGGAGATAAATTGAGCTAGGAGTTAGGAGCTAGGAGTTAGGAGTTGCTGCGCCGCAGATGCACGTCATGCTCCAAACACGGAAGCGAAAAAAATTATGAATTGTGAATTATGAATTAGGAGTTGCCTACCGCACTTACTACACTCTTTTATTAGCGAAGCAAGTTATGAATTATGAATTTTGAATTATGAATTAGCAAAGCGCCAGCCAATTATGAATTATGAATTTTGAATTATGAATTAAAAAAGAACCGCGGCGGTTAGGCTACGGTTCTGTTTTTCCTTTTTTGTAGTGTAGATATTAATCCTCAACAGGACTGAAGTCCTCTTTACCTACTCCGCAGAGAGGACATACAAAGTCATCGGGCAAATCCTCAAAAGCTGTGCCGGGAGCAATGCCATTATCAGGGTCGCCAACTGCGGGGTCATATATCCACCCACATGTGTTACATACGTACTTCTTCATAATTCAAAAATTTTGTTGTTGATAATCGGCTGCGAAGATAGTAAATAAATTCCAATACCGCAAGGATTTTAATATAAGTTTCGATTACTTATGCTCTCTGAACTGCTATGTGGGCACAAGAGCGGAACATAAGATTTGTTTGGCTTAAAAGACTCATGCAATAGAATTTTTCTCGTTTTTTGCCAGTTGGCTGAAGAAAGTGGCAAATTGGTTGAACAAATTTTGCTGTTATGACATAATGCGCTACATTTGCAGGTGTAAGTAATAAATTGCAATCAAGGAATAAAAGAAAAGAAAGGGTAAAAAGATGAAAAGGATAACATTGGTTCTGTTGGCTTTGGCTGTGGGAATCTTCACAGCCAGCGCACAGAACGAAACGACAAAGCTAACGCCCTCTCAGCGCACCAACTTGGAGGCGTTGTCAAATTCCGACAAGGCAAAACTGCAGAAAGTAAGTGTCTCCGACAAGCAGAAACTCAGTACACTTAACGCGCAGACTTCTCTTGCTAAAGCTCCAACAAAGCAAGCTACGTTGCAAAGTAAAAAGACTGCTTTAAAGTCGAAGAAGTCACTTAAGAAATCAAAAAAGTCAACAAGCACTAAGAAAGCAACATCAAGCAAAAAAGCAAAAATAAGCAAGAAAGTTGCAGCAAGTAAGAAAGCAACAACAAACAAGAAAGTTGCAGCAAGTAAGAAAGCAACAACAAACAAGAAAGTTGTAGCAAGCAAAAAAGCAACAGTTAATAATAGCGTAACATCCAACAAGTATAAGAATTTAAAGAAAAGTAAAGTAACTCCTGTCTTGGAGCAGAAGTCTTTAGAATAATCAAATTGACTTAGGATAGAATATCTCACATCACTCACATCTTATAAAAGAAGTTTTTTCAAATAGCTAATGTTTAGCGGGAGGCCAAGAGAGGCTTCCCGTTTTTCGTTTCCATTGTCTAAATTGGCTGTGCGGTTCCCTTTTTAGATTGAGCAAGCAACAACTAATACCTGTAATACTATCCTCTTGAAAAGGCTCTTAGTTAGCTTTTTATCGGGTTTCTCCACGGCTGTAATCTTATTGTAATATGTGTTTAATCTACCTGTAATAGCCAAATTCTACCTTTGCGCCCAAAGAAATCAAACAATTAAAAAGCAATGGGTTCAATTTATTTAATCATTGTGATTTTCCTGCTGATACTCGCCATCTTCGACTTGTTCGTGGGCGTGAGTAATGATGCAGTGAATTTCCTCCAATCAGCCATTGGCGCCAAGGTGGCGAAATTCCGCACTGTGCTCATCATCGCTTCGTTCGGTGTGATGCTCGGTGCCGTGATGTCTACGGGTATGATGGACGTGGCGCGCCACGGTGTGCTTGTGCCTACTCACTACTCGTTCCAGCAAGTGATGACCATCTTCCTTGCCGTAATGGTGACCGATGTCATCGTGCTTGACATGTTCAACACGCTTGGTATGCCTACTTCTACTACTGTATCATTGGTATTTGAGCTATTGGGCGGTACTTTCATGATGGCGGTTCTCATGGTCAACCAAGACCCCAATCTCGAAATGGCAGACCTCATCAACTCACAGAAAGCCTTGGACATGATTGTGAGTATCTTTGCCTCGGTGATTGTGGCCTTTATCGTCGGTGTTATCGTGCAATGGATAACACGTATCATCTTCACTTTTAACTATCAGCAGCATTCACGCTATACCATCGCCATCTTCGGTGGCATCGCCTTTACCGCCCTGTCCTACTTCATCTTCCTGAAAGGTTTCGGAAAGTCGCCTTATATCCCTGAGTCTGTGCGCGACTATATCAACGGGAACATCAACATGCTGATGGTTTACACGTTTGTCATCTCAGCAGTGCTGATGGAAGTTCTCTATTTGATGAAGGTCAACGTGTTCAAGTTCCTCGTGCTCATGGGTACGTTCGGTTTGGCTATGTCGTTTGCATCCAATGACTTGGTCAACTTCATCGGTGTTCCTTTGGCTGGTCTGGATTCCTATCAGGACTACATTGCAAACGGCAATGGTGCGTCGCCAAGCGAGTTCATGATGAGCTCGCTGATGGAAAGCGCCAAGTCACCAGCCCTCTATCTGTTCGGTGCAGGTGTCATCATGATTATTGCCATGGGAACCTCCAAGAAAGCTCGCAACGTGATTAAGACTTCTGTTGACCTAAGCCGCCAGGACGAGAGCGACGAAATGTTCGGTTCGTCAAGAGTGGCACGCAGTCTTGTTCGCTGTGGACAGGCAACCAATAGTTTTATTGCCAATCATACTTCCGACAGTGTTTGCGAATGGGTTGACTCCCGTTTCGACAAGAAGAAGGCGAAACTCGACAACGGTGCCGCATTCGACGTGGTTCGTGCAGCCGTCAACTTGGTACTCGCCTCCATGCTGATTACCTTCGGTACCAACCATAAGTTGCCGCTTTCTACGACTTATGTGACGTTCATGGTGGCAATGGGTTCCAGCTTAGCAGACCGCGCTTGGGGTCGTGAGAGTGCCGTATTCCGCGTAACGGGTGTGCTTTCAGTCATTGGTGGATGGTTCATCACCGCAGCCGTCGCATTCATCGTCTGCTCCATCGTTTGTTGCCTGATGTGGTTCGGCGGTATCATCATGCAGGGCGCCTTGATGGTGCTCGTGGTTTACCTGCTCATCCGCAGCAACCGCAACTTCAACAAACGTTCACGCGACAAGAAGGAAGATGTGTTCCAGCTCATGATGCGCACGAAAGACCCGGAGATTGTTTGGGACTTGCTGACAAAGCACTTCCGCCGCAACCAAGCAGAAATGACACAGTTTGCTTACGATGAATATAATAAGGTAGTAGACGGATTCGAGGACAATCGTCCCCGCGAACTGCGCCATGCCAACCGAGAGTTGCGCAGACAGCAAGTAGAGTTGAGGACTGTACGTCGTCAGGAACTTCTTGCTCTCAGAAGGGCGCCCGAGCGTACAGCCATGGAGCGCAACACGTGGTTCCACGTTTCCATCAACGCCAGCCAACAGTATATCTACTGTATTATTCGTATGCTTGAACCCATCAAGGAACATATCGACAACAATTTCAACCCGCTCCCACAGACTTATATCGCAGAGTATGAACCAGTGCGCCACAGCATCAACGACCTGCTGAAACAGACGGAGAACCTTATCTCCACGGGACGTTTTGAGAACTACCGTCGCGTGTTGGAGCAAGCCGATAATCTGAAAGACATGCTGAGCGTTATCCGTAAGAAGCACATCGACCGCATGCAGAGCTCCACCGAAAACAGTCTACTGAAGATTTCGGTAGTGTACCTCAACCTGCTGCAGGAGAGCCAGCAGTTGCTGAGCAACATGCGCCATCAGCTTCGCGGAACGAAGAAATTCACAGAGGAAGGCATATCCTCTCTCGATAGTGATTTTGACGACTAATTCAAGTTCGTTATATTTATGATAAGCAGAAAGCCAGTCGTGCGCGAGCATGGCTGGCTTTTATTATTTGCGGTTGAGATATTCTATTCGGAGCAAGGAACACACAAATTAGTGCGTCGCTGTCCACCATTCCGTTTTCTCCTTGCCCTTCACTGCCACCGTGTGGGTACTGGGGTCGGAAATCGTGATACCGGAATAGTCGATAAGCGTGAAAAATGAATCTGAGATGGCGGAATAGAGCGTATGTGTATGTGCCGTACTCACTACTACCTGTTTCATCTGCTGGTCAAACTGAGCCGTGAGTGAGGAGTCCTTGCAAAGATAGTGAACATAGTCGCCCAAGTCATAGAAGATAGTCGGAGAGAAGCCATCCACCACCTGCACACTGTCCAGCGTAGCATCGCTCATAGTATAGCGGCTGTTGATTTGTTGCATGATGGTGGCAAGTCCGTCCACCTGTTTGCAATTGATGACCGACAAGGCTCCGTAAGGATAATAATAGCTGCTATAGAAATCATAAAACTCACTCGTCATTTCGCTATAATCATTGGTAACGAGCGCATTCCACATTTCCTCATAGGGCATTCCCGCTGCCATCACCTCACTGGTGGAACCTACAAGATACTGTGATACTTTGCGCAGTGCATACGCAGTCTCGGCGTTTGCCATATAACAGTCGTCGAAAAGAATATACTGCATCTGCAATCCCGCCTGCTCAATGCCATCGGCAAGAGTCTCAACATCGATTCCGTATTTGGCGGGTTCCTCTACACTCCCGAAGAACCTCGTCAAAGGTCTCCCGGCAGTATGGCTCATCGCTCTCTTGATGCGGTAAGGATACTCCGTCCAGTCGTCCTTGTAGGTCCATCCCACTCCATGACTACCGATAATCATCGCATAGGAGCTGGCGGGAGCCTGAGCCTTGACCGTGTCGAGAAGACCAGCGATACCCTGAGAGGTAAGCCACTCTGCCGAAGAATAATTCTTCAGCAGATGCTCCACTGTTGCGCCATTCTCATAGGTAATCTCAAAGAGACGACCTTGGAGCGGCGATGAAGCGAGCATCACGATGAGCCGGCAATCCGACAGACCACCGTTGTCTTTGATTCCAGCCTTCATGCTCTCAATATTCTCCAAGAAGTAACTATAAAGTCCGCTGTTGCTGTCAGTGCCCGACCAAGGCATCAACACGAAGATAGTCTGGCGTGACAGCTCCGACTCACTGTTGCCTCCCCCGTCGTCATCATCGCTACAGGCGGAGAATAATAAGCCGACAGACAAGAACACCGTCAAAATAAAGATATGTCTGATTGATTTCATTATTTAATGGATTGTTGATTACGGCAGCAAAGATACAAAAATTCCTAAGAACAACGCTTCAACAAAACAAAATTATGGTGAGTTCTATTCATTCTGACTCTTGGCATTCCACTCCAAAGTGCCTTTACAAAATGAATAGAACTCACCTTAAACGAACAAACAAGCCTTTTCAAGAGGCAGCCGAAGCTCCTACACTCACTTGAACCTTGTCTTTGTCGTCCACCACCAGCAGTTGGTGCATACTGTCAATAATATGTTGGCGCCACGGAATCAACAATTTATCGTCCAACTTGCCGCCCACAAACAACTCCACAAGGGGAGCCGTGAGGAAGGGCATCGCCACAAGCCCGTAGAAAGTATAGAAGATATGTGGCAACGGAACGCGGCGAATCACGCCTGCATCCATTTCCTTCTTGAAGGTTGTCTTCAAGTTCTCAATGTAGTCCCAACTATCCAACTGTGCCAACGTGGAGAACAGGTGAGCAGCATCGCGGTGAATCTCGCGAATCATAAACAGGGGCAGAAGCGGTTCCTTGCGCAGGATGCTCATATAGATGTCAGTGATGGAGGCGATGCGCTCGTCAACGGTCTCCGGCCGCATGGCAACATCCTTCAACCTTGGGATAAAGTCATGAAGGATATCGGCAAAGACAGCAGCGAAGAGCTTGTCCTTAGTGCGGAAATAATAGTTAAGAACCGGACGGTTGATGCCCGTGCGCTGGGCTATATCGGTCATACTTGCCTCTGCAAAACCCTTCTCAATGAATACGGCTTTGGCTGCTTGTATGATTTGCTGTTCTATATTCTTTTCTTCCATTTTTCTGATTTTCGTCGTACATATCATTAATGAAGAGCAGGAGTCGGTTAGCGATGTTCACTTCGCTCACACTGCTGTCGAAATCCAACGACAGGATGTTGAGTTGAGGATAGAGCTGACGCAACCTGTTCTCAATGCCCTTTGAAACAATGTGGTTGGCAATACAACCGAAGGGCTGTAGACTCACTGCGTGGCGCACACCTTTCCGTGCCAACGATGCCACCTCACCGGCTATTAGCCAGCCTTCGCCAAACTGCGCACTGAGGTTGATGACCGGTTGAGCCAACTTAGCCTTCTCATAGATACTCTCAAAAGGCACGTAGCGGCGGAATGCGCTGCAAGCCTCGTCAAATCGACGCTCGCGCTTGGTGATTAGCTTATCAGCTATGGTGATGAGCCATTCGGGCATACTCTTCTTCTCAATGTGCTTCCGATGGTTGTCCTTCGCATTGACGAAGCCCTGCAGGAAGAAATCGGACAACATCGGGTACACCACCTCGATTTTGTGGTCCTCCAACCATTCAACCACATGTTTCTGTGCAAAAGGATGGAATTTGAGGAATATCTCTCCCACGATGCCCACTCGTGGCAACTCGCAGTCCTCGATAATGTTGTCGAAATCAACGGCTGCCTTGGCGGCGATGTCGTAGAGCTGTTCGGTGTGACCTGCATAAATCACTTGCTTGGCCTCTTCCATCCAGCGGTTGCAGACTTCGGCGGCTTCACCCTTGGTACGCTCACGCACTACGGCGGCATGATACATCTTCGCCATCACGTCGGAGAAGAGCACGCCATTCACGGCTGGACCTATCATCTTGAACCAATTTATCTTGAAGCCCGGTTGGTTATTCTCGATACCCGAACCGGTTGCCACGGAGATAACGGGGGTGTTGGTATAGCCATTCTCTATCAACGCCTTGCGGATGAGCGGGATATAGTTGCTGGCACGGCACTGACCACCCGTCTGCGTCATGATGACCGAGGTCTTGTCAGGGTCGTAGCGTCCACTTCTGAATGCCTTAACGATGTCGCCGACAATGAGGGTAGCGGGATAGCAAATCTCGTTGTTGCTCGACTTCAGTCCCCAGTTGACGGAGTCGGCATCTGCCATCGGCAGCGACTCGGCATCATAGCCAGCCATTTTCATCAATGGCGGAATAAGTGGGGAAATGAACGGAGTGAAGAAAGGCATAATGATTTTGCGGCTTCGCTCCTCACGGGTGAAGGGTGGCAGCGTGGCATCCGGCTCAAGATTTCCGTTTGTATGGCGGATGCCGATGCGCAGACTTTCGAGCAGCGAGCGCACGCGGAGCTTCAGCGAACCAATATTGTTCACATCGTCAATCTTCAACAGGGTGAGGTTCTTACCGGCTTTCTTCAGCAGCGAGCGCACCTCATCGACAAGGAATGCATCGGGACCGCAGCCAAACGACGTGAGTTGCATCAGTTGTACGTCGTCGTCCTGCATGCAGGTCCAAAGCACAGCTTTCAGAATTCTGTCGGGGAATGCCCACTGCGACAAGTGGTTGACGCCTTTGAGCTGAATATCGCTGCCACGCACAATGTCGTCACTGATGACGTAGGCGCCCAAGGCGGCAATCATCTCCGAAACCTTATGCTGAATAAGCGGGTCGGCGTGGTAAGGACGACCTGCCAACAGAATGATGGTCTTATGTTTCTCGCGTGCTTCTTTGAGGATTTCCTCATTCACTTGGCGGATATCGTGCTCATACTTTTGCTGCGCCTCACGGGCCTTGGCAAAGGCTTGTTCTACGGTTTTCGCGTCAATACCGAGCCTCGACAGATACTCCTTGCACTGAATAAGGAGCGACTTATCACTCTTCATGGAGATGGACGGAGCATCCACGGGCACTTTGTCACCCTGCACACTGCGTACCACCTGCGAATAACCGGTCACGATGGGACAGTCGTAGCTGTTCTGAGCATCGCCGTCGCGGTTCTCAAACACGGTAAAAGGCATGAAGATTCGGTCAACGCCCTTTTTCACAAGGTCATCAATGTGGCTGTGAACGAGTTTGGCGGGGAAGCAGATGTTGTCGGACATCACTTTCCCTGCGCACTGCTCATAGTGAGTGAAGTTAGAAACCTCCGACAGCACCACCTGAATGCCGCACTCGGTGAACAGCGTATGCCAGAACGGGAAGTCCTCAAACATATTCAGACAGCGGGGAATACCGATAGTAAACCGTTCGGGGTCTTGCCTCTCGGTTGCGGCACGGTCAAAGAGCAGTGCCGTCTTGCTCTCATAGGCATTGCGTCCGCGGTCAGCGGCTGTACCTTTATTGTTGAACACCTTCTCACAGCGGTTGCCTGAGAAGAAGGAATTGTCATTGGCAAAACGATAGCGGGTCACAGTGCATTGGTTGACGCAACCGTGGCAATGGAGCTGGCGTGAGGTGTAACGGGCATTGTCTATCATCTCTTGGAGCGTGAGCGGCTGTTGGGCGTCCATGCTCAAAGCATAGAGCGCGCATCCAATGGCACCCATTAACTCGGGACAGTCACTTCGATAAACGGTTGTGCCGGTAAGTACCTCCAGCGCACGCACAATGGAGTCGTTGCGCATGGTTCCACCCTGCACGACAATCTTATCGCCCAACTCACTGACACTCTTCAGTCGCAACACTTTGTAGAGGCAGTTCTTCACCACCGAATAGCTCAGTCCGGCGGCAATATCCTCCATCGACGCACCTTCGCGCAGCACCTGCTTCACCTTCGAGTTCATGAACACGGTGCAGCGGGTACCCAAATCGCTGGGACGCGTGGCGCGGCAAGCTGCTTGAGCAAAGTCGCTCACGGTAGTATTGAGCGAGCGGGCAAACGTGCTGATAAACGAGCCGCAGCCCGACGAGCATGCCTCGTTCACTTCAATCCGATTAATGACCCCACCGTCAACGAAGATTGCCTTCATGTCCTGTCCGCCAATGTCAAGGATGAAAGAAACATCCTTCGTGATGTGGCTGGCAGCCATATAGTGAGCCATTGTCTCGATGATGCCTGTGCGCAGACGGAAGGCAGCCTTAACCAAGTCCTCGCCGTAGCCGGTGGAACAAGAGCCAACGACCTCCAACTCGCATCCTGCTTCCTTGCACTGGGTCTGCAACTGGCGCAGACCTTCGGTCACAGCACCTACGGGATTACCCTCGTTGTCGTGATAATAATGATATATCATGCGGCCCTCGGTGTCGAGAACCACGATTTTTGTCGTTGTGGAACCGCTATCGATGCCCATCACAACTTGCTGTTTGCCGCTCTTAAGAGAAGCGGTGGGCATTGCGTGACTATGCTTGCGGCTCTTCCAATCCTCATACTCTTCACTTGAGTGGAAAAGAGGCGGCAACTGGTCTGCCTCAAATTTCTCCTGATGTTTGGGGGTTCCTTGGAGCAACTGCTCCAGACCGGAAAGCGTCAACTCCTTACGGTTCTTTGCCAAAGCGGCGCCCCAAGCGGGGATGAGATGACTCTTCTCCGGCACAATAAAATCTTCAGCCTTCAACTGAAGGTAGTCGGCAAATGCCTTGCGCAGGGAAGGAATAAACGTAAGCGGTCCACCGCAAAGCAACACGGGAGCCTTGATATCATGACCGTGGGCAAGCGTAACCACCGTCTGCACCGACACAGCATGGAAGATACTTCGTGCAATGTCGTTTTTGTCGGCATTGCGAGCCATGAGGTTCTGAATATCGGTCTTGCAGAACACGCCGCAGCGCGAAGCGATGGGATAGAGTTGCGTAGATTTCTCTGCCATGTGCCCCATCTCCTCGGGAGTAGTGTCGAGCAATACAGCCATCTGGTCGATAAACGCACCCGTTCCGCCCGCACAGTTACCGTTCATTCTCAAGTCGGTGGGGTGTCCGTCTTTTAGGAAAATCATCTTGGCATCCTCACCGCCGATATCAATGAGGGTTCGCGTCTGCGGATAATACTTCTTGAGGTACTCCGTGGCGGATACCACCTCCTGCACGAAGGGCAGTCCGTAGCGCTCGGCGAAGCCCATTCCCACCGAACCGGTGATGCAAACGGAAAGTTCCGCCTCCCCCACTCTTTCACCCAACTGGTGCAGAATGTTGGTTAGGCATTCTTTCACTTTGGCTTGATGACGGTGATAGACATCGAAAACAAGTTCGCCAGTTTCCGAATCCAATGCCACTACCTTCGCTGTAGTGGAACCAATATCAAAACCTATATTGATTCTTTTCATAACTCAATCTCCTAACATGATTGTCTGACACTACTGTCAAATACACAGACAAAGTTAGCAAAATATTTAGATCGAGCTACAAAAATGTTTCAACTTTTATCTTTATTTAATAGTATAAAGGAAAAAATGAACAGCTATTCCCTTCTAAGTGAGCATATAGATAGGAGGGCAATCCACTCAAAGTCATCTCAAAATCAGCCTATTTTCAATTGCTGATTACTTACTTTGGACTGTCCGACAATTGTCGACACGCATGTCAACAATTGTCGCAAAACTCGTTGACAATTGTCGCAAAACATGTCGACAATTGTCGCTCAATCATAACTAAGGGATTTTCCTATTTAATGAAAATGTTTCTTATGCGATAACTCCCCAAGCAATGGGCGCATCCATCGTTGTATTGAAACCGTTACACATGATGTGACCTTGTCGCAATAGTCAATAATCAACATCATTTCATCATCAATTTAGGTTAGTTATAATAATTCGCTACAAAGATATTAAAAAATAATTGGCATTTCAAATATTAGCTTACAAATAATATAATATAATTCAACTTCTCTGCTACTCTTAAGCGCTGTTGTCTTTAACTTCTATAACTCCTTTGGCTTCTATTAACTCCTTTGAAATAAGCAAGTTGCAAAACATCAGTAATTGATAAGTGCTTTCGCCATTGAGTTGTTTTTTGATATTATAGTTGCCAACGCAATTACTCCAAATTTTGCTCAATGTATATAATCCATGGAAAGGCAGAGGTAAATCCGATATAATCTGTTTGTCAATGTAATAAGAATGTCATCTTTTGGAAGAGAATTTCAATTTTTCTTCCTATTTTTTTGTTCAATATATAGGAAAATACTATTTTTGCAAGCATATTACCAAATCATTAAACCTATAATAATGGCTAAACTTACAGCGAACGAAATACAACTATTCAATGCCCTTCATAATTCTAGAGCTGAAGATTACAAAACTTTCAAAAAGAAATCTTATCGTGGGGTGTGGAGCAGTATCGTTGACAAATACCCAGAATCCGCACATTTCATCTATGAATTACTTCAAAACGCTGATGATGCAGATGCCACAGAGGTATCTATCATCCTGAAAAAAGACAGGTTGCTTTTCAAGCATAACGGCACCAAGCATTTTGATATTACTAGAGAGGATGATTCTAAGGTTGGAGATATCAATTCCATTACAGGAATTGGTGACTCTTCCAAAAATGATGAAACACAAAACAAGATTGGAAAGTTCGGAGTTGGTTTTAAAGCTGTATTCCAATACTCAGATACACCTGAAATCTATGACGACACCTTCAAATTCAAGATCGAGAACTATATAGTTCCCACTTTGCTGGATCATGATAATCCTAAAAGGAAAAAAGGTGAGACGTTGTTCGTCTTTCCTTTCAAGAACAAGGAAAAGTCATATCAAGACATCTTGAAAAGATTGAGAAGCCTAAAGAATCCTATCTTATTTCTTCGCAATATCAAGAGAATTACATGGAGTGTTGACAGAGAAAACTTTGATGGCTATGAAGTTGAATACTCAAAGGAATTACTGGATTCCACAGACTTTGATGATGATAACATCACATTTGAGCATTACAGGCTTCATGACAGTTGCAATGACAAAGAGATTTTTCTTTTCTCTGAAAAAGTGCAAATCACAGAAGCCAATGGCAAAATTTCTTTCCATCTAATCAACGTTGGCTTCTTTTATGACCCCAAAATCAAAAGGCTCATTACAGACAGAACGCAGAACATATATTGCTTTTTCCCGACGAATGAGACATTCGGGACTTGCTTCATTTCTCATGCTCCCTTCCTATTGACGGATAACAGACAGAATCTAAAGCCCGGGGAGAATCTTAATAAAGACTTAATACATTTGTTGTCTAAGTTGGCTGCAAAAGCCGTATTATTTCTTCGCGATTATCAAGTTGAAGAGAACGTTCTTTTGATAGACGAGAATATCACCCAGATTATTCCCAACTATAAATCGTGGGATATGAACGATGTGTTCGAAGAACCTATGAAGGATGCATTCGATGATTTGCTATCATCTGAAAGAATTTTATTATCCAGAAATGGGAAATACTTATCTATGAAAGAAGCACTGATAGGAACCCCAAGGGAACTGGTGGACTTACTGAGTCAAAAACAAATTTACCAACTTCGTAAAGGATATTACGAATTAGAGGACGAGGACGATTCTTTTGAGGTTCACAACGTCGATTTTTTGAAATGGGAACTTGCACAAAAAATCAACAAGCTAGACAACGACATGTATAGTGAGATAGAAACATACACTTCGGAAGACTTCGCTAACGATATTAATGCTGATTTCATGAGTAAACAGGACCTGAAATGGGTCACGAAGATGTACACGTTTCTCCGGACAGCAGCTCCAAAACTATGGAAAATCACAGATAAAAAACATTCTCACTCTACGAGTGGTCTTCCCTTCAGAACAGCTCCAATCATTAGAACAGAGGAAGGAGAATGGGTGCCACCTTTTTTGAAAGATGGGTCTCCTAACGTTTTTTTGCCTATAAAGAAAGATAAAGATTCAGGCTACAATTTTGTCGCCAACGAATATGTAAATAACGAAATGTCGATGAAGTTCTTTTCAGAACTGGATATCAAGAAGCCCGATGAGATAGATTACATCCGTCAGGTCATATTAGGTAAATTTGATGTCGAAGATTTTGAAATTAATGATGAAGATCTTCAGTCGGATTTCTTAGTACTAGTCAAGTATTTTCTGCGTGTCAGAGATTCAAAATTAGAGAACGATTTTATTCAGCTAACAATAAATCACCTTTACTTATGTGGTAAAGACGATGCTCTGCATCGCCCTAATGAACTATATTTATACAACGAGAACCTGAAAACATATTTTCAGGATGATGACGATTCACGTTATCTCAATCTGGATTTCTACAGAAGTGCTACTGTTAAATATGGAGATGCTGTCGTAGAGAAATTCGTGTTAAGTTTAGGTGTCCATAAATATCCCAAAGTCTTATCAGTGCCCCGCTATAGCTTCTTTTTTTTAAGAGAAGGTATCAAGAATTTAATTCCAGGGTCTGACTACCAAGAATACTCCATCGAAGACAGAGAATTGGAAGGATTTGAGAAATTTAGTGAGAGTGACCCCTTAGACATTGATACTTCATTATATTTGTGGAATGAAGTGTTGCCAAATATTGGGTTTAGCAAATATGAAAACTTGACCGTTAAATACAGAAGGAAATATGCAAGAACGTTTGAAGAAGCATATTTTATTTCTACTTTCAAGTATGCCCTACAGCATGACCAATGGCTGGTCGATAAAAACGACAATGCTGTGAGTGCTGAAGAAGTGGCATTAGAAGACCTTAATCCTGGATATGACAGAAACAACGGACTCATCCAGTTCCTTGGAATTGAAAAGAAAGAGAAATCTATAGTTGAACTTGGTGGCACACAGGAACAACAAAATCAGATGGATCTGGGAAAACGGATTAAATCCTTGGCTGGCGATGATTTGACGGAAGAAGAGATTATTCAAGCAATTGCAGCTGCTAAAGCGAAAAAGGTTGAGAAAAAGAACTCAGACCGATGGCATCATGAGGTTCCTTCAAACGAAGAAGACAATAATACAAACCTATCGAAGAATGGTTTTGGCGAATCTTATGTGCCACACGACGACAAAGCTACTTCTGATGGAAAAGAGGAAATTGCCTACCAAGAGGGAAACATAAAGGAAAATATTATCAAAACCGAAGAACCAGTTGATGAGTTTTCTAGGACTGAACTGAGAAATCTTAACCCTGCTGAAGCATTTGTCTCTTCTGACCGGCCTATTCCACTGACTACCGTCACTGACGAAATAACAGAAGAAGAGAAGGTAGATGATGTGTTGCAAAAACTTGCGGAAGAAGAAGAATCCCATAATAAAACTATAGAACTCCGTAACATTGCTAAATCATCCCCTAGATATTCCAAGGAATGGTTCGATGCTTTAATAGAACTAGAATATAAGGGCGGAGCAGAGACGGAAAAGACTGCCTCAGGCAAAGCCATCAATATTTCTTTCAATTCCGTTTGCAAGGAAAAGGGTAGTGAACGTATTTATGTATTTAAGAACCCATCCCGAAACATACCATTGTGGATGGAAGAACTTGACGACATTGAGGTAAAGTGTACATTTGCTGATAGAGATGACATGTCTCTCAAGTTCGAAGTCGCCAACGTTAGGGACAACAGTCTGCTTCTCAAAGCAAGTAAGGTCTACGAGAAAATCCTGAACAAAATTGAGTGGTACAGATGCACTAGAGCTTCTATCACCTTGAAGAATCAGATTGACCTTATGGGAAAGCTACGTACAGCCTTCAATAGTTTAAATTTGCCAGCAGACTTCAACCTAAAAGATAATTTGCAAGACGATTTACAGTTTATTTTTGGTCCTCCAGGAACGGGTAAAACTACAACTGTTGCTAAAAAAATCATATCAGAAATGGAAGCCAATGACGTATGCAAAATTTTAGTACTGGCACCTACAAATACGGCATGCGATGAACTGACAAGGAAAATCTTGGAGCAGAGCGATGGTGAATGCGTATGGTTGTATCGTTTCATTGCAACAGCAGATGAGAGTCTTGAAAGTTATGTTATAGACAGAGACTCTATGGTGTATGACGATGACAAGTGCTGTCTTGTGTCCACAATGGCACGACTCTCTTTCGATGGATTCAATGGAATCGGTGGAAATAATCGTCTGACTGATATTGGGTGGGATATGATTGTTTGCGACGAGGCTTCCATGATACCGTTAGCAGAGATGGCACTGACAATCTATACATTCCCTGGAATTCCTATTGTGATAGCCGGAGATCCCATGCAAATTAAGCCCATTGTACATGAAGAAGAGTGGAAGGACGAGAATATCTATTCAATGGTTGAACTCAACAGATTCGACCATCCTGTTACACACCCCATACAATTTAAAATTGACAATTTGGATACTCAATACCGTAGCGTTCCTGCAATCGGAGAACTTTTCAACCAGTATGCTTATGATGGCAAACTACTACATTTCCGATCTGCTTTACCTCAAGATACGCAGTTTGGTCGTCTTAGCCTAAAGCCAATCAACTTTGTATCATTTAAAGTTGAGAAATATGATAGTATTTTCGGCATCAAAAAACTGGATGGTTCGAATGTACACATATACTCTGCCTTGTTAACGATTGAAATGTTCAAATACATTATAAATCAAAAGGAGATAGAGGATATTGGCGATTACAGCATAGGTATAGTATGTCCATACGCACCACAAGCCCAACTTATCGAGAGCTTGATTGCTCAGATTCCAAACATACCAGGAAATGTTAAGGTGACTGTCGGTACGGTGCATAGATTTCAAGGCGGTCAATGCAACTTAATGTTTGTAGTGCTTAATCCACCTCTTGGTATGAAAGTAGCTGCTGACAGAATTTTCTTGAATGACAAGAATATTCTAAATGTTGCCATCAGCAGAGCACAAGACAATCTTTGTATCTTGCTTCCTCATCGCGACACAGATGGATATTCCAGTCTTTATGAAATAAACTCCATTGGGAAAATAGCCATGAGAAGACCAAAAGATGTCTCTTTTTACACGTGTGACCAAATAGAGAACATCATCTTCGGCAGAAAATTCTTCATTGAAAGCAATACGTTTGTCACGTCTCACCAGTTGACAAATGTCTATACAAGAACGTCTAAGCGTTATGAAGTACGCATTGACGAGAAGTCTGTTGATGTACAGTTAGGTTCCTATCAATTCATACAACCCTCCTCTATGGTTGAGAATCTTCTGCCACAAGATGTCAAAGCTAATGTCGATTCGCACTCTCAGACACACGAAATAGTAGAAAAACAGGCTGAAGAACCATCCAAAGAAGAAGCTTCATCTGAAGATCAAACTATCTCTTTTGCTGAGATCGAACAAGAAGTTGAGAATTCACGAAACTTCGAAACTGCCGAAGAATACTATGACATGTTCGAAAGATTAGGCATTGACATGGAAAAAGCTATGGACATTTTAATCACATCCAATACATTATGTTCCATGTATGTTCTAATCCAAATCTTTGGTAATGAATCTTTACCAAAGCGATTTGGGTGGAGGAAGCCAAAGGAATCAGACATTAAGGCTTACAAAGGTGATTGTCGGAAATATAACCTATTTAAAGTAACGTACCCTAAATTGTTCGATGTCATAAGGGGAAAGCATATCTGGCATATGAAAAAAGGGGAAGAACTTAATATTAAAGACATCACCTTGGAAACCTTCAAAAAGTTCTTTACTACACACCGACACAACAAAAAAAATAAGAAACCAAAGCCTATCGTCCGTAAAAAAAATAACGGTTCAATTTATCAACAAAAAGAAGAGAGTAACTCTGGGCATCTCTATGATACTTTTGAATATGGGTTAAGCGATTGGTAAGATAATGTTTGTCTATATTGAACTGATAGGTGTATAAGAGCTTTGCTGTATTGAAAGAAAAGCGTTTATGAGCACCAGGCATCTCATAGTATATGTTTTTCTCTCATATTGGCATTTTTTTGCAGAAATACGGGAATGTATTGCGTTAATAGTATGCAAAAGGGAAAAAGTTAAGAAGATAATACTATAATTAAAGGACGTTCTGTAAATTAATTGATGTCCGTCAATACTTTTATTATTATTGCTAAGAGAGAGTTGCCCTACTATTGGAAGGAAAGACAAACATGAGTCGTTTGGGGACTATTGATAATGAAGAGGAAAACTAAAACCTTATCTATAGTTGCTGGTTTCTACCCCAGTGAGTTTCTTGAATAATTGGCGGAAATTGTCGGCATTTCCATAACCAAGGACGACGGCAATACGGGCATCGCTGTAGTGCTGACTGATGAGAAGCTGCTTTGCCATCTGGAGGCGGCGCTGCTGCACATAGTCGGTCATGTTCAAGCCTGTTGTGTGGATGACAAGGTCGTTGAGATAGGCTGTTGACAAACCCAACGCGGGAGCAAGGCGGCTCGCGCAGGGAATGCCATAGCGACGAAAATAGCCAGAAAGCATATACTGGTCGAGGGTTTGGTTGAGTTCTGCCATCTTGCTGTTATTCAGGTCTTCGCGCGTGATGAACTGTCGGAGATAGAACCTTTGAATGTAGTCGAGCAGGAGCTTAATATGGTCGGACAGAATGGTACAGCTGTAGGCATCAATACCACTGCGAAGTTCGCGGTCAATGTTGTTGAACATGTCATTGACCACAGCCATTTCAATCTTTGAGAGAAAAACTGCCTCCTGAGGTTTATATTTTAAATAGGTATAGTCGGAAATATGCCTTCCCAGCGTATGGAATGCCAACAAGTCGCGATGGAAAAGCAGTAAGCGCCCTCCCTGAGGCGACTCATCGGAAAAGAGGGAGTCAAGGGAAACATTGGGGGCTTGGGCAAGCAATAGGGCATCGGTAAAGTCACAACGGTTCCAACCCTGCTGCGGTCGGTCCAAATGAGGACGGAGCAATACGGAATAGCAGTCAAGCCTTTCGGGATTGAAGTTCAACTTTCCCGTGAGGTTAATAACACTCACTTGCGGATGCAGAGTCTTCGTGTCCGCAAGCCGATTCAACTGGCAGATGGAATTTTCGGTTGAAGCCATAATGGGGAAATAGACTGTAAACGGTGGTTGGAATTGTCAACGATGCAACTCACTAAATGGCTTGCATTTCCTTTCTGAACTGGGAGGGAGTCTTACCCACGCTACGCTTGAAGTAGCGGTTGAAATGCTGACAATACTGAAATCCCAAACTGTAGGCAATGTCGCTGATGGGGCGCTCGGTACCTGCCAACTGTTCCTTGGCTAAGTCGACAATCTTGGCTTGAATATATTCCATAGGGGAACGTCCCGTCTCTTTCTTCACTAAGTCGCCGAAATAGTTGGGCGAAAGAAAACACTCTTCGGCAAAATACCTCACCGAAGGCAGACCATCGGTAAAGGGGCGGCGCCCATCAAAGTAGTTGTTGAGCAGCATCTCAAAGCGGGCAAGCACGTCGCGGTTTGCAACCTTGCGCGTAACAAACTGTCTGTCGTAGAAGCGCATACAATGGTCGAGCAGCAACTCGATGTTTCTGCAGATGAGTTTCCGCGAGTGCCGGTCAATGGCATGCTCGAGTTCCTTCTCAATCTGAGCCAGACACTGACGGAAAGTACCGCGTTCATCCTCACTGAGATGAAGAGCCTCACGACTGCTGTAGCTGAAGAAGTCGTAGTGCTGGATTTCCTTTCCTAATGAGGTGCCGCGGATGAGGTCGGGATGGAAAAGAAGTCCGAGTGCATTGGGCTTGTAGTCGGGAGCAGGTTTGAAGTGGACTACCTGACCAGGGGCGAAACTCGTCACAGTGCCGTCTTGAAAGTCGTAAGGCATACGTCCGTAGGTAAGGTCGCCGCACTTGACCTGCTTCAGCCACAGGGCATAGACCCCATAGTTGAAAGTTTTCTCAGCGCGGGCAACATCTTGGTTCGCCTTGGACAAGTCGACCACAGCCACTAACGGATGCCGTGTCTCAAAGCCCATTAGTCTATTGTAAGTATCAACAGAATCAATGTTGATGATGGGATTCTCTTCCTTCATAGTTATTCTCGTTTGATTGATTGGTGCAAAGATAGGCATTATTAAGCATAAACGAGTTACCCCAATTACTGAAATGTTTCAATAATTTGCTGTCTTTTCGGAAGAGAGCCGTCAGGATTTCTTTTTCTTCGCCATCAACTCTCTCAAAGAGCAACCCTCAACATCGCAACAGGAACAACCGCCATGCTTCCGGGTATGCTGACGAAAAATGCGCCAGACAACGAACACGACGAGTGCTGCGATGACCAAAGTGAGAATAATGGATTGTATGTTCATTTTGTTAAGAAGCTGAAAAAGTGAAATGGATATTGAGTAGCCGAACTTCAATGTTTAAATTATCAGTTGGGCGACACCATAAACGCATAAGGCGCAAACCCAAGCGATGGCGGTCTGCCAGAACACGAGTCCCAAAGCATACCAACCGCCCACCTCGCGCTTCACTGTTGCTATGGTTGCCACGCAAGGCGTATAGAGCAGACAGAACACCAACAGGGCGATAGCGGAGGTCGTAACCAAGGCGACATGGACGGCTGCTGACGAACCGAAAAGCACGGTCAGCGTGGCTACAACACTTTCCTTTGCCATGAAACCGCAGATGACGGACGACACGATGCGCCAGTCGTCACAACCGAAGGGAGCGAAGATGGGAGCAATGCCACTGGAGATGGCAGCCAAAATGCTGTGTTGCTGGTCGCTGATGAAGTTGAGGCCAAAGTCAAACGACTGCAGGAACCAGACCACGATAGTGGCAATGAAGATGATTCCGAAGGCGCGGTGCAAGAAGTCCTTGGTCTTATCCCAAATAAGCCGAAGCACACTTTTTGCTCCCGGCATACGATAATTGGGCAATTCCAACACGAAGGGCACCGGCTCGCCATGGAAGGCAAGTTTTCTCGTCACCAACGCTACGATGATACCCACCAACACGGCGAAGAAATAGAGGCTCGTCATCACCAAGCCGCCATGCTGGGGGAAGAATGCCGCCACAAAGAAGCCATAGATAGGCAACTTGGCAGTACAACTCATGAAGGGAATCAGCATCACCGTCATCTTGCGGTCGCGCTCAGAAGGCAGGGTGCGAGTAGCCATGACACTGGGCACGGAGCAACCGAAGCCCATAAGCAGCGGAACGATACTGCGACCAGAGAGTCCGAGCTTACGCATCGACTTGTCCATAAAGAAGGCAATACGCGCCATATAGCCGCTGTCCTCCAATATAGAGAGGAAAAAGAAGAGGATGACGATAATGGGTAAGAAACTGATGACCGTTCCCACACCGGTATAGATACCGTCAATGATGAGTGAGTGGATGACGGGAGAGATATTCCATGAGGTCAGTGCCTTGTCGCTCACTTCGGTAAACCAGTCAACGCCACTGGCTATCCAATCCTGCAATGTTCCGCCAAGAATGTCGAATGTGAGATAGAATATCAAAACCATGATGAGCAGGAACATGGGAATGGCGGTCCAGCGCCCCGTGAGCACGTGGTCTATCTGCCGGCTGCGTGCATGCTCCTTGCTCTCGTGAGGCTTCACCACCGTGTCGGAGCAGATACGGCGGATAAAGCTGTAGCGCATATCGGCAATGGCAGCCGAGGCATCCAGTCCGCGCTCTATCTGCATCTGCTCGCGGATATGTCCCACCATATCACGCTCGTTGCCGTCTATCTTCAAAGCATCTTCCACCAATTTATCGCCCTCCAAGAGTTTGGTGGCGGCAAACTGGCGCGGGATGCCGGCAGCCTTGGCGTGGTCCTCTATGAGGTGTGCCATAGCGTGAATGGCACGGTGGACAGCGCCGCCGTGGTCTTCAGGGCTACAGAAATCCTGTCGCAAAGGCGGCTCGTCGTATTTCGCTACGTGGATGGCGTGGTCAATCAACTCGGCTACACCTTCATCTCTCATAGCAGAAATAGGAACCACCGGAATGCCCAACCGCTGCTCCAAAATATTGACCAAAATGGTACCGCCGTTGTTTTTCACCTCGTCCATCATGTTGAGCGCCAACACCATCGGGATACCTAATTCCATTAACTGCATGGTCAGATAGAGGTTGCGCTCCAAATTGGTGGCATCCACAATATTGATAATGCCCGTGGGATGGGTCTTGAGGATGAACTCACGGCTCACTATCTCTTCATTCGTATAAGGAGAAAGCGAATAGATACCCGGCAGGTCGGTCACTGTGGCTTCGGGATGTCCCTTGATAGTGCCCGTCTTACGGTCGACGGTGACGCCGGGGAAGTTGCCCACATGCTGATTGGCACCGGTGAGCTGATTAAAGAGAGTGGTCTTGCCGGTGTTCTGATTACCGACAAGAGCGAACGATACCTTCTCGTTGACGATTCGTTCATGCTCGTGGGGACGCAACTTGAACGGATTCGCCTCACCATAGCCGGGGTGCTCATTGCCCTCGTGACTATAGGCATAATATTTATCGTGGGTGTGTGGTATATGTTCCTCGCAATTCTTGCAAGGTTTAATTTCTATTTTCTCTGCATCCGCCAAACGGAGGGTTAATTCGTAATCCTGAACCAATAATTCCATCGGGTCGCCCATGGGCGCGTATTTCTCCAATTTCACCTCTTGACCGGGAATAATGCCCATATCCAAGAAGTGTTGTCTGAGGGCTCCCTCACCCCCTACGGCAACAATTTCGGCAGTGCTGCCTATCTTCAATTCTCTAAGAGTCATAATCAAATTCTGTATCTTTCTGATTTCTCCCGCAAAGTTAGCGGTTTTCACTTACAACCTTGTTGCAAAGTTAGAAAAAATAATCCATATAGCCGAAAGGTGCAGGGCATTAATCGGCAAAAAATACCTACTAATGGGTAGACGGGACTCGGCAAGTGAGTGAGAAGCCGTATCTTTCGGGATTTTGATACCTATTTGAGGGGACTGGAGCCATCACAAATAATACAGAAAAAAGAGATTCTGACGAAGGTTTGTAAAATGTGTAACAAGATTGTCACGCTCTGTTCTTGGCTTTTTAACGGAATAATCGTAATTTTGCAGAGCAAAAGAAAATAAGGAGTATGACTGAGACTGAACATCATTATCGCATTCTGGTCGTCGATGACGAGCAGGACCTTTGTGAAATTCTGAAATTTAACCTTGAGACGGAAGGATACAGCGTAGAGACCGCCAACTCAGCCGAAGAAGCACTCACGCTTGACCTGCCGTCGTTCGACCTCCTGCTGCTCGATGTCATGATGGGTGGCATGTCGGGATTTGCTCTTGCCAAGAAACTCAAATCCCAAGAATCTACTGCCGATATTCCTATTATCTTCCTCACTGCCAAGGACACAGAGAACGACACGGTGACGGGATTCAATCTCGGTGCCGATGACTATATCTCCAAACCGTTCTCGCTGCGTGAGGTGATGGTGAGAGTGAGAGCCGTCTTGCGCCGCACAGCTGAGTCTCACGGAGAACCACAGCACTCTGTTCTCTCCTACCAAGGACTGGTGATGGACCTCGACAAGAAAACCGTCACTATCGACGGCGAGGAAGTTCCGTTCACCAAGACAGAGTTTGAACTGCTCCACCTGCTCCTCTCCGAAAGGGGTAGAGTGTTCTCGCGCGAACAACTCATCCAACGCGTATGGCCCAAAGATGTACTGGTACTCGACCGTACAGTAGATGTCAATATCACACGTCTGCGCAAGAAGGTGGGACGCTTTGCCAAGTGCATCGTCACACGGCTCGGCTTCGGCTATTACTTCGATGCTTAATTCTAAAATATGAGAAGAATCACTGTAGGGCAAAGACTCTACCTCAGCGTCATGGCGGTGTTCCTTGTGTTCGCCGCCGGTTTTATTATTTTTCAGCAGATACGTGAACGCCAATACAAGGTGGAGATGTTCAACACGCGTCTGCAGGACTTCAATCGTCTGCTCTACATGGACCAACTGGAAAACCACCCATTCAACGATGCCCTGTTGGATGCCTACATCAAGAAAAGAAGCGTGAAAGGACTTCGCTTCACCATCATCCGCCCAGACGGTAAGGTAGTGTATGATAACGTGAAGAAAGACTACGCCCACATAGGCAACCATGCCAACCGACCCGAAGTGAAACAGGCTCTTGCAGAGGGACAAGGTTACTCAGTGGAGCGCAGTAGCAAGACGCTGAAAGGATATTATTTCTATTCTGCCTTATATCTGAAAAAAACGAATTTGGTCTTGCGCTCAGCAATGCCCTACGACAACAATTTGGTGCGGACGCTTTCTGCCGACAGCCATTTTCTGTGGTTTGCCTTCTTGGCGATTCTCATCCTCACGTGGGTGCTCTATCGCTTCACTCACCGACTGGGACAGAACATCACTAACTTGCAGACTTTCGCCAAACGCGTGGACCACAACGAGAGCGTGGACACAGAAGACTTGGTGGAATTTCCTAACGATGAACTCGGTGAGATTGCAGAACGCATTATCAAACTCTATAAAAAACTGCAATCTACCCAAAAGGAACAGGACATTCTGAAACGACAACTGACACAGAATGTGGCGCATGAACTGAAAACGCCCGTGGCAAGCATACAAGGCTATTTAGAGACGCTAATCAACAATCCGCAGGCACCAGAAGCGACCAAGAAACTGTTCATGGACCGCTGCTATGCACAGGCACAACGACTTACCTCGCTGCTTCGCGACATCTCTACCCTCAACCGCATTGACGACGCTCCTGACATGATGGGCAAGAGCGAGTTGGTGGATATTGCGGAACTGGTGAAAGAAATCGAGAACGACGTTCATCTTCAACTGGAAGAACGCGGCATGAAGTTCGACAACCATCTGCCGGAGCGAATATTGGTACACGGCAACCGTTCGCTACTCTACAGCATCTTCCGCAACCTCACCGACAATGCCATCAGCTATGCGGGAGAGAACACTACCATCACACTATCTGCCGAACTCGACGAGGAGGACAGCATCGCGGGACTGCCACAGCGTTGGCTCTTCACGTTCAGCGACAACGGAGTGGGTGTCCCGCCCGAGCATCTGCCGCGTCTGTTTGAGCGTTTCTACCGTGTTGACAAAGGCCGCAGCCGCAAAATGGGCGGAACGGGATTAGGATTGGCAATCGTAAAGAACGCTGTGTTGCTACATGGCGGCACTATATCGGTTCGCAACAACCCGACAGGCGGTCTCTGCTTCCGATTTACGCTGAGCGAATAGGCATATCCCTTCTCTGCCAGCACTCAATCTTCAAGCAACATCTGAGCCGTTTCTTCAGGCGTATTGAAAGGCATTCCGAAATTCAAGTCCTCATCGGAGAACTGAGTCAGAATGTCTTTCAATTCTTTTCTTCCCTTATCGTCAACTGCATCACCGCCACGGAGCCGTATCATCGCCTCATACACCTGCTGGCGGTAAGCGTCAGTATCTTCTTTCGTTATCATAGTCGTTTATTTTTGTCTCTATAATAAAGGATATATCTGCATGACAACAAGGATTTCCGCTCCCTGCTCTACATGTATTCAAAGATTCAGCACAAACTTAGTACAAATTATTGAAACAGGCAAAAGAATCGTCAACAAAATTGATAATTATCTTACTTCCAACATCGGATTTCGTTCCATGGGCAGCGAAGCTGCCACCCCCAAAAATGTTACGAGTCGGTAGAAAGCAAAACAAAGTGTACGCAATGGTCAACAATAACCATATTTCCTTATGATTTCAAATGAATGTTCTTTTTGTCTTATTTAATGCTCAATTTGTTGGTAATTTACGTAATATTTGTTAATTAAAACCATTAAAAGTTATACTATTGGAGTTTATTTCTTACATTTGCGAAACTAACTTATAAAAATCAGTGATGAAAGAAACATCTGTTGCTCCTGCAAAGGGGAAACTTGGCATTATGGTCGTCGGATGCGGCGCCGTTGCCACTACCTTTATGACCGGTGTGCTTATGGCACGCAAAGGCTTGGCTAAACCTATAGGCTCCATGACTCAATATGATAAGATTCGCGTGGGCCAAGGCAAAGACAAGAAGTATCTTCACTATGGAGACATCGTTCCACTGGCTAAACTCGACGACATCGTGTTTGGCACATGGGACTGCTATCCTCAAAACGCTTATCAAGCAGCTGTTTACGCTGAGGTGCTCAAGGCTAAAGACATTGAGCCTGTACGCGACGAGCTGGAAAAAATCAAACCCTTGAAGGCCGCCTTCGACAGAAACTACGCCAAACGTATTGACGGAGACAACGTGAAGGACTGTGCCACCCGTTGGGATATGGTGCAGGAACTGAAGAAAGACATTCAGAACTTCAAGAAGGAAACGGGTGTGAGCCGTATTGTAGTGATTTGGGCTGCATCTACTGAAATCTATGTACCCTACGACGAGAAGTATCACGGCACGCTCGACGCTCTCGAGAAAGCCATGAAGGCTGACGACCGTGAGCACGTGGCTCCCTCTATGTGCTACGCTTATGCTGCACTTACCGAGGGCTGCCCGTTCATCATGGGTGCTCCCAACACTACTGTGGACATTCCCGCTATGTGGGAACTGGCAGAGAAGACCAAGATGCCTATCGCCGGTAAGGACTTCAAGACAGGACAGACCCTCGTCAAGTCAGGTTTCGCTCCTATTCTCAAGGTGCGCAACTTAGGACTGAGTGGTTGGTTCTCCACCAACATCCTTGGCAACCGCGACGGTCTTGTGCTTGACGAGCCAGCCAACTTCCATACGAAGGAGGTTTCGAAGCTCTCTACGCTTGAGACCATCCTGCGCAAGGAAGACCAGCCCGACCTTTACGGTAACATTTACCACAAGGTGCGTATCAACTACTATCCGCCTCGCAACGACAACAAGGAAGGCTGGGACAACCTCGACATCTTTGGATGGATGGGCTATCCTATGCAGATTAAGATTAACTTCCTCTGCCGCGACTCTATCCTCGCCGCTCCGTTGCTGCTTGACTTGACTCTGCTGAGCGACCTCGCCGCACGTGCTGGCCGTTATGGCATCCAGCGCTTCCTGAGCTTCTTCCTCAAGAGCCCGATGCACGACTACACAAAGGGTGAGCAAGCTGTGAACAACCTCTTCGAGCAGTACGTGATGCTGAAGAACGCCATCCGTGAGATGGGCGGCTACGAGCCTGATGAACTCATCGACTAACAGAAGAATTCTCTCACGACTTCGCTCCTTTATATAAAATATAATAAGGAGTGAAGCCTCACTTAAACCCTCCCTCCAAAAGAAGGGGAAGAAAATAGCATTGAAGGAATTGAATCCTTCAATGCTATTTGTTTTTTTCAACAATCGCTGGGAGTGTGAAGTCCGAGTTCTCCGAGCTCTCCGAGTTGTCAGAAAAAGTCAGAGTTCTCCGAAAAGTCCGAGTTCTCCGAGCTCTCCGAGTTGTCAGAAAAAGTCAGAGCAGTCAGAAAAAAGTCAGAGCACCCTCAGAATGCTTCCCGATATTTGCTCTCATTCTTATCGTTGAGCATTCCCAAATAACTCTGATAACGACTCAAAGCGATATAATGATTCTCCACTGCCTTGATGACCGCGCATCCCGGCTCATGAGTATGCGTACAGTTGGAGAAACGACAATTTTTGGAAAAACGGAATATCTCTTTGAAATAACTGCTTATCTCCTCCGGTTCCATATCGAAAGAGCCAAAACCCTTCACCCCCGGAGTATCAATGAGGTATCCCCCACCCGGCAACTCCAGCATCTCACTGAAAGTGGTGGTATGCGTGCCAGTATCGTGAGCCGCACTGATTTCCGCCGTTTTCAAGTTGGCCCCCGGCAACAGGCAGTTGATGATGGTGGACTTTCCCACACCGCTGTTGCCGCTCAGCACCGTCACCTTACCGGAAATCAATGATTTCAGTTGGTCGATACCCTCACCCGTGACTGCAGATACCCGCACACACTGATAGCCCACCGTTTCATACAGGTTGACCATCATATCGAGATAATGCATGGCATCCTCGTCGCCCTGCAGCAAGTCTATCTTGTTGAACACCAGCACGACGGGCACACTATAGGCTTCTGCCGAAGCTAAAAAACGGTCAATAAAAGTGGTGGACGTTTGCGGATGTGCAATCGTCACCACAAGAAACGCCAAATCCACGTTGGCGGCTATGATATGACATTGTTTGGAGAGGTTTTGCGACCGACGAATAATATAGTTGCGCCGGTCCTCAATATCCGTGATAAAGGCGGTTCCCTCCTGATTGGTGACAATCTCCACACGGTCACCGACTGCTACGGGGTTGGTAGAGCGGATGTCCTTCAGCCGGAAGTTGCCTTTGATTTTGCATTCCACAACCTCTCCGTCGTCGGTTTTCACGCCATACCAACTACCCGTATTTTTGATGACGAGTCCCTTCATTTAGACCGTCATGATTTCTTTCTGCTTCTCGTCGAGAATGCCCTCAATGCGCTTGATGACTTTGTCGTGAAGTTTCTGAAGTTGTTCCTCGGCGTCCTTCTCGTTGTCCTCCGAAAGTCCGTCCTTGATGGCTTTCTTCAGTTTGTCCTTCACTTCACCTCTGACATTGCGCACCTCCACTTTGGCTTTCTCGCCAATCTTGTTGCATTGCTTCACCAACTCGCGGCGACGCTCCTCGGTGGGCTGCGGCAGGTTGAGGCGAATCACCTCACCATTGTTCTCCGGCGTGATACCCACGTCGCTGTCCATGATGCCCTTCTCTATATCCTTAATCTGCTTGCGGTCCCAAGGGCGGATGGCGATGGTGCGTGCATCGGGGCACGTGACGTTTGCCACCTGATTCAGGGGAACCATGCTGCCATAGGACATCACCCTCACACCGTCAAGAATTGCCACATTGGCGCGTCCGGCGCGGATTCGAGCCAATTCTTCACTCAGATATTTAGCAGCCGAGTTCATTCTGTCCTCAGCGGCTTTCAAAGTCTGTTTTACGTCTAACATAATTATATACGTTTTATTTATATGTGCAAATATATAACTTAATTTTCAAATTCCGAAACATTATCAGCCTATTTTTATCGTATAGCGGCTCATGAAACTGGCACCGGGCATAAGTCGGTTAGACTGATATTTCTCCTCAAAGGGCTGGTCGTTCTCCTCCCAGTCACACACGCCGTACCACGGTTCAATGCAGATGAAAGGCGCATTCTTGCCGGGAGGGCTCCAGATGCCTGTCAACGGTGCCTTGGTCTCCACGGTTACGCGTGGCTGCCCCGTGAGTTCAAGCAGTTCGATGCGATGGAGTTGGCAACGGTCGAAAATGAGCGTGTCAATATCAAACGTGTGCTCGTTGATGGGCAAAATGTTGCCTTGGTGCTCCACGTCGTAATGTCCGGGCGTGAGAAACTTATTCGGTCCCATCCTCAGAGTCTGGGGATTGCCATTGTCCACACGCAAACGAGCCTTGAGCGGTTTGCCCTCTCTCCATCCCGGAACGAGGAAGGCAGGATGACCGCCTATCTGGAAATACATTTCCTTCGTATCGGTATTCTCCACGTGCCAGATGACGTGGATTTTGTTGGCATCTAGCTTATAAGTAACACCCAAATTGAAGCTGTAGGGATACTGTCGCAGGGTCTCCTCGTTCTCATGCAGCGCGTAGGTGACCTGTTGCGGTCCCTGAGCCACGAGCGTAAACTCCTGACGACGGGCAAAGCCATGTTGCTTCATCTCAAAGGTTTGTCCGTGCAGACGGTAGTGGTCACCATAAAGCCGTCCCACGATTGGAAAGAGCACCGGCGCACGTCCGGTCCAGTATTTGGCATCACCATTCCAAAGATATTCCTCGCCCTTGGCGTCCTTGATGCTCTGCATCTCAGCGCCAAGCGGAGAAACCTCCACGCATAGATGTTCGTTCTTTATCTGTTCCATTTAAGTTGATAGTTGAAAAAATTATAGGTCTTTCTGCAAAGTTACGAAAAAAGTCTTAAGCATACCGACTTTTGTCGCATTATTTTTCAGGTTCCTCGTATTTTCCGTTCACTTTTGTCGGCTCCACGTGCAATGCCACGTGGGTTTCCTCACCAAAGCGTTTCTTCAGTGCATGCTCAATGTTGGTGGCATGATTGTGCGACTCTAATAGCGACAGATTGCCGGGCATTCTCACGTGCATTTCTATGGCGATGACACTGCCTATGCGGCGTGTGCGCAGATTGTGCACACCACTCACCTGTGGCTCGCTCTCGGCAATCCGTCTCATTTCCTCCTCCATGTCACTGGGGAGGCTTTTCTCCATCAGTTCGTCCACAGCCTGCTTCATGATGCCTATTGCCGCTTTGACGATAAACACGCTCACGATGATAGCCGCAATGGGGTCGAGCACAGTCCACTGCTTTCCCAACAGAATTGCACCGCCAATACCCACAGCTGTGCCGATACTCGACAAGGCGTCACTGCGGTGGTGCCAAGCATTGGTGATGACAGCCGATGACTGCGTTGCCTTGCCTACTTTCATGGTGAAACGGAACGCCCATTCCTTCAACACGATACTCAATAGGGCGGCAATCAAGGCTATCCAACCGGGTTGAGCGGGCGGATTACCATTGACAGCCTGCCAAATTTTCACAATTCCATTATAGAAGATACCCAAACCTACAATCAGCAGAGCCACACTGATGATAACCGATGCCAAGGTCTCGTATTTGCCGTGACCATAATCGTGGTCCTCATCGATGGGTTTGTTGCTCCATTTCACAAAGATGAGCACGATGGCATCGGTGACGAAATCAGACAAGGAGTGCACAGCATCGGCTATCATGGCTGCGGAATGTCCCAAAACTCCAGCCGTGAACTTAAAGACGAGCAGCGCCATGTTGATGACACCACCCCAAATCGTAACTCTGTAAATGGATTTGTCTCTATCCATGCCTATTACCTCTATAATAATTTAAATGGAGTGCAAACGTATGAAAAAATATTGTAAACTGCAAAGGTTTTTCACAAAAATATCAAAACTCCAACTAATAGCCCACGCTGCAGTTGAACTGTCGCTCCGTATGCGCCCCGTTTTCATGGTGCCAAGCGTATTCAGCTTTCAGAATCAGTCCACCCCAAGGCGCGATGTTCATTCCAACTGTATATCGGTTGAAGCCTTCTTCGCCGTGGTCGAAAACGCCATCATAGCGGACAAATGGGATTAACTCTACGCTCTCCAACAAATGATGAAATACATTGTAGCCTGCTTCCAAACCGTAAGAGTTTTTATTGTATGCGTGCGAGTAGATGGCAGAACCGTCGATGGTAAAGCCGTTTTTTACGTAGTCAGCATCGAAAGCACCATAAAATTCGTGGCGTTTGCCCTCTGGCGCCTCTATATTCAAAGACAGCATACCGGAATAAGAGTTGCCATAAAAGCAACTCGTGCCCAATCTCAGTCCAATGGGCAGTGTATAGTCCACTCGCGCGGCACCTCCAGCCATACGGCTGTCGCGTAACGGTGCCCTGCCATAGACGTAAGTTCCTACTAAAAACTGCCAACTGCCTGTCTGCGCGCACACCGTAATTCCACCGTCGTGCCAAGTCATCGGCAGCATCACCATCTCGCTAGCGGGGTCATAAATAGTCAAGGCGGGTCCCCCACTGTTGGTCAAGCCAACGGGAATAGGCAATATGCCTGCGGAGGCAAACAGCGAGGTTATCGGACTTAATTGAAAAGCCTTCGTCAAAGAAAGCCGATTAGTGGAGAAATTCTCCTTAAAATCATTGCCCCATTCGCCGTCTTCATGGAAACGTTCATATTCAAACTCAGCCTCCACCCTCCATCCATGCTTGAAATTCAACGCTCCTCCCACCGTGATATGGGGAAAGTCATCCAACACGGGATGCTGGCGCAGGGAATAATGACCATAATTCACTTCTGTGGCAAACTCTCCTTCAAAGAGAGGCACTGTATCATTCTCAGTTTCGGCACTTACCGACAGTGCTATGAGCAGCAAGCCGGCAAGAATCTGTCGTTTCATATTCTATTGTATCATGAGTTTGGTTGTGCAAAAATACAAAAAAGTATTGATATTTCGTTCAAACTGTCACAATATCAACTGTTCTGTAACGGGAAATTCACCTCTCGATGACAATCCGTCATTTTCCCTTGCCAAGTTGGCAGTCAAAAGGATTGACCCAAGTCAACCCAACTGACCCAAATCAAAGAATCACCCCATTTTGGCAAGTTTTTGGCAGATAAAGTTGGCGTGGAACAAAGTTTTCGATTAACTTTGCAGCGTTGAAAGAATAAGAATAGTTTGAGAGAATAGATAACGGATGGGTAGAGAAAGCATAGAAAAGAAAAAGCCCACCGAAAAGAAATATAAGGTTTAAAGATTTGTTGAAAGGATAACATGTAACTACGACATTGAAGATGAATCTACAGCCACGGACTAGCGAGCAATTCTCCACGCGTCCGGGCTGCAAAGGTGAAGCGGAGATGTCGGTTAAAAGAAAGGATTGATTATGAAAGAGTTATTTAGAAAAGCCATGAAGTCATTTGCACATTACTTTATCAATGTAATGTCAATGTACAACATGTCAAGAGCCAATACGTTGGCTTAACGTTAGAACACAATGATGAGAAGTGGGCTGTCTTGGTGACAAGGTTGACCCACATACAAAAGAGGCTGCGTCAATAATATTATTGGCTCAGCCTTTTTTTATGCCCATCTACCGACAGCATGTGAAGAATGATTAGAACACTTTTCGCGATGATAGCTGACAGTAGATGGATTTTGAGGAGGAAATCATGCAGCTTCTGAATGATTACCTCCTTTAAATATTTGGGGAAACAATAATTTAACGTGACTTGGACGATTTCTTTCGCTCCATTGTGCAAGTGATGTACTATATAATTATTATATAGTAGTAAACCGTTGTCTTGTGTTTCTGCCGCCGCTGTCAACTCGTTCAGAGCGTAGCTTCGCTTATCCGTGTGTGCTGGCAAGTGGCGACCGAACGGGTGGCACTTGGCAACCGACGGGGTGGCACTTGGCGCCCGATTGGGTGGCACCTGTCAGCAAACACCAGTAAACAGTTGTTGAAGTGATTTCTTGTGGATATAGAATCATCTTAGCCAACTATTTCCGTCGAAATCACGTTTATTTAAGCTAAAGCCACGTGGAATTCTGCCTTATTGATTGTCCTTTACCTATAATACTACCTTTGAAAAACCCGGAAAAGAATCTAAAGGAATATTCCGTAAAATACAGAGCCGTTGCCAGAAGAAGCCTATAATGGGAAATAGGGGCTTGTTTGACAAAGAAAAAACCCCAACCCGCATCGATAAACGGGTTAGGGCAGGATGAGTTATGATTATAGAACAATAATAATATTCTAGCAGTGGGGTTAATTCGCCTTGTTCACACGGATATTACTCGACCGGTCGGCATCATTTTGGAAAACCTTCGCACGTGCTTCGATTTCGCTGCCACCCGATGCTTCGTTGGTCAGATTGTCTAAAACGAGTTCGTCTGCATCAATGTTGGAACCACCCGATGCCGAGAAAGTTCCTGTTGTGCCTTTGCCTTCAAGGTCTATGCCAGCTCCAGAAGAAGCATCTGCTTTCAAATTGCCCACTCGGACAGCCGCATCGAAGCTGGCTCCGGAAGAGGCATCAATGTTTGTTTCAGCGGGGGCAACGAGTTTCTCCACATCAACATCAGCTCCAGAGGAAAGGTCGAAATTGGCTCTCTCGGCTGCATTCACGTTGGTTAAGTCCAAGTCAGCACCTGAGGATGCAGAGACATCAAGATACGAGCACTTTACATTATTCACCGTTAGCGAGCCGCCAGAAGAGGTTTCCAACGTAACCTTATCATGATTCATGGCTTTGGTGAAGATAGACGCTCCTGCGCTGGATGACAAGTCGGTCACCTTATTGCAATAGACTTTCACCTCTACACGGTCATCCCCCGTAACAAAGTTCTGCTTGCGCTCAATATTAAGTTTTTCGGAGCGCACCTTCATGGAAGTGTGATTCAGCCCCCTCTCATTACCTTTCAGCACAACGCGGGGGTTGCTGGAACCTTGGTAGATGGTCACTCTCACTGCTCCAGAAGCTTCTACTTGAGAGAAATACTTCATTTTCACTGTCTTCTCTATGACCTTGCCTTTCAACTCACTGGTACTTTCAGTGGAAGTACAAGAGACACTGAGCATCAATACTAACACAAGACCGAATAAAGAAACGTTTTTTTTCATCATGTTTGAATAAATTTAGTAAGCAATCATTGTCAAAGTTAGGAAAAATATCAATACGACGTAGCATTTCATCGCATTATTTCCTTCTTTTCAACTATTAGACGCAATCAAACCAAAAAATGTTGCAAGTTGGAGAAAAATTTTTCCACTTTTTATTGATTTTCAAAATTTCCCCTACGCGAATTGTCCCATTTTTCCCGAAAAAAGCAAGACAACAGAGCCTTGCACAGCCTAAAGTGACAAAAAAGGTAAAAAGAGAGAGTGTTTGAGATTTATTTATTAATTTTGCAGTTAGAATATATTCGAGATACAAAAAATGAACATTTTAGAGTTAAGCGAGCAGGAGATTGTTCGCAGACAAAGTCTTCAAGAGCTGCGCAATATGGGTATTGACCCTTACCCCGCAGCCGAGTTTCCCGTAAATGCCTATTCAAAGGATATCATCGCCAACTTTAAGGATGGCGAGAAACCCGACGTAGTGGTGGCTGGACGTATCATGAGCCGACGCGTCATGGGAAAAGCCAGCTTTATGGAGCTTCAGGATAGCAAAGGTAGAATTCAGATTTACGTGACCCGCGACGACATCTGCCCGGGTGAAAACAAGGACTTATATAATAAGGTATTTAAGAAACTACTCGACATCGGCGACATCGTTGGTGTGGAGGGTTTTGTTTTCAGAACACAGACCGGCGAGATTTCCGTTCACGCCAAGTCGTTGAAACTTCTGAGCAAGAGCATCAAGCCGCTTCCTATCGTGAAATACAAGGACGGCGTGGCTTACGACAAGTTTGACGACCCTGAGCAGCGCTACCGCCAGCGCTACGTTGATTTGATTGTCAACGACGGCGTGAAGGACACGTTCATCAAGCGAGCCACCGTACTGCGCACTATGCGCAAGATTTTTGACGAGGCTGGCTATACCGAAGTGGAGACTCCAACGCTGCAGAGCATCCCCGGCGGAGCTTCGGCTCGTCCCTTCATCACCCACTACAATGCGCTCAACATTGATATGTATATGCGTATCGCCACTGAGCTTTATCTGAAGAGGCTCATCGTAGGCGGCTTCGAGGGTGTCTATGAGATTGGAAAGAACTTCCGCAACGAGGGTATGGACCGTTTCCACAACCCTGAGTTCACCTGCGTAGAGCTATACGTGCCCTACAAGGACTACAACTGGATGATGAGCTTCACCGAAAAGATGCTGGAGGAAATCTGCATTGCCGTCAACGGCAAGCCAGAGGTTCAGATTGGCGACAATCTCGTGAGTTTCAAGGCTCCCTATCGCCGTCTGCCTATCCTCGAAGCCATCAAGGAGAAAACTGGCTTCGACCTCGAAGGCAAGAGCGAGGAGGAAATCCGCCACATCGCTGTGGACGAACTGAAGATGGAAACCATCGACGAGAGTTTCGGCAAGGGTAAACTCATCGACGAGATATTCGGTGAATTCTGCGAAGGCACATTCATCCAGCCCACGTTCATCATCGACTATCCGGTTGAGATGTCGCCCCTGACCAAGATGCACCGCTCAAAGCCTGGACTGACCGAGCGCTTCGAACTGATGGTCAACGGCAAGGAACTTGCCAACGCCTATTCCGAGCTCAACGACCCGATAGACCAAGAGCAGCGCTTCATCGACCAGATGAAATTGGCTGACAAGGGCGATGACGAGGCGATGATTATCGACCACGACTTCTTGCGCGCTCTGCAATATGGTATGCCTCCCACGAGCGGCATCGGTATCGGCATCGACCGACTGGTGATGCTCATGACGGGCAAGGAATATATTCAGGAGGTGATGCTCTTCCCGCAGATGAAGCCAGAGCCCCACATCCCGCAGAGCACTCTGAAGGAATGGGAAGCTATCGGTGTGAGCGAAAACTGGATGTACGTGCTGCGCAAGGCTGGATTCAACCTCATCAGCGACATCAAGGGCGAGAAGGCACAGGGATTGCAGCAGAAAATTGGCGAAATCAACAAGAAATACAAGCTCGGCTACGAGAAGCCCAGCGTGGATGAAATTCAGCAGTGGATTGACAAGGCTCAGCAACAGTAGCCTTTCAGTTAGCATAACAGCAGAGGAATGAGTTTTCACTTAGGTAAAATAGCCATTATAGGCGGAGGCTCTTGGGCAACAGCCATAGCCAAGATTGTGGTGAGTCATACACACCACATCGGTTGGTACATGCGCCGCGAAGACCGAATTGAGGATTTCAAACGGCTGGGGCACAACCCTGCCTACCTGCAGAGCGCGCGGTTCAACGTGGAGGAAATTCTCTTCTCCTCCGACATCAACGCCATTGCGCAGGGTTACGACACGCTGGTGTTCGTGACCCCATCGCCCTATCTGAAGAATCATCTCCGCAAACTCAAGACTTCTCTGCGCGATAAGTTCATCGTCACTGCCATCAAAGGCATTGTGCCGGACGAGAATCTTGTGTGCTCGGAATATTTCCATCAGGTTTACGACGTGCCCCACGAGAATCTCGCCGTCATTGGTGGTCCTTCCCATGCGGAGGAAGTGGCATTGGAGAGGCTGAGCTATCTCACCGTGGGCTGCTCCGACCACGACAAAGCGGAGGCTTTCACAAAGGTGCTTGCCAACGACTACATCAAGACGAAGGTGGCAGCCGACGTGGTGGGCATCGAGTATGCGTGCGTACTGAAGAATGTCTATGCCATTGCGGCGGGCATCTGCAACGGACTGAAATACGGTGACAACTTCCAAGCCGTGCTCATTTCCAATGCCGTGCAAGAGATGAACCGTTTCCTCACTACGGTCAACCCCATCGAACGCAATGTCTATGACAGTGTGTATTTGGGCGACCTGCTCGTGACGGGCTACTCCAATTTCAGTCGCAACCGCACTTTCGGCACAATGATTGGAAAAGGCTACTCGGTGAAGAGTGCCCAGATAGAGATGGAGATGGTGGCAGAAGGCTACTTTGGCACAAAGTGTATGAAGGAAATCAACCGCCACATGCACGTCAACATGCCCATTCTCGACGCTGTCTACAACATCCTCTACGAAGGTATCAATCCGCAGATTGAAATCAAACTGCTCACCGACAGCTTCAGATAATACATCATGGCTGCGTCTGCAGCATGTGTAAGGAACTCTCTACTCAATTATAGACTCTATCGCCATTTTGCAAGAAGATTTCAGGATTAATAAACACATAACACAATGCAGAACATTAAATTAGATGTCACGAAGGCCGCTCAGTTTTTGAAGCCTGGCACAGTAGAGGCTTACGAGCCTAAGGTTAAAGCCGCTCAGGAGGCTTTGGAGAACGGAACCTGCGAGGGAAACGATTTCCTCGGCTGGCTTCATCTTCCTTCTTCCATCACAGATTCATTCATCGCCGAGGTTCAGGCTTGCGCCGACCGTCTGCGCGCTAAATGCCAGTTCGTGGTGGTTTGCGGCATCGGTGGTTCCTATTTAGGTGCCCGTGCTGTGATTGAGGCTCTTAGCCACAGCCTCACTTGGTTGCTCAACGACAAGAAGAACCCTGTGGTGCTCTTCGCCGGCAACAACATCAGCGAGGATTATCTCTCTGAACTCACCGAATTCCTGAAAGGTAAGGACTTCGGCGTCATCAATATATCCAAGTCGGGAACGACAACCGAGACCGCATTGGCATTCCGCCTGCTCAAGAAGCAGTGCGAGGAGCAGCGCGGCAAGGCTGTTGCTAAGGAAGTGATTGTAGCCATCACAGACGCTAAGAAAGGTGCTGCACGCGTAACCGCCGACAAGGAAGGCTACACTTCTTTCGTGATTCCCGATAATGTAGGAGGCCGCTTCTCTGTGCTTACACCTGTTGGCTTGCTGCCCATCGCCGTTGCTGGTTTCGACATCAAGCAACTCGTGGCTGGCGCACGCGACATGGAGAAGGCTACTGCCAAGGACGTTCCTTTCAAAGAGAATATCGCTGCTCAATATGCTGCTGTGCGTCAAGGACTCTATACTCAGGCTGGTAAGAAGATTGAGATTATTGCCAACTTCCAGCCGAAACTCCACTACTTTGCAGAATGGTGGAAGCAACTCTACGGTGAGAGTGAGGGCAAGGACCACAAGGGCATCTTCCCCGCTGCATGTGACTTCACAACCGACCTCCACTCCATGGGGCAGTGGATTCAGCAGGGTGAGCGCAGCATCTTCGAGACGGTTCTCTCTATTGAGAACACCGAGCGTGAGATGCTCTTCCCCAAAGACGAGGAGAACCTTGACGGATTAAACTTCCTCGCTGGCAAGCACGTCGATGAGGTGAACAAGATGGCTGAACTGGGCACTCGTCTCGCCCACGTTGACGGTGGTGTTCCTAACATCCGCATCTGTGTTCCTCATCTGAATGCCTACTATCTGGGTCAGCTCATCTACTTCTTCGAGAAGGCTTGTGGCATTAGCGGTCTGTTAGAGGGCGTGAATCCTTTCAACCAGCCTGGTGTTGAGGCATACAAGAAGAATATGTTTGCCCTGCTCAACAAGCCCGGCTACGAGGCTGAGAGCAAAGCCATTCAGGAGCGTCTGGCAAAGGAGGCTTAATGCGATGAATTCATGATTTCAATGAAACGTTAAAACCGGGGTGAACGCGATGGGAAAATTGCGTGCACCCCCTTTTTTAATTCATAATGCATAATGCATAATGCATAATTGCTGCGAACCAAGGGCGCCGAAAATTCGGAAAATCTCATATAACAATGCATAATTCATAATGCATAATTGCCGCGAGTTCGGTATGTCGCTGTAGTACAGCGACCCTTAGCAGTTGAAAAATTCATATCATAAATTAATGGAAGAAGAAATAAAACAATATCTCAAAACCCACTTGCCCGAAGGCGAGAGATGGACAGGCTTCAAAGCTGTACTGTTCGACATGGACGGTGTCCTCTACAACAGTATGCCGCGTCACGCTATTGCTTGGCAAAAGAGCATGGCACAGTTCGGAATCAACATGACGGCTGGCGATGCCTACGCTACCGAGGGGGCACGCGGTGTGGACACTATCCGCATGATGGTACGTAAACAAAAGGGCAAAGAGATTTCTGAAGAGGAGGCACAGCGCATGTATGACGTGAAGACCGAGCTCTTCCATCAAATGTCGCAGGCACCTGTGTTTGAGGGTGTGCTGGAACTCATGGAGAAAATCCATCAGGCAGGACTATCTGTAAATGTGGTAACAGGTTCTGGTCAGCGTCCTCTCATCAAGCGGTTGCTCACCGACTTCGGTCGTTATCTCGACGAAGAGCATATCACTACCGCTTACGATGTGAAGCGTGGCAAGCCCAATCCTGACCCATATTTGGCGGGACTTCGCAAGGCTGGCAACTTGAAGCCATGGCAGGGCATCGTGGTGGAGAACGCTCCGTTGGGAGTGAAGTCTGGTGTGGCTGCTGGCTGTTTCACCGTTGCCATCAACAGTGGCCCCCTATCCGACGAACAACTCCTCAACGCGGGTGCACATTTGCTCTATCAGCGTATCTCGGAACTGCGTGATGACTTCGACGAATTGATGAAAATCAGTGCTAAACTTGTGTAATTCAAATAAATATGATAATTTTGCACCTGGAAATAAATAGCATTGTAACATGAAATATTTCATTCTTGACAGCAATTCCCAACAGCTCGGTCCATTCAGCATCTACGAGCTTAAAGACCGTGGCATCAGTGAGCAGACGCTCGTATGGACGGACGGAATGCCCGACTGGCAACCTGCTTGGAAGGTAGAGGAAATCAAGAAACTCATTTTCGACCAGCCCACAGGAACGCCTCCCCCACCCCCTCACACGGAAGCTGCTCCTCAACAAGCCCAACCTGCTCCACAGCCGGAGCGCAAGAAGCCTTGGGCTGCCATCATCAGCATTGTGGTGGTTGTGGTACTGCTACTCATCCTAACGCTGACCAACCCCGACCGTCGCGACCACGAGGATGCCATCACGCGCACGCTCACCGAGACAATCGACGACCAAGCCCGCAATACTGGCATGTTTGAAGATGGATTCGGTCAGATTGGACGCATGATTGCCGACCGCATGACATCATCAATCGTTGAACAACTGTTGGAATACCACAACTACGTACTTTTCTCCAAGTCCACTGTCACGCTCGACAAGAAGAGCTATACGGTATCGTGGGGAGTGCTGGGGCACGTGTTTACCGTCTCCAACGAAACTCTCGACAAACAGATTGAAAAAAACATCAATCTGCCGCAGGTGCAAAGTGAGTCAACAGTCATCGAGGAGTCGTCAGACAGTACAGGCGATTCTGTCAGCCTCTCCAAGAAGGGAACAGACAAGATTGTCGATGGCGTGAGCGACATCGTGAAAGACCAAGTAGAGCAGAGCACTGACAGCGCCACAAGCAGTGCCATCGGGCGTTTGATAGACGAAGTGAAGGATTTCTTTAAATAATCTGCCGAATGGAATATTATGTCTTAGACCATAACAACAAACCTTACGGACCCTTTACGCTCTACAAGCTGCGCAAGATGAACCTCACCAAGAAGTCCTATGTCTGGGCACAGGGATGGGACAAATGGGTACATGCCGGTGATGTGGAGGAAATCAACAAATATGTTCTTCAAGAGCCTCATCCGGCAGCCCAGCCAAAACAGTTGCCCAATCCCGTTCAGCATGTGGTGGAGACGAAGACGGAGCCACAGACCGACAAGGAAGCCCTGTCCCAAGTCGTCACGTTCAAAGTGGAGGATGACGAGCAACGGCAAAAACTTGCTGCTAAGAAGAAAGCCAATGCCAAGCGCCGCAACCGCCTTTATCTTGTGGCAGCCATTCTTTTTGCCATTATTTGTCTGCTCACCTCAACCAATCCCAACATCTTTGCCCACCGCCGTGAAGCCCGTGCAGTAGTGGAGGAGGCTGTACAGGCAGATATCAGCAGTGGTCACGCAAGCACGAACGACTACCCCAACGGAACGTCAGTAGACCGAATCTTCGATGCCACGCTCGTGTACCATAATTATTATATATTCTCAACCACTACCGTTCAGTTGCGCCAAACTACCCATTTCCTGTCGTTTGGCATCTTGGGTCACGTCTTCACCGCTTCCGTCGGCTCTCTTTAAATTAAAATAAGAAGAAAATAAGGAAAAAAGTACGAGAATAAGGAGAAGGGTATAGAATCATGATATGCTCAACTCCTATCTCCTAACTCCTATCTTCTAACTCAAGCAACTCCTAACTTATAAAACTCCTAACTCAAATGAATGAAATTTTAAAGGCAATTCACGAGCGCCGCAGCATAAGGCGTTTCAAGGCAGAGCAGATTACAGACGAGGAACTCCAGACCGTGCTTGAGGCAGGAACTTGGGCTCCAACAGGCATGGGCTATCAGGACCCATTCATTATTGCCGTGCAGAACAAAGAGTTGTGCGATGAGATTCGTCGTCTGAACGCACGGGTGATGGGAACAGAAAGCGACCCCTATTATGGCGCGCCCACCATCGTACTCGTCTTCGGCACCGAAAAATGGTACAACCATGTGAAGGACTGCTCACTGATATTGGGCACCATGATGCTCGCCGCCCACAGCATAGGTCTTGGCTCGTGCTGGATTAACCGCTGCGAAGAAGTATTCAGCAACTTGCCCGAAAGCGCATCACTAAGGGAAAAGTTGCAAGTGCCCGAAGGCTACGTAAGCGTTGGTAGTCTGGCTCTTGGCTATCCCGATGGAGAACCTCACAAAGCCAAACCCCGCAAGGAAGGCTACTTCAGAATCATTAAATAATACCATTTCCCTGCCTTTTACTCATCGTTGAAGCACCGCCCAACAGACGGAGCCATAGGTTTTATGCGCCTTTAAGCTAAAGAGAAAAGCCCGCTAAACACCCCATCAACCAACCACAAATTTGCCATTGACCCATGTCAATCGGGTTGATTGAAGTCAACAAAAGGGTACTAAAATGGCAATAAAAGGATAAATTGTTTGCGCACACAGAAAATAATGCGTACCTTTGCATCAGAAAGAAAAGAAAGTACTAAGGTAAAAGGATTTAGGATAACAAACATGAACTGCGGGAAACGCCAATCGGGCGACCCGCCTAAAAGAAAGGATTATTATGTTAATGGTATTAATGTCAGTCGCCGTAGTAGCAATCATGATTGCACAGGCAGTAAACATTTGTAACAAGATGAACGCTGAAGGAAAATAACCCAGCGTTGTAAAATTGAAAATTAGAATGAACAGATACAAAGCGACTTCCGATTGGTTCGGGAGTCGCTTTTTCATGTATAGTCAGTGAAGTTAAATAGAATCCTCAATAATGCACAATTCATAATGCATAATGCATAATTAGCTTCGCCCTTTGATAATTCATAATGCATAATTAGCATCGCCCTCGTGTAAGGCGCAGCAACTCCTATCTCCTAATTCCTATCTCCTAACTCGAAAAGCTCCTACCTCAAAAACGCTTCTTTCATTTGCCGGATTGGAATATTTTGCTTACATTTGCAATCAATAAAAACGAACGATGCAGAAAGTTAGACCCAAGAAGAACCTCGGGCAGCATTTCCTGACCGACCTCAATATCGCCAAACGCATTGCCGATACGGTGGATGCCTGTCCTGATATACCCATCTTGGAGATTGGTCCCGGCATGGGCGTGCTCACTCAATATCTCGTCAACAAGGGAAGAGAGGTGAAAGCCGTGGAAATTGACTCAGAGAGTGTGGCATATCTGCATGAGAACTTCCCCACCCTGCGCGACAACATCATCGGAGAGGACTTTCTGCGCATGGACTTGAACCAGATTTTCGACGGACGGCAGTTTGTCCTTACCGGCAACTACCCCTACGATATCTCATCGCAGATATTTTTCAAGATGCTCGACTTCAAGGATCTAATCCCCTGCTGCACAGGCATGATTCAGCGCGAAGTGGCACAGCGTATGGCTGCCTCCCCCGGCTCAAAGACCTACGGCATCTTGAGCGTAATGATTCAGGCGTGGTACAACGTGGAATATCTCTTCACTGTCGATGAGGGAGTGTTCAATCCGCCACCAAAGGTGAAAAGCGCGGTCATCCGCATGACGCGCAACAACGTAACCGACTTGGGATGTGACGAAAAGTTGTTCAAACGACTGGTAAAGACGGTTTTCAACCAGCGCAGGAAGATGTTGCGCGGGAGCATCCGCCAAATGTTCGACAAGGACCATCAACCCGAAGCAGAATTCTTCGCATCCGATATCATGACCCGCCGTCCCGAGCAACTGAGCATTGAGGAGTTTGTTCACCTGACGAACGAAGTAATGAAAAGGAGTTAGACAATAATAGCTACCGCCACTATTGGCTTGCCGCCCTAGGGCGAAGTTTGCCAATAAATGTGGAAAAAACTTGGCGCTTTCATCTTTTTCTGTTACCTTTGCGTTCATGGAAACGACAAAGAAGATTGCAAACACATCTGCAAAGATATTGTCCTCGCTCTTTTTGGGCGGAGCCATTCTCTATTGGATGTATCGCGACTTCGATTTCTCACAGATTAAGGAGGTGTTGCTCCACGGCATGGACTGGACGTGGATGTTGCTGTCGTTCCCTTTCGGCATTCTTGCCCAAATGATTCGCGGTTGGCGCTGGCGACAAGCTTTGGAGCCTGCCGGAGAGCATACGCGACGGAGCGTGGCGGTGAACGCCATCTTCCTGAGCTATGCCGCATCGCTCGTTATTCCGCGCATTGGAGAATTCACCCGGTGTGCCGTATTGAAGCGCTACGACGATGTGTCGTTTTCCAAAGCCTTGGGCACCGTGGTGACGGAGCGCGTCATCGACACACTGCTGGTGATGCTCATCACTGGGTTGACGCTGATATTCCAGATACGCATCTTCGACATCTTCTTTGCCCGTACCGGCACGCGTCTTGACACGTTCTTCACGCAGTTCAGCACGACGGGTTGGATTGTCACCATCATCTGCGGCATCGCAGCCATCAGCATCGTTTGGTATATGGTCAGCCGGCTGTCGGTCCACAGTAAGATTAAGGATATGGTTCACGACCTATTCTTGGGCGTTTCCAGTCTGCGTCAGGTCAACAACGCGCCACTCTACGTGTTTTGGACGCTTGCAATCTGGGTGTGCTACTTCCTGCACTACTACCTAACGTTCTTTTGCTTCGATGCTACAAGCGGACTCGGACTCGACTGCGCCATCGTGACGTTCATCGTGGGCAGCATAGCCGTCATCGTTCCCACTCCCAATGGAGCAGGACCGTGGCACTTCGCCGTGAAGACGATGCTCATTCTCTACGGCGTCAACTCCACCGACGCGCTCTATTTCGTGCTCATTGTCCATTCTGTCCAGACATTACTCGTCATCCTCTTGGGAATCTGGGGTTGGGCAGCACTCTCAGTCACGGCTAAACGACAGCAGGCAGAATATGCATGAGCCATCTATGTGAAAGAAAGAGACTTTAAAAATAATAATAACCTCGGGTCGGGCACAAAGTCCGGTCCACCTAAAACCAAATTACTATGAGTGCAATAAGCAATTTGAAGCCAGAAGCCATCTGGCGCAATTTTGACGCTTTGACACAGGTGCCCCGTCCATCGGGCCACTTGGAAAAAGTTCAGCAGTTCCTTCTCGACTTTGCAAAACGTGTTGGCGTAGAGGCATTTCAGGATCCAGCAGGCAACATCGTGATGCGTAAACCCGCCACACCGGGAATGGAGAACCGTAAGACCGTGCTGTTGCAGGCCCACATGGATATGGTGCCGCAGAAGTCACCCGACAGCAAGCACGACTTTGTGAACGACCCCATCGAGACTTATGTTGAGGACGGTTGGGTGAAGGCAAAGGGCACAACGCTCGGTTCTGACGACGGTATCGGCGTGGCTGCTATCATGGGCGTGATGGAGTCGAAAGACTTGAAGCATGGTCCCATTGAGGCACTTATCACCCGCGACGAAGAGACTGGTATGTTCGGCGTCAATGAATTGCCCACTGGTGAGCTTCACAGCGACATACTGATGAATCTCGACTCTGAGCTTTGGGGCAAGTTCGTTATCGGTTCTGCCGGCGGCATTGACATCACCGCTACCATGGAATACCAAGAGGTGAAAAACGAGGAAGAAGCAGCCGTTCGCGTTACTCTGAAGGGTCTGCGTGGTGGTCACTCTGGCTTGGAAATCAACGAGGGCCGCGCCAACGCCAACAAGGAAATGGTGCGTTTGGTTCATGAGGCAATCGCTCAGCTCGGTGCTCGCCTTGCTTCCTGGCACGGAGGCAACATGCGCAACGCCATTCCTTTCAAGGCTGAGGTCGTTCTGGCTCTGCCCAAGAAGAATGTAGAGGCTCTGAAAGAACTCGTTGCCAAGCAGAAAGCCCTCATCGAGGACGAGTACAAGGGCATCGAGAGCAACGTTGAGTTCTTCTGCGAAGAGGCTGACAAGCCCGCAACGCTCGTTCCCGTTGAGATTCAGGATAATTTGGTAGACGCCATCTACGCTTGCCACAACGGCGTATTGCGCATGATTCCTGCTTATCCCAACGTGGTAGAGACCTCCAGCAACCTCGCCATCATCGACATCGAGGAGGGAAAGGCAGCCGTGAAGATTCTGGCACGCTCCAGCCGAGAGGATATGAAACAGTACATCTGCAAGACGTTGGAGTCATGCTTCGCCATGGTTGGCATGAAGGTAGAGTTCAGCGGCAGCTACGGTGGCTGGGATCCCAACCCCAACAGCGAGATTCTGAACCTGCTGAAGAAGATTTACAAGGAGCAGACGGGCAAGGACGCCGCTGTTCAGGCAGACCACGCCGGCTTGGAGTGCTCTGTGATTCTGAGCAAATATCCCGGCATGGACGTTGTGTCAATGGGTCCGACACTTCTCTCGCCCCACACCACCAACGAGCGCTTCGAGATTGCAACTGCAGAGCCGTTCTGGAAACTGCTCACCAAGACTCTCGAAGAGATTCCCGAGAAATAACAGACTCGTGAAAATTTTCTAAGAAATACATAAAGACTCCCCTGAGAGTGCCTTCCGGCAATTTCAGGGGATTTTTTTGTATCTGCATTATTCAAGAAAACTATAGGAATCGCATTCACCTTCCCGCTTCTCGTTTTCGCAACTCATGGAGGTCCCGTCGCTCCGCGCGGGACAACATCCTTCAATCAGTAACGCCCATCATCCAGCACATCATGGTCGCAACTCATGGAGGTCCCGTCGCTCCGCGCGGGACGACATCCTTCGGTCAGTAACGCCCATCATCCCGCACATCATGGTCGCAACTCATGGAGGTCCCGTCGCTCCGCGCGGGACGAGCGACGCATCCCTCGACCTGCATTCAAAGTATCTGCTAAATCTGCGTGACCCCTCTTAGCGCCTTTGATTTGTGTGCCTTTTTTTATTCTCGCAGATAAAGCAGATTTTCTTAGTGTACCATTGGTTTTGCCTCTTCATGCACACATAGTATCTGCTGAATCTGCTAAATCTGCGTGACTTCTCTTAGAACTAAGTTTTGCGTGAAATAGATTAGTGTAATTCGCTGGCAATACTTTGTGCAAAATGCGGCAGTCGTCCCGCGCGGAGCGACGGGACCTCCATGAGTCGCGGCTCCATGTCGGATGTAGTTCCCGCGCGGAGCACGAGAACTACGATGCGGTTCTGAATAGCGAGATATACTTTTGCTTGTAGTTGCAAAAAACCTCTTTTTTATTCCACTCTTATCAAAAATTCGGAAAAAACTTGGCAGTACAGTTTATTTTTTCTACTTTTGCACCACAAATCAATATCAACAATAAAAATGGACGATTATCACGCGGAAAACGACAAGAAAAGAGCGTGAGGATAAGCTTCAGTAGCTAATCCCCACATTGTTGACTTGTCTTTGGAGATTAGCAAAATGAGAACATACTGGAACATCAACGAAAAGTTGACTGCCCTCAAGGAGTGGCAGCCCAACTGCTGGATTCAAGTGACCTGTCCGAGCGACGAGGACCAAAGAGAACTGGAAGAACGGTATCACATCCCTGATTATTTTCTCTCCGACATCAGCGATACCGATGAGCGTGCCCGCTATGAATACGACGATGGCTGGATGCTCATCATTCTGCGTATCCCCTATGTCAAGGAGATTCGTTCACGGACGCCCTATACCACAGTGCCGTTGGGCATCATCCACAAACGCGACGTGACTATCACCGTGTGCTACTTCGAGACTAACATGATGATAGACTTCGTGAGCTACCAGCAGAAACGCGGTGTGGGATTCACTGATTACGTTGATATGATATTCCGTCTGTTCTACAGTAGCGCCGTGTGGTATCTGAAACGACTCAAGCAAATCAATGCCCTTATTGAGAAGGCGAAGCACAATCTGGACCATGAAGTCAACAACGAAAGTCTTATCGGACTGAGCCGCCTACAAGACTCGCTCACCTATTTCATCACTTCCATCCGTGGCAACGAGAACCTGCTGTCAAAACTGAAGTTTAAACTGCAAGTGGATGAATTGGATGCCGACTTGATTGAGGATGTCAACATCGAGATGACCCAGGCACGCGAGACCACTAACATCTATTCCGACATTTTGGAATCAACGATGGACACCTATTCGAGCATCATCAACAACAACATGAACACGGTAATGCGTACCTTGACCTCTGTATCCATCATCATGATGTTCCCCACGCTCATCGCTTCCCTCTTCGGTATGAACCTCATCAACGGCATGGAGACTAATCCTTGGGGATTCCTCATCGCATTGACCATTTCCGTCTTTGTGAGCGGTATCAGTTGGTGGATTCTTCGGGCAAAAAGGCTACTATAAGCACTAAGTTGAAAAAAAGTTTGATTTTTAGTGCGGAATTCGATTTTTTTTGCTTAGATTTGCAACGAATATGGTGTTGGCATCCTATTGCCGGCATCGGGAATACTTATATCATAACTAAAAAGTTAAATGATGGACTCTCAAGAAAACGCCCTGAATCAGGGAACATTGGACGAGCAGAAGCCGATGAGCGATGCTTCTGAAACCAAAACATCGGAAACCGCAACCCCCACGGAGGTCAATACCCCCGAGGAAGTGAAACCGGCTCCAGAAGCTCAAACAGATTCGGCAGCTGCCAACGATGCTAATCCTCAGCCCGAAAAAGCCGAGGACACCACTCAAGCTGCTGAGGAGGAAGGGCCGAAAGAAGAAGACCTTGCCCATAAGGTCTACAAAACCAAGAAAGAAGTACTCGAACGTGCAAGACAAATCGCGCATGAGGTGGAACGCCCCGACAAAGAAGAGGTGGACCACCTGAAGACGATGTTCTATAAACTGCACATCGCCGAGCGCGAAAAACAGCAAAAAGAATACCTCGACAACGGCGGCGACCCGGATAAATACCAAGTCCTGCCCGACGAGGACGAGGAGGCTTTCAAGGCTGAGATGACCATCATCAAAGAGAAACGTGCTAAGATTTTCCAGCAACAGGAAGAAGAAAAACAGGAAAATCTGAAGAAGAAACTCGATATCATCGAGAAGATAAAGGCAATGAGCACTTCGCCCGAACAAGCCAACAAGAGCTACAACGACTTCAAGGCGCTGCAACAGGAATGGAAGGAAATCAAAGCCGTTCCTGCCGACAAGGCAAATGAGCTTTGGCGCAACTATCAGCTCTATGTAGAACAGTTCTACGACCTGCTCAACCTCAACCGCGAGGCACGCGAATACGACTTCAAGAAGAACTTGGAGAAGAAGACGCACTTGTGTGAGGAAGCTGAGAAACTTGCCGACGAGGAAGATGTCATCAGCGCCTTCCACCAGTTGCAGGAGCTTCACCAGCAGTTCCGCGAGACGGGTCCTGTAGCAAAGGACAAACGCGAGGAAATCTGGAACCGCTTCAAGGCTGCATCCACAGTCATCAACAAGCGCCATCAGCAGCACTTTGATGAACTGCGCGCCAAGGAGGAGGACAACCTCGTGCGTAAAACGGCTCTCTGCGAGAAGGTAGAGGCTATTGCCAAAGAGGAGAACAAGGGCTCTGCCGACTGGGACCGCCACACCAAGGAAATCATTGATGTTCAGAAGGAATGGAAGACCATTGGCTTCGCACCGCAGAAGATGAACGTGAAGATTTTCGAGCGCTTCCGTGCCGCCTGCGACGATTTCTTCGGCCGCAAGGCTGAATACTTCAAGCAGCGCAAGGCAATGCTTTATGAGAACGTGGGCAAGAAGAAAGCTCTATTGGAGAAGGCACAAGCCTTGACCAATTCCACAGAATGGAAGTCCACTTCCGATAAGCTCATCGCCCTGCAGAAGGAATGGAAAACCATCGGTCCCGTTCCCAAGAAGATTGGCGACAAACTATGGACGGAGTTCCTCGCTGCCTGCAACCATTTCTTCGAGGCTCGTAACAGCGCTACCAACGGTGTCCACAATGAGGAGAGAGCCAACTTGGAGAAGAAGCGCAGCATCATTGCCCAGCTCAAGGAAATCGCCGACAATGCGGAGGCTGATGCACAGGACAAGGTGATGGAACTGATTGACCAGTACAACGGCATCGGTCATGTTCCTTTCAAAGAGAAGGACAAAGTCTATAAAGAATTCCACGATATTCTCGACCGCCTCAACAGCGAGCTTAACATCTCCGTGGCACGTCGCAAGCTCGACAACTTCAGAAACAATCTGAAGAATATGGCGAAACAAGGCGAGGATGCCATTGACAACGAGCGCGCCCGTCTCTTCCACCGCTATGAGCAACTGAAGGGTGAAATCAGCACCTACGAGAACAATCTCGGTTTCCTCAACGCCAGCAGTAAGAAGGGCAACAGTCTGATAGATGAGATGAACCGCAAGGTTCAGAAGCTCAAGGACGATGCCAAACTTCTCTACGACAAGATTAAAGCCATCGACACCGCCAACAGAGAGGAAGAAGAAAGGCAAAGTCGTGAAGAGAAGCAAAGCAAAAACAAGAATCAAGTCGACGACGAGAAACCGAGCGAAGAAGTGAAGCAAGGTGACGACGAGAAACCGAGCGATGAAGAAAAGCAAGGTAACGACGAGAAGCCAAGCGAAGAAGAGAAATAGACGACAAACAAAAAATCAAGTGAGAGCCGCCAGTCAACGGCTCTCATTTTTTGTCGCAAAAACAAATGCACAATTTTAATGCATAATTCATAATTAGCTGCGCCCCTCTAATTAATGCATAATTCATAATGCACAATGCATAATTGCCGCGAGTCTGTATGTCGCTGTATTACAGACTGTAGGTGTATTTGGAGGCGCAGCAACTCCTATCTCCTAACTCCTATTTCCTAACTCAATAAGCTCCTATCTCCTAACTCAATAAGCTCCTAACTCCTAACTCAAAATGTTTTTCCCTTTCCTATTTTTCCTCACAACCCTTTTCTCAACCCCATCCCCATCGCCTCAGTTTGACGATTGGAAGGCAGGCACAGTCGTGAGTGCTACAGCCGTGGAGCAATATGGCGTTGACCGTTGCTTCACCGCCACAACAATTCCCGACAACGTTTTCGCCCGCATGAAAGGTCGTTCCTACCCTGCCGGTTGTGAAGTGCCACGCGCCAATCTGCGCTACGTCAAGGTTCTCCATTACGACTTCAACGGTAAAATCCGTCAGGGCGAATTGGTTTGCAACAAGGCAATCGCATCCGACTTGGTCAAGATATTCCGCCAACTCTATGACCAGCGCTATCCTATCGAGAGCATCCGCCTTATTGACGATTTCGACGCCAACGACGAGAAGTCAATGCGCGCCAACAACACGAGTTGCTTCTGCTACCGCAAGGTGAAAGGACAGCGCAAACTCTCCAAGCATGCTTTAGGACGCGCTGTAGACATCAACCCACTCTATAATCCCTGTGTTCGCTACATCCGCGGACGCCGCACTATCCAGCCTTCCACTGCCACGCGCTATGCCAACCGCAAAGCGTCTTTTGCCCACAAGATAACCCGCCAAGATGCTGCCTACAAGTTATTCATTTCCCACGGATTCAGATGGGGCGGCGCATGGCGCACAGTCAAAGACTATCAGCATTTCGAGAAGTGATAACCTCTTTCAGTTTCTTACTTTCGCGCATCCTACTAATGATTCGCTGCCTGTTGCCCATTTGCAAAAAATTGATTAACTTTGCAGCAGATTAGGATAACACAATGATAAAGAAAATTGGATTTTTCGTTCCCCTTACGTTGGGCATGCTCACGGCTTTCGGTCCGTTTGTAACCGACTTTTATTTACCCTCCATGCCCGAAATGGCCACCTATTTTAAAACATCACCTTCACTGGTGGCAATGAGTCTCACCGCAGGAATGATAGGTCTGGCTGCCGGTCAGATTTTCATCGGTCCACTTAGCGATAAGTTTGGCCGGAAGAAACTGCTCGTATTGTCGATGCTCCTATTCATTCTCTCCACCGTACTTTGCATCTTTGCGCCCAACATCCACGTGTTCAATGCTCTGCGCGTTTGTCAGGGATTGGGTGGTGCTGGTGGAATCGTACTATCCAAGAGCATTTCCACCGATATGTTCACGGGGCGCGACCTCACCAACTTCATGGCGCTCTTAGGTGCCATCAACGGCATTGCCCCCGTCTGCGCACCAATTATCGGTGGTACCATGATGAACTTTACCACTTGGAGAGGCATCTTCTGTCTGTTGCTTGCCATTGGCGTAATTTTGCTCGTCTGCTGTTGCAGACTCCATGAGACGCTGAAGCCCGAAAACCGCAGTAAGAGCGGTCTGCTCACCGTTTACGGCAAACTATTCACTGTTTTCCACAATCGCCGGTTCACACTCAGCTCGCTCGGCATGATGTTCAGCTTCTTTACATTCTTCGCCTACATAGCATCCTCACCTTTCATCTTTCAGAATATCTACGGTCTCACCCCCTTTCAGTTCAGCCTCTGCTTTGGCATGAACGCCTTCATGATAGGCATCGGCGCTGCCCTTGCCACCCGTTTTCACCATACCAACACTGCCCTGAAGTGGGCATCCATTGACCTACTCCTCTCCGCCATGCTTGTCATGGGCTGCCAACTTGCCCACGCGCCACTCGCCGTCCTCATGCCCTGCTACACTTACATGATGGTGAGTTTTGGGTTGATGCAGCCAGTTTCCACTTCCATAGCCCTTGACAGTGAGCGCGAAAATGCAGGAGCCGCCAGCGCCATCTTCGGTGCCGGAGGATTTGTGGCAGGAGCACTTGCCAGTCCTCTCGTCTCTATGGGCGACATCATGGTCAGTTCAGCTTCGGTCATGCTGTTTGGAGCCATAGGTTGTGTGGCACTCACGTTGCCTCTCTGCGCCACCATCAAGAAAGAAGCATTAAGCAAATAGAGCGTAATGCGTTGGTAAGAAATATGTACGCGCAACGTATCCGCAACTCACGGAGGTCTCGTCACTGAGCATGGGGGTCCCATCACTGAGCATGGAGGTCTCATCACTGAGCATGGAGGTCCCATCGCGGAACATGGAGGTCCCGTCGCTCCGCACGGGACGATACCCGTCGTTCAAATACCCCAATTATCCCAATCCTCGTAGTCGCTACTCACGGAGGTCTCGCGCTCCGCGCGGGACGAGCGCCGCATCTCGCCATCTAATTGTTTTTATCCGCCAACCAATTCCCCGAATTTAACGAATTATACCGCCATTCATGGCGGTTAAAAAATTAGGGCAATTAGAGCGTAATTCGTTGGCAAACAACAATGTACGCGCTTCGCAGCCGCCACTCACGGAGGTCCCGCGCTCCGCGCGGGACGAGCGACGCATCTCGCACGACCTACATCCAAAGAATCTGATAAATCTGCGTGACCTTTCATAGACCCTTAGATTTGCGTGAACTTGTTCTTTTTCTCGCAGATTGAGCAGATTGAGCAGATTTTCTTATAGCAAATGCGGCAGTCGTCCCGCGCGGAGCGCGAGACCTCCATGCTTCGCGAACTCCTGGCGACGCAGAAAAATTCGTTGAATTCGCTTTAATTCGTTGGCAGTACTTTGGGCTCAATGCGCCTCTCGTCCCGCGCGGAGCGACGGGACCTCCATGCATCGCGAACTCCTGGCGACGCAGAAAAATTCGTTGAATTCGCTTTAATTCGTTGGCAGTACTTTGGGCTCAATGCGGCAGTCGTCCCGCGCGGAGCGCGAGACCTCCATGCTTCGCGGCAATTTCGTGGTAGAGCGTAATTCGTTGGCAGAACTACGATGTGCGGTACCCCCGCCATAAAACGAAAATGCTCCCGACGACTTCCCCTTTCATATAGCTGATGAATCAAACATGACCTTCAGCCGTTAAGGATTTATCGCCGGGAGCATTCTTCTTTGCAGAATCCAGACAAACCGCATTACGTCGCATCTTCTGGTTCTTTCCCTTCTTCCTCTTTGATGTCTTTCTTGTGCTTAGGCAAACGACGGTTTCGCCTCAAGGCTTCCGTGATAATCCACTGAAGCTGTCCATTGGTACTGCGAAACTCGTCGGCAGCCCATTTTTCAATTGCGTCCATCGTGTCGGCATCCACGCGGAGGATGAAGCTTTTTGTCGTCTTCTTCGCCATAAGCTGAAAAGCAAATTCTTTTTGAGATAGTTACATATTCAGTGTTCCTGTATTGACCACTGGCTGTGCAGTGTCATCTCCACAGAGCACCACCATCAGGTTGCTCACCATCGCAGCCTTCTTGTCATCGTCTAGGTCAACCACTTGTTCTTTCGAAAGTTTTTCAAGAGCCAGTTTCACCATGCTCACAGCGCCCTCGACAATCTTCTCACGTGCTGTAATGATGGCTGAAGCCTGCTGGCGACGGAGCATCACGGCTGCAATCTCGGGAGCATAGGCAAGATAGTTGATTCGAGCCTCAATTACCTCAATACCCGCCATGTCGAGACGATTGCTCAGTTCCTGCTCCAGTTCTTTGTTGATGTCGTCACCGCCTCCGCGAAGGGTCAGCTCAGAAGCATTCCCGTCGGCATCGTCGTAGGGATACTCACCAGCCACCTTACGCAGGGCTGCATCGCCTTGAATCTTTACGAAATTCTCATAGAATGCCATTCTTGATGCCTTTGTTTCCATGGCACCGTCGTTGGCATCTACCTCGAAACAAGCTCTATAGGTATCACGCAATTTCCATACCAAAACCTGTCCTATCATCACGGGGTTACCAGTTTTGTCATTCACTTTGATAGGTTCAGCGTCGAGGTTGCGGGCACGCAACGAGAGATTCTTCGTGGAATAGAAAGGATTCACCCAGAAGAAACCGGTCTTTTGGAACGTGCCACGGTATTTTCCGAAGAACATCATCACACGTGCCGTATTAGGCTCCAGGAGCATAAAGCCGTTCAGCATCACGAGTGCACATATTGCCACAATCACACTCAGCGTGATGACGGTAATCATCACTGCATTGGAGACGTTTGCATCTAACACGAGAATGAAAGCTCCCACAGCGAGAACAATCAACACGAAAATCACAAAAATCATTAGGAAGCCATTGAAAACCTCACCATTGAATGCATACTCTTTCTTTTCCATATTCCTATTCTTTGTTTGGTTTATTATGATATCATTTTGATATTGCAAATATATTATTTTATTTCATTCAAACCAAACTTTTTCCTGATTATTTTCACCGAAAAAGAAATATTCACAGATATGACATGCTACCTTCCTTGCTTTAAAAAAAGTTTTTCAAACTGCAAAGGTACTATCCCGCCCGACAATAATAGAAGAAAAAAGCCGGCACCCATTCAAGGATGCCAGCTTCAATCAATCTAATAAGTGTTATTCGAATCCGTAGTCCGCCGTAGTTCTCGCGCTCCGCGCGGGACGAGCGACGTATCTCGCCAACTAAAATATTTTTTTCTGCCAACGAATTTCTCAAATTAAACGAATTATACCGCCATAAATGGCGGTAAAAAAAATTAGTGTAATTAGTTTAATTCGTTGGCTTTTTCTATCTGCCAACCAATATTTTTGCCAACCAATTCCCCGAATTTAACGAATTATTCCGCCATAATGGCGGAAAAAAATTAGTGTAATTAGTTTAATTCGTTGGCCTCTTTCTATCTGCCAACCATTGCCCGAATGATACTAATTATTCGTTGAAGCCTCATCTACAGCGCAGCATAATTAATGTAATTAGCGTAATTCGTTGGCCTTACATAATCTTGAAGACCGCACCTCCAATAGTTCTATATATCTACTGATTAAAACAGACTACCCTTTCATAAACAAGAGACTTCTGTCCAAAATTGATTAGTAATCCAAGGTTGCAATTACAACAATTGAGATAGTTAAGAACTTGCGACCGATGCTCAGGCATAAGCTTTGACACGGCTTTTATCTCTACAATGATTTTCCCATAGCAGACAAAGTCAGCGTAATAATCATGTTGCAATATTTTTCCTTTATACATTATCTGCAATTGTTTCTCCCTCTCGAAAGGAATACCACGCTCCGCCAATTCTATTTCCATAGCATCTTGATAAGCCTTTTCGAGAAAACCACTGCCCAGATGTTTATGAACTTCCATGGCGGCTCCAATAATAGCGTAAGCCTCCTCCTTGCAAATCAACTCTGTCATACTTACTATTCTTTAAGCATTCAACTTCCTAATTACAATTTTTCAATTAAACCCGTTGTTTACGAATCTGAATTATATTTTCTATTCCAACCAATTGTTTTGATTTTGCCAACGAATTGCACTCTTTAAACGAATTCTTTCGCCAATGGCGAAAAAAATTAGCTTAATTCGTTGTTTTTTCTATCTGCCAACTAATAGTTTTTTTGCCAACTAATTTCTCCAATTAAGCGAATTATACCGCCATTCATGGCGGTAAATAAATTAGAGTAATTAGTTTAATTCGTTGGCCTCTTTTTTCTGCCAACCAATTATCCAAATTAAACGAATTTTTCGTTGGTCCATCACATATGCGCAGAATAATTAGGGTAATTGACGTAATTCGTTGGCCTCTTTCTATCTGCCAACTAATAATTTTTTTGCCAACTAATTTCCAATTTAAGTGAATTATACCGCCATTCATGGCGGTTGATAAATTAGAGCAATTAGTTTAATTCGTTGGCTAACAACAATATACACGCATCATAGTCGCATCTCATGGAGGTTAAAGAATTAGAGTAATTAGCTTAATTCGTTGGCAGCACTCTAGACACGATGCGGCAGTCGTCCCGCGCGGAGCGACGGGACCTCCATGCTACGTGGCAACTTCGCAATTAGATTCGTGGATGTATGTCAGACGATTGGTGCAATCAGAATTGAGCAATTATAACAACCTTTTCCCCTGTTGGTTGCCCCCAGCCTTCTCACCGTTCACATACTGGAACTGGTTGATACGCTGTACCCTATTGGCTGCCTCCATCAACACGTTGAATTTTTTTAAACGGTCAGCAGGCTGCTTACCCTTATTGATTAACTGTCTGTTGTGTTTGTACCAAGCCAACAACTTATGTTCCTCAAGCCGATGCTTTGACGGTCTGCGTTGATACTTTTCAATAAAATCCATGTACTCTTGCCACTGGTTTTGCCATAATTCTTCTTGTGTCATAATACAATTGTTTTTCCTATAATTATAATCAATGCAAGTTTTTCCTAATAAAGAAATAACTCAACTTTTCTTATTCCTTCTGACTCCTCAGAGAAAATCCCCCTCTCTTATTTTTCTTGAATGCAAGCTCGCTCACTTGCTCTTATGCATCACTCCCCATACATAGCGGTGGATATGGGTGAACGGCTCGAAGAAAGCCTCTGTCGGGAATACAGGCAGTAACGACAGTGCCCTTCGGGTATCATTGATATATTTGCCTATCGTTCCCCTGCTGGCGTTCAACTTCGCATTCTTGCCATAGAATCCGAACTCGCCACCCTCAAACATCCAGTCGAGAATTTTCCTTCCCGCCTTCTCATCAGCAGGAACAGGATAGCGGTCGGCAGACAAGTGGAGCACCGTCTGCATCACGTATGACATGCCCTGCGCTACACGATAAAGACCCAAATGACGAAGGAGTTTCGCAAACTCTTCCGGATTCACGTTGAATTCCGGCGACATCACCACGTAATAATAGTCCAAGACGATGCGCAGACTCACACCGCCCTCAAAAAGATGATGGAAGATATGGGACAGTTGGAACACCGCGTCAAAGTTGGCATACGGCACAGCGCACTCCACACTCCCGTTGGGCAACGTCACCTGATGCGCAAACTGCTCATCAGCCACCTTCCTGTACCATTGCTGCAAACGGCGGTTGTGCCACGAAGAATGAAGGGTAGAAGCCGTCACGTGGAGTTCCACTTCAATGTCTCCCATCTTGAATCCCACATGATGCGGAGCCAAATCATAGCTTAGCCCAAGTCCATTCACGTAGTCCATGATATACTGCCGCCATTGACGCAAAGAAAGATGTTTCCCATCGGCTGGCAACACCCACAAGTCGATATCTCCCGGCTTACGCTGCAGGGGATATGGATAGCGAAGCGCATTGCTCTCTCCCTTAAGCAGACACGTTTTGATACCATCTTTATGAAGTCTTCTATTCAACTTCCCGATAGCCTCACATACTGCCCGGTTTCTATTCTCCATTCTTCCGCTCTGCCCAATCCATTCAAGGAGCAGGTCGCTCTCAGGCATCATCTCCCTCGGCAGCCTTTTCATCCCACCGAAGAAGAACCCCACCAGCGACTGTTCGTTAGCCATTTTCCACAGCCCCTCCCAGTCCATATCCCTGAAATCCTCCGCTCTCAGCGAAGGGTCACCAAGGCAGAAACGGACAAAGCGAAAGAATAAATCTTGTTCCACAGTAAAAAGCTTTATTATATGTATTCTAAGCTGCCAACCAATTGTTTTTTTTTGCCAACTAATTTCCCTCTAAACGAATTATTCCGCATCTTAGACGCAACTCACGGAGGTCCCGCGCTCCGCGCGGGACGATACCCATCGGTCAAATACACCAATCGCACCTCGCATCGTAGTCGCATCACATGGAGGTCCCGCGCTCCGCGCGGGACGATACCCATCGGTCAAATACGTCCATCATCTCGATTCTCATAGCTGCTTCTCATGGAGGTCCCGCGCTCCGCGCGGGACGAGCATCGTATCCCACCCGACCTGCATCCAAAGAATCTGCTAAATCTGCGTGACCTTTATAGAGCCTTAAATTTGCGTGAAATATATTCGTGTGGATTTGTGGAAATCCGTGGATAATTCCATGTGCTGATTACGCCTCCCGTCCCGCGCTCTGCGCGGGACCTCCATGCTCAACGGCTAATTTGTCATTTGAGTGTAATTCGTTGGCCTTTCTATTCTGTCAACTATTAAACAAATGTAGTTTTTTCCAAATATTACTCATTGACAACGATAAGTCAAAATGATTCTTGGGGTCGTTGGAAGCAGAATATTATACATATCTTATTTAGAATATCCGGTCAAATCACGTTTAGGAACGTATTGTGTGATGTCTTGAACAGGAAGATGTCCGTCATCAATTATAATGACATCGTGAATGATTTTGTTGCATTCTTCAACTGTATAATAGTTTTTGTTGACCGCAATGGTAAGTATATCCATAAAACCAATGTAATCAATGCCATTTATATCGCAGTATTCAGCAACGTCCCTAAAATTACTACTGGCAATGGTTTGCTTCCAGAATTTAGCCATAGCCATACATGCACGTTCTCCATCTCCAAATCGTGGATTTTCCTTTTTCATACGGTAATATTCTGTTCTGATATCCCAATTGGAATAAGGGAAATCTACTACCCGTATGCGGCATCTTTTCAGCCAATCATTAACCTCCTTTTCTCTATCTTCAAAAAACGGATGGTGTATTGACTCTTCATATACTTGCTTTACAATTTGCAATGAATGTGGGGCGAGTATTTTATCTAAGTCATCTATCTTTCCGGCAGCGATAAAATGCGAAATAACATCAGAGTCAACCAAGATTACTCTTTTCTGCATTCTTTGCCTCCTTTAAATTCAGATTCATATCACGAAGATAAGAATAATATTTGGCTTGCGAAATCATCCCCTTGTCATATAGTTCACGTGCAAGAATATTGTAATCTCCAATAAGTTCGGTTCTTTCTGTCTTTATATATAGACTGATATCGTAGCCATACTCGATAGCTTGTTTAATAACTCCTCCTGAGTGCTTAGAAATATAGTCTTCTGAAACAAGTCCTAAATGTCTTAACCTGTATAATAAAGTTTGTCTCGAACACCTAAAATTATGCTCCAGTTTTAGCAGAGTCGCTATTGAAATTTTATCTTTTTTTTGTTCTTTGATAGGTATTAATTGTCTGATACCTGCCTCTGGCAACAAAAAATAAGTAGCAAAATAATTTGCATTTACTTCTTCTTTGTCCTTGTCTCTCCAAACATCTTCATCGTAGGAATAGGAGAATTTTTCTTGTATGAGTAGATGATATAACTCATGAGCTGCTGTGAAACGCTGTTTGCAATAAGGATCACTTGTATTGACCAACATAAATAATTTCTCATTCTTAGCATCATGAACTTTTATAGCCATACCAGACAAGCCTTCTCCCATAGGATAAAAATAAGCTATTATATGCTTGTCTTTTAGTATTTGGTGAATACTCACAGGCTCTATTATACGAAACCCCATCTCGTCACGTAACTTATTGGCCCAATTCTCTAAATAAATATTATTTGCCAAGCTCATGAGACATTTCTAAATAATTCCTAACTATTTTCTGAAAAGGAGCGATTTTTTTCAAATCAACAAGAGTCGAATTGTTCCTAAAGGCGAAAGCCATATGCACTTGCAACTCGTCCTCCTGTGCCGTTAGGAGGTCATATTCTTCTACACCGTAAGTGTTTGCAAGTTTTTCAAGCTTATCCATAGGTACATCATTTACGCCAGTTTCGTATTTGTTATAGGCTGATTGCGTTATACCCAAATAAGCGCTTACTTGCTCTTGTGTGTATCCGAACTTATTGCGAAGATAGCGCAAGTTTGCAGCAAGATTATTTGTCATGTCCATAATTACAGGTTTTGGTTTTCTTTTCTTATTTGTTGCAAATTTAATAACTAATTAATTGATTTCCAAATTTCTAGTCATATTTTTCGCAAAATATGGGATTATTTTAAAATTTATGACTAAAACATTGCATATCTCAATAATATTCATCACTTTTTCGTTGAACCATCATCTATCGCGCAACCGTAGTTCTCGCGTTGTATGAAGGTCCCGTAGCTCAAATACGCCAATCGCACCTCGCATCGTATCCGCAACTCATGGAGGTCCCGTCGCGTAGCATGGAGGTCCCGTCGCTCTGCGCGGGACGAGCAACGTATCTCGCCCGACATACATCCAAAGAATCTGCTAAATCTGCTTGACCTTTCTATTGAACCTTTAATTGCGTTTCCTTGTTATTGTCTCGCAGATTAAGCAGAACGAGCAGATTTTATTGCGTAACTGTGAGTCTTCTTCTTGCATCCAGCGAATCAGCTAAATCTGCGAGACCTTTCTATTGAGCCTTTGATTTGCGTGGAATAGATTAGAGTAATCAGTTTAATTCGTTGGCAGAACATTGGTTCGATTCGACCCTCGTCCCGCGCGGAGCGACGGGACCTCCATGCTTCGCGGCGAATTCTCACATTATAATGATAGTTTCATGTGGATTAGTGGATAACTCCATGTGCTGATTACGTTTCTCGTCCCGCGCGGAGCGACGGGACCTCCATGCTTCGCGGCGAATTCTCACATTATAATGATAGTTTCATGTGGATTAGTGGATAACTCCATGTGCTGATTACGTTTCTCGTCCCGCGCGGAGCGAC